>JBIIPZ010000001.1:0-143563 GCA_044342325.1 Terrimicrobiaceae bacterium
GGCGTTGATAATTTGGATGGAGGGGCCGGGGATGATTATTACATAATCAGTTCAGATCTTGATGCTATTAGTGATTTATCTGGAACGGATAGTGTTCAGTCATCTCTTGATTACACGCTGGGAAGCGGAATGGAATGGCTGATCTTGAGTGGTTCTGCAACGCTTGGAGCGGGAAGTGCATTAGCAAACACACTTGTTGGTCAGGCGGGAACGAATGATTCGCTCTTTGGCGATGCAGGTGCAGATAGCTTGTTCGGCAATGCTGGGAATAACACACTGGACGGAGGGGCAGACAACGACACATTGGTATCTGGAAGCGGAACCGATAGTTTGATTGGTGGGGATGGGAATGACAGCCTCGTGGGAGGCACAGGGATAGACACATTCAGCGGCGGGGAAGGGAATGATGTGATCGTGGTAGCCGATACGGGCGATGTGGTAGATGGCGGGAACGGAACAGACAGTGTTCAATCGCTTGTAAACTATACGCTTGCAGATGGAAACAGTGTGGAGTGGTTGGTGCTGAACTCTGTTACAGCAACGGTGGGAGTTGGTAATTCGAGTGATAACACAATTGTAGGTGGAACGGGCGGGGATTCATTGGTTGGAGGTTTGGGGAACGATAGTTTGTTCGGCAATAACGGAACCAACACATTGGATGGCGGAGCAGGCAACGACACATTGGTTGGGGGAACGGTTGCCGATAGTTTGATCGGCGGGGATGGGAATGACAGCCTTGTGGGAGGAGACGGAAACGACACGCTCAACGGAGGTGCTGGCGCGGATACATTGGATGGTGGAACCGGTAGCGATTATTTTATTGTGACGGAAGCCGGTGATGTGGTGAATGACACCGGAGTTGGAACGGATAGTGTTTTTGCATCTGTTAACTATACACTGGCAGATGGAAACAATGTAGAGTGGTTGATATTGAACTCGGTTTCCGCGACGCTTGGCGTGGGCAATTCGAGCAACAACACAATTGTGGGAGGATTGACGACGGACGACTCGCTTCTGGGTGGGGCTGGAAACGATAGTCTCTTTGGACGCAACGGAAACAACACGCTGGATGGCGGGGATGGAAATGACACGCTTGTAGGTGGAGATAATAATGATTATTTGATAGTTAATTCGTTATTAGATTCTTTGAGTGCAGGGTTAGGCACAGATAGCGTGCTTTCAAATATTAACGCTTATACTTTAGAATCTGCCAGTAATGTCGAGTGGCTTATTTTTGGAAGCACTGTTACCTCCGGAACTGGTAACTCAAATGCCAACACACTTTTGGGTGGAAGTGGCAATGACACGTTAGATGGTGGAGCGGGTGTCGATAGTCTTTTCGGTGGTGATGGAAATGACTACTACATAGTTGATAGTCCTGGAGATATTGTCAGTGATACCCTTGGTGCGGCTGATAGTGTGCGTGCCGATGTCAATGGCTATACGCTGGCAGACACAAGCGGAGCGGAGTGGTTGATTTGGGGTAGTGCGAACACAATAGTATCTGGAACAGGAAACTCCTTAAATAATACATTAATCGGCAACGCATTTGGAAACACCCTGAACGGAAGCTTGGGTGCGGATAGCATGCTCGGCGGTGGGGGGAGTGACTACTATTTTGTTGATGACCTAGGGGACGTTGTTTTTGATAATGGTGTAGGTGCTACAGACAGTGACAGTGTTTATGCAACGGTCAATGGTTATGTGCTGGCTCCCAACAGTGGGATTGAGTGGCTTATTTTCGCTCCTGCAATCGGTAGCGCGACGGGTGATGACAATAACAACACCCTGGTTGGAAATGCCGACAACAACACACTGAATGGTCGTGGCGGCAATGACAGCCTTGATGGTGGTGCCGGGAACGACACACTCATCGGAGGAGATGGAAATGACACAATTGTCGTAGATAGTCCCAACGACTCAGTCGATGGTGGAACCGGCGCGGATGTCGTAAGATCAAGCATCGATTACACGCTTTCTGGTGGCAACAATGTGGAGTGGTTGCTCCTAAGTCTACCAGCGGATCGCGGCATTGGAAATTCAGATGCCAACACCATCGTTGGTAACAGTCGGGATAACTGGTTGGAAGGCGGGGATGGGAATGACAGCCTCGATGGCGGTGCCGGAAATGACACGATGGTTGGTGGCGCTGGCAATGATACCCTGGTGGTGGATGCTCCTGGAGATTCAGTCGATGGTGGGGCTGATATTGATACAGTCCAGGCATCATTCAGTTATACACTGACCGATTCAGGCAATGTCGAGTGGTTGGTTCTCAGTGGTTCGGCCTCCTTCGGTATCGGCAATTTATTGGACAACACACTTGTCGGAACATCCTCCGCTAATTCGCTCGATGGTCGAGACGGGAATGACAGTCTCTCTGGAGGCGGTGGAAATGATACCCTCGTGGGTGGAAACGGAAACGACACTCTTGTTTCAGATGTCTCAGGAACTGGCAATGACAGCCTCAGTGGCGGTGACGGCAACGACAGCCTACACGCCGGGAATGGAACCAATACGCTTAATGGTGGTGCTGGTGATGATACGCTCATCTCAGGAACTGGTAATGACAGCCTGAGTGGCGGAACTGGCAATGATAGCCTCAGCGCTGGGAATGGAAACAATACGCTTGATGGTGGTGCCGGCGATGACACGCTCGTCGGAGGAACTGGAAGCGACTACTACATCGTTGATTCGGCGTTCGATATCATCAGCGACTCAGGCACGGCGACGGATAGCGTTCGTTCCTCTGTCAATTATACACTTGATGCCGGCAGCGGAATCGAATGGCTCCTACTCGATGGTTTAGCGAGGATCGGCGCGGGAAATGACTCCGCCAATACGCTTGTCGGAACGACTTCGGATGATTCCCTCTTCGGCGCAGGCGGAAATGATAGTATATTCGGTGGGAATGGCCATAACACGCTGAACGGCGGGGACGGCAACGATACCCTTGTCGGCGGAATAGGAAATGATCTCTACTTTGTTAATTCATCAGCAGATGTTGTAATCGATACAAGCGGAACTGACAGCGTTCAGGCGTCCTTTAATTTCACCCTTACGGACGCCAGCAACATCGAGTGGTTGATCTTGAGCGGATTGGCAACCTTGGGCGGGGGAAACAGCCTCGCAAACACTCTGGTAGGCACCACTGCCAACGAATCACTCTTTGGGGCTGCTGGAAACGACAGCATATTCGGTGGCGGCGGAAACGATACGCTGGATGGAGGCATAGGAAACGATTCTCTCGCGGGCGGGACAGGGAATGACTACTACATTGTTGATTCTTCCTCGGATATTATTAGTGATGATGGGGGCGCTGCAGACAGCGTCGAGGCCCGATTCAATTACACACTCGGAGCTTCCAGCGGAATCGAGTGGCTTATTCTTCGCAACGGCGCGACCTTGGGAGTTGGCAACAGTCTCGATAATACGCTCGTTGGCGATACCACGAGCGAAAGCCTGAATGGCGGCGACGGCAACGACAGCATCTTCGGTGGAGGAGGAAACGACACTCTCAACGGTGGCTCAGGCAACGACTCTTTGACCGGCGGCGCTGGCAATGACTACTACATCGTTGATTCCTCATCGGACAACATCTCAGACACGAACGGAACCGACAGCGTTCTTTCCTCGGTCAATTTTACACTGGGTGCTACGAGCGGAATCGAATGGCTCATACTCACTGGAGCAGCAACGCTTGGCGTAGGAAACACTGACAACAACACACTTGTTGGCGCGGGTAACAATGACTCTCTCTCCGGCGGCGGTGGTAATGACAGCCTGAATGGAAACACAGGCTCGGATACTCTGCTTGGTGCCTCAGGCAGCGATACTCTGGATGGCGGTGCCGGCATCGACTCCATGGTTGGTGGAGATGGTAATGATTTCTACATTGTCTCGGATTCTGGAGATATCATCACGGAATTGGCTCTCGAGGGCACAGATACGGTTACGATCAATTACTCTGGCTACACGCTTGCGGCAAATCTCGAAGCGCTCGTTCTGGTTGGAACCGCATCGCTCGGTTCTGGAAATTCAGAAAACAACTCCATCACAGGAAATAGCGTCAGCAGTTCGCTGGCAGGTGCGGGCGGCAACGACACGATCTGGGGTGGCGTGGGTAACGACACCTTGAATGGCGGCACCGGAAGCGACTCCCTCATCGGTGGTGCCGGTAATGATTACTATTTCTTGGATGACGCTAACGACATTGTTTCGGAAAGCACTGGCGTGGATACAGTATTTGCCGATTTTTCAGGCAATTACACCCTTTTGTCTGGAGTGGAAAACTTGGTTTTTGGAAACAACATCGCCAAAGGAACCGGAAACACCTCCAATAACTCAATCACAGGAAATGCCAGTGCAAATACATTGGATGGAGCGACAGGCATCGACACCCTCATCGGCGGCAATGGAAATGACTTCTATATTATTTATAGCGCTAATGACTTTGTGATAGAGAGTCTTGCGGATACGCTTACGGGAGGTTTTGATACAGTCCAGTTTATGTTTGATGGCATGGTCAGATTTCAAAATGTGGAACGCTATCTGGATAAAAATGGCGCTGTCATTTCAGTCGGTGACTCCAGAGCCAATTACCTCATTGGATCATCGGGTGTCGATACGATCGATGGAGGCGCTGGAGCGGATACCATGGAGGGGCTTGCAGGTAATGACTATTATATCGTTGACAACTTAGGCGATAGGGTCATTGAGAGCGCTGGCAACGGCGTGGATAGCGTCGAAGCGAATGTTATTTCTTATACTCTGGCTTCACAAGTGGAGTATCTCATTCTTGGACTTCCAAATGGAATCACTGGAATAGGGAATGCCTCGGATAACACGCTTGTTGGTAATTCCAGGTCAAACTCCTTGAGCGGGCTTGCAGGCAACGATTCTCTATTCGGTGGTGGAGGCAACGATACAATCAATGGCGGATTAGGAAGAGATACAATGGTCGGAGGCTCTGGGAACGATTATTTCGTGGTGAGTGAAGCTGCCGATGTCGTTGTTCGTGGCACGGGAACGGATGGAATTATCGCCCAGTATGATTACACACTCTCAAGCGACTTTAATATTCTCGTTCTGGATGGAAGCGTAGCCTTGAATGGGCTGCGTGGTAATGGCAATTCGGGAAACAATACAATCACCGGCAGCATATACAGCGATACACTCAATGGTAATGGCGGCGAGGATCGCCTTGTAGGGCTCATCGGCAACGATTACTACATCGTCGATAGCACTGGAGATGTTGTCGTGGAGGTTGCATCTGCCGGCATCGATACCATCGAGTCGCGTTTGTTAACCTACACGCTGGGAAACAACTTTGAAAGTCTGGTTCTGGGCTCAGGCGCAGCTTCTGGTGTTGGAAATTCTCTTAATAATACTTTAGCTGGAAATACAGAAAACAACTACCTAAGCGGCGCAGCAGGTCGCGACTCGCTTTTTGGAGGAGATGGCAATGACACCCTTCTTGGTGCGCTGGCCATATCCACAGGAGGCCGTGGTGAAATCGATACGCTTACCGGCGGCGCCGGAAATGATATCTTCATTCTGGGAACAAAGGCTGGATATCTATATAATGACTCCAATACCAAACTTCTTGGAATAACGGATTATGCCTACATTACGGACTTTTTATCTGGTTCCGACAAACTTCAACTGAGTGGAACAGCGGCAAATTATAGACTCGGAGCTCACACGGTTTCCGGGTTGACTGCGCACCAAGGTCTTTTCCGTGAATTGGGAATTACGGATGAATTAATAGCTATCATTCAAGGTTCTCCTATCGCCGTCTTGAATACCAACACCGTCAACTGGGTTTAAAAAAGTTTTCTCAAACAAAAAAATGTCTAAAGTTTCTAAAACATCAGTCGATTGAGATATTATGGGAATGGCATTATCAGGTTTGGCATCGGGCTTTGATTGGAAGTCCATTGTTGATCAACTTATCGAAGTCAGTCGCGCTCCGCAGAATCGCATGCGGACTGAAAAAAACACCAACGCTTCAAAGTCGAGCGCCGTCAATGACATCAAGGGTCTTCTCTCCACTCTTAAGACCAGCATCAGTTCGCTCGCAACCGAAGAGTCGCTCTACAAAAAAGTCGTCACATTCAAAGACGCCTCCACAAACTGGAAAGCTACCGCATCCAAAGATACGCCCGTCGGAGATTACAAATTTAATCTTCTGAGCGAAGCCACGGCGTCCAAATTGACTGGTGCGTCTAATTTGGTGGCGCCGCTGGATGCTTCGACAACGATTTCCGCTCTCTCAGTCGGTCGGGCGATTAAAGGTGGGACTTTCCTGGTCAATGGCAATCCAATAACCGTTGATACCACGCAGCCCTTGCAGAGTGTCATTGATCAATTTGCGAGCGCTGGAGTGACCGCCATTCTTAAAGATGGTCAAATTGAATTGCAATCTGATAAACCGATTGCTCTTGGTGCTCCAAATGATACGAGTAATTTCCTGCAGGCCCTGCGTCTTTCCGGATCGGGAGTTTTAACTGTTATAAATGATCCTATTGATCCTAGTGATGACAGTTATACAGTTCGCAGTGGGCATTCGAGTTTTGGCGCCACTACAGGTGTTCCTGCTGCTGACATAGTCTTTCCATCCGGTCACGGGCTTAAGATCGGTGATCAGATTGCGGTGGATTTGGCTTCCGGTGAGGGATCGGGATTAAATTCAGGAGACACCTACCATGTGGTTGCGGTCAGTGGAAACAATGTTCAGCTTTCATCAACTTCTGGAGGTGCTGCCGAAACGATCACCAGCGCTATAACCTCGGCATCAAAATTCAGTCGTTTAAACTCGCTGGCAGCACCAGCGTTAAATGTGCCTCTGAGCTCAGCTGGTTTTTCTGGGAGCATTACCAGTGGACCTCTCCAGCTTTCAATCAATGGGGTGTCTATCGATTACAATGCTGATAGTGACACTGTTCAAACCATCCTTGATAAAATCAATAAATCAGATGCTGGAGTTACGGCTATTTACGACCTCGCCCAAGGAGCCTTCTCTTTGACAAATAAAACAACCGGAGATGTCGGTATCTCTGTCGTTGACAACGGGACCCTTGCTGTGGCTCTTGGCCTCAAAACCGGAAAAACAGTCAACGGCAGCGACGCCACATTCTCTGTGAACGGCGGCGGCATACTTACGAGCCGCAGCAATATTTTGGACGAAACCGCACACGGCATCAAAGGGCTTAGCGTCACGGCGAATAAAATCGGTGAACAACCCCTCACTGTGGCCGGCGATTACACGGCCGCCAAAGATTCCCTGAACGACTTCATTACCAAATACAACGCCGTTCAAAATGCCATTGAGAAATACACCAAAGTCACGGTCGCCGGCGACAAGGTCTCCTCGGCGATTCTGGCTGGGAATCGCGAGTTGGCTTCTCTTTCGCGTTCCATGAGAACCATGCTTTATCAGGCTGGCAATGGAATCACCGGCAGCGTTCAGCGTCTCTCGGATCTTGGAATCAATTTTGCCGGCATCGAGCCAACGATTTCCCTGACGAAATCCAGCGCATTGGAGTCCAAACTTGCATCATCGGCTGATGATATTTATAATTATTTCTCCTCTGCTGATGAAGGCTTGATCGACCGTCTTGATAAGCTTTTAAGCAGCTATGTCTCCGACTCAGGCGGTGCTGCTGGCGGATTGAAAGCGCAACTCGACAGCATCACTAATCAGAATAAAAGCCTCGATAAGCAAATCGAAGATGTCGAGCGGCGTTTAGCCTCACAGCGTTCCTTGCTTGAGAGTTCCTTTATCGCCATGGAGCGGGCGCAGTCTGGCTTTCAGCAACAATCGGCCTACCTCGCAAAAACCTTCAACAACTCAAAATAATCACTAAAGTTTTTTCGAGTTTATCCGATAGTCCGACTTATAAAGAAATTTTTCAAACAACTAATTCAAACCAACACTCAGAAGGAGAAATAAAATGAATAACGTGCACCCCATCCTGCCACAAACCTCACCGGTTTGGCCAGAAGTCAACGCGGCGACTGCAAAAAACAACATGTCATCGCCACAAGTCGGAGCCACCGAGCTTCCTATCCGCGACTCAGTCATTGCCACAGGTAAAGTCGAGTTGCTTAACAAAAAATCCGTCACCGATAGCTTGGAAGCTCCGCATCGTGAAATGGTGCGGGAGTGGCAAAATAGCCAGACCGAGGTGCGTCCTGGTCAGGTTACCAAAGCCATCAATTGGAATCTCGATCCGACTTATCCCTCTTTGAATGTCTTAAATGGCATTGCCTCGATGCTTGTTGGGTCGGTGCTCAACGATTCCGGGTCAAATCTCAAGGGTCAAATCACCCCTTAAAAACTGTTGAAATTCTCTTTGGCTATTATACTTTAGTTGAAATTTCACCGTTTTGAAATCCAATAATCCTCTCAATATCTATCGAAAAACAGCTGCGACAACGGCGTCACCGGGCGAGTTAGTCCTGATGCTTTTCGATGGAGCCTTGCGCTTCATGGCAGCTGCGGAGTTGGGTTTCAATGAGGAAAATTTTGCACGCCAAAACGAGCAGATTCACAATAACATTCAGCGCACGCAAGCAATCATCACGGAGCTGCAAGCCACGCTGAACATGGAGAAAGGTGGAGAGTTTTCTGAGAACCTTTACCGCTTGTATGACTTCATGCAGGAGCATCTCAATCAAGCTAACCGCGAAAAAAGCCGCGAAAAAATCAAGACAGTGGCGGCCTTCATGCAGGATATTCGCGATGCATGGTCCCAAATGCTGCTTCAGACTGCAGCAGAGCAAGCCGGGGCTGCTGGTGTCCCAGCTCATGGCCTCGGCGCGAAATGCTGATTAGAAAAACTCAGCCGAAAGCCGAAGAGGGCTTGCCGGATCGCTTAGAGCGACTCTTGTCCCTCTACGAAAAAAACCTCCGCTTGGAGGTTTTTTTTATTGAGAGAAAAGATATCGAAAGCCTCTTGGATATTTTGCCCGCGCAGGGAGACTTGATCAACGCACTGACTCCCATGCTTTCCGATTTGCGTCTTCCTCCCACTATGGCCGAGGCACTGCAGAAGCGCCTCGAGGCGGCAGATGCTCTGCGCGAATCCAATAAGCAGGCTTTGGATCAAGCCATGCAGGAGGTGAGTGTGGAATTGGAGCAAATGAACGGTGCCCGTCAGCGCATTCGCCAAGTGCGCCAACTTTCCAAGTCCATGTATCAAGAACCAAGCGCCCCCGCTCGCTTGCAAAATTGGGCTTAGTCAGAATCCGTTTTCTGGTTCAATTCACTTTTCATTAGTATTTTAAATTTTTTATCGTCTTTCGCGTCTTCTCGCTTTTGCGGGAGAGAACTTTTATGAACCAACCTCCACTACGCATCGGAATTACGATTGGTGATCCTGCAGGTATTGGTCTGGAAGTCATGCACGCTGCCTTGGGCTCTATGGAAATCGCTGCCGAATGCGGTGTGGAGTTGATTGGTTCAAAGGTGGGTCACATACCGGGCAAACCGACGGGTGCTTCAGCGCTCGCGGCTCTGGAGGCGATGGAGGAGGCGGCGCGCCGCTTGCTGGCTGGTGAAATCCAGGCTGTGGTGACCGGGCCTGTCTGCAAGCATGCTCTGCATCGCGTGGGATTTGAATTTCCAGGTCAGACCGAGTTTTTTGCGGCTAGGGCTGGGGTGGAGGATTTTGCCATGTGCCTAACTGGTGGAGCGCTGACTGTGGCCCTTGTGACGGCGCATGTGCCGCTGGCTCGAGTCGCTTCGTTGCTGAGTTTGGATGAAATCGTGAGGGTTGGTCGCTTGTTGCAGGATTTTTTGATTCTGAGAGGCAAGAAAAATCCTCGTATTGCGGTGGCTGGGTTAAATCCTCATGCGGGCGAGCAGGGTGACATGGGGCGCGAGGAAATCGATATCATCGCACCTGCGGTGGCCTGTTTAAGCCAGATGGGGAACTTTGTCGGGCCACTACCGCCGGATACGCTTTTTCACAGGGCCGTGGAGGGGGATTTTGACGGAGTGCTCTGCATGTATCACGACCAGGGGTTGATCCCGCTCAAGCTGCACGCGTTTCATGAAGGTGTGAATGTCACGCTCGGCTTGCCATTTATTCGCACGAGTCCCGATCATGGCACGGCTTTTGATATCGCGGGTCGAGGCGTTGCGAGGCCTGATAGCATGAGGCACGCGATTCGACTCGCGGTGGAATTGGCGATGGCGCGCTTGGTTTAGGCGACCGGACGGATGAGGCGCTGGATGTCATCCGCGAAATCCATGCGGTCTTCTGGAACGGCGCGGTCGATGTAGAGGATACCCTGGGTGTGGTCGAGTTCGTGCAGGACGGCACGGGCGAGGAGGCCGTCGGCTTCGAATTCGATCGGCGATCCATCGAGGCCAAGCGCTTTGACGCGAACCGAGAGTTGGCGTGAGACATTGGCCGAGAGTTCTGGGAAGCTCAGGCAGCCTTCGCTCTCGGTGTGAACTCGTCCGAAGGTCTCCACCTCGGCGTTGAGGATCACCAGGGGCATGAGGGACTCGAAATCGGCCCGCTTGCCGCCGATGCGCATGGCGCTGGGGCGCTTTTTCATTTGAGGCACATCGAGGACGAACATCTGCAGCGGCATGCCGACTTGCTGAGCGGCGAGTCCCAAGCCCTCGGCTTCCCGCATGGTCTCGATCATGTCCACAGCGAGTTGGCGGATGGAGTCGTCAATCTGGTCGATTCGGGCTCCTGGCGTGCGGAGAGCAGGATGGTCAAAAGTGGTGATTTCGAGGATCATTTTGAGGAGTCTGGTTGGGTAAAGGCCGGCACATCGCGGAGTCCGGCGGCTTTGAGTGAATCGAGGATTTTTACTACGGTGCCGAAAGGAGCCTCCCGGTCGGCTTGCATGGCAATGCCCCGGCTCGGCTGGGTTTCCCGGATATGTTGCAAGGCGGCTGTGAGATTTTCGAGGGTGACGGGTTTTTCATCCAGCGTGATTTCCTGATCAGATTTCACTCGCAGCACCGCGGGTTCCTTCTGCGCGGCGGCAGCGGCTTCGGCGGATTTCGAATCGGGTAGATTGATTTGCAGCTGGGGCTGGGGCTTTCGGAAGTTTGTGGTGACGATGAAAAAAATCAGCAGGATTGCCAAAATATCGATGAGTGAAACGATATTAATGAACGGGCTGCGGCGTTTTCGGGTGTAGAACTGCATTTCGCTCAGGCGGCTATTGAGGTTGGTAGAGCTTGGCGAGCAGGCTGGCTGTGATGGATTCCATCTCGACGGCCAGCATTTCGATGCGGCGCTGAAAATAGCTGTGGGCAATGAGGCTGGGCACGGCCACGCCGAGGCCGGCGATGGTGGTATTCAGGGCTTCGGAAATGCCTCGCGCCACCTGCACGGGATCGCCGTTGTTTCCGAGTGTAGCGAAAATACCCACGAGGCCCGAAAGTGTTCCCAGGAGACCGAGGAGCGGACCAGTGCCGGTGGCGATTTCGAGAATGACGAGGCCTTTTTCCATGCGGGCGATTTCGTGCCTCGCGCAGGTCTGGACGGCTTCGAGATTTTCGGATTTTGACCAGTTCAGATGCGAGATGAGTGTCGAGAGAATGAGCGAGATGGCCGAGGGATGCTGCTCCATTTCTTCCTGCAGTGACTGGAGGGTGTGTCCAGGCCGCAGATCATCGACGGCTTCCGCGACCTGTCTGGGAATAATCGCACTTTCGCGGAGCCGCCAGGCGCGCAGAAAAATTGCGGTGAGGGTTACTATCGAAAGTAAAACCAGCAGCACCATGAAGGGGCCGCCTTGTTCGAAAAAATCGGTAATCGCCGAAAGCGTCGTTTGAGATGTCATCAGTGGCCGATAATCGTAAACGAGAAGTCGATTTCGAGGCGACCGTTTTCGATCAGCTTGGCGACTTCCGGCGGCATGGGAGGGACTTCAGCCTGCACCACCGACGCAAGGCTGACTGAGGCGAAGCTCTCATTCGAGGAGTTCGAGAGCACCTGTGGGGATTTGATTTTCCCCTCGGGTGTCACAGTGAAGCGGATATCCACCGTGCCGATGTTCAGTAGGCCCATCTGGGAATTCACATAGTAATACCAGCGCGAGCCGATGGCGTCGGAGACCTGTTTTTTATAGCGCCCCAGTGGTGTGGCATTTGCTTCCAGCGAGGCTTTGCCCCGGTTTGAGACATTGCCGCGAAGGCGAGTCACTCGGGTTTCCGGTTGGAAGCCTGCTTGGGAATTCTGGCTTGGCTGGGTTGCGGTTTTCGCCTTCTGAGGGGGGGTAGGCTTGGGAGTTGGCTTCGGCGCTTCGAGGAGGGCCAGATCGGTCTCCATGCGCGGGGTGGGGGAGGCCTCGGCCTCCGGCGAGGATTGCTCTGCGGCTTGTGCGGCAGGCGTCGTTTGAGCCGGCTTCTGACCCGCCGCGTAGCGTTGGTCGCGCAGGTCGAGGCTCTGGTCCTCGCGGCCTTCGAGGGATGGCATCATTTCTTGGCCAGAGGGCAAGGCTTCGCTGGCAGCGATCGAGTCGTTGTCCGATTCAAAAGCCGCGTCCTTGGTGGGTTTTTTCTCGAGATTCTCCTGAGGCGTCGTGCTGACAAATCGCGGCGCGGTCTTTGGCGCGGCCGGCATGGGTAGAATGGTGAGCTGAGGAGGCTCCTCAAGTGTCGGGGATTTTTCCTTGGGTATGGCTGGACCTTTTAAAATCACAAAAGCCACCGCCAGCAGAAAAAAAAGATGGAGCAGCAGCGAGGCCAGAAAAGCCGCAGCTGTCTCCCAGCGCGACGTATTTCTCCTCATGCCCACTGAATTCATGAAGCCAGATTAACCTCCGTCCGCGCACTCGGCAATTCCATGTCTTGACCGCGCAAGAAAGCGCGTGACATCATAGCGGTTCAGTAAAAAACCTACCTCTACCGTGGACATCAAAGAAATTCGCACACTCATCGACCTCATGAAGAAAAACGGCGTCGCCGTTTTCAAAATGGAGCGGGAAGGCTTCAAAATCACGCTCAAGACAGCTGGAGCCGTTGGCCCCACTCAGTATGTGACCAACCAGCCGGTTTTCTCGGTCAGCGAACCAGGGGCGCTCCCTGCTATTTCCACAGAAGCTCCCGCTGCGGCTCCTGCCCCTGCTGCGGCCGCCGGTGGGATCGAAATCAAATCTCCCATGGTCGGCACTTTTTACTCTGCTCCTTCACCGGAATCTCCCGCTTTCTTGACAGTCGGCCAGCAAGTCACCCCGGATACCGTTATTTGCATCATCGAAGCCATGAAGGTCATGAACGAGGTGAAAGCCGAGGTCTCTGGCGTTGTGACGGAAATCTGCGCCGAAAATGGCAAGCCCGTGCAATTCGGTCAGACACTCTTCCGCCTCAAGTAATCCCTCGGCTATCCCGCCATGTTTAAAAAAATCCTGATCGCCAATCGCGGCGAAATCGCCCTCCGTATTATCCGCGCCTGTAGGGAACTGGGAGTCCAGTCGGTTGCCATTTACTCGGAGCCCGACATCGACAGCCTCCATGTGCAGCTCGCCGACGAGGCCATTTGCATTGGGCCGGCTGTCAGTTCGGAAAGTTACCTTAAAATCGACCGCATCATCAGCGCTGCGGAGATTTGCGATGCCGATGCGATCCACCCTGGTTATGGATTTTTGGCGGAGAACGCGCACTTCGCCGAGGTTTGCGCTAGTTGCAACATCAAGTTCATCGGCCCCACGCCGCAGGCGATTCGCCTCATGGGCGACAAAAATTCCGCCCGCGACTGCGCCCGCAAGGCTGGTGTGCCGATTTCGCCCGGTAGCGACGGCACGATCGATACCGAAGCTGAAGCTCTCCGCATCGCCCGCAAAATTGGTTTTCCTGTAATGATCAAAGCCGTCGCCGGTGGCGGCGGTCGCGGCATGCGCATCGCCAGCAACGAAGGCAGTCTGGTGCAAGGATATCACGCCGCCCGCATGGAAGCCGAGAAGGCATTTGGAAACGGTGCGGTTTACATCGAGAAATTTATCGTTAACCCGCACCACATTGAATTTCAGGTCTTTGGTGACGAACATGGACGTGTCGTGCATCTCGGTGAGCGCGACTGCTCACTCCAGCGCCGCAACCAAAAGATCGTCGAAGAGTGTCCCTCGCCGCTGATGTCTCCCGAGCTTCGCAAAAAGATGGGCGATGCATCGATCAACCTCTGCCAGAGCGTCGGCTACACAAACGCCGGCACCATCGAGTATCTCGTGGACGATGACGGGAATTTCTACTTCATGGAAATGAACACCCGCATCCAGGTGGAACACCCCATCACAGAGGAGGTCTACGGATGCGATCTCGTGAAGCAGCAGATTCAAGTCGCCGCTGGCGAACATCTGAGTAGCTATGTCGTTGAAGCCCAGCCTCGTGGTCATGCCATCGAGTGCCGTATCAACGCCGAGGATCCAGAGAAAAATTTCCAGCCTTGCCCAGGCAATATCGGCCTTTACTACGCACCAGGCGGTCGTGGCATTCGCATCGACTCCCATGCCTACGCCGGCTACCCGATTCCGTCGAATTACGATTCGATGATTGCTAAAGTCATTGCCACTGCCTCCAGTCGCACCGCTTGCATCAAACGCATGTCGAGGGCTCTCAATGAATACATGATCACTGGAATCAAGACCACGATTCCCTTCCAACAAGCGATCATGCACAACGAGTCCTTCCGACAAGGCAAATACCACACCGGCTTCGTCGAGCAACTCCTGCGCGACGGCGTGCCGATGATGCGCTGAGCTTTTTGCGCGCTCCCAAGCTCAGCTTTTCAAAAGGCGTGAATGGTCTCTGATCCAGCACGCTCGCTGTATCTCGAGAGCCGCCTTTATCAATTTAGTCTCTGCCGCATGTCATCAGATGACTTGCCAGGCGGGTTTGTTGTCGAAGACCCAGCGGTAGTAGTCGGTGCGGGTGAGTTCGGATGCGGCTTCTTCGTCGAGGCAGAAGATGGCGGAGGGGTGGAGTTGGAGCGCGGAGGCGGGATTCATCGAGGTGATGGGGCCTTCGACGGCTTGGGCTATGGCTTGGGCTTTATTTTTTCCTGTGGCAAGGAGGACGGTTTTGCGGGTGTCGAGAATGGTTCCGATTCCCATGGTGATGACATGGAATGGCACCGCGTCCTCGCTCCCGAAGAAGCGGGCGTTGTCCTTGCGGGTGCGGGCGGTGAGGGTTTTGATGCGGGTGCGGGAGGCGAGGGAGGATGTCGGTTCGTTGAAGCCAATGTGGCCGTCTGTGCCGATGCCGAGGAGCTGGAGGTCGATGCCGCCTGCTGCGCGGATTTTTTCCTCGTAGCTGCGGCAGAATTTTTCGGGGTCCGCCGCCATACCGTCTGGGATATGAATGTTTGCCGGATTGATGTTTACATGCCGGAAGAGGTTCTCGTGCATGAAGGCGTGGTAGGACTGCGGATGGTCGGCTCCGACGCCGATGTATTCGTCCAGATTGAACGAGGTGATCTGCGACCAATCGAGGTTTTGCTGGATGAGTTGCTTGTAGAGTGGCACGGGGGTGCCGCCTGTGGCGAGGCCGAGAACCGCATTTGGCTTGGTGCGGATGAGGTGGGTGAAGAGGCGTGCGGCCATGCAAGCGGCCGATTCGGCATTGGGTTGGATGATGACTTCCATAGGATGTTTTAAAAATAAGGATGCAGAGCCGTGCAGACGCTTTCTTCGAATCGGCGGATCGCCTGGCGAGTGAATTCCACCACGCTCAGCGAATCGTCCAAAATCAATGGTGTGAGATCCATTCCGACGAGAACCTGAGTGGATTCATCGCCTTCGCGTGGCTCGTAAAATGTGGCATTGGCTGAGCGGCGGCCGGTCACAGCGAGGTCGTAGCGTTTTCCGCCCACGATTTGTGAGGCGAATACAGTATTGAGCCGATGGGCCAGAGCGTCGTGGCCGCTGACATCCATACGGACTTTTTCGGAGTCGAGCATCCAATCCAAGTCTCTCCAAACTTCACATCCAATCAGTTGCTTTGGTCGTTCCGCGAGTGGGAGGGCGCGGAGCGCGTGCAGGAGAGAGGCAAAAACTCCCAGGTGCGTCTTGTGCTTGTCCGCCGGGCTGTGGGTGTAAATCACTTCGGGCTGCGTGGCCTTTAAAACCCTTATCAAATCCTCGCGAAGACGGGCGTCGGCGGGATCAGTCACAGAAGAACTCGGGTAGCCGAGCTGAAGCATCAATCCAAACTGGCCAATCTTGGCGGCCTCGTTCTGCTCGATGGCGCGGGCCTTTCCGAGTTCCTCAGGTGTCATTTGTGCAAAAACCCCGCTACGCGAGCTGCCCTTGCCGTCGGTGCACGTGACTCCTCCAAACCAGCGTTCGCTACTGTCCATGCACTGCACGATGCCGTGGAATGCCATGAACTCCAGATCGTCATGATGCGCTCCCACGCCGAGATGAGTGACCCGCGAGGCGGCCTCCGGCAATGGGCGGTTGTCGGGTATAAAGATTTGTGCCGCTGTGTTGGAAAGAAGGTCGGAAGACATCATGTTTAAGAAACCAATAAATCGCACTCCTTGGGAGCCAGAACTCGAGCCAAAAGCTTCTCATATGAGTCTCAAAAAAAACAGCCAGATCAACATCTGGCTGTTTCTTTGTCCCTCTGAATAAGCGCCGCCTAGCTTGAGGGCGGATTCTCGAGGCGGGTTAGCAGATACGGCCGAGTTTGGCATCCGGGCCGTGGCCGATGGGATTCTCGCCGACCCAGCGTTCATCGACGGGTTCGTCGGAGCGTTGGTAGCGGGTGTCGGTCGAGAGGCGAATGCGCTGCGTGGTGTTGTCGATGCTGCCGTGGATGGTGTCCATGCGGAAGGTCAGGAGGTCGCCAGGCTGGAACTCTGAGGTGAGCCAGCGCCCGCCGAATTTCTGGCGCAGCGAAACGGGATTGTTGGTGAGTTGCCCGCCATGCTTCCAGCCATCGCGTCCTGGGATGTTCGTGCAGCTCGTATCGACATCCGAGTTCAGATAATTGCGAATGCGGTCGGCTTGGAGGTGGGATTTTTCGAGGATCATGAGTCCGCCGACTTCGAGCGGGACTTCGCCGTAAGGGATCCAGGCTGTGTAGAGACGATGAGTGCCACGGCCCATGTAAACGATGTCGCAATGGGGAGGCGTTCCATGACCGCAGCCCATCGTGCGCAGCCAGATGTAGTCAAAGTGGCGAATCGCGCCGCCGAGGAAAGCGCTATAGAATTCATGCACCTCGGGGCCGAAGACGACGCGGTTGATGGCGGCTTGGTTCTTCCATGCGGTCGTGTGGAATTTGGGATGGACGCCTTCCTTCAGGATGCCATCGATGAGCGGTGCTCCGGGCTCAAAAATGCCATCTTTCGCCAGTGTTTCAACGAGGACCTTGCGGGCTTCAATGATGATCTCCCGTGGAAAGAATCCTTTGATGTAAAGGTAACCATTTTCATCCATGCGCTGCTGAAGGGTAGCAGGATCGTGGCGGATGGCGGAGGAATCCTCCAGCCAGCCGAAGGAGTGTTCATCCATCTCGAGTTCATGACCGAGGGATCTCAGGGTGCGGTTGGTGACGGGGGCTGAGGTGAGTGTTTTCATGCGGGACTATTCTGACACAGTTCAAAAAATGAGGAATGGCGCTGGTGGTATTTTTTATGTATTAAATGGTAAATGCGCATTCCAAGCCTTGCCCATTGGAAAACATCGCTCGTTCAGACAGCAGGCACGTCGCCGCTTGGTGAAATAACACTTGCTGGAACGATTTCGAAATCACGCGGCATTCGACGAGATGAACCGCGTGTCTTTGGACAATGGGCTATTGTGTATTTGGTGGCAGGAAGCGGGAATTATCATGATGCACGGGGAATTGATGTTCCACTGCGCGCGGGCGATGTGATTCTGGTCTTTCCCGAAGTGGCCCATTCCTACGGGCCCGAGACGGGCGGGATTTGGAACGAGCTGTATGTCTGTTTTCGCGGGCCTGTTTTTGAAAGTTGGCGCGACGCCGAGCTGTTCGATGTAAGAAATCCCGTCTTTCACTGGAAGGCTCCACGCATCGGACTGAAGATACTGCAGCCGTTCTTTTCGAAATTGAATCAACCGGGCCAATCGATGCTGGAAGCCGTGACAATGTGGCAGCAGATTTTATCTCGCATTTTTGCACACCGCAGCACCAAGGGCGCGAGAGAACAGCGTCCCGCCTGGTTCCTCCAAGCGGTGGACCTTTTGGAGAGGGGGGCGGCGGATGATGAAAAAACACTGCGATCGATCGCCGAGGCTTGCGGCATGGGCTACGAGAGTTTTCGAAAAAAATTCGCCACCCTCGCCGGCGAACCGCCTGCCCGCTATGCCCTCATGCGGCGCATCGAACGCGCTCGACAGTTGCTCGCTCGGCATCGTTTCACCAACAAGGAACTGGCCGAGATGCTTGGCTTCCACGACGAGTTTCATTTCGCCAAAACTTTCAAAAAACTGACAGGTAAAACGCCACGGCAGGCTGCCATGTCGCCTCCTGATGCGCGATGAGGCGGTTCGTGGCGGGCGAGTGCCAATCCACGAGGGGCTAACCCTGATCTTGTGCGGGCAGGTGGGCTCGGCATAGTTCGTTGACCCATGTTTATTTTCAACGGAGTCATTCTCGGGCTGGGCTTATTTTTTTTGGGCCTTCAGCTCACGGGACAAAATATGCGTGCTCTCAGTGGGGGAGGACTTCGCCAGCTAGTGCGCGGGGCTACGGGCACTCCATGGGTTTCTGGCGTTTGCGGGCTCGTGGCCGGAGCGCTCATGCAGAGTGCCACAGCGGTCACATTTATTCTGGTGAGCATGGTGGGCAGCGGATTGATCAAGTCGGCCTCTGCGAGGGTGATTGTGGTGTGGTGCAATGTGGGACTCACGGGGCTCGCGTTTCTGGCGGCGTTCAATATCCATCCCATTGTAGCTTTCGTAGTCGGTGTTGCTGGCATTGCCATGGGATCCGTGCGGCGCAAGCCATGGAACACCATAGCGGGTGCTGTGCTGGGCGTCGGCATTATCCTTTTCGGCTTGGAACAGCTTGGCGCTGGATTGGCACCGTTGAAAGACGAGGCGTGGTTTCGTCAGGCGATCGAAGTCGCGCTTTCATCTCCGCTTCAGGCCTTCGGCATCGGCATCGCGGCGGCCGCACTGCTTCAATCCAATACCGGCGCGGCGATGGTCTTGATCACCTTGGCCGCAGGCGGTGCATTTGGAGTCGCTGAGGCTGCCCCTGCGATTTACGGGACAAATCTCGGGGCGATCGCGCTGCGGGCATTTTTGGCGCGCGGCCTCAGTGGCTCGGCAATCTGCCTTGTTCGCATGGAAGATTTATTCTGCGTCTTCAGCGGCCTGCTGATGATGGTATTGTTCGTCTTGGAACGGGCTGGCATCCCGCTCGTGCAGGCCCTTGTCTACTCCTTGCATGGAGGGGATGCCATGCGATTGGCGGCGGTGTTTCTGCTCTCGAATCTGATTCCCGCTGTGGTCTTGAGCCCTTTTCTCCCTCACTGCGAGTTATTGTTGAAACGATTCTGGCCGAGTGATGCCGCCGAGCGGCCGGATCAACCAAAGTTCCTCCGATCCCAGGCGCTCGCCGATCCCGAGACCGCGTTGGATTTGATTCCGAAGGAACTCGGACGCCTATTTGGAAGCCTGACCTTTGAGAGCAAGCCATCGGTTAACGATTCGGACTCCCATGAGATGCCCGCTTTCATGCAGCTCGGAGCAGGAATCGAGGGCTTCTGCGTCCGCTTGGCTTCGGAAAATCCGCTCACTCAAAATCAATCCCTGCGCCTTCAGCGCTGCCGGGCTTGGTTGCATACGATTCGCCACATCGGCGAAGCATCTGGCGAGCTCGCCGCATCGCGCGCTGCACTGCCCCCAAGCGCCGAACCTTGTGCCAAGGGACTTTTGGACTGGGTGCAGGCAAATATTCTTCTTGGGGCCGAGGCCACGGCATCGATGGATCCTCAAAAAATCCAGGAGTTTTTTGAGTCGAGTAAGCAAAAAGTCCCCGCCGTTCGCGCCATGCGGAAAAGCTTTATAGAATCTTGTGGGGCCTTTTCTCCTGCGGGGAATCTCGAAATGTCTTCCCTCGTGGACAACTTCGACATCACGGCCTGGCTCATCCACCGACTTTCCAAGTTGCAGGTGAAGGCGATTCAAGCGGCACCCGGCGAGGTTGGTTTCTGAGAGCGGCTTTGGCTGACCGGTGGACTCGTGCGTGAATTAACTTTATCTGGACATTGGGTTGACTGCTCGGCGCTGGCGCCGTTCGTAACTTCGGCATGAAAAAGGGCAGCGAGCTGGTTGCTGGTCTCGGTATCCTCCAACACACCAAATTCGCGCAGATCCTTTTCAAAAAGACGAAGGCCCGCGATTTCCTGCACCGGCAACCATTCGTTGATATGCTTGTGAATCGAGCGCAGATCTGTGTGGGCGGGTTCTTCTTCCTCAATCAGAATCGAGCCATCATCAAACTCTCTGCCAGAACTCTGTGGGGTGACTGGCAGCGCCGAGATTTGAATCCAACCATCCGGACGCATGGAGCGAGAATCACCCGCCAACCAGAGAAGAACGGCGCCGTCGATGAGGCATGTGCGTGCGCGGATGTGCAGACGCGTTTGAGAGGAGCGGTTTTGCAATTCCTCAAAAAGCATGAGCGCATTGTCGTGGAGAAGAATTCCCGGACCAATAAGCTCGATGGTCAAATCCTGCGGCGTGTTTGCCAATGCGCCTTCGAGAATCGCAAGTAGGCGGCCCGGATCCTTCTCGGCGAGATTGAGGTGAATCTTTTTATGGCTTTCCGGGATGATTGGAATCGCATGGGCTGGCACATCGAAATGGAATTCCGTCTGCGTTGCAGATCCTTGCTGGGACTTGCTCTGCGGGCGGATGAGTTTCAGGGCGGCGCGGAGGTATTGGGTGAGCGTGGTGTTCATTTCACTTTGCAGGCTACCAACCCTGCTCGGACATCCGCTGGGGGAGGGAATAATTTTTTTCGCCCCTTTTTTCCCCTCAGTCCCCAGGCTCGTATTCCGTTATTTTGGTAATATGAACGCCGATATCCAGCATGAGACCGGTCTGGCTGAATGCGAAGGTGAGGATTCCAGGCCTGTTGTTTGTTGTGGAAGCTGAGTGGGATAAAATCCCATCCGCGATGACGAGGCTGGGGGAACTCCCGATTTCAAATCCTCGGGAGTCGTAGAGATAGTCCAGCGCGTCTTCATTCATGAAAAAAATCGCATACCCGAATTTCTTGATTCCCAGCTCCAACCCGAATGAGAGGCCCGTGAGGTTGTAAAAACTCCTGGCCTTCGTTTTTTCGAAAAGAACACCCGTGGCGGTTTCCACGCCGATTCCCAGTGCGAGTTTTTTGGCCTCTGGAAATACGAGAACCGCATAAGCATGATCCACGTTCGCGGCAGCCACCCGGTTGTGCCTGAAAAGACGGCTCAGAGCGCCTCGAGCCTTCTTTTCGATCTCGTTCGGTGGGACTGCCTCCGCGTGAGGTAACAGCCCGATGGCCAGACACAGCAACAGAATGCCGCACACCCATCGCTTTCCAAAAAGGGGCAGAGTTTTCATCGAATCACCATGCCCGCCGCTTCCTCCTCTCGCCTATGGGGTGAAGACCTCATGCCTTCCTGCATAACGGCGGCGAGACAAGCCAGGCGCGGGTTTGCTGATTCATTGTTCTCGACAATAGTTGCATCGCAACGGCATCAGGGCGCGTAATGAAGGCATGGCAAATATTCTAATCACAGGTGCGTCGAGCGGGGTGGGGGCAGAACTAGCGAGGCGTCTCGCAGCTCGTGGAGACGCGCTTTTTCTCAGCGGCCGCTCTGAAGATAAACTCAAGAATCTCGGGTTGAACGCCTCCATTTTTGCAGGCGATCTTACTTCTCCCGGAGCAGCTGAGAAGGTTGTCGCTTCTGCCATTTCCGAGTTGGGCTCCTTGGATGTCGTCATTCACTGCGCAGGGATTGGCCTCATCAAACCAGCTGCTGACACCACGGATGCCGAATTCACGCATGTCATGAATGTGAACACCCGCGCGGCATTTCTCCTCGCCCGCGAGTCTTGCAAAGCCATGGCGACTGCGAAAAAAGGGCTTTTTATCACGATCCCCGGCATTCTCGGCAAGGCTCCCATGCGCAATGCCTCGGCCTATGTGGCCAGCAAATATGCGCTCACTGGGATGATCAAATGCTTTGCTCAAGAGTATCAGCGCTCGGGTCTGCGATTCTGTCTCTTCCATCTTGGAGGCATCGACACGCCGTTTTGGGATCAGATTCAGATGGCCGTTCAGCGTGAAAAAATGATTCCCGTCGCGACGGCTGCCGACTTGATTTTACAGGCGATCGATGCGCCGCCGCATTTGGTGTTGAGCGAGGTGGTGATGCAACCGGAGAGTCACCAGTTGGTCTGAGCGTCGCCTGCTTTCGGTTTCTGGATGCGGCTCAGCGGCCCCGCTTGTTGAATGCCGCCACTGTCCTTGCCGCCTCGCGGTCCTCGACCCTCTTCTTTAAGTCCTGGCGCTTGTCAGATGCCAGTTTGCCTTTCCCTAGGCCGACTTCCACTTTGACGCGGCCTTTTTTCCAATACATCCGCAGGGCTGGAATGGTGAGTCCCTCGCGATCTACGGCACCAGCGAGTTTGTTGATCTCCGCCCGATGGAGCAGAAGCCGACGCGGGCGCTTGGACTCATGCTGTTCGTGGCTCGCGCGCTCGTAGGGCTGAATCGCGCAGTCGAAGAGGTAGAGGTCGCCGTTCTGGATGCGGGCGAACGCTCCTTGCATGGAAACAAATCCTGCCCGCAGGGACTTGACCTCCGTGCCCTTCAACTCAACGCCAGCCTCGAATTTTTCGAGAATACTGTAGTCTCGGAAGGCCTTCCTGTTTGTTGTGATTTCGGAGGACATGGATGCGGCTTGAGGGCCGCCAAGAGCCGATTAGATCGCCTCAGCCAGCTCCGGCGCAACGATCACTTTGCCTTGGGCGATTTCCTGAAGCGCGATGTCCGCGAGGCCTGTTCCCGGATCGACATCGATCAGCGGTCGGCTCCCGGCGTTGAGCTGGCGCACACGGCGTGAAACCATGTTGATGAGGACCTGCGTCTCGGGAATCATTTTGGAAGCTTCGTCGATGTATTGGGCTTTCATGGGTAAAATATCCGCTGTTGGTTGAAAGAGCGGATTGCGGAAAATACGGCTCATTCCGGCCCAGTCAATTTTTTTATTTTTTTAATTTGACAATCCTCCCGACTCATCTAATTTCTCGCCTCCCGAAATCGGGAGAAACCTAACCGCAGGAGACCGGATGGTCGTTAGCACTGCAATTATTCCATGCAAAAAAAACGAAGCAAACGCTACCGCGCAGCGGTGGCAAAAGTTGAGGCCAACAAAAAATATGCGCTGGCCGATGCGATCAACACTCTGAAGACACTTCCCGCTGTGAAGTTCGATCAGACCGTGACACTTTCTTTCAAGCTGGGTGTAGATCCCAAGCAGAGCGATCAGATGGTGCGTGGCACCTGCCCGCTTCCAAATGGCAGTGGTAAAAATGTTCGCGTATTGGTTTTCGCAACCGGACAAGCTGCTGAAGCGGCCAAGGAAGCCGGAGCCGAAATCGTCGGATTCGAAGATGTCATCAAAAAAGTCACTGGAGGGTTCTCCGACTTCGATGTCGCCATCGCCACACCCGCAGCCATGGCTGAAGTCCGCAAGCTCGGTCGCGTTCTCGGACCTCGTGGTCTCATGCCTAATCCCAAAACCGGCACAGTCACCGACGACACCGCGAAAGCTGTTAAGGAAGTCAAGGCAGGTCGCGTGGAATTCAAGCTCGACAAGAACGGCAACATCGCCGTCCCAGTCGGAAAATTTTCTTTCGAACCACAAGCCCTCGCGGAAAACGGTGCCGCTGTCATCGACGCAGTCGTCAAGGCCCGCCCGGCAACAGCCAAGGGCTCTTTTGTAAACGCCATCACTCTCAGCGCGACAATGTCCCCTGGTCTCGCCGTGGATCCTGCACCCTACCTCAAAAACTAAGCATTTCATTCCATGAGACCCGAGAAAACACTCATCGTTTCCGACATCCGCGAGAAGCTCCAAGCTTCACCTTATCTGCTCGTCGTTGACTTCACCGGCATGAAGGTGCCGCATTTTGAAAATCTCCGCATCCGTCTCGCTGACGCCGGCGCCCGCATGAGCGTTGTGAGGAATACTTTTCTTCGCATCGCTGCAACGGAGCTCCAGATGCCTGAGCTGTCCGACTCGCTTGCGGGCCAGACCGCAATGGTCACTGGCGAAACCGACATCTGTGCTGCTGCCAAGGTTCTCAAAACCTTCGCAGCCGAGTTCAAAAAGCCAACAGTTCGCGCCGGGGTTCTCGACAACGCCGCACTAAGTGCCGCCCAAGTTTCCGAGCTCGCCGACCTGCCAAGCAAGGACGTCCTCCGTGCGAAGCTGCTCGGTCTGCTTCAGACTCCAGCCAGCCAGTTTGTTCGAATCCTCAACGAACCCGCCGCCAGCTTGGCGCGCGTGCTCAAGGCCAAAGGCGACGCACTCGCCGGCGCCGAATAATTCCAAAAAGAAAAATTTCATCGCCGAGCCGAAAGGCGAGGGGATGGACAACAAGAAAACACAACCGGTTCCTTGTCGGTCAGGCGGCTTCCTGACTCAAACTTCCCGATGCCTCGGGATACGACGATACCAAAACACAAATACACCATATGGCAGATACAACCGCACTCGTCGATCAACTCAGCGGACTCACCGTCCTTGAAATTGCTGACCTCGTTAAACAACTCGAAGAAAAATGGGGCGTCAGCGCCGCTGCTCCCGTTGCCGTAGCCGCTGCAGGCCCAGCCGGTGGAGCCGCTGCTGCACCAGCTGAGGAGAAAACCTCCTTCGACGTCATCCTCACCGATGCCGGCACCAACAAGATCGCCGTCATTAAAGAAGTTCGCGCCGCTGTGGCCGGACTCGGTCTCGCCGAGGCTAAAGCCCTCGTCGAAGGCGCACCCAAGTCCCTTAAAGAGGGCGTCACCAAGGAAGAAGCCGCTGAGATCAAGAAGAAGATCGAAGCCGCCGGCGCCAAGGTCGAAGTCAAGTAAGCCAGTTTCAAACTCCGCAGGGAGGTCCGGAATACCTCTTGACCTTCCTGCGGGTTTAGCTATTTTCACACGCTCGCTTTACCAGCAAAAAAACAACCATCTGCTCCTTCGCCAACACAAAGCATTTCAGCATCCGCCATCGGATCATCTGGAAATATCCAGAATCGTCCGATCACGGAGTTTTTTGCTTTCGCGAAGAGACGGATGACCACGGCCTTGGATTAGGCCAAACAACCCGCGGCACCGCAAAAAAACATGTCTGAACGCATTCATTTCGGAAAATTGACAGAGGCCATCGAGCCACCAAACCTCATCGAATTGCAGGTCAACTCCTACAACGAGTTCTTTCAAAAGGATGTCCCTGCCAGCAAACGCCGCGACATCGGTTTGCAGGCTGTCTTCCGCGAATTTTTCCCTATTTTTGGCTTCGAGGATAAATCCTCGCTCGACTTCGTGAGCTATGAACTCGGTGAGTCCAAAATGTCCGCTCTCGAGTCCCAGCGCGAGGGGCAATCTTTCAGCGCTCCTCTCTATGTGACCTTCCGTTACAAAGACGAACGCAGCACGAAGGAAGAAAAAGTTTACATGGGCGAGCTTCCTCTGATGACTCCCCAGGGCACTTTTGTGATCAATGGGGCCGAACGCGTTGTCGTCTCTCAGTTGCACCGCTCACCCGGCATCTGCTTCGAGACATCCGTTCACGCCAATGGAAAAATCCTCCATGGCTTCCGCATCATCCCCGACCGTGGATCCTGGATCGAAGTTCAGTTCGATACCACAGACCTCCTCTACGTCTATCTCGACCGCCGCAAACGCCGCCGCAAATTTTTGGCAACCACATTCCTCCGCACCGTGGGCTTCCCTGCGGACGAGGATATCATCAATCTCTTCTACAAAACCCAGGACCTCAAACTCAGCGAAAAACTCGACGAAGAGGAAATTGCTACGAAGGTTCTGATTGCCGATATCCGCGATGGCGAGATCACGGTCGGTCGCGCCTTTGAGCCTCTCACTACGGCCATTGTTCGCCAGTTGATCGGCTTGGGTCATAAATCTGTAAAGGTTGTCGATACGAAAGACGACGACACGATCATCAAGTCCCTCAAAAAAGACCCGGCCCATGATGAGGACGAAGCACTCAAAGACATCTACCGCAAGCTGCGCCCTGGCGATCCGCCAACCGTTCAGAATGCGCGTAGTATGCTCAAACGCCTGTTCTTTGACGCCAAGCGTTATGATCTCGGCCGCGTAGGTCGTCACAAGATCAACCAAAAACTCGATCTCAAAGTTGACGACAACGAGCGCACTCTTACCAAGGAAGACTTTGTTGCGGCGATGAAATACCTCGTCCGCCTCCGTGCGGGGGACGGTATGACGGATGACATCGATCACCTCGGTAGCCGCCGCGTTCGCACTGTGGGCGAACTTCTTGCGAACCAATGCCGCGTCGGCCTCGCCCGCACAGAGCGTCTCGTCCGCGAGCGCATGACGTTGTTTGATGCCAATACGGACCAGATCACGCCGCAAAAACTCATCAATCCTAAGTCGCTCAGTGCTGTGGTGCGTGACTTCTTCGGCCGCAGTCAGTTGAGCCAGTTCATGGATCAAACGAATCCGCTCTCCGAGCTGACCCACAAGCGCCGCCTCTCAGCCCTCGGGCCAGGCGGTCTCAGCCGTGACCGTGCAGGCTTCGAAGTCCGAGACGTGCATCCGTCCCACTACGGCCGTATCTGCCCGATTGAAACGCCCGAAGGTCCGAACATTGGTCTTATCAGCTCCTTGAGCACGTTTGCCCGAATTAATGAATTCGGATTCATCGAGACACCATATCGCAAGGTTGTAAATGGCCGAGTCAGCGATCAGGTCGAATACCTCAGCGGTGATCGTGACGAGAACTTCTATATCGCCCAGGCGAATTCGAAAGTTGATGCTAAGGGGAACCTCTCTGGTGAGAAAGTCTCTGCGCGCTATCGCGGCGATTTCCTTGAAATCGAGCCGGATAAAATCCAATACATGGACGTATCGCCGAAACAGCTCGTCTCCGTGGCTGCTGGTCTCATTCCGTTCCTTGAGCACGATGACGCCAACCGCGCGCTGATGGGTTCGAACATGCAACGCCAAGGTGTGCCTCTGCTTATTTCCGACTCGCCTCTGGTGGGAACCGGACTTGAAGCCCGTGTCGCCCGCGACTCGCGTGCCGTCATCTGCTCTGAATCTAACGGAAAAGTTGCCTCGGTCACAGCAAGTCAGATTGTCATCACGAAAGATGGATCACTTCCTGAAGGGAAAAAGAAGATCAAGGACGACCCTGAAAACGGTGTATATGTTTATGAGCTTCGTAAATTCATGCGCTCCAACGCGAGCACATGCATTAACCAAAAGACGATCGTCAAAAAAGGTCAGTCCATCAAAAAAGGCGATGTCATTGCCGACGGCCCGAACACCGAAAAAGGCGAGCTCGCACTCGGTCGCAACGTTCTTGTGGCCTTCATGCCTTGGAATGGTTACAACTTCGAGGACGCTATCCTCATCTCCAAGCGAGTCGTCAAGGAGGACATCTACACCTCCATCCACATCGACGAGTTTGAGATCGGTGCCCGCGATACCAAACTCGGGCCGGAGGAAATCACTCGCGATATTCCGAACATCAGTGAAGAGGCCCTTCAAAACCTCGGAACCGATGGCGTGATCCGCATCGGTGCTGAAGTCAAACCTGGCGATATCCTTGTTGGAAAAATCACTCCGAAGAGCGAAACCGAGCTCGCTCCCGAAGAGCGTCTTCTACGCGCAATCTTCGGCGAAAAAGCTGCGGATGTCAAAGATACCTCTCTGACAGTTCCTTCTGGAACCTACGGCATAGTTATGGACGTGAAGGTTTCCTCGAAAAAAGAGGTCGCTCGCACCAAAATGACTCCCGCCGAGTCGAAACGGCAGCAGAAAATGATCGTGGAGGATTTTGGCAAGCGCAAGGACGACTTGCACGAGCAACTTACCGCTGCGCTCTCCAACATTCTTCTCAACGAGAAAATTCCGTTGGATGTCGTGAATGCCCAAACCGGTGAGATCATTATCCCGGCTAACCGCAAGATTACGAAAGAACTCCTTCGCAAACTCGCCAAGGTTTACAATCACGTCGAGATCGATCCAAGCCCGATCCGCAATAAAATTCACGAGATCATTGGCCAATTCGAACATAAATTCGTTGATCTTGAAAACGAACGCGATTCAAATCTCGGTCGCATCGAGAGTGGAGATGATATCGATCCCGGCATCATCAAGCAGGTCAAAGTCTACATCGCCAGCAAGCGCAAGCTCAGCGTCGGTGACAAGATGGCCGGCCGCCACGGAAACAAGGGCGTTGTCGCCAAGATTGTTCCCGAGGAAGATATGCCATATCTCGCTGATGGAACACCAGTAGACATCGTGCTGAATCCTCTCGGCGTTCCAAGCCGAATGAACGTGGGGCAGGTTTTGGAAACCCACCTCGGCGTCGCAGCGAAAGCCCTTGGATTCAAGGTAGCTACTCCTGTATTCGACGGTATTCCAGAATCTAAAATTCGCGAATTCCTCACCGACGCCAAGAAAGTCGAGGGTTTCACATGGATCAACGAAAACGGCAAGTCCACCCTTTACGATGGACTCACCGGCGAGCCATTCGACCAGCAAGTGGTCGTGGGCTACATCTACATGCTTAAGCTTGGCCACTTGGTCGCTGATAAAATCCATGCCCGCGCGGTTGGACCATACAGCCTCGTCACCCAGCAACCGCTCGGCGGCAAAGCCCAATACGGTGGCCAGCGCTTCGGAGAAATGGAAGTCTGGGCGCTCCAAGCTTATGGAGCCGCCTACACACTTCAGGAACTTCTCACCGTGAAATCGGATGACGTCGCCGGCCGCACGCGTATCTACGAGAGCATTGTCAAAGGTGACAACTCCCTCGAAGCCGGTGTTCCAGAGTCGTTCAACGTGCTCATCAAAGAAATGCAGGGGCTTGGACTCGATGTCCGCGTTGGTGGCAAACAACCCGCCTCCCTCACAGAAGGCCTCGCCTAATCCCGAAATCAAAACCCGACACAACCTGACGAATCATAAATGAAAGATCTAAACTTCAACGAATCCGTTGGTGAAGCGAAACCCGTTGGTTTTGACGAGGTGGCCATCACCGTGGCATCCCCGGATGCCATGCGTAGCTGGAGCAAGGGAGAGGTAAAAAATCCCGAGACCATCAACTATCGCACGTTTAAGCCTGAAAAAGGCGGCCTCTTCTGCGAGCGTATCTTCGGTCCAACACGCGATTGGGAGTGCTCTTGCGGTAAGTATAAGCGCATCAAGCATAAAGGTGTCATCTGCGACCGTTGCGGTGTTGAGGTTACCCTCTCCCGCGTGCGCCGTGAGCGCATGGGTCACATCGACCTTGCCGTGCCCGTCTCGCACATTTGGTTCTATAAATGCATGCCATCCCGCTTGGGCCTCATGCTTGATATGACCTCTCGTGCTCTGGAGCGCGTCATTTATTACGAGGACTTTATCGTTATCGATCCAGGTAGCACTCCTCTCGAAAAATGCCAACTCCTCACCGAAGCGGAATTCCGTGATGCCGAGGAACAGTATGGCGAAGAATTCACGGCAGGCATGGGCGCTGAAGCGATTCAGAAAATTCTCGCATCCATGGACCTTGCTGTTGTCCAGCAGGAAATCGAGGAGTCCATGGGTTCGACCCGCAGTAAGCAACTCCGCAAAAAACTCGCAAAACGCCTCAAACTCGTTCAGGGCTTTGCTGACTCAAAAACACGACCCGAGTGGATGATCCTGAATGTTCTCCCAGTCATTCCGCCGGATCTCCGCCCTCTCGTTCCTCTTGAAGGTGGACGTTTCGCGACATCCGATCTCAATGATCTCTATCGCCGAGTCATCAACCGTAACAACCGTCTTCGCACATTGTTGCAACTCAAGACTCCAGAAGTCATCATTCGCAATGAAAAGCGCATGCTTCAAGAGTCGGTGGATGCCCTTTTTGACAATGGCCGCCACGGCCGCGCTGTAACGGGTGCCGCCAATCGCCCGCTCAAGTCCCTCAGCGACATGCTTAAGGGCAAAGGCGGACGCTTCCGTCAAAACCTTCTTGGCAAGCGCGTTGATTACTCGGGCCGCTCGGTCATCGTCATCGGGCCTGAACTCAAGCTCAACCAGTGCGGGTTGCCCAAAAAAATGGCCCTCGTTCTTTTCGAGCCATTTATCATTCGTCGCCTTAAGGAGCTTGGTTATGTCCATACGGTTCGTAGCGCCAAGAAACTCATCGAGCGCCAGACTCCAGAGGTCTGGGATATCCTCGAAGAGGTGACCAAAGGCCATCCTGTCATGTTGAACCGCGCTCCGACCCTGCACCGCCTTTCGATTCAGGCGTTTGAGCCGATTCTTATCGAGGGTGAGGCCATTCGTGTTCACCCGCTTGTCTGCACTGCTTACAACGCAGACTTCGACGGTGACCAGATGGCTGTTCACGTTCCGCTATCTGTTGAGGCGCAAATGGAAGCTCGCATGCTTATGCTCGCTCCAAACAACATCTTCTCGCCATCCAGCGGCAAGCCCATCACCACGCCATCACAGGACATTCCGCTCGGTTGCTATTATCTGACGCAGAAGCCACGTGGCGAGGACGCTGACAAGGCCAAGCGCATGCCTCTGTTTGAGAACGCGGATGAAGTCGAACTCGCTCTTACTGAGCGCGCAATCCGAACCCAGACCCGTATTCTCTTCAAAAATCCTGACCTTGGCATTGAAACCGTTTATGGCGATTCAACCAAGTCGGTGATCGAAACCACAGCCGGTCGGGTTATCTTCAACCAAATCTGGCCAAAAGCTCTCGGCTTCTACAACAAAGTCTGCGGTAAGAAACAGCTCTCGGACATCATTTGGCGCTGCTACAAATCAAGTGGTCAACAAACTACCGTCGAAACGCTTGACCGTCTCAAGGAACTCGGCTTCCGCGAAGCAACCCGCGCGGGTGTTTCCATCGGTATCAATGACATGATGGTGCCCAAGGAGAAAGAGCAACTCCTCGAAAAAGCCTACCGTGAAATCGGAGAGGTGGAAAAACAATACCGCCGAGGCATCATCACCGATGGCGAGCGCAAAAACAAAGTTCAGGATATCTGGACCCACACCGGTGAAGAGATCGCCAACGCCCTCTTCCGCACGCTTGAATACAACGACAACCGCCGCGACATGAACCCCGTCTTTATGATGGTGGATTCCGGTGCGCGTGGTAACCGCACCCAGGTTAAGCAGCTCGCCGGTATGCGCGGTCAGATGGCCAAACCATCGGGCGAAATCATCGAGCAGCCCATCACCGCGAACTTCCGTGAGGGACTGACCGTGCTCGAGTATTTCATCTCTGCACACGGCGCTCGCAAAGGTCTCGCCGACACAGCTCTTAAAACCGCTGACTCTGGATACCTTACACGTAAACTCGTTGACGCCGCACAGGATGTCATCATCACGATCGATGACTGCCACACTGCAAATGGCATCGTCGTCCGCCCGATCTACGAAGGAGACGAAGAAGTGGTCAGCCTCTCGACCCGTATCATCGGCCGCACCAGCTGCGAAACCGTTAAAGATCCGATCACAGGCAAGGCCATTCTTAAAAAAGATCAACTCGTTGATGAGGAAACTGCAGCTTCTTTGGAAAAAATCGGCCACGAGCAACTCAAGATCCGTTCGGCACTTACTTGCGAATCCCAACGCGGTATTTGTATCAAATGCTACGGTCGCAGTCTTGCCACAGGCGGCATGATCAAGATCGGTGAAGCTGTGGGCATCATTGCCGCGCAGTCCATCGGCGAGCCCGGCACCCAGCTCACGATGCGAACCTTCCACGTCGGCGGTGCTGCGAGCCAGACGTTCAAGCAACCAATCATCAAAGCCAAAAACGACGGCACCATCCGTTTCAACGAACTCAAAGTCGTGGAAACAGTGGACAAGACATTCGTTGTTCTCAACAAGAACGGAACGATTACGCTTCACGCAAAGGACGGCCGTGAACTCGAAAGCTACAACATCGTTGTCGGTTCGGTCATCTCCATTGCTGACGGCAGCACGGTTAAAAAAGGCGTCACACTCGTGCAGTGGGATCCTTACAACGTTCCGATCATCACTGAAAAAGCAGGTCGCATCGAATTCCGCGACATGATCCCTGGCGTCACTATCCGTCAGGAGATCGACGAATCTACAGGCGTTCGTGGCAATGTCGTCATCGAGCACAAAGAGGATCTTCACCCGCAGATCATTGTTGTGGACGAGGCAAAAAACCTCCTCGCCAGCTACTCGATTCCCGCTGGGGCCCATATCGAAGTCAAGGAAGGTGCCAAAGTCCCAGCCGGACAGCGCGTCGCCCGAACACCTCGTAAGATTGGCAAAACAAAAGACATCACCGGTGGTCTCCCACGCGTCGCCGAGCTTTTCGAAGCCCGCCGTCCGAAGGATGCCTGCGACATCGCCAAAATTGATGGCATCGTTGAAATCGGTGGCACAGTCCGCGCCAAACGCCGTCTCATCGTCAAAGACGCTGATACCGGTGCCGAGGAAGAGCACCTCATTCCGCTCAACAAGCACATCATCGTCTTCAAAGGCGATCTCGTTAAGAAAGGCCAGCAACTCACCGAGGGTCCAGTCGTCCCACACGAGATTCTCGAAATCTGCGGACCCCAAGAGCTCCAAGAACACCTTCTCAATGAGGTTCAGGAGGTCTACCGTCTGCAAGGCGTGGAAATCAACGACAAGCACATCGAGATCATCGTTCGTCAGATGCTGCGCAAGGTGAAAATCACCGAGCAAGGTGACACCAGCCTCCTCTGGGGCGATCAGGTGGACCGCCTCGCGTTTGAGAAAGAAAACGAAGAGGTCATTGCCAAGGGTGGAAAGCCAGCCGAAGCAAGCCCTGTGCTTCTTGGTATCACCAAAACCGCGCTCGAGACCGACAGCTTCATCTCCGCAGCATCCTTCCAAGACACAACACGCGTCTTGACCGAAGCCGCCACACTTGGCAGGGTCGACCGACTCCGCGGCTTCAAAGAGAACGTTATCATGGGCCACCTGATCCCCGCAGGCACCGGCTTTGAGACAAACCGCAAAATCGAAATCACACAAGTCGGCGACGCTTTCGGAGCCGATAAAAAAGAATCACAAAAAGCCGCAAGCTAATCCACCACCCATATCATGTCAGAAGCCACAGCAAACCAACCCAGCATCGAACTCATGACGGAACTCCTCGAGGCCGGCGTCCATTACGGACACCAGACCAAGCGATGGAATCCCAAGATGCGCGATTACATCCTCGAGGAAAAAAATTCGATTTACATCATCGACCTCGGGCTCACCGTCGAGCAGATCGATAGCGCGACCAAATACCTTCGCGACCTCGTTCGCAATGGTGGAAAAGTTCTCTTCGTCGGAACCAAAAAACAGGCCCAAGGTGCCATTGCCGAAGCAGCCGAAGCGACCGGTCAGTTCTATGTCAATCAGCGCTGGTTGGGCGGAACACTCACCAACCTCACCACCATCCGCCGCAGCGTGGCCCGTCTCAAAGAGATTCAAGCCCTTGAGAAATCCCCGGCCTTCGCCAAGATCAACAAAGCCGAGGCTTCGTCCATTCGCCGCGAGGGTGCCAAGCTCCTCCACAACCTCGGTGGCATCGCCGAAATGGGCAAACTTCCCGACGTCATGGTCGTCATTGATACCGTGCGCGAGGAAATCGCCGTAGCCGAAGCCAACCGCCTCGGAATCCCAGTCATCGCCATCGTCGATACCAACAGCAACCCGGAGAAAATCGCCTACCCGATTGCCGGAAACGACGACGCCATCCGCTCGATCCGCGTGGTCCTCTCCAAGTTGGTCGAAGCCATCCTCGATGGCAAAGGCGCCGGAGCCAAGGCCCGCAAACCCGAACTCGCAGCGGTCTCCGAGTAAACAGCAGTAAATCCGACTGATCCTTCAGATCAGTCCGATTCGACCGATCCAATAAAATTACCATGTCCGAAATCTCAGCAACTCTCGTCAAAGAACTCCGCGAAAAAACCAACGCGGGGATGATGGATTGTAAAAAAGCCCTCACCGAAGCCGGTGGCGATCTCGCCGCCGCCGAGGATCTTCTCCGCAAAAAAGGCATCGCCAGCGCCGGCAAGAAGGCCTCTCGCGAAGCGAAGGAAGGCACCATTGCTTCCTACATCCACCTCGCCGGCAAAGTCGGCGTCCTCGTCGAAATCAATTGCGAAACCGACTTCGTTGCCAAAAACGAAATCTTCCGCGATTTCGTCAAAGACGTCACTCTCCACATTGCGGCTTCGCATCCGCTCTATGTGACTCGTGAACAGGTCCCGGCCGACCTCATCGCCCGCGAACGAGACATCGCCGCCGCACAAGTGCAAGGCAAACCCGCCAACATCGTGGACAAGATCGTCGATGGCAAAATCGACAAATTCCTTGGCACCATTTGCCTTCTTGAGCAGCCCTTCATCAAAAATCCGGAGACGACCATCAAAGACCTCGTCTCCAGCAAAATCGCGGAACTCGGCGAAAATATCATCATTCGTCGATTCACCCGCTACACCGTAGGCGAAGAGCTCGTCTAAGGATAAACCTCTCAAAACGGGGTTGCGGTTTTAAAGCCGCAACCCCGTTTTTTTGCGCCCATTGCTTTTTTCCAATCTCCTCTTGCCAGCACCAAAATCAGAACCCTTGAAGTGCAAGGAAAGCGTGTGACACGCGATGGCCAAGGGGGCATGGGCGTCCCGCCCGTGTCGGCACTGATTTTCATTTCGAATGGGATCATTCCCATCAGTCCATCGTTTCCCATGGATCACCGCCGCAAAATCTTTGAAAATATCTCTCTTGATGCCCCGCCTGCGATTCGTGTTGAGTCCGCTTATGTTTGATCTTCGTGCATGCCTCGTCTGGCTGCTGGCTTTGGTGGCTTTACCCTTGCCGGTCCTTTGCACCGAACCCGCTGAGGCTCCTGCGGCAAAGATTCAGGCCCCTTCGCCCGATGCTCCTGAGCGCATCGAACTCTGCCGCGTTCAGATTTTTTTGGACCGCGCCGGTTTTCGTCCCGGGAAAATTGACGGCCTCGGCGGGGAGTTCACCCAGAAGGCGGCTGACCGCTACTGCGATTCGCTCGGTGTGCCACGCGGAACCATTCTGGATGTTTCTTCCGTGACGGCTCCCTATCGCGACTATGTGATCTCGGAGGAGGATGCGCAGTGGGTCGGTCCGTTCGCCTCCCAGCCAGCCCAGCAGGCCAAACTCAAATCCCTCAAATACGCTACGCTCTGGGAGGCTATCGCCGAGCGGTTCCATTGTGACCAGAAGTTTCTCGTCGAGCTGAATCCTCAAGTCACCGAGCCCGCCGTCGGCACTGTCGTCCGAGTTCCTGATGTGAAGGAGTTCCGGATGTCGGATGTCAAAGCTCTCGAAAAAGAACGCGCCTCAAAGACTAAGTCTCCCGCCACTCTCGCCATCGCGGCGACCCTTCCTCCACCCCCGCCGCCTTTGCCTTTGGCTTTGCCTGCTTCCTATGACCTGTCAAAGCCTATCCAACCTTCGCCCATTGAGCAGGCGCCCTTGTCGACTCCTTCACCGACTCCAACGCCTGAACCCACTCCAGTAGCCGCTCCCGAGCCTAAGCGCTCCATCGTCCTCCTCCGCAGCGAGCGCCTGATTGAGCTTTACGAGGATGGTCGCATCGTCGCCTGTTTCCCCTGCACGCCGGGTTCGGCAAAAATCCCCGTGCCCTTGGGGAAATGGAAGATCACCAGTAATATCCTGCTTCCACATTTTCGTTGGGACAAATCGGTCCTCGAGACCGGCGTCCGCAGCGAGAATGCCTTCCTGCTTCCTCCCGGTCCGAACAGTCCGGTCGGCATCGTTTGGATGGGAATCAACCGTCCGAGTATCGGCATGCACGGCACGAATACCCCCGACCGTATCGGACGAAATGAAAGCAGTGGCTGCATCCGCCTCGCAAACTGGGACGCTTTCACCCTCTGCCAGCTTGCGAAAGCAGGCACACCGGTCGAGGTGCGCTGATTTTATTTCTTGGGTAGGACGATTTCGAGACGGCCGTTCTTGTATTCCATCTTGAGTTCCTCGCCGCGCACCGGCCCGGGCAGTGTCATGGATTGAGTCGATGAGCCGGAGCTGAAGGCGGTCGCTCCGCCTGCCGCAGACTGTTTCTCATGCCTCGAGGTGATGGTGACCGCGCGCTCGTTGTCCACATTCACGCTCACATTGCGGGCCTGCTCCTCGGGAATAGCGGATGTGAGAAGATAAGCGTCGCCTCGGTCTTCGAGTTTGAATCCAGAACCCGCCGTCTTGCTTTGCAACTGCGGAGCGATACTCCCGAGGAGGCTGCCGAAGAGATCCTGCGCAGCAGGCGCTGCGCCGGCGGTGGGAGCGTCTTCCTGGTTCATTTGCTGAAGCATGTTCGCCGCTTGCGAGAGCACTTGATCGCGTAGCGCATCGAATCCTGCATCCAGCGGAATCCGCGCCGGAAGGGCCATGCCGCCGACGGATGCAGCCGGCTCGCCTTTGGGGATTGAAATAACAAGCTGCCCATCTGCTCTTTTGATGCCGAGCGCGGCGTCCGCTTGCGCCTTGGGCAGCGCGATGCGCTGTTCGTAACGCACGCCGCCCTCTGAGGCGCCGGAGTCCAGAATCAAGGTGGATCCAGCAAGACGCACATTCACATCCGTCATCTCAGGAACTCCGACTCGAACGGAGTAGGCCGAAGTTTCCTCCCGGACATCCACAGAGGAGTTCAGAATCGGCTTGGCGGAGTCTGCGGCGGAAAGCCCGGTGGGGGCGGTAAAAAAAATTGCCAACGCCAGTGGCGCGGCGAGGAGAGTGGATTTAGTCATGCGTTTCATTGGGCTTTGCTCAGAAAAAGACAAGTGACCGCCGGGTTTGTTCAATCAAGTTGCGCCTTGGATTTTGAAAAGACGACCAGCGTCCATCCGGCGAGCAACAGTAGGCCGCCTATAGGTGTGACCGCTCCCAGCCAGCGGATATTCGTCACAGCGAGAATATAGAGGGATCCCGAGAATATGATGACTCCCGCCGTCCAAAGCCAGACAGGCGAGGGACGCCTCTCTGCAGCCCAAAGCGCTGCGACGGCGTGGAGGAGGTGGTAGAGAACGGCTGTTTGCCAGATGGAGGCCGTGTCATTTGCCGCGAGAATGTTTTTGAGCCCGTGCGCCCCGAAGGCTCCCAGTGCGACTCCTATGAAACCCAGCACGCCTGCCACCTTTGTTGTGATCATGTCCGGCATGCTTGCACGAAAACCCATGCCGCGACAATATCCCGCCGTATGGGATCGCTCCTCCTCGGTATTCTCTGCGCAACGCTCCTCTGCTATTGGCTGGGAGCGCGATATTACAGCCGCTTTATCGAGCGGGCACTTGGAGTGGACCCGTCCCGCCCGACAGCTGCCGTTCTCAAAAATGACGGCTCCGATTTCCTGCCAACCAAGTCCTACATTCTCTTCGCCCACCATTTCGCCGCCATCGCCGGTGCGGGGCCAATCGTGGGACCCACGCTAGCTGTCGTTTACGGCTACCTGCCTGCCCTCGTCTGGATCGTCATAGGTGCCACGCTCATGGGCGGCGTCCATGATATGGTGACGCTTTTTATTTCCACACGCGAGGAGGGGCGCTCCGTGGCCGATATAGCCCGGCAGTATCTGGGGCCGTTTGGTTATGTCTGTATCGTGAGTTTTCTTGTGATCGGGCTCTTCATGATCACAGCCACATTTTTGAATCTCAGCGTCACCGCCCTCACGAGCATGTATCCGGCTGAGAAGCTCGGAATGGAGCCCGCCGCCCGTGCAGAGTTGGACGCCGCGATGCAGTTGCCCGCCGACCACATGGGTATGCACCCTTTCCATCAGGGTGGGGGACTGCCTACAGCTGTGGCTTTGAAAGACGGCCAGCCCGTTCTGTTGGCGCGGATCGGCGGCATTGCATCCACTAGCGTTCTTTTTATAACGCTCTGCGCTCCCTTGCTCGGGCTCCTCATTTACCGCCTCCACACTCCGGCTTGGATGAACTACGCGATCGCCTCGCTTCTGTGTGGGGCCTCAGTTGTTCTGGGTCTGTATTTTCCGATTGTCGTCACGCCGGATGTCTGGCGCTTGCTAATGACATTTTATGTCATCCTGGCCTCCGCAATTCCTGTCTGGCTGCTCCTCATGCCGAGGGATTTTGTGAATGTGCAAATCCTCTACGCAGGCTTGCTGGCAGTCGTGCTTGGACTCGTCATTGCCGGCGTGAGTGGAAACTTTGCCTCCATCCCGGCCGCACCGCAAAATCTGGCAGAGGTCATTCCCGCATGGAGTCTGGACAGCGGCCTTCAGTATGTCGGCGTCCTCTGGCCCATGCTTTTCATCACGGTTTCCTGCGGGGCGATCAGCGGTTTTCATTGCCTGGTTTCAAGCGGCACAACGGCACGCCAACTCGCCTGCGAGCGCCATGCCGGCAAGGTGGGCTACAATGCCATGTTGCTTGAGTCTTTGCTGGCGGTCTCGATCATCCTCACGCTTTTGATTGGCTTGGATTGGCAGAGTTACCTGCAGATCACCTACACGGAGAAAAATCCCGTTCTCGCGATCTCTCTCGCGACGGGAAGCCTCGTGAATCTCGCATTCGGCCTCCCTGTCTGGAGTGGCACGGTGCTGGGTATTTTGCTCTTGGAGGGGTTTGTGGTCACCACCCTCGATGTGGCGGTGCGCCTGAATCGGTATCTACTCGAGGAAGTCTGGCGATTTCTTTTCCGTAACCCACCAGCGATTCTGCGCGGTGTCTGGTTCAATACGCTCCTCTGCGCCGGTGTTATGTTTCTGCTGTCGCGCTCGAACAGCCTGCCTGTGCTGTGGCAGGTCTTCGGTTCGGCGAATCAAATGATGGGCGCCATGGCGTTGTTGGTCGCCGCCGTGTGGCTTCGCGATCATGGACGGCGGACTCTCTTTGTGCTCATCCCGGCCATTCTCATGTTCGCCACCACATTCGCCTCGACGGGGCTCTCACTCATAAAAAATTTCCGCGAGTCGAATTGGGAGCTCGTTGCGGCCTGTGGAATCCTGATCGTGCTGGGCATCTGCACCGCCTTCATCGGTGCACGGAAACTCCTCACGCCACCTCGCAGCATCCAAAGCGTCTGAGCGCCGCAGAGATCTTACTCGCCGCGATAGCTGCAGCGGGCGAACGGAGTTTCGTGAATCACGATCTCGGCGAGCCCCGGCAGTTGGGGTGAGAGTTTCTTCCAAAGCCAGCCAGCCATCATTTCAATCGTGGGATTTTCGAGTCCGGGGACATCGTTCAGATAGCTGTGGTCGAGTTCCTCGATGATTGGCTTCATCGCGGCGCTGATGAGAGCGTGGTCGTAGAGCCAGCCAGTCTCGGGATTCACTTCGCCTTCGACGGAAATTTCGATCGTGAAGGTATGGCCGTGCAGCCTCGCGCACTTGTGACCGGCGGGCACTTTCGTGAGGCTTTGGGCGGCTTCGAGAATGAAATCTTTGGTGAGACGGACTTTCATGGCGGTGTGTTATACCGAGGCCGCCCGTGTATCCCAATTTAATTTCGCGATGACTTTCTCCTTGCCCTCGCGCCCTCTGAGTGAGACCTTTTCCGCCTTCATTAACAAAACGAAATAACAAATGGCAAAAGCAGCAGTAGTTAACGGGGCGGATTCCCTTCGCCTTCACGAAAAAGACACCGGCAGCGCGGACGTTCAGATCGCGCTCCTTACTAAACGAATCAGCTCACTCACCGAGCACTTGAAAGTCAATGCGAAGGATCATGCATCCCGCCGTGGCTTGCTCAAGCTCGTCGCCACACGGCGCAGTTTGCTTGATTACCTCAAGCGCACGGCTTCAAGCCGCTACGCGACGGTGCTTGAGAAATTGGACCTTCGCAAGTAACGCGACTTCCTCACTCAAAGCCCCGTTTATCAGCGGGGCTTTTTCCTAAAATCCGCCCGCCAACTTCTGGCGGGCACTTACGCAATTATATATAATATGTCCCATACCACTACAGCCCAAGCGGGCTCCTCACCCATCATTTTTGAATCCGGCAAACTCGCGAAACTCGCTGACGGCGCCGTAACTGTCCGCTGCGGCGACACAATCGTGATCGTCACAGCCGTCTCGGCTACCACCATCAAGGAAGGCCAAGATTTCTTCCCGCTCACCGTCGAATACAAGGAAAAGGCCGCAGCAGTCGGAAAATTCCCCGGCGGTTACTTCAAGCGCGAAGGCCGTCCCACCGAGAAGGAAATCCTCACCGCCCGCATGACCGACCGTCCTCTGCGTCCGCTCTTCCCCAAGGGCTACCTCTACGACACTCAGATCATCACGCTCCTCTTGAGTGCGGATGGTCAAAATGACCCTGACATGCTCTCGATCAACGGTGCCTCCGCCGCGCTTTGCGTTTCGGACATTCCGTTCGCAGGCCCCGTCGGCGCCGTTCGCGTCGGCCGCATCAATGGCGAGTTCGTCATCAACCCGACCCACTCCGACCGCGAGCACAGCGACCTCGACCTCGTCTATGTCGGCGATGGTGAGAAGGTCATCATGATCGAAGGCGCCGCCACAGAACTTCCCGAAGCGGAGTTCAACAAAGCCCTCGACTTCGCCCGCGACGCCGTGCGCGTCATTGTTCAAGCTCAGCGCGACCTCGCCGCAGCAGTTGGCAAAGCCAAACGCAGCGTGCCACTCTTCTCGGTTGCCGACTCGATCTCCGAAGTCGCCTACCAAGTCGCAGGCGACCGCATCGAATCCGCCATCTACACATCCGGCAAAGTGGCCCGCAGCAAAGCCATCGGCACTCTCCGCGAGGAAGTCGAAAAAGCCGTGCTCGAAAAATTCCCGACCGCCTCGAAATTCGAAATTTCCCAGGCCTTCGATTACCTGCAGAAAAAAGCCTTCCGCGTCAGCATTCTGGATCGCCAAAAGCGCTGCGACGGTCGCGGATTTCATGACCTCCGCCCGCTCTCCGGCGAGGCTGGTCTTCTTCCCCGCACGCACGGTTCGGCCCTCTTCGCCCGTGGCGAAACCCAAGCCCTCGGCATCGCCACCCTCGCTCCGGCTGAGGAAGCTCAGATGATCGACTGCTACGGCGGTGGACCCGACACGAAGCGCTTCATGCTTCACTACAACTTCCCGCCCTTCAGCGTGGGTGAGACCGGCCGTTTCGGTGGTCAAAACCGCCGCGAAATCGGCCACGGCGCTCTTGCCGAGCGTTCGATCGAGGCAGTCATCCCAAGCGAAAAAGACTTCCCATACGCACTCCGCGTCGTCAGCGAGGTGATGGAATCTAACGGTTCCACCTCCATGGCCAGCGTGTGCGCGGGCGTTCTTGCCCTCATGGACGCAGGCGTGCCACTCAAGGCCCCTGTCGCCGGCATCTCCGTCGGTCTCGTGACCGAATACGAAGGCGAAACCCTGAAGCGCTACACCACTCTTACCGACATCATCGGCAGTGAAGACCACTTCGGTGACATGGATTTCAAACTCTGTGGAACATCCGAAGGCGTCACAGGCTTCCAGCTTGACCTCAAGCTCCCCGGCATCTCCCACGAGATCATGTTTGAGGCCGTCGCCGAGGCAAAGACCTCGCGCACGAAAATCCTTGATGTGATGAACGGCATCCTTGCCGCACCACGCTCCGAGTTGAGCCAATACGCGCCACGCATCGAAACCATCCGCATCAACCCCGACAAAATCGGTCTCATCATTGGACCAGGCGGCAAAACGATCAAAGGCATCGTTGCCGAGACAGGTGCCGAGATCAATATCGAGGACGACGGAGCCGTGCACATCTACTCCAACAATGGCGACAGCCTGAAACGCGCCAAGGAAATCATCCTCGGTATGACCAAGGAAATCTCCATCGGCGAACTCTACCAAGGCACAGTCGTATCCATTAAGGAATTCGGCGCCTTCGTCGAAGTCCTGCCAGGCAAAGACGGTCTCTGCCACATCTCCGAACTCGCCGACTTCCGTGTGAACAAAGTCGAAGATGTCGTGAAAATGGGCGACTCCATCTGGGTCAAATGCATCGGCGTCGATGACAAAGGCCGCGTCAAACTCAGTCGCAAGGCAGCCATGAAAGACCGCGACGAAGCCGCCGCCGCTCCTCAAGCCTAAGCAGCATCACAAATCAAAAGACAGGGGCTCCCGCAACCGGGAGCCCCTTTTCTTTTAAATCACGGTGACAGCCCGGCCCGTTGATCTCAATAAACGAGAGCCACAGTGTGCAACAGCGCGGATTTGCGAGGGCTCAGGCCGATTTCAAAAACGCGGCGAGAGGGCTCGTGGCGGAGGCGTGATCGAGGCGCATGGGGAGTCCTGCTTCGTGGGCTTCGCGGGCGGCTTCGACGGTGGCTTTGAAGGCTCTTGCCATGCGCACGGGATCGTCGGCGGCGGCTATCGCTGTGTTCACGAGCACGGCATCAGCACCCATTTCCAAGGCCTCGGCGGCGTGGCTGGGCGCACCGATTCCGGCATCCACGACAACCGGAACGGTGGCTTGCTTGATGATGATTTCGATCTGCGAGCGGGTATCTAGTCCTCGGTTGCTGCCGATGGGAGAACCAAGCGGCATCACGGTGGCTGTGCCGACATCCTGAAGCCGCCGGGCCAGAACGGGGTCGGCATTGATATAAGGCAGAACAGTGAATCCCTCCTTAACCAGAATCTCCGCAGCCGCAAGCGTCTCGATGGGGTCCGGAAGCAAATAATGCGGGTCGGGGTGAATCTCGAGCTTCACCCATTGAGGCAAGCCAGCCGCAGCGGCAAGTCGTGCCAACCGCACCGCCTCGTCCGCATTCATCGCTCCGCTGGTATTCGGCAGGAGTAGGTATTTTTTCGGATCGATAAAATCGAGGATGTTCGCGAAAGGGTCTTTCTTCCCGCTCAGATCGGCCCGCCGCAGCGCAACCGTCACGATCTCGCACCCGCTCGCGTCCAGCGCATCCCGCATCGTTTCGTTGGAAGAAAACTTGCCGGTTCCAAGAAGGAGTCGGGATGAAAACAAGCGGCCAGCGATGAGGAGTGGTTGAGTCACAGTTAGTGCATGATGCAATCGGGCGGAATATCGCGCAAGCACAGGGTGCGACTCGTGCTGTTCCAGCCTGTTGCCTAATAGCACTCAAATCCGCTCAAACAATCCCTTCGGCAATCGATCCTGATTCCTGAAAAAAATTGCCCGCCGCCACAGGAAAAGCTGGAATGTAACCAATGGGCTTCCTCTTCTCTCAAATTTCAACAATGCGCCACCGTTGAGCTGCTCTCTGACTTGAACACAGCGGCATGAACAAAAAATCTCTTACTGAAGCCGACATTCGCACGAAGTTCATCCTGCCAGCGATTGTTTCCAGCAAGTGGGATGTGATGCTGCAGATTCGTGAAGAATCATATTTTACGAAGGGCCGAGTGATCGTTCGCGGCAAAAGGGTCAAACGCGGCGAAGCCAAAAAGACCGATTTCATCCTCTCTTACAAACCCAACCTCCCCCTCGCGATTGTGGAGGCGAAGGACAACAACCACTCTGTCGGCGCCGGCATGAGCCAGGCGTTGGAATACGCCGAGATACTTGATGTCCCGTTCGCTTACAGCTCGAATGGCGATGCCTTCTTGGAGCACGACCGCACGGCTACTTCAGGGACTGTGACCCGCGAGATTCCCTTGGATCAGTTCCCGAGCCCCGAGGAGCTTTGGAGCCGCTACTGCGCGGCCAAAGGCTGGACTCAGGATGAGGTAAAGGTCGCCACGCAGGATTACTACGACGACGGTTCGCAGAAGTCCCCGCGCTACTACCAACTCAATGCGATCAACCGCACGGTCGAAGCCATTGCCAGAGGTCAAAAACGCTGCCTGCTCGTGATGGCCACCGGCACCGGCAAGACCTACACGGCATTCCAGATCATTTGGCGTCTTTGGAAATCCCGTGCGAAAAAACGCATCCTCTTCCTCGTGGATCGCAACATCCTCGCCGACCAGACAAAGACGAACGACTTCAAGCCGTTCGGCCAGGCCATGACGAAAATCACGAACCGCAGGGTGGACAAATCGTTTGAGATTTATCTCAGCCTCTATCAGGCGGTGAGCGGCACCGAGGAAGAGCAGAATATCTACAAACAATTCTCGCCCGATTTCTTCGACCTCATCGTGGTGGACGAGTGCCACCGTGGCAGCGCCGCCGAGGACGCCGCCTGGCGCAAAATTTTGGAACACTTTTCCTCTGCCACGCAGATCGGCCTCACCGCCACTCCGAAGGAGACGAGGGACATCTCCAATATCGATTACTTCGGCGAGCCGATCTACTCCTACTCGCTCCGGCAGGGCATCGACGACGGGTTCCTTGCCCCCTACAAAGTCATCCGCATCGGCTTGGACAAAGACCTCGACGGCTGGCGTCCGGAGGACGGGCAACTCGATAAATACGGCCATGTCATCGAAGACCGTGAATACAACGCCCGCGATTTCGACCGGAATCTCATTCTCGAAAAACGCACCACCACCGTGGCGGCAAAAATCACCGAGTTTTTGAAAGCCACCGACCGCTTCGCAAAAACCATCGTCTTCTGCGAAAACATCGATCACGCCGAGAGGATGCGGCAGGCGCTCGTGAATGCCAACCCCGACCTCGCCGCCGCCAACAGCAAATATGTGATGAGGATCACGGGCGATAATGACGAGGGCAAAGCCCAACTCGACAATTTCATCGACCCCGAGTCACGCTATCCCGTCATCGCCTGCACCTCCCGGCTCATGACCACCGGCGTCGATGCCCAGACCTGCCACCTCATCGTTCTCGATCGCGCCATCAACTCGATGACCGAGTTCAAGCAGATCATCGGCCGTGGCACTCGCATCAACGAGGACTACGGCAAGCTCTTCTTCACCATTATGGATTTCAAGCGCGCCACGGCGCTCTTTGCCGATCCAGACTTCGATGGTGACCCCGTTCAGATTTTCGAACCTGGCGAGGATGACCCCATTCAGCCTCCAGAGGGCGAGGAGTCCACCGGCGAGGAGATCGTTGACCCGCCTGGTGGCATTTTCGTGGACCCACCTCCGACAGGTGCCACCCGATACTTCGTGCACAATGTCGAGGTCCGCGTCGCCACCGAGCGCGTCCAATATCTCGATGCGAATGGTAAGCTCATCACCGAGTCCCTGAAGGATTACTCGCGTAAAGCCGTTCGGGAATCCTACGCCTCGCTCGATTCCTTCCTTGCCGTCTGGAATGACGCCGAGAAAAAGCAGGCCATCATCGAGGAACTCTCTGCGCGCGGTGTCTTCTTCGACGAACTCGCCGAGCAGGTCGGCCGCGACTACGACGCTTTCGACCTCATCTGCCATGTGGCCTTCGACCAACCGCCCCTGACCCGCCGCGAGCGTGCTGAGAAAGTGAAGAAGCGCCATGTCTTCGCAAAGTATGGTGACAATGCCCGCATGGTCCTCGATGCACTCCTCGCGAAGTATGCCGACACCGGCATCACCAGCATCGAATCCCTCGAAATCCTCAAAGTCGATCCCCTCACAGCGATTGGCACCCCGCTGGAGATCGTTGGATTCTTCGGCGGCAAGCCGGCCTACCTCGCCGCCCTACAAGAACTCGAAACCGCCCTTTACCAACCATCCCAAGATGCCGCCTGACCCATGCCCAATGTCTCTAACCTCATCAAAACCATCCAAGACATCATGCGCAAAGACGCCGGTGTGGACGGCGACGCGCAGCGCCTGGCCCAGCTTGGCTGGATGTTTTTCCTGAAAATCTTCGACGACCGCGAGACGCAGCTGGAGCTTTTCGACGACGCCTACAAATCCCCACTCGCCCCGGAACTTCGCTGGCGCAACTGGGCCAGCGACTCCGAGGGCATCACCGGCGATGCTCTCCTGGATTTCAGCAATAATGCCCTCCTTCCGAGCCTGAAAAATATCTCCGGCTCCAGCCAGATCGCCGTTCTCATCAAGGCCGCCTTCGACGGTGCCAACAACTACATGAAGAACGGCACCCTCATGCGGCAGGTCATTAACAAAATCAACGGCATCGATTTCAACGCCTCCGACGACCGCCACATGTTCGGCGACATCTATGAGAAGCTCCTGAAGGATCTCCAATCCGTAGGGAACGCCGGCGAGTTTTATACTCCGCGCGCTGCGACCGAGTTCGTCATCGACCGCCTCGATCCGCGCTTGGGCGAGACCTTTCTCGACCCCGCCTGCGGCACCGGCGGCTTCCTTGTCTGCGCCATCGAGCACCTCCGCAAACAGGTGAAAACCCAAGCCGACGAGCGCCTCATTCAGGATTGCTTCTCCGGCATCGAAAAAAAACACCTGCCCCACATCCTTTGCATGACGAATCTCATGCTCCACGGCATCGATGTTCCCTCGAATGTCCGGCACGACAATACCCTCGCGCGCCCCCTGCGCGACTGGAGTCCGAAGGAACGCGTGCATGTCGTCGCTACCAACCCGCCCTTCGGCGGCATGGAGGAGGATGGCATCGAGGCGAATTTCCCGGCCGAGTTCCGCACCCGTGAAACCGCTGACCTCTTTCTCGTGCTGATCATGAAAATCCTCCAGCCCGGAGGCCGAGCTGGACTCGTCCTTCCCGACGGCACCCTCTTTGGCGAAGGCGTGAAGACCCGCATCAAGGAAGCCCTCCTCACCGAGTGCAATCTGCACACCATCGTCCGCCTGCCCAATGGCGTCTTCAACCCCTACACCGGCATCCGCACCAACCTCCTCTTCTTCACCAAGGGCACTCCCACCAAGGAAGTCTGGTATTACGAGCACCCCTATCCGCCCGGTGCCAAGAGCTACAACAAAAGCAAACCCATCCGCATCGAGGAATTCGAACCCGAGAAATCCTGGTGGGGCAGCGAGGCCGACGGCTTTGCATCCCGCGTCGAAAACGAGTACGCCTGGCGCGTCTCCATCGACCAGATCCGCGCCGGCGGCTTCAACCTCGACCTCACCCCCCCCCCACAGCAAAGACGACGGCCCCGGCGATGTGGACCACCTGCTGCCCGAATACGAAAAACTCCTCGCCCAGATTGCGGAAACGCGCGGGCAGTTGAAAGCGCAGCTCATGGAGGCGCTCATGCGATGAAAAAGGCCCCGTCCAACCTACATGAATCTCTGACGCAAGACGTCAGGCTTCGGTTGAAGCAGAGCCACCATCAGATTCGGCTTACCATTCCGACTCGCAAGATCAAAAAACACCCCCATGGGCGCTTGCCGCACTTGCGAAATTCCAGCTTGCCCGGATGCAGTAATCTGTCATGTTTTCTTCAACAACACCTCCCACGCCTCTCAACGATGCGCACCAGGGAGGTTACTTTTTTTCGAGCCTAGCTTTTGGGAAATGACTGCATGATCAAGCCGGCTTTGACTTATCCCCAGCAATTAGAGCGGCTCAAAGAACGTGGCTTGCTCGTTCCTGACGAGCCCGAGGCGCTGCATGTGCTGGCTCATCACAATTATTATCGGCTCTCGGCTTACCGCTTTCCTTTCACCGTCCCTGGGCAGCCAGACCGTTTTCAGCAGGGGGTCACTTTCACTCAGCTCTGGGAGCTCTACCAGTTTGACCGCACTTTGCGCCATCTTGTGTTGGAGGGCTGCAAACGTGTCGAAATCTCCGTGCGCTCCCGGCTGGCCTACGAGATCGGGCATCAGCTCGGCCCTCTGGCCTATCTTGAAAACCGCCATTTCCGTGAACCCCTGGAGCACGCCCGCACCCTGACCAAGTTGGATGTCGAGATGAGCCGCAGCCGGGAAGAGTTCATCCGTCATCACAAAGGTAACCTCGGCATGCCATGGCCGCCCGTCTGGGTGCTTTTGGAGGTCGCCTCGTTTGGGGTCGTCTCCAGACTCCTCGCAGGGCTCACTCCGCCGGCGCTGCGCCAACGCGTGGCAGACACCTACCAGATGGACGAGGGCACCTTCTGCTCCCTCTTCCATCACCTTTCAGTCCTTCGAAATGCCGCCGCCCACCATTCGCGCATGTGGAACCGCCACTTCACCTTCACCTTCCAATTACCTCGGAAAAAGCCCCCGCATCTTCAGATAAACTTTCATGATGACCGCACGCATCTGGGCAATCGGAAAGAGCGCCGCATCTACAACTCCCTCGTTCTGCTCGCGCATCTCGTGCAGACGATCGAGCCCGCCGCCACTTGGCCGCACCGGCTGGCCCGTCATCTTCTCACCCTCGATCCCGCTCTCATCCCCAACATGGGCTTCCCCACCGACTGGCAGACTCGACCGATGTGGAAAGAACTCCTCAACGCTCATCCATGACGCTCGAGACCTTCTTCGAAAAATTCGACCAGTTCGCAGACGCGCCGGGAGCGGTGGCGAAGATGCGGGAATTGGTGCTGCACCTCGCCTTTTCGGGGAAGCTTTTGCCTGCCGCAGAGCCATGGTCGCTGAAACCGCTGAAGTCACTCGCAGTAAAGATCGGCAGCGGAGCCACTCCATCAGGCGGAAGAGAATCCTATTTTACCGAAGGCATTCCTCTCATTCGCTCGATGAATGTCCACTTTGCTGGCTTCGAGCCCAAGGGACTTGTCTTCCTAAGTGATGAACAGGCGAAGCAGCTCGCCAATGTTACCGTTCAGCCCGGCGATGTGCTGCTGAACATCACCGGGGCTTCAATTGGCCGCGTTACCACTGCACCACCAGAAATGGCAGGCGCGAGGGTTAATCAGCACGTCGCTATAATCCGCCCGATCAAGGAACTCGATGCTCAGTTCTTGGCGAAGTTTTTAGCCAGTCCCGCGATTCAACGAATGATCGACTATATCCAAGTCGGCGCGACACGCGAGGCGTTGACCAAGGGAATGATCGAGCACTTCGACATTCCCCTCCCGCCCCTCGCCGAGCAGAAGCGGATTGTGGCGAAGGTGGATGAGCTGATGGCGTTGTGTGATCGGCTGGAGGCGCAGCAGCAGGAACGGGAGACGCGGCACGCCGCGCTCGCCCGCGCGTCGCTGGCCCGCTTCGCCGACGCGCCCACCCCGGCCAACCTCAACCTCCTCTTCCATTCCTCCTTCCCCATTTCGCCATCCGACTTGCGAAAATCCATCCTCACCCTCGCCGTCCAAGGCAAACTCGTCCCTTTTGACACGAATGGCGAGGAGGAAGCCGTCGGCGACCACATCGAGTTTCAGAACGGTTACGCATTCAAGAGCGAGTGGTTCAAACCCTCTGGGATGCGCCTTTGCCGAAATCTGAATGTAAGCCATGGAACTCTCGATTGGCGTGAATCTGCGTTTGTCGATGAAAAGGTTGCAAAGGAGTTTGAACGCTTCGCATTATGCGAATGTGACATTGTCCTCTCTCTTGACCGCCCGCTCATCGCGACAGGCTTGAAAGTTGCGCGAGTGAGGCAGGTTGATCTTCCATGCCTTCTGCTTCAGCGGGTTGCAAAACCAGTGCCGAAGCACGCTCAACTAGATCTATCGTATTTCATGCTCTGGCTAAATTCCTCTGAGTTTGTGGACTCTATCGATCCAGGTCGGAGTAATGGCGTGCCGCACATTTCGACGAGGCAGGTTCAGCGCCTTCCATTCGTCCTCCCGCCCCTCGCTGAACAACGTCGCATCGTCGCCAAAGTTTCCGAACTGATGGCGTTGGTGGACGAATTGGAAACCCAACTCGCCGCCTCTCGCGCCGCTGCCGAAAAACTCCTCTCTGCCCTCGTCGCCGAACTCACCGTAACCACTTCACGCCTGCCTGCTGATTCATGAACTCCACACCCACTGAGCGACAGGGCCAGTTTCTCGCCTACATTCACCGATACGGACTGATCAACGGGTGTGCGCCGGCGGAAGCGGACATGCAGCGGTATTTCCAAATCACGCCGCCGAGTGTGCATTCCATGGTTTTGACCCTGGAGCGGCGGGGCTTCATCCGGCGCGTGCCGGGTCAGGCGCGGAGCATCACCGTGATCGTTCCGCCTGAATCTTTGCCTCCCTTGAAACGCATCCAGCGCTAACCATACCAATCTATGCCCGACGAAACCAACAAACCTACGCGCAAGCCAGGCGGCTGGAGCGCCGCCCGCAAACATCTCGCGACATGGGACACGCCCGCGCTGCTCGCCCTCGTGAAAGACCTTTACGACTCAGCGGCTGAGAACCGTCATTTCATCCACGCCCGCTGCCAGGCGGAGGATGGTGGTGGCGAGGTGCTGGAAACTTATCGGAGCAAGATCGTGGAGCAGTTCTTTCCCAAGCGAGGTTTCGGCAAGCTCAAGCTGGCAGAGGCGCGCAAGGCCATTCGCGATTTCCGCAAGGCCACAGGCAGCATTCCTGGGACGGCAGAGCTGTTGATGACCTATGTTGAGAACGGGGTAAACTTCACCGACGAGTATGGAGACATCGATGAACGGTTTTATGACAGCGTGGAATCGGTGCTGGACGAACTGGCCAAGCTGTTGCGCGCTGAAGCGCGTGACCTGTATCCGCAGTTCCAGGACCGACTGGCAGATATTGAGGAGATGAGTGCAGGCATCGGCTGGGGATTCCACGACTTCATAGCCGATGTGGTTGGACGACTTGAGGACGAACTCGGCGAACCACAGCGGGTGGGTGAGGTTTGACCGTCTTCAGGCCAGCAGTTTTCTGGCCGTTGCGATGGTGTCGATGTCGGCGGGTGATTTGTCGCGGCGGATGCGGGTGATGCGTGGGAAGCGGAGGGCGAGGCCGGAGGGGTGGCGGGGGCTTTCGCGGATGGAGTCGAAGGCGATTTCGAGGACGACGAGGGGTTCGACTTCGATGCGGTTGCCGGTTTGTGAGAGGGCGGTGGAGAGGAATTCGTCGGTGAGGGCGGCGATTTCTAGGTCTGTGAGGCCAGTGTAGGCTTTGCCGATTGTGGCCAGGGCGCCTGTTTTTTCATCGCGGACGGCGAAGGTGTAGTCGCTCAGGGCGCCGCGTCGTTTGCCGTGGCCATATTCCACTGCGGTGACGACGACATCGAGCGTGGCGAGGCGTTTTTTGAGTTTGATCCAGGCTAGGCCACGGCGGCCGGGTTGGTAGGGGCTTGCTGGGTCTTTGATCAGAAGTCCCTCGTGTCCGGCGGAGCGGATGTCGCGGAAGTGGGCGTCGATCTCCTCCGCACTGGCAGCGTGGAGGATTTCGGCATGCCGCAGAGGAGGCGGCAGGGTGAGTCCGTGCAAGAGTTCGCGGCGGCGATGGAGTGGCTCGCGGAGTAGGCTCGTGCCATCGAGTTGAAGGATGTCGAAGACGAGGCAGGCGACGGGTATGCCGTCCGCAAGAAAGAGGTCGGCTTCTTGGCGGCCGAGGCGCTTTTGGAGTTCCTGGAAGGGCAGAGGACGCCCATCCCGCCAGGCAAGAATTTCGGCATCCAGAATGGCTTCGCGGCCGAGTTGCGCCGTGGCCTTTGCTATCTCGGGGAAGGTGGAGGTGATTTCCTTCAGGTCGCGAGTGAAAATCTCCGTGCGTTTTGTGTTTGTGTGGATTTGGGCCCGGATGCCGTCGAACTTCGGCTCGATCCAGAGCGAGGGAATCTCCGCAAACCGTGTGCGGACTGCGGTGGCATCGGGTTCGGGGGATGCCAGCATGCACTTGACTGGTTGGAAGAGCCGCATTGCCCGCTCATGCAGGCGTCGGTTGCGTGCCATCACGGCAACAAGTCCCAAGTCGGCGCAGAACATATTCGCCTCACGAACCTCGCCGGGATTGGCTTGGAAGGCTTCCGCGATACATTCCTCCAGTAAGCCCTCTTTGAGGCCGATGCGCAGGTCTCCGGAGAGGATTTTCACGAGAAACTTCGCCGCAACGGGAGGTGTGGATTGGAAGAAATGGGCCAGGATTTCGATCTTGGCCACGCCCGAGCTGGCGGAGCGCAGATTTTCCAGAAGGGCAGCAATCTCGGACAATGCGGGGTTTGCCGAGCCGTGGCGTGTGGCCATGACGGTTTCCGCTGTGAGGCCACTCTCATTGATGCCGCGAGCGAGTGGTCGGTATTCGGCTTCTGGCATACCTGAGGCCTTGATGAGGGCGGCTCGGATAATGGATCTGCCCACTTGGTGCGGGGCGGCATCCATCGAGGAAAATACGCTGCCCGAGAGCCAGAGTGCAGCGAGCCGCAGGTCGATCTCCTCCAACTCCTGAAAGTATGCCGAGACGAGCGTGATCTTGGCCTGCTTGCCTGTGAGTGCTGCAATCTCGTCGCCGACCGAGCAGAACCTGAGGAATCCCGTTGTGGCCGGTTGAACGGGGCTTCGCTTGGCAGGCGCTTGGGGACGGGGAATCGGAATCGCAAGATCGAGTTGGTTCGGCCCGGTGAGTGCCCAAGCCTCGATGCCACGCGAGCGGAGATCGGCGGCGAATTCGGACGCAAAGCCATGCAGGGTGAGCACCTGCTTGGGGGCGACATTTTCCACATGCCGCAGGAGGTCGTCGTAGCCCGCGTGGTCGGAGAGCGGGAAGGCGGCGTCACAGCGCATGCGGTGGATGGCTCCGGCATCTATCGCCCAGCCGGTGATGGCGGCGACGCGCCGTTTTTTTACAAGTGCCATGGATTTGCTTCCGGCACTGGTGGGTGGGCAAATGAGGACATGGCCCGCTGCGGTTTTTGTGTCCCATGGAGCATGCTCGGGAAAAACGATACCCTCCGATTCATAGACGGGGATGAGTTTTGCGATGGCGGAGTGGAGCATGACACGCATTCCCGCGCCGCAGAGGTTGGCGAGGATTTCCTGAGATTTGCCGAGCGAATAGCCCAGCAGGATGGGCGTTGCACCTTCCTCCAGGGATTCGATGCAAAACTTGAGAATCTGGCTCATCACTTCTTCGAAGGGCGGGAACACATAGCGAGGGAGTCCGTAGGTGGTCTCCATGATGAGTGTCTCGGCGTGCGTGTGAGCGGTCGTTTCGGCACTCGCTCCCTGCCGGAGTTTGAAGTCGCCCGTGTAGAGGAGGCTTCCTTGCTCGGTTTCCACAAAACACTGGGCGGATCCCAAGACATGCCCAGCTGGCAAGAGGCGCATGCGGAATTTTTCAAAATCGCGCAGCTCCTCGAAGGGGAGTGGGATTTTTTCGCCGTGTAAGGTGCCCATGCGCGCTTCCATAAGACGAAGGGTCGCCGGGGTTGCGATGGTGCACTCGTGGCGTCCTGTGTGGTCGCTATGGGCGTGGGAAACGAAAGCCAAAGGCTTCGAGTAATGCGGATCCAGCCAAAGATCCGGACCAGGCAGATGCACGGCCCCGCGATGCCGGACCTCGATCATGCGGGTGTCTTCAGTTCACGGAGCCCGTGCCCCAGCGTTTGTGGAAGAAGCGTTCCCATGGTGAAAAGAGAATACGATCCGCAAGGAGACCTATCGCCACAATAATGACCATGACGGCTACGACCTGATCCATAGCCAGGAGCTCTCGTCCGTATTGGAGAAGCTGTCCAAGGCCGAAGCCGGTGAGGATCGTGACAAAAATCTCCGCCGCCATCAGCGAGCGCCACGCGAAGGCCCATCCCTGCTTCATGCCGCCGATGAGGTAAGGAAGTGAGGCGGGCAGGATGACATTGAACCAAGTGTGCAGACCCTTCGATCCCATGGTGCGGGCGGCACGCAGATAGATCGGCGGCATCGAGCGCACGCCGTCGCTCGTTGCAATGAGAACGGACCAGAGGGTTCCCATGACCACCACAAAAAGCATGGCGGCCTCGGTCTGGCCGAACCAGAGCAGCGCGAGTGGCACCCAGCAAACGCTTGGCAGGGTCTGAATGCCAAGAGCCAGCAGGCCGAGGGTGTCTTGCAGAATGCGGAAGCGCGAGGTGAGGAGGCCTAGCGGAACCCCGAAAAGCAGGCCGATACCATAGCCGAGTAGCAGGCGTTGCATGGTGACAAGAGTTGCCGTCCACAGTGTGCCATCCCATGTAGCCTGCCACATGTATTCCAGCACATTGAGCGGAGAGGGGAGTAGCACGGGCGACCACATTCCCGAGCGGGATGCCGCCTCCCAGGAAGCGATCAGGAAGAGAAAAAATGCGAGTGTGGAGATGCGGTGGATCATTCGGAGGCCTCCTGCCCCTGTGCGGTGGTGAAACCTTTGAGAGCGGTGGTGATTTCGGTGGAGTAACGGGCGAGTTCCACGCTGTTGATGTCGCGGGGGCGGGGAAGGTCGATGCGGAATTCGGCGCGGATGCGGCCGGGATTTGGGGAGAAAAGAAGCACGCGGTCGCCTAGGCAGGCGGCTTCGCGGACATTGTGCGTCACGAAAATAATGGTCTTGCGGCGGGCTTCCCAGATCCGCTGGATGTCGCCGTAGAGGTGTTCGCGGGTGAGGGCGTCCAATGCGGCGAAAGGTTCGTCCATAAGCAGCACGCGGGGATTGGGGGCCAGAGCTCTGGCGAGGGCGACGCGCTGCTTCATGCCGCCCGAGAGTTCATGGATGTTGGCACGTTCGAATTTTTCCAATCCCACGAGGTGCAGGTAGTATTTGGCGACCTCCTGGCGTTCCTTGGAATTCAGTCCCGGCTTGAGGCGAAGGCCGAATAGGACATTGCCCATAACATCCAGCCATGGAAAAAGGGCATGCTCTTGGAACATCACCATGCGGTCGCGGCCGGGGGCGGTGATGTTTTCGCCGTTCGCCAAAATCTGCCCACTGTCCGGTTGGTCGAGGCCGGCGATGAGGTTCAGGAGCGTGGACTTGCCGCAGCCGCTGGGGCCGACGAGGCAGACGAATTCCCCTTCGCCGACTTTCAGGCTCACATTGTCGAGGGCGAGAACCTTGCCGCGCTCGGTGGTGAAGGACTTCGAGACATTATTGGCCTCGATGCGCTCGGGGGCTGTATTGGCGAGTTCGTTTTCGAGGCTCATCGGAATTTTTTTCATGGCTGCCAGAGAAGGTTTTTCAGATCGACGCGGGCACGCAGGAAGCCAACTTCGCGCGCATGCTGGAGAAATGCATCAAATGGCTCGACCGAGATCGCTGTGTTCGGATCAAGGCGCGTCCAGGCCTCATCGACGAGTTTTTGGGGAATCTCGCGGCGGGTTATAGCACTGAGTTCATCACGGACGCGGCGGCGGGCCTCCTCGGGGTTCGCTCGAATCCACTCGGTGAGGCTCTGATGGGCTTCTGCAAATTTGGCAGCGAGCGCGGGGCGTTCCTCCAGAAAGCCAACGCGACCGGCAAGCACGGTCGTAAGGGCCTTGGGATCGGAGTGGAAAATCCGGCCATCCGCTTCATTGATGAGGCGGGTGACCCAAGGTTCCACAGTCCATGCGGCATCGAGTTTTTTTTGTGTGAAAAGCTGGAGCATATCGGGGTTGGCCGTGGGGATGACGCGGGCATCTCCGCCGACGAGCGTGACTTTGATTCCTTGCTTGAGCAGCCAAGCCCGGCATTCGACATCTTGGGTATTTCCAAGCTGGGGGGTGGCGATGGTTTTTCCTCTGAGGTCATCCACCGAGGTGATTGTATCGCCGCGCACGACGAGCGCTTCGCCGCCGCGCATGGAGCCGGAAATGACCCGAACTTCCTTGCCATTGGCGCGGGCGTGGGCGTTCACCACAGGGCTTGGTCCCACATAAGTCATGTCGATTGCTTTGGTAAAGAAAGCCTCCATGGCTGAAGGGCCAGCATTGTAAATCGACCACTCCAGCTTGACGGGTTCCCCGAGGCGGGATTCGAACCAGCCCTTGCCTTCGCGCGACATGTTTGAGGCCACGAGTGCCTGAGCGTGAGTGATATTTGGAAAAAATCCGACGCGAACAACCTGCTCGGCGCTGGCTATGGCAAACGGGGCAGCAACGAGTAGAACAAGGCAGGTTTTAAAAAGTTGATTGATAAAATCAACTAATCTACCAATCCGGTGGTCTCTGCTTTGGCGTTGTTTCTGAAAAACTCCCATCGCGCGGAAGCTTCTCCGGAAATCCGGGAGAGTCAACGAAAGACTCCAGCTTGGCAGACGGCGGGAATTGGGGCAGGTTGCAAGCCTATGGGAAAGCGCGTCTTGATTTTATCGGCCTCTGTGGGTTCCGGTCATGTGAAAGCGGCCGATGCCCTCGCGCGTGTCATGCGCGGCAGGAGCGATGTGGAGGAGGTTCTCTCGGATGACTCGCTTGATCACACAAATGTCCTCCACAAGCAATTTTACTCCACGCTCTATAAAAAACTCTCCTCCATGCTGCCGGAGTTTCTGGGGTGGTGGTATGAAACAAGCGACGACCCGTGGGTGGCCGACAAGGGTCGGTTGCTGATCGATTTGCCTCAGGCGCTCCCACTCATCAATCTGGTGAGGGAATTTCGGCCTGACGTCATCCTCTGCACGCATTTCATGCCGGCGGGGGTGATTTCCTGGCTGATCGCGAACGGGAAACTCGAGGCGAGGTTGGGTGTTGTCATCACGGATTTTCATTTCCATGCCTTTTGGATCACACGGGCTTTCAATTGGTATTTTGTGGCGCAGGAGGACGATAAAATCCACATGGAGGCGCTGGGTCTGCCTGCCGACCGCATTGAGGTGACAGGCATTCCCGTCGAGCCGGAGTTTGGAGCGCCTGTGAATGTGGACGCTGTGCTTGAGCGTCATGGTTTGAGGTCCGGTAGGCCCACTATTCTTGTTGCAGGTGGAGCGCTGGGGATGAGTCCAGCGACCGCTGTCGTGCGGCAATTGCTCCAAGTGGACCGGGATTTTCAGGCGATCATTGTCTGCGGAAAAAACGAAGAAATGCAGAATGAGATCGTCGAGTTGCTCAAGGACCGTCCGGCTGATTTCCGGGTTCTTGGCTACACCAAAGATATGTCCGATTTTATGTCCGTGGCGACGATTCTGCTCAGCAAGCCCGGCGGTATGACGACAGCCGAGGCGGTGGCCTGCGGCCTGCCGATGATGATTCTGGATCCGATTGGAGGCCAGGAGGAGCGCAATGCCGATGTTCTTCTCGAAGCAGGCGCCGCCGTGAAATGCACGGAGGTCACGCTCGTTGCGCACAAGCTGCGCCGACTTTTGGATGATCCGGAACGCTTACGGCAAATGTCGCGAAATGCGCGCAATCTGGGACGCCCCAACGCGGCCTCGGAAATCGCCCGCATTGTTCTGGAGGAGCCAGACAGGCGTCCTGTGATCATTTCAAAACTTCGTGAGAAGGCCCTGCGGAAACGCATTGCCGCCGCAGGATAGGGGAGTGTGTTTATGGAAAATTTGACACCATTTCTGATTGGGGTTGCGACCTCTGGCTACCAGAGCGAGGGCGGATACAACGGGCCAGGCGAGCCTCACAACAATTGGGGATCTTGTGAGCAATCGGGCCGAGTCGATCGAACCGGACGTGCGGTGGATTTCTGGAACAGGTATCGCACCGACTTCGATCTGGCTCGAGGCATGGGGCTCAATGCCTTTCGTCTGAGCATCGAGTGGGCCCGTGTGCAGCCATGCTTCACAAACACGCCCGGCCCCGCGCCGGCGTTTGACGGGGTTGCGGTGGATGCCTATGCCGACCGCGTCGCGGCATGTCGTGAAGCAGGTATGGAGCCTGTTGTCACGCTGCAGCATTTCACCCATCCGGCTTGGCTGGGAGTGGATGCCTGGCTGGATGACCGAACGCCCGAGGCTTTTGAGAAGTTCGTGCAATTTACTATCGAGCGGCTGAACCACAGGCTATGTGACCACTTCGGGCAACCTCCTGTGAAGTGGTATGTCACACTCAACGAGCCAAACATGCTTGTTCTAAATACCTACCTGAATCGCCATTTCCCGGGTGGTCCAGAGGCGGGGATTCCCGTTGGTCTGCGTGCTTACAACCGCATGCTGGCCGCCCATGTGAGAGCCTACAATGCGATTCACGACCTCTATGAATCTCGCGGATGGCCAAAGCCGATGGTCTCGATGAACACATTTTGCAGCGATGTCTATTGGTCCGAGAACATGCTGCTGGACCTGCTTTGTCTCCGGCAAAACGGCATCAATCCCGCTGAGGCCGCAGATTATTTTCGTTCCAGAGCGGAGGCGCTCTCGAGGCACTTCACCCACATCGCGCTCCAGCGCCGCACCGACCTTGCCGCCATGGCAGGAGCGGGTCTGCACCGCTTGGCAAACTACTTTGCCTCGCGCGCGGCGACATCCGAGGCGTTCGAATTTTTCTTCAGCGAAGCCGAACGCGCCCCGAGGGCACGCGCACTGGATTTCCTCGGCCTCGATTATTACGACCCCTTTGTGAGCCATGCCTTGCGGGCGCCGGATTTTTCCGACCTCGAGTTCAAAAGCCGCAGCATCTCCGCGCACATGCTCGATGTGCTCGCCTGCAAATGGTGGGACTGGCACTTCCTGCCGGAGGGCATGAGCGCCTTCTGTGAATATTACGCCCAGGCATTCCCTGGAATGGCGGTTCTCATCGCAGAAAATGGCATGGCTCTGCGCAGCCGGATCGATGAGTCCGGAGGCGAACCGCGCCGCGACAAGATGACTCGCAGCGGCTACCTTGAAGCACACCTCATCGAGGTCCGGCGGATGCTCGACGCAGGAGTTCCGCTCGTGGGGTATCTCCATTGGTCACTCACCGACAACTACGAGTGGGGATCGTTCACGCCCCGCTTTGGGCTTTATCGGGTCGATTTTCAACACGACTTGGCGCGTCTGGAGTTGGATCATCTGGGTGACCGCCCCTCGCAGACCTACGCCAGATTGGTTCGGGAAATGGGGCTTAACTCGCTGAGGGTCAGTATGCCATAAGTAGACTCCTATTTTCTGATCGCACTCGCCAAAAGTTCTCGGCAACATTGGCACTCCGATTGCTTCTACCTCTCCTGCCGCAAGGGAAAATGGGAAAAACGAAAAAAAAGCTACACCAGACGGCCTGGTCTGCTCAAAAAAATACACCTAACAAAAATGGCTAAATACAAACTCGAATACATCTGGCTCGACGGATACGAGCCGGTGGCAAACCTCCGCAGCAAAACCCAAATCAAGGAATTCGCCAGCTTTCCCAAGCTTGAAGAACTTCCCTTGTGGGGCTTCGACGGCAGCTCCACCCGCCAAGCTCCCGGCGGCAGCTCTGATTGCGTGCTGAAACCTGTCGCAGTTTTCCCAGATTCCACCCGCGAAAATGGCGCTCTGGTCATGTGCGAAGTCATGATGCCCGATGGCACGCCGCACATCACAAACTCCCGTGCCACCATTTTGGATGATCCCGAGGCATGGTTCGGATTCGAGCAAGAATATTTCCTCTATCAAAATGGACGCCCATTGGGCTTCCCGGCTGAAGGTTTTCCCGCTCCTCAAGGGCTCTATTACACCGGCGTGGGCTACAATGCGGTCGGCGACATCGCCCGCGACATCGTCGAGCAGCACCTCGACATCTGTCTCGATGCTGGCATCAACCACGAAGGCATCAATGCCGAGGTCGCCAAGGGCCAGTGGGAATTCCAAATCTTCGGCAAAGGCTCCAAGCGCGCCGCCGATGAAGTCTGGATCGCCCGCTACATTCTTATTCGCCTCTGCGAGCAATATGGCGTGGATGTGAACTTCCATTGCAAACCACTCGGCAAGGACTTCGACTGGAATGGCTCGGGAATGCATTCGAACTTCTCCACCAAGCACCTGCGTGAAGTCGGCGGCAAGGAATACTTCGAGAAGCTCATGGCAGCCTTCGACAAATACAAAAACGAGCATGTCGCCGTTTACGGGCCGGACAACCATCTCCGCCTCACAGGCCTCCACGAGACCCAGTCCATCGACAAATTTAGCTATGGCTTGGCTGACCGCGGCGCATCGATCCGCATGCCGCACAGCTTCGTTAATAACGGCTACAGAGGTTACCTCGAAGACCGTCGTCCAAATTCCCAAGGCGACCCTTACAAAATTGCCAGTCGCATCCTTCAGACGATTGCCACGGTTCCGACCAAGTAATCGTTCTCACGATTCGGTAAAACTCATTAAAAACGCCGCCTGTCAAAGCAGGCGGCGTTTTCTTTTTCAAATTTCACGCTTTGCATTTGGGAATCCTCATAAGAGCCTCGCGCCCGCCGATGGATAAACTCAACGCCCTCTTCTGGAGCCCTAAGTCCGATACCTACGCCAAGCGGATCTGGTTGCTCTTTTTTGCCATAGTAGCGGTATTGGCTTTTTTCCAGCCCGCGCACAGAACTGTCACCCACAACTACAGCCGCGCGGCTTATCAGTGGTGGAACTCAGAAAATATGTATTCCCTCCAAGGCAAAGGATTCCTTTATTTTCCCCAATCCGTCCTCATCTACGCACCCTTCTCGTGGCAGGAATTTCCCAAAGACCTCAAGAAATTCAACAAGCAGCCTCTCGGCGAAACGCTTCTGCCCACGCTCATGCTGCGGTTCGGCGAGGTTTTTTACCGCGCTTTTGCGATGGGACTTTTCGGCTGGGCGATCTGGAGAATGTGCCGCTTTTTTCAAACCGATGCCACAACGGCGAGCCTGTTCTGCTTGGTGACCGTGCTGGCCCTGCCAGCCTCGCTCACGGCCGGGAAAAACGGGCAGTTCAATATGCTCCTCTCCGCGTCGATGATACTTGCGGCGCTCTGTGTTTCAGAAAAACGCTGGTGGTCGGCTACGGCGTGGCTGATTTTGGGCGTCATCGCCAAGCCACTCGGACTCGTTCCGCTTTTGCTGATCGGAGCCCTTTACCGGCCTCTATGGTGGAGATTGCCGCTCGGAATGCTCGTCTTTGTAGCGCTCTCATTCGTGCACTATGATCCAAGTTATGTATTGAACCAGTGGAACATGTGCATAAAGCAGGTGACTATTGCCAGCATTCCGCCAGGTAATAATTACGACGACATCGCCGCCATGTTCCGAACCTTCGGATTCGACCTGCCCGATAAACACTGGTTCCCTGTGCGGGCAGTCTTTGCTTTTGTGACGCTCGGGTTTGCCTGGAGGTTGAAAAAAATCTACCCGGCCCCGCTGGCCCCCTTTTTGGCAACCGCCCTCTCCGCCGCTTATCTCATGGCCTTCAACCCTCGCACGGAAACAGTTTCCTACATCATTCTTTCCCCCTATGTGGCGCTCTTTGCGGCGATTCTTTTTCGCGAAAAAGCCGTCACTCCTGTCGCCTGGATTTTAGTCTTTTTGTGTATAGGGCTTGGTTCTGACTGCTACGGAGACATTTACAAATTAACTCGCATCTGGTTTAAACCCCTTCTTGCTTTGGTGTTTTTTGTCATTCTGGGTATGTGGGCCTTCAGGAAATCCCGCTCATTTGAATTGGCAGGAAGGATTTGATCAAAGTTTCTTAAAAAAAGGTTTGAATATTGTCTTTCATCCGACACTCTGCGAACAACAATCCTTTCTGGTCCAATTATCTCCCATGTCATTCCGAGTCGTCACATTTAATATGCAAAACGGCCAGCCTTGGATAGAGAGCGATCCGTTTCCCACAGTGGTAGATTTGGACGCAGTTGCGACTTTTCTAAAAGGACTGAATGCCGACATCATTTGTCTCCAAGAGGTCGAGCGTGGCCATGACGGGGGCATGCAGGTCGATCCGCCGCCCCATTACATGCGGTTGAAGGAACTTCTCACCGGATATGATTCGGTCTTTTCCTATCCTTTGAAAAATGACACCGAGTTGCCATTTGGTTTGGGCTTGGCCGTTTTCTCGCGCACGAAGTTGACGGATTTTCATAAGACTGATCTCCCAGCGGCGCAGTTGGAGTTTGTCTTCGAGGGCAAAAAACGCCGCACCTCTTCACGCCTATTGCTTGAGGTTTCCACGATATTGGAAGGGCGCAGATTGAAAATTCTCAACACCCATCTTCAGGCTTTTTTTATGATCGGAGATTCGAGTGATGCCCACCCCGAGCAGCGATCCATCGTCGAATCAAGGCTGCGCGCGGTCGGAGGCGAACCGCTTATTCTCGCGGGGGATATGAACTCCGCTCCTGGCGAGTCCATCGTGCGCCAATTTGAGAATGCAGGATTCCGCACGGTGCAAAATGAGGAAGTTACTTGGCGCCGAATGCCATTTGTGACGGATCACTTATTTTTCAATGCCCCGCTGCGCCCCGTTTCTCAGTGGGTTGAGAAGACGGACGTTTCGGATCATCACGCCGTGGTGGCCGATTTTGAGTTTATCTAAATCCCGCCTCCTCGGATAGGCTCGCTGCTTGGCGCTCTAAGCCTCCTTGTAGTGGAGGCTCAGCACTCGCAGGGCATTCGGGTCTTTTTCGGCCGTGAAGAGATAGAGTCGGAGAGCGATGCTTCCTTGCATCCATTGGTAGCCTACGAGTGTCTGCAGCACATCGCCTTCGCGGTTGCGTGAGCGGGTGAGCAGGCGCCCGATGCCGTATTTGGAATCCACATTGCGTCGCACCTCCTCAAAGAAGAGATCGTATCTCGGCGAGTCCCACGAACTATCTCCAAAGTGGAGCTCGATTTCGTTCAGCATATCGTTCCGGAAATAAAACAAGGCGCGCTGAAGTTGCTTCTGCGGGATGCCCTCCACCACATAGACCGTCCGACCCTCCACGACTTTGCGCTCTGTGATTTTTGCTTTGATCCCCACCAGGCTTTGCTCCACACGGGCAGGGGACTCACCCCACTGGAAGTTGAACGGCACGCGCATTTGCTGCTGGGCAAACCCGAGCGGGGAAAAACAAATCGCCGCCAGCAGAATTAGGATGCATCTCGAAAGTCTCATCTCCCCTCAACTTCCCGATTACCGGGGCCGCCGTCAACCATCTCGAAAAAAATACTCTCAAATACTATTTGCCAAGCTCTGAAAAAAGGCGAATAAGGACATTGCAGATTTGATCAGGATTTGGTGGACATCCCGGAGAGAAAACTCCCCGGGCAGTTTGAAACCCGGCAGTCGGGAACAGGCCTCGATCTCTAATGCGTTAAATATAGTAAATACCATGGGTAATAAACTCTACGTCGGCAACCTGTCCTTCAACACGACAGAGATCGCCATTCAGGACCTGTTCTCGCAGTGCGGTGCGGTTTCCGAAGTCATGCTAATGCAAGATAAATTCACCGGCCGCTCCCGCGGATTCGCCTTCGTTACGATGGCATCCGATTCCGATGCTCAAACAGCCGTTGAGCAACTCCACGGCAAAGACCTCGATGGCCGTGCCCTCACAGTCAACGAAGCCCGTCCCCGCGAAGACCGTCCTCCAGGCGGCGGCGGTGGTGGTGGCGGACGCTTTGATGGCCCTCGCCGCGACTTCCGTGGCGGTGGCGGCGGCGGTGGTCGTGATGACCGCCGTGGCGGTGGCGGTGGTGGCGGCGGTGGACGCCGCGACTTCGGTCGTCGTTAATAGCATTCGCTAACTCTTCAAACGGGCATCGTGCTGAAAAGCCGGTGCCCGTTTTTTTTTGTATCTTCCCCACTCAAGAAGGCGTTCCTCCGTCGAAGTCTGATCAATTCTGACTCAAGGGCCGACCAAAAATTTGGACGATCGTCCAAATTTTTGGGTTAAATGTAGCGCAGTTGACTTGGGCGGAAGATTGAACTTCGGCGGGGAGTCAGGGCTGTAGCGGGCCCTCGGCGTGGAGAGGCTCGGCAGGAGTGAGGGGATGGAGCTTGGGTGTGACCTTGATGCTCATCTGCTGGCCATCGCGGGTTATTTTGACATCCGCCGCTTCTCCGGCCGTGAGGAAGTAGGAGGCGTCGATGACATCTTCGCTGCTTGCCACGGGTGTGGCACCGATGGCGTTGACCATGTCTCCTGATTTGAGGCCCTGCTCGGCTGCGTTGGCGAGAGGGTTCAGTGCGGTGATTTTTGCTGTCGAGCCATTGACGGGCTCCGGGGCGTCTTCGACTTCCACGCCCACCCAGCCGTGGCGGAGTTCTCCGTAGCGGGCCATGTCGTGGCGGATTTTTTCAGCGGCTCGGATTGGAAGGATATGGCAGGAACCGCTGTCATTGATGCGGGCCACGAGGATGCCGATGACTTCGCCATTCAAATTCAAAACAGGCGCGCCGCCCTCACCGCGATTCACAGCCATGTTGGCGCGGATGTGGGTGGTGGAAAAATACTGGCCCATGTGCTGGCGGTCGTGGCCGGCGATCATTCCGAAGCTGGCGCTGGAATTCCGATCCTCTGGGAATCCAATCGTAATCACAGGCATCGCAACCTTAGCATTTTCGGAATTGCCGATTCGTATAAACGGGCTGATGCATTCCGTCTTGAGGATGGCGATGCCGCTGCGCTCGTCGGTGGTCACCACGCGGGCTGGCAGGGAGTTTCCATTGAAGGTCACGCTGACATCCTCCGCATTTAAAACGACTCCGGCGTGCGTGTAGATCATGCCGGTGGGGTCGATGAAAAAACCACTGCCAAGGCGCACGCCAAGTGAGTCGCTGGCCTGCACACGCACAACAGACCTCTGGTTTTCATCAAAAATTTTCTGAATCTGGCAGGTGATACTTTCCGCCAAATCTGGCCCTGCCGCACGGGCGCGGGGTAGCGTCAATGCAAACAAGGATGCCGCCGTCAAAACGGCCGCGCGCCTGGACAAACTAAAAGCTGCGTGCGGAAGCATAGCTGACCGGTCTCGCAGGAAGGACATATTGCACAGCCGAACCGTTCTTACCCTTCGCGGGGCGTGCCTTGGAATCCAGTTGCACCGCGCCGGATGAGGCCAGCGTGAGGTTTGAAGGCGTGTCGTCATCCGCCCAGTTCATAACAAAAACCGCAGCAAAGACGGCTGCGGCGAAGGAAGTGGCCATGACAAGCTTTGGGACCGGCGGCATGACAAACATGGAGCAAACACGATCCCAAGCGATATGGAGAAGCGGACGGTGTATCACCTCAGCTCTCTGACGGGCTTGGAACTCAGCCAGGAAGCTTTCGAAGTATTCCTCCGGGGGTTGTTCGTAGCGTTTTAGTCGGAGAAGCTTTGTAATACTGTCTTCGTTATCCATACGGCTTGTTACTTATTAATAAACTCCTGAAGGTAATTTTGCAACTGTCGGTGGGCATAAAAGAGGCGTGAGCGCACCGTGCCCTCCGAAATCTTGAGAACTTTGGAAATCTCTGCGTGTGGCATGCCTTGGATATCAAACATAGTAACGACTGCTCTATGGTCATGTGACAGCTTGAGCATGGATTCGTTCAGTTTTTTTTGAAGTTCGCTAAGATTTGCTTCGCGGCTGGGGTCGCCATTGCTCGTGGCTTCGATAAAGTCCGGGTCATTGAGGATGCCGTTGTCCACATCATCAAGGCTCATGGTTTTCCTGCGGTTCCGTTTCTTGAGGAAGTTGATCGCCATGTGCACGGCGATGGTATGCATCCAAGTGTAGAAAGAGGATTTGCCCTGGAAGCCTTTGATGGAGCGGTAGGCTTTTGAGAAAATATCCTGAAGCAGATCGTTCGTGTCCTCATGGCTCGAAGTCATGTGGTAGACAAGTCCGTAAAGCCGTGGGCTGAACCTCACGACCAACTCGTCAAACGCACGAGCATCCCCCGCTTGGGTGCGGCGGACGAGTTCGTCATCTGGTGGCTCGAGCGTTTCCATTTTCAGGCAAGCCCGCACACTTACCAAAATCCTCAGTCTTTGCGGAGAAAAATCGTCCCGTCCGCTCGGGTTGGGGCTGCGATGAGGTTCCGGTGCGCCAGCCTTCCTGGAGTTCGAGTTTCAGCCAGAGCCAGAGTCCATCGAACGCGGTGCGGAAGAGTTGCCCCAAGCGGAAATTGAATCCTCCCACCAGATCCCTTTGGCCCTCGTTATGCAGGCCGAAGACTCCGCGCTCGCGGCGATTTCTTCCCATGGCGGCGAGGCGGCGGTTGTAGAAACGCATGAACCGGAAAAATGGGCCCGCTTCTTTTGGGGAGAACGGCGGCTTGAGAATCGCCTTCGGGCCGTCTTTGTAGAGAAACCGGACGATGTAGAGATAATAGGTCACGATATCGAGGCGGAAGGCGACGCGCATGAGGTCGAGGTCGCCGAGGTAATCGTATTTGTCCTGATAGAGTGCGCCGAACATTCGCTGGTAGCTGATGCCGAAATCGCGGTTGTGTTTTTCCACAAGAGGTCCCGGTTTTTCACCATCTAGAGATTTTGCGATGAGTTCGACGGCGGCGGATGCCGTGAACGCGATCCAGTCCATGCCAGGGCTGTAGAGGGGATCGATGAAGGCTGAGGCATCGCCCACAAGCACAAATCCGTCACCCGCGTGGCGCTCCGACCAATACGGCAGGTTCCTGCGGAAATGCACATCGCCTTCGACGAACTCCGCATCGCGCATCATCACGCGGGCAGCAGGATGTCTTGAGAGGAATCCGCGCAGTTTTTCGCCGACTGTGCCTTCCTGTTCACTCCAGTCCACCAAGCGCTGGTCTACAACGGCACCGATGCTCACATCGCCGTTTTTCAATTGAATCCACCAAGCCCACCATCCATCGCCCGCGAAGTGGTTGGTTGCTGTGCCTCGAATGCCAAAAAATCCCTTCTTACTCGAGTCGCTGCTCATTTCGGAGTCGAGCCCATCCCAGTCGCCCGTATTCCTCCAGCGGCTCCAAGCGGCAAGTGTGGGGTGGGCTTCGTTGGTATGGAGCCATCCGTTGGCACGCGCCAACTGGGCTTTCACGCCAGAGGCATCGACCACCCAGCGGGCTTTGAGGGTTTTTGTCTCGGAGCCGGATTGCACGCGCAGCTCCTGTATTTCCCCCTCCTCAAGTCGCACATCGAGCACCTGTGCGGGGCGGAGCAACTCGACACCCGCGCCGATCGCGCGGCGCAGAATCTCTTCGTCGAGTTCAGAGCGATCGATTAGGAAGGCGGGAACGGTCGAGAGGTATTTTCCCCCGAGCTCCGAGCAGTCGGAGGGGGAGCCTTCGGGGTTCTTCGAAAACCAGAACCGCAGACCGTTTTTGGGAATCTGAGTTCGGACGAGATAATTCGTCAGGCCGAGCATGCGGGTGAGAAAAAATCCGCTGACCTCGGTAGTGGCCTCGCCGACTCGGCGCTTGAAGGCGGTGTTTTTTTCAACCACGAGAATGCGGAGGGCCGGGTTGCGCCGCTTCAAAAGAAATGCGGTCGAGGCTCCGGACAAGGCGCCGCCTATGACGATCACGTCAAATTGATCCCGCATATCAGGGTCCGTGTCCATGGCGGTCAAAAATACGCCTGCGTCTGGTATTTAGCAAAGCTTCATCGAGGAGGTGGACGATTTTCCGCAAACGAGCTAAATTCACAGTGACCTCAATAATTCATGCCGATCTACGAATTCCACTCACCCGATACGAACAAGATTTATTCGTTTTTCGCCCGCAGTCTTTCCTACGCGAGCAAGGTTCCCAAATGCCCGGACGATCCGAATGCGCGGATGGAGCGTTTGATTTCGAAGTTCGCCTTCACCGGCCGGGCGAAGGAAAAGTCGGAGACGCCTGCGGGGGATGACATGGATCCGCGGATGGAGCGTGTGATGGCCGAGATGGAACGCGACATGGCGGGCATGGATGAGAACAATCCCGATCCCCGCGCGCTGGGCCGAATGATGCGCAAGATGACTGAGGCAACGGGACAAAAAATGCCTGGCGAGATGGAGCAAATGATCCGCCGCCTCGAGTCTGGTGAGGATCCCGAGAAGCTCGAGGAGGAATTTGGTGATGCTTTTGAGGGAATGGATTTTCCCGGCATGGAAGGTGGCGATGGCGAAGAGGCATCTGGCGGCGGCGTGAAAGCCCGCACTCGCCCGGCGGAGCGTGATCCCGCGCTCTACGAGTTTTCTGACTACCTTTGAGGGGCACTCAAAACAGCTGAGGCGGCGAGTTTGGCTGCCTCGATGGCGTCTTTTGGAGTGAAAGATTTTTCCGCTAAGGGAGGCGTTGTGAGGTTTTGCGTGCGAATTTCGCCGCCTTGCCAGATCCAGGCTTTTTCGGAAAACGGACCAACGCGACGGGGATCGCTCCAAGTGTGGATCGATAGTAGGGGAGTCCCGAGTGCGGCGGCTAGGTGCATAGGGCCGCTATCCACGCTCACAACGAAGCTTGCCCGCCGGAGGATGTCGGTGAGTTCCGCGAGCGTTGTGCGGTTGAGGAGATTCAGAAAACCCGCATCGTTCTCACGGGAGTAGTCGCCCGCGCCGACCAGCACGCAGAGCGCATTTGAGTGTGTGCGAAAGGTGGCAAGAAAGGCATCGAGGCACTCGTTGTTGAGGGACTTCCCTGCTCCGCGTGAGAAGGGATGAATCACCACGAAGGGCATGTTTTCAGGGATGGCGCTGCAGGTCTTGTCGGCTGGAAGAATCCACTCGGGCTTTTCTGGAATCGCAATTCCCATCGCTGGGAGGGCGCGCAGGTAGCGTTGCACGGAGTGCTGGTCTTTTAAAACCGCAACCCGGTCCGTGTAGAAAAATCCTGCCCCCTCGCGGGCGTCCGAGAGTCCCCAGACGCGTTGCGCACGGCTGAAGTGCGCCATGAGGCCGCTTCGCAGGAGGCACTGCAAGTCGAGTGCGGCATCCGCTCTCAGTTTGGTGAGACGACGGCACCAAGCGAGGAATCGGAGAATGCCCAGAGGCCCCCGAAAATCAGATCTGGGAAAAGGATGCGTCGCGGCGAGTGCGGAATTTTTTTCAAGAAGGGGTTCCCATCGCGGGTCGATGATCCAAGTGATGCGTGTTTCCGGCCAGGCGCGGTGAATGGCCGAGGCTACGGGCAGCGCATGGATGACATCGCCCATCGAGCCGGGTTTGATGAAGAGAAGATTCTCAGGCCTTTGATGGGAAGTTTTGCTCACAGAATGACCAGAGGAAATATCAGCGGCCTTTCTCGAGGCGGGTGGCGAGTTTCTCAGGCAAGCCGGCGGCGAGTATGGCGGCTTGGGCGCCGCGAAGGTCGTATTCGATCCGGCGCAATTCGACTTCCTGACGCTCGGTGTCGTAGATGCAATAGGCCGCCCGCCAGTCTGCATCCCTCGGTTGGCCGACGCTGCCGACATTGATGAGATATTTTTGGCTGCGATCGATCGGGAGGATATCGAGCGGAACGGTGCGGAAATCGCCTTCCTTCATGTAGGCGACGGGAACATGCGTGTGGCCGATGAAGCAAATGCCAGTTCGCTGGTAGCTGAAATTCGCCGCCGCATCGAGTTCGGTGTTTACGTAGCCCCACTTGTGAGGGGTGTCGAGCGTGGCGTGGACGATGGTGAAATCGCGCACCAGGCGTTGCATGCGGAGTTCCCGCAACCATTGCATGTCGGCCGGATTGAGTTGATTTCGGGTCCAGCCCAAGGCCTCCTCCGCGAGGGGATTCAATCCTTCTTGAAAGAACTCCTTCGAGGCTTGCTCGTCGTGGTTGCCTTTGACCGTGGGGCAATCGAGTTCGCGGATGATGTCCACGCACTCTTTGGGATAGGCACAGTAGCCTACGATATCTCCCATGCAGACATGGTGCGTGACCTCCTGCTCAGCAGCATCCGCCAAAACAGCATGGAGCGCATGCAGGTTGGCGTGGATATCTCCGAGGATGGCAAATCTCATGGGGTCGTCAGTGCTCAGAATTGGGAACGCCGGACAATACGCGGTCGCTCGCGGGAATATCCAGTTTGTTTTCCATTTGCCGCAGGAGGTTTATGAGCGAGGGGAGGCGCTGTTTCTCGCCCTCCTCGTAGAGCTTCCGCAGGTAGTCGTAGGCCTCGCGTTCGCGTCCGGGACATTTTGCCATTTCGTATCCGGCGAACCGTGCCGCATATTGCGGAGCATCGGGAAATTTTGAGGCTTTTAAAAACTGTTCCGCCGCAGCGCAGTGGTCTTCGACTTTATCCCTTAAAAGAACTCCGAGTTGAATGTGCAACTGGGGACGGTCGGGGTTGTTCAGAATGCCGCGCTCGAGAAAATCCCTGCCGAGTTGAATGTAGGCGCGCTGGGCGCGGATGCGGAGGGCCTCGCTGGGTTGTTTCTCATTCTGGAGCGCGGCGACGCTGGCATTCCACGCCATGTGCCAGGCTGCCATGTCCCAGTAGGGCAGGGAGCGGGGCTGGAGGGTGGTGACGGTTTCAAAAAGCCCGGCCATTCTTCCCCACTCGGTGTTCTCCCATGCCGTATGGGCTTGAATCCAAAGCAGCGCGGCGAGCGGTGAACGGAATCCGCTGAGCGCGGCGAGGAAGCCGGCCTGTCCGATGCGTTCGCGGAGATTGATGCTCAGCGTCGTCTTTTGAAAATGGGCGGCCTGGGCTTCGCGCTGAAGCATTGATTGGAGCGGTAGAACGGCGGCTCCAAAAAGGCAAAGCAAGGCAAGGGCCGCGATTTTCCTGCGGTTCATAGTTCCCGACTCGAGAAAACCAGCGCCGACAACGCAAAATAGACGGCAACATACAAGATGCCCAGACCGGCAGTATTCAGAAAAAGAGCAAGCGGCACGGCGGTTCCAGCGATGATGTCATCCGTGAGGTTGAATGCCTGCAGATCCGGGAAGAGCAGCGCCACGGCGGCTGCGAGAAGGCGGGACCACCATTCCACATCCAAGCCCGAGAGCCAGTATTCCCTCGCAGTGGATTGCAGGTGGCCGATGAAATAAAGGGCCGCCGCCATCAGGATGGTGAAAATCGACGAGGTCGCGAAGCTGGATATGAAAAGGGTCAGTGAGGCGAGGAGGGCGGATTTTATGAAAATAATGGCGATGCCTGGCAGGAGGTTGATGTTGAAAGTGGCATCCGTGACCTCTTTCACAGCCAGCGCAATTTCCTCTGGTGAGGCGCCCTCGAGTTGGGCGCGCGTTTCCGCAAGAACGGTGCTCTCCCGCAGCCAGAGGGTGGCCAAGAAAAGTGCCGACATGAGCAGGGTGGCACAGGCTAGGAGGGTGATGATGCCGAGAAGTTTTCCAAGCAGGTAACGGTAACGCGGCACCGGCTTCGCGAGGAGCGTGTAGATCGTGCGGTCCTCCATGTCCTTGGGTAAAAAATTCGCCGTCGCCAGGATTGCTATGAGTGAGGTGAAGACCGACATCGCTCCGAGTGAAATGTCCTTCAGCATCTGGAACTGCTCCTGAAACGAGAATTTTGCCATGAAGGCAGAGTTCCCAATAATCAGAAGGGCAAAAATCAGGAGGAAAAAGAATACCTTCTGGCGGACAAGTTCCGTGAATGTATTTCGTGCAATCGCAAGAGTGGCACCTGTGCTTTTCATTTGCCGAAGGCTGTGCCCACATCCTTGCCGGCCAGGGCGTCTTGCATGCGGTTGGGAATCCTGCCGTCGATGATATGGCAGGTAATATCAGCCGAGATGGCTTTGCGGACGGCTTCGAGCTTCGTCTTCATGCCGCCGGTGGATTCCTCGCCCTTGTCCGGGCGCACGAAGCGGAATGCCTCGGCGATGCTGCGAACGCGCGGCACCCGCTGGCCGTCGTGATCCATGAGCCCGTCAGTGCTGGTGAGGATGATCAATCGGTCGGCCTGAATGAGTGTGGCCACCTCAGAGGAAAGGCGGTCATTGTCGCCGAAGCGGAGTTCCTCGACGGCGACGGAGTCGTTTTCATTGATGATTGGAATGACGCCGTGCTCAATGAGGCGGTCGAGGGTGTTCCGGGCATTTTCGCGATGCATCAGGCTGTCGATGTCGCCGTGTGTGAGTAGAAGCTGTGCGACATTGAGGCCGTGTTTTTTGAAAGATGCCGTGTAGAGGCGCATCAACTCGGGCTGCCCCGCCGCCGCGCACGCTTGCTTCCCTGGGAGGTCGTCCGGGCGTTTTTTAAGCTTCAAAACCCGAACGCCCGCCGCGATGGCAGCGCTGCTGACCATGATGCATGCGTAGCCTTCATTTTGGAGTTCCGTGATTTCTGCCGAGAGGCGCGTGAATTGTGCCTGGTCGAGGGACTTTCCCCCGGGGGAGGACAGCACGCCTGTGCCGAGTTTGATGACGAGTCGCTTCTTCATGGGTGGGCAATCATTTGGAGAAAACCGCTCTCGAGGGCAAGCGCCTCCTGCACACCGGCAGAGAGCATACGGCGGGTGCGTTCGAGCGCATCGAGGCGCTTGAGGAGAGTCTTCGGGTCATTCGCCTCCGCAATGCGTTGGATGTTCGGCGGGCAATCCTCAGTAGGGCGGACTTTTTGCCGGAGGGCGGCGGCGAGAACCGCGCCGAGGGCGGCGAGAAAACGCCCACGCTCGCGCAGGACTGTGGACTCCCCTTGTGCCTTGATTTGATCCTCGCGGGTGTCTTTCCAGGTTTTATCGATCGAGTCGCGGTATTGCTTCAGCTGATCCTTGAACTCGGATTCGAGTCCCTCGGTGGCCTGCTCGCGGATCCCAGCCATGGCCGCTTGGAAGAGGCGTGTGAAGCGCAGGGCTGTTCCGGCGTCCGGGCCTCCATTTTGCAGGAGGGCTTTCTCAAAGGCGCCGCTGATGGATGCCGTGTGCTCGTCCTGCACGGTTTCCATTGGCGATTGAAGTGGAACAGTGATGCAGCGCGAGAGAATCGTTGTAAGCACGGCGTCGCGGAGAGTCGTGGTGAGGAGGATGTGCGAGCCGGTGGGAGGCTCTTCCAATGTCTTGAGAAAAGCATTCGCGGCCTGGGGTTGGAGTCGGTCGGCATCATGGATCACCGCCACCTTGTTTCCACCTGCCAGCGGCTTCATGTGCAAGGCCTGCTCGAGTTCGCGGATTTGGTCGGTAACGATGCGGCGGGATTTCGACTCCGGCGCGGCTTGGTGGAAATCGGGATGAGCCGACACATTCTCGGGACTTGTTCCAAGAATGGTTGCCGCGAGATGCGATGCGAGCCATTCGCAACCAGAGCCCGGGGGCCCTGACAGCAGGTAGGCATGGGCAAGCCGTCCCGCGTTGCGGGCTTCGATCAGTCGCTCAAGTGCTCTCTCCTTGGGAAGGGCCATGGGATAGGAAATCTCGCGAAAACGGCGGCATCCGTCGAATCAAATTCCGCCCTGCCCGTGACTGCGAAGGCCTATTTTGAAGCAGCTTTGTCGCGGTATTGGATATAGCCGGTGCGGACAGCGATGTAGGGATCGATCGCATTCTGGGTGGCGGCATCGTAGAGGTTGATTCTGGTATTCATGTTCCGCGCGGCGCTTGGCGCGGACACCGCCAAGGCGGTCGCACCGGTGACTCCCCCGTAGGAGAGCCAGGAAACAGGGTTCAAGGCATAGTCTCCGGCCATTCCCACCGTGTCGCGCACGCTCCTCGGCCCGAGCACCGGTAGGACGACATAGGCTCCATGGCCCATGCCCCACTTCGCGAAAGTCTGGCCTGTGTCCGCTGGGGGAATGTTTGCCAACTCGGGAATACGGTCGCTGACCTTTAGGATGCCTCCCACGCCGGCCACCGAATTCACCAAAAACTTCCGCGTCTCCAGATCAGCGCGCTTGAACTCAAATTGCAGGGCATGATTCACCACGCGGACTGGATACTCGACATTGTCGAAAATATTGTGAATCGCCTGGCGGGCGGGGGAGGGTAGGACAAACTCGTAGGCTTTGGAGACTGGTCGCAGCAGATAATTGTAAAGTTGGTGGTTCAGCCAGAAGGTGCCCCGGTTCAAAGGCTCCGCAGGGTCGGGAATGCTGGCAACTTGGCTGTATTCGTCCAAGTCATCACCCGCAGGCGCGGGCGCCGCCTTTTTCTGGATTCGAATGGTCGGATCCTTCGACTTGGGGGCGGTTTTTTGGACAGGTTTGACCGGCTTGGGGGCCGGCTTCGAAACGGATGGGGCCGGAGTTGGTTTTGGCTTCGGTATTGGCTTTGGAGTCGGCTTAGGGGATGGTTCCACAGCGCTTCTTAAAAACAGCGTCCCGTCAGAGTTTTTTGGGAGTTTCCCGCCGCGTGCAGGTTGGACCCCATCTTTCGTGATGATGACGATGTCGTTATCCGAAGGGCTGCTTGCGGACGCTGCATTCAGGTCACACAAGGCCAGAGCGGCTACGACCAGAATCGAGAAAGACTTCTTCATGGCAGTGGAGGGCTAAGGCGCGGAGACAGATTTTTTGAGCGCGCCCAGAACGGCATCGGCACCGCCCTGCTTGAATTCGGCGTCGAACTGGGTTCGGTAGTTCCCCACCATGCTCACGCCTTCAATGACGACATCGGTGATCCTCCAACCATCGATTTCCTCAAGGCGGTAGATGACATTGTATTTCGAGCCTTTGTAGAGCGTCATTGTGGAAACCTCGACCCGCTCGGGCGTTGGTGAAGTAGCGGCTTTGTAAGTGATCTCCGGCAGCTCGCCGGGTGTGAATTTTCCGGAATAGGTGCGGATGATCAATGTGCTGAAGAGTCGGATGGCTTCCTTCTGTTGCTCAGCCGTGAATTGCTTCCAGCCCGGCCCGACGGCTCGCCGCGTCATGGCATCGAAGCTGATGATCTTCAGCAAAAGGGGGCGAAGGCTGTCAGCCAGAGCCGTGCTGTTTGGCGAAGACTTGCCAATGCTGACGACTTCGTTGATGGATTTTTTCAGGAAAGCCTCGGCGTCTGCTGCTGAGGCAGCAAATGCGTTTGGAATAGCAGCCAGCAAGGTTAGTGCAATGAGAACGGGGAGTGTTTTCACGATGGTGGATTACTTGGTTTCTTTTTCGGCTTTGTCTTGGTTAACGGATCCAAAAGCCATTTTACCGATCAGCGATTCGAGGTCTACTGCGGATTCGGTGAGTGTGATGCGATTACCCGGCTTCAAATAGGTTTCATCCGCTCCAGGAGAGAGGGAGACGAACTTGTCGCCAATTAGACCTGTGGTTTTGATCGATGCCATGGAATCGGTGGGTAATTGCAGACCTTCCAGAACGCGCAAGGTGACGATGGCACTGAAATCAGAGGGTTCGATGCGCACCCCTTCGACCCGGCCAACCGTGACTCCTGCCACCATGACGCTGCTACCGGGATGGATACCGCCGGCATTTGTAAAGCGGGATTCGATGATGTAGGTGTCGCCGCTGACCAGTGATCCCGTTCCGACTTGAATCGTGAGGTAAGCGATGGCTGCGATGCCGAGTAGCACGAAGATGCCTACGGAAAGTTCGAGTTTCGTGTTTTTCATAAAATTAGGGTGTTGGATGGCTGCGGCGGATTTCGGCGAGTGACTCTCCGAGAGCCTGGGCACTGTCGCGGAAGAGCGAGACTACAGGTTCGCTTGAAGAGGAAAACTCGGCAGGTGAGCCGACAAAGGCAATGCGCCCTTGGTTCAACAATGCCACCCGATCGCTCGCGACCAGCGCCTCGGGCACATCATGGGTCACGATGAGCGCTGTGAAATTGAAGTGGCGTTGATACTTGGCAATCATCGCAAAAACCGCATTCCGGCGCAGGGGATCGAGTCCGGCGGTGGGTTCGTCAAACAAGACCAGCTCGGGACGGGTTACAATCGCCCTCGCCAAGGCCAAGCGCTTCTGCATGCCGCCTGAAAGTTGGGCCGGGTAGTGGTGGAGGAAGTCTTCCATTTCGAGTTGTTGCAAAGCATCCCGGCAGCGGCTCAGGATTTCCATCTTCCCCAGAGTTGTCGTTTGCTCCAAAGGAAGAGCCACATTTTCCAGAGTGGTGAGGGAATCGAACAGGGCGTTGCTCTGAAACAAAAAACTACATCGCCTGCGGAATTCAGCGCGCGCGGCGGAATCGCCCGCTTCCAGTTCCTGTCCGTCGAAGCGGATTCGCCCGGCGTCTGGTTGCAGGATGTTTGCGAGACATTTCAGGAAGACGGATTTCCCAGTGCCACTCGGGCCAAGGACGGTAAAAATACTGCCACGAGGAACTTCCAGATCCACCCCCCGGAGCACGGATTTTCCCTGGAAGCCTTTTTGCAGGCCCTCGACATGAAGAGCGATGGGGTGCTTGGCAGTTTCCATTCTCAGATAAAAAACGAACTAATGATGTAATCCGTCACGAGCACAGCGATGCTTGAAAGCACCACCGCCCGCGTCGTGCAGGCGCTCACGGCTCGCGCCCCAACGGCGGATCCATTCCTGTCGGCATGAAATCCCTGATAAGCGCAGATGCTCATTGATAAAAGCCCGAACGCCGCCGCCTTGCTGAAGCATTCCATCAAATCCCTCGCCTCGACCGCCCGGTGCACAGCGGACCAGTAAACACCCGAATCCACGCCGAGCAGGACCGAGCCCGAAAGGCTTCCTCCCCATATTCCCAAGATGACAAAAAGCGCCGCCTGAATTGGAAAAACAATCAGAGCCGCAACGAGACGCGGTGCCACAAGATAGCCATGGCTGTTCACTCCCATCGTCTCCAAGGCCACGATTTGCTCGGTGTTGCGTTGTATTCCCAACTCCGCCGCAAAAGCCGATCCCGCCTGCCCGATGAGCATGAGAGATGCCAGCACAGGTGCCATTTCCCGCACCAGACTCAGCGAAACCAAAGTGCCCAACAACCCCTGCGAACCAAACCGGCTCAGCACATGGTAGCCCTGCAAACCCAACACCAACCCAGTGAAAACGCCCACAATCAATATGACCGGCAGACAAACCGTTCCCTGCTCATGCACAGCCCGGGCAATCCGCGTCAAAAGGCGCTTGGTCTGCGTCAAGGAAACAAACGACCTCCCGGTGAAAAGCGAGAACTCGCCCATTTCAAAAACAACGCTGAGCGTCCGCCTTCCAAGCCAGTGCAACATTGGGTGGATCATTGGCACGAAAATGCGGATTTTACAACTGCTCGCGCATCCCCTGTCGGCGACAGCCGGGGTTCCTTAAAGGCAAATTGCACCAACCAAAACCGCTTGCTGATGCCTCAGATCTACGCGCGGCGGAGGCTGACAATGGTGGCGCGGAATTCGCCGCTGAGGTCGAGTTGCAGGGAATTGCCTTTGAGGGTTGCCGACAGGCCTTCTTTTTCGGGCCAGTCCTGATCGATTTTCCATCCGCTTTCGGCGAGTGGGATTTGCACGGACTTTGGAAATGCTTTGCCAAAGGTGTGGGCGACGAGCAGGGCGCGCTTGCCATTTTTCGAAGTGCGCAGCACGGCCTGCCAGCCTTGTGGGTGGCGCCAGCTTTTGCCGGTCTCGCTGTGGAAGGTGGAGTGGCCGTCGCGGATGATTGGATAGACGCGGCGGTAGAGTTCCATGGCGGAAACGCTGAGCTTCCATTGTGCAGCTGAGAGGTCGTGGACCTCGCCCGAAAGGCACATGCGGCCGAGGAAGGTGGCGGCGAGAGAGTAGGCGGGCGTTGCGCGGTGTCGTTCTTGCGCCGCACCGCCCAGATCTGTGACTGGCGCGGCAGGATGAGGCGTTGGAGATTGGCGGCGATGATAGAGATCTCGCGGGTCTCGTGCGCATCGGAGAATGATCCCATCGCGCAGAGGCCCATCATCGAGGGTTCGAGACGATGACCGCCGGAAGAGCAGTTCTCAATGACGAGATCGGGAATTTCCTCGCGCATCTTGCGGAAGAATTTCTGCATGCCTTCGAGGTGCTGGCGCAAACCTTCACCGGGTGATTCGGCCCCATCGACGCCGAAGCCGATGGTCTCGTTGTAATCGACCTTGAGGTAGCCGAAGCCGTTGTTGCGCAAAAGGTCGATCGCCTTCTTGGTCAGATAATCGAACGTGCGCGGATCGCGAAAATCCCAGAAACGCCTGCCCGCATCCAGCACCTGTCCATCGCGACGCAGCAGCGCGTCGTCCTGAGCCGCCCGGGCGGAGTGAATTCCCAGCGTCTCCATCTCGAACCAAAGCCCGGGAATCAATCCGCACTCGCGGATGGCTTGGGCGGCTGCGGCAAGACCATTGGGAAAAAGGCGTTTGCTCACCTCCCAATCCCCATGCCCCGAGGACCAGCTCGTCCCTTCCGCCTGATACCAGCCCGCATCAATCACCAGGTATTTGGCAGGCGTCCCTTTGATCCGTTGGGCTAGTGCCAGCAGATCTTCCTGAGAGGGATTGCCCCAGCTGGTGCACCACTCGTTCACCACGATGGGCAGTTCGTTCTCGATCTTCGGCAAATTCGCCAGCGGGCCTTCCTGTGCGGAACTGAGGCGCTGCGCGAGTTCATCGATATTACCCTTGATACAACCGATCGTGGCGGCGGGCGTGTCGTAGGTTTCGCCTGCCTTTAGCGTTTTGAACCAATGTCCGAACTCGCGGTCGGCCTGACCACCCGATAGCGCGACGAAATCGTCCTTGCGGAACACTTCCATCTGCCACGAGCCGGGAGTGGCAAGTTGTGCGCCCCAGAGCACGCCGGCCTCGCGATCCTCGAGCGCGACGAAGGGGAAAAATCTCCGCACCGGCATCGAGCCAACCTGGCCAAAGCGTTCGCAGGCGATGCCGTGACCGATCCATGACCGCTCAAGTTGCAGGTCTTCGATGTCTTGCGTATTGAGGCGCCCTTCGGCACTCCAAGTGGAGCGGTAGCGATGCACGGCCAAACGGTTCGGCGCGTCATCATGGGCATAGGGCGTCATGCCACCGAGCGAGAAGCTGCTGAGCATTTCGAGGGTCACCGGTTTCTTACCGGCATTTCGCACGCTCACACGACTGGAAAAAACCGGTGTGTTTCCCTGCTATGAAAGCCTATGCTCGCAGCGCAAGCCCGAGGGATGCTTGAGGGTGGTGATGACGCGCGTGCTGCCGTTTTTCTTGTGAACCTTCTGACCGATGAATTCGAGAACCTCCGTCGAGTGCCCCGCCCGCATGGTGCGACCCTGGGAAAAGGACCCGCCATAGATGTCCTCCATGCACTTGAGCTGCACCAGCGCATCGAGCGACCACGCATGCATCGGTTGCCACATTGCCGGCAGGCCCACGATCTCGACATCCGGCGGCAGGAATTCGCGATGCTTCACCGGCGCGAGCGATTTCGGATGAAGCGAGAGCTGCGGCGCGCCCTTGCCTTCGGCGGGTGCATCGAAGCGGATGATCGTGTCGCCGACGGTGAATTTGGAAAGGAGTTTGGTCATGATAAAGTAAGTATTAAGGGAGCGTCGGTCTCACTGAAACTTGCGGATGAAGTCAGGTGCAAACAAAATAATCTCCGTTTCGAGGCCGCGATCCGAACTTCGAAGACGGCTGCCGGGGCGTTGCTTTGCCTGGATGGCATTTCCAAGCGCAGGCAGTCGGTGGAAATGCTGCCCTGGAAGGCAATGACATCACGCGCCTGATGATTCTTCTCGATCCCGTGCAGGATGCGTCCGGTTCCGTCTAGCAGGCGGTAGTCGCGCACAGTGAATGGCATCACCCGCTCCGGGTGGTCCATTAATACGCTCTCAAGCGGATGATCCTAGTCGGCGTCAAAAGTGATTTCTACCCGGCCGATGTTTTGAGGTGAGGGCCATTTGAGCTCAAGCCAGGCGTTCCCATCGCTTGGAGCCGCCACCCAGGCGTTGGTGGCATCGTTCGGGCGTGGGATGCCATTGATGACATTTTCCGAACCGAACCCTTCGAGCGCGGGAGAAAACCTCAGGGCGAGGTTTTGTCCGGCGGGTCGGCGCACGGGCGACCATTGTTCAAACGAATCGACTCCGATTCCTTCCGGAGCCTTTTGATCGCTTTTACGCCGCACGGTAAGCAAGCCGGTGATCTGTTCCTCGCTGGTCCGAATCCGGACGGCGGGGTTTGCGGCGAAAAAGACGAAGGCATAAGTCGCTTGGGCAAATTCCGTCTCGAATTCGATTGTTACTTCCTGCGCCAGTCCGGCCGAGAGTTCGATGCGGCGTGTGGCGAGGGTGTGCTCCGGGGTGAAGTTGTCGGGCCGATGACCGGTGCGCAGCGCCACTTCGAGGGTTGTCGGTTCCGAAACATCGAGTAGGCAGGTGATCACGGAGACGCGTGCGGCATGCAAGGGGAGCAGTTGCGCCCACGAATGTTCGAGGTGGATCAACGGGCCGTCGGGTGCCAGCGCTGAGAGACGAAGGTCTCCGGAGGAGGTCAGCGTTGCCTTTCGGGCAAGATTCTCCTCATCGAGCAGGCGGTAGCCGGGGATGTGTTGGTCGGTGCGTGCGAGATCGCGGCGGAACACGCGCAGGCGCTCCGGTTCATTCAGATCGCGCGGCTTGGTATAGCTGTCGAGCCGCATGACCAGTGTGCGGGCATCGCGCTTATCGGTCTTGACGCGCATGCAGCGCGGGTCGACTCGCTCGGGCGTGACGACGATATTAGCGACGCCCATTTCCTCCAGAGCGCGATGAAGGTGGTATCCGAAAGACTCGGCCTCGTAGCAGGAGTGGAGCTCGATGCCAGGGCCGCCGGAATCCTTGATGAACTTGAAAGCTTGCTCCGAATTCATCTTGAGCGAGGGTTGCGGGGTTCTGTCGCCGATCTGGCGACACACAGTTATCTGGTTCGCGTGGACATCCAGACCGAATTTGATTTTGATGATTTCCTTGGCCGGAGCCTCGAACTTTTGGCTTACTGCGTCTTGTTTCATATGGAGCCGACAGTATGGCGCGGTTCACGCCGTCTCTTGGCTACATGTCATCTCCCGGTTGCACGAGTCGCGCTGCCGCGCGGCAGCGTGATCGTTCGCGAAAAGCTTCAAACCACGATTGTGTGGGGCAGGGGGAATCCCTCGGCACCAGGGCAATGAACGCAGGTATGGTTGTTTCCGGAGGCTTGGAGTTTTTCCTGGATGGTGCCGGTGGCTAGTGCCGGGGCGTTGCAGTCCTCGCTTAAGTGCGCGAGGAGGACATGGCGTAGATCAGGGCTTGCGATTTCGGCAATGAGGCCGGCTGCGGCTTGATTAGAAAGGTGGCCGTGACGGGAGAGGATGCGTTGTTTCACAGACCAGGGGCGCTTCTGATCATTTTGCAGGAGGGTCTCGTCGTGGTTCGCTTCGATGAGCACGGCATTGACGCCGCGCGTCGCGTTGACCACCTGGCGCGGGGCGTGTCCGAGATCGGTGAGGACGGCGAAGGATGAGGATTCATGTCTCAAAACAAAACCTACCGGGTCGGCGGCATCATGCGGCACGGAGAAGGGATGGATGTTGAAGTCCCCGAGTTGAAAGGCGGCTCCGCTTGAGAAGAAGCGCCACTCTGCTTGCATGCCGCCTTTGCGCAGGCTGTCTGCAGTGAGTGGGTTTGTGAAAACAGGGATCGCATTTTTTCCGCAAAGCCCTTTGAGGCCGCGCGTGTGGTCCACATGCTCGTGAGTGAGAAAAATCCCTGCGAGCATCTCGGGCGGCGTCGCCAGTCCAGCAAGAAGCTCGTTGAGGCGTTTCGCGCTTAGGCCTGCGTCGATCAAAATCGAAGTCCCTCCCGCCTTGGCAAGAATGGCGTTTCCCGAGCTGCCGCTGGCGAGGATGGAGACATGAATCATGAGCTTTTTATGGTAATCAAAACGGCTCATGGTTTGCGAGTCGAAGATCGGTGCGCAAGAGAGGACTTGCAGTGGATATGCGGCACGGATAGAGCCTTCGGACATGAAAAGTTTTCTCACACTTCGCAAGGGCGGCAATGATGCGGGTGTCGTTGCTTTGGTCGCCGTATGCATTTTGCTCCTCGCGGGATTCCGCGTGCTTCGGGCAGGACTTCTTCCGGAGTTGCCAAACTTCTCTCCGGTGGCGGCTGTGGCTTTTTGCGGCGGGCTTTTCCTGCCCGGCGTTCTGGCTTGGGTCGTTCCTTTCGGCATCCTCTTTGTTTCCGACCTGGCTTTAGCCATGCTCCTCGGATACCCGGCATTCAGCTCCGCGCAGTTTGTTTCCTGGGCCTGCATTTTGGCAGTCGTTGGAATCGGCCGCCTTCTGTCCAAAGCATCCTTCTCAACGCCACGATTTTTTTCCGCGTTGATCGGCAGCGGACTCTTTTTTTACCTCGTGACCAATACCGCCGCGTGGATCGGAAATCCCTCGTATCCCAGAGGCTTGGGCGGGCTTTGGATGTCGCTCACCACAGGATTGCCTGGCTTTCCTCCTTCTTGGATGTTTTACCGCAACGCGGTAGTCTCGGACCTCATCTTTGGAGCGTTGCTTCTGGCGGTTTGGGCTCTAGCCCGTCGCGCCGTGAGGGAAAATCCTCAGCTCCACAGCGCCTGATCTCGTGAGTTTTCCTCTCTAAAAAATAAAAAACCCGACCCGTTTGCGGGTCGGGGATTTCATCGTAGAGAAGGAACGCTTTTTTATTTAGCGACCGGGATCGGGTCCGGAGTCAGGGCCTTGGCCAAGGAGGCGAGGCCTTTGTATTTTTTGCCGGTCTTTTTAACCATGCCTCGGGAAACAAGATTTTGGAGTTTCTCGTAGGCTCGAAGGCGAAGCATCTCTTCGCCGCCGCTGGCTGCGTTGCGAGCCTTCAGACGCTCATGGACCTGATCGAACAACTGCTTGAATTCGAAGGAGGTCTTTTTAGTAAGAACTGCCACCAGTTCCTCGGTAACCAAATCAGGTCCGCGTCGGGAGAACGCACTTTTTCGTTGCATAAGCATTAGAAGAAATCTTTACCATGATCCTGCGGACTTGTCCATCTTTTGTTTCCTTAATAAGGAAAATAAACGTTAATAACGCTGTAACAATTTATAATTGAATTTTCTAAAAAAATAATTTATTCGCATTGGCAGTTGGCTAAATTCTTCTATGGGACGGAAAACTCCCAGCATTGAAACCGAACGGTCTGGCTATTGCCTCGATCGGAAAATAAACCATCCGCTGCCACCCTGTGTTTTTTTGAAATTCGGATTTACAAGGCTGCGGCGGCGATGCATCTTCACCATCCCGTTGCTCACGTGGCGGAACTGGCAGACGCATACGACTCAGGATCGTATGGGGTAACCCGTGGAGGTTCGAGTCCTCTCGTGAGCACCATCCTTTTCCGGATATCGAAATAAAGTGGAATCTCAACTTGCCCAAAAAAATCCGGAGTTCGTGCGAAGCACCTTCGCTTCGATTGCCGGGCGATACGATCTGGCGAATCACTTGCTCAGCGGCGGGATGGATTTTATCTGGAGAGCCAAGCTAGCTCGGCTTGTGGCTGCGTGTCATCCGTCGGAGGTTTTGGATTTGGCCACCGGCAGTGGAGACTTGGCTTTGGCTATTAAGAAAGCCTGCCCGAAAGTCCGAATCACTGCTGCGGATTTTTGCTTGCCGATGTTGGAACAGGCGCGGCTCAAGGGGGTCGAGAGGTTGGTCCAAGCGGATGGCTTGGCGTTGCCCTTTTCCGATGGGTCTTTTGATGTGCTGACGGTCGCCTTTGGTCTTCGCAACATGGCGGATTGGAAGGCGGCGATCCTGGAGATGAACCGCGTTCTTCGGCCAGGTGGAGTTGTGTTTATTTTGGATTTTTCGCTGCCTGAGTGGGAGCCTCTGTTGTCCTTTTATCGCCTCTATCTCCACCATGTGTTGCCACGATTGGCGCATTGGGCCACGCAGCGCAAGGAGGCGTATGAGTATCTCGGCGGCTCGATCGAGACATTTCCGAGCGGTCGGAAAATGAATGCACTTCTCGAGGAGTGCGGCTTTTTCTGCGAGGCACCGCGACCTCTCACGCTCGGCGTCGTGTCGATTTATCAGGCGAGGAAAAGAGGGTAGGTTTTTTGCGGCGCCTTTTGTGAATGAAAAATGGGCCATGCCGGAGGATGGGCCATGGTCACGAGGCGCGCTGTCGCGCGGTTTTTTTGTGGGAGGGTCAGCGTCTCGCCTGACCCAAAATTTCGGGTGCGGCGGGCTTTCGTTTTGCAGAGTGGTGAGAGGATGGCGGGGCGTGTTGGACTGGGGAGTGGTTCGGGAGTTTTTTTGAGTTTCGACGGGTTATGTGAATTGAAAATGGGCCATGCCGGAGGACGGCCCTCCCATTGGCACGAATCGCGCTGCCGCGCGGTGGTGTGTTGTTTTTAGTCGCCGAAGGAGATTTCGACGGCGCGGGCGTGTTCCACCAATTGGTCGCTGGGATCGACACGGCGCATTTTGTGGACGGCATCGGAGATTGGGACGGCGCAGGTGGAGTGGTTTTTGTAGCTCACCATGGAGCCGAATTTTCCTTCTTCGAGGAGCTGAACGGCTTTGATGCCGAAGCGGGTGCCGAGGATACGGTCGAGCATGGTGGGGGCGCCTCCGCGTTGGAGGTGGCCAAGGACGCAGGTGCGAACCTCTTTTCCGGTGCGGTTGCCGATTTCGCGCCCGACGATTTCGGCAATGCCACCAAGGCGGTTTTCGCCGTTGGCGGATTGGAGTCGAGAGACCTTGCCGTCTTTTGGTTTTGCTCCCTCGGCGACGACGACCATGGTGCATTTGGCGCCTTCCTTTTCACGGCGCAGGACCTCTGCTGCCACTTTGGAAAACTCAAACGGAATTTCTGGAATGAGAATAATGTCAGCGCCTCCTGCCAAACCGCCGTGGAGGGCGATCCAGCCGGCGTGGCGGCCCATGACTTCGATCACCATCACGCGCTTGTGGCTGGTGGCCGTGGTGTGCAGGCGGTCGAGGGAACTGGCGACGCATTCCACAGCAGAGTCGAAGCCGAATGTCATGTCGGTGGCCTCAAGATCATTGTCGATGGTTTTTGGAACTCCGATGACTGGCAGTCCCGCATGGTGCATCTGGAGTGCGGTATTCAGGGATCCGTCGCCGCCGACCACGATGAGGCCATGGAGATTCAGGGATTGGAATGTCTGTCGTGTTTTGCCAAGCACCTCGGCCGGGATGAAGGAGCCTTGGCGGCCATTGCCGCGCGAGATGAACTGGCCTTTATTGACGGTGCCGAGGAGGGTGCCGCCAAGGTGCATGATGCCTGCTGTGGCGCGGCGGTTCAGAACGACATGTGTCGCTGGCGCGAGGAGACCCTCAAAGCCATCCTGAAATCCGATCAACTCCCAGCCGAGTTTCTCGGAGGCACGGCTGGCGGAGCGCAGCACGGCGTTGAGGCCGGGGCAGTCGCCGCCGCTGGTGAGAATCCCAATGCGTTTACGCTCCATGGAAGCGCCTCAGAGGCTTGTTGATTTCTTCGTCGGGCGGCCTTCGGCGGCCCAGGCGTCGTAGAGGCTCCAGCCGTGTCTCAGGAGGGTCTGCCCTTCGCCAAAGCGATTCGGGGAATTCAGGACCACGACATTGATTCGGCGTGGGGTGATGAACACTGTCTCGCCTTCGCGCTGGGATTCCGGCGAGCGGGTGGATGAGAGGATGAGGCAATCCCCGGCGCGGCGGGTGCGGCCGGTTTTCACGCCGTCGATGCCATCTTTGCCGAGGAGTTCGTTGGTGTTGTTGATTTCGATGGGCGTGTCGATGCCGCCCCGGAAGATATGAATCTGGCGGGATTTTTGGGACACATAGAAAGTAAAGCCGGCGTTGTTGTAGGCGTAGAGGACGAGACGAGCGAGATCCTCCGCTGTCGAGTGGGGAGTGGCGATGTCGGTGCGGTGATCCATTCCCGAGGGGTTCAGGAAAAGAGTTCGCTTCATGAACAGCGTTCGGGCGAGGGCGTTCATGTGGGCGACGAAATTTTCCACGGGAGGGAGTTCCTGGGGATTTGCGACTTGGGCGCCAATATGGTTCGCGAGGGTGTGGGCGGCGATGTTATCTGAGGCAAGAAGCGCGCAGTAGATGAGGTCGCGCAGGCTCACCGAGTCGCCGGGTTGGAGGCCAACGGTGCTCACGGCTCCCTCTGCGTTGGCGTTAGCTGGGACCTCGGCGAGTGCAGCAAGGTCGGCTTTGTTGAGGTCTGCCCAATCGAGCGCAACGAGCGCCGTGGCGATCTTGGTCAAGCTGGCAATCTGGACCTTGGCGTTCTTGTTTTTGGAATCCAGAATAGTCCCAGTCTGGTTATCGACGATGATGTAGCTCTCAGCGGCCTGTGAGGACCAAAGGAACGCGCTGAGAAGAGTGGTGATGATGAGTTTTTTCATTGCGCCTGCGGCGAGGAAAGTATGGTTAGGCGCGACGATAGCGGCAGGGGGTGCCGTTTCAAATCCTTTTCAAAAAAGAAGGATTTCCCCGGCGGGCGGACATGGTATTCACGCTTGATGCGTATTCTTTCCGGCATCCAACCTTCGGGAACCCTTCACCTGGGAAATTACTTCGGCATGATGAAGCCCGCGATCGAACTTCAGGAGCAGGGTGAGGCCTACTATTTCATAGCGGATTTTCACGCCCTTACGAGTGTGCACGACGCCGCCGCGCTACGGGCCAATGTGCGGGAGTTGGCGGTGGACTTTCTCGCCTGCGGGCTCGATCCGGCGCGGGCTGTTTTCTTTCGTCAATCGGATGTGCCCGCCGTCACCGAGTTGTCATGGATTCTCAGCACCGTGACTCCCATGGGGCTGTTGGAGCGGTGTCACTCGTTCAAGGACAAGACTGCAAGGGGTCTGGCAGCATCGCATGGCTTGTTTGCTTATCCGGTGCTGATGGCGGCCGATATTTTGATTTGTGACAGCGATCTTGTGCCAGTCGGTCGGGATCAGAAACAGCATCTTGAGGTGACTCGCGACATTGCGGTGAAGATGAACGAAACTTTCGGGGAGATTTTTAAACTCCCGCTGCCGAGTATTCGGGATGAGACGGCTGTCGTGCCCGGACTGGACGGGGCGAAGATGAGCAAAAGCTACAACAACACCATTGAGATTTTTGCTCCTGAGGCTGCGCTGCGGAAAAAGATCATGGGCATCAAAACCGATTGCACGCCTGTCGAGTCGCCCAAGCCTGTCGAGGGTTCGGTGATTCTGGATCTCTACAAGCTCGTCGCGTCGCCGGGAGATTTTCAGTCCATGCTTGCTGCGTTCCACAACGGTGGCACGGGCTACGGGGATTTGAAGAAGCAGCTCTTCGCTGGAATCTGGGAATACTTCGCGCCTTTCCGTGTGCGCCGTGAGGAGATTCTCGCCGATGCCGGTCTGGTTGACCGAGTCCTCGCGAACGGTGCTGCAAAGGCCCGTGAGGTGTCGGATCGCGTTATGAAGCGTGTGCGGGCAGCGGTGGGGATTGGGGAGTGCTGAGGGGGAAGGGCGGTGGCGGAAAGTGGTCTGTGGCTTTTGGTGAATTGAAAATGGGCCATGCCGGAGGAGGGCCCTCCCATGGGCACGAGGCGCGCTGCCGCGCGGATTTTTTTGTGGGAGGGTCAGCGTCTCGCCTGACCCAAATTTGAATACGGTGGGCGGTTTTTAGAGACGGAATGGAGGCGTGCAAGGAATGGTGAGGGCAGTGCTAGGCAAAAGGGGGGGGCTGGTTTGTGTTTCGGCGCGTTTTGTGAATGGAAAATGGGCCATGCCGGAGGAGGGCCCTCCCATGCGCACGAGGCGCGCGAGCAGCAAAAAGCGGATGCCTCCTTTGGGTGGCATCCGCTTTGTGAGTTGTGACCGGTTTTAGTTGGAGGTGGCCATTCCGGCGGGGATGGCGTGGACTTTTGAGCGCAGGAGTTCGAGATCGGTGAAGGTTTTGATCGACTCGATGGTCACCTTGCGAGTGCCGTTTTCGGCGGGCAGTTCCAAGGTGGTGCCTGCGGCTGCGCCGAGGAGGGCTTGGCCGACGCCGGCTTTGTAGGAGACGATGCCGAGGTCGGGTGCGCTATCCCACGCTCCGAGGATACTGAATGTTTCCTTGGAGCCGTCTTCATTTTTGACGGCGACGACGGTTCCGATGGAAACCGTGGCTGTTGACGGAGTCTCGAAGTTTGTTCCGCGGGCGATAACCAAGTCGTGTTCCATCTCGGCGCGGCGGCGTTGGAGGACGCGCTGGTGCTCCTTGGCGGCCTTGAATCCCGCGTTTTCGCGCAGATCGCCTTGTTCCTTTGCGATGTTGATGTCGCGGAGGTTTTGCGGGATTTCTTTGGTGATGAGGTTGTCGAGTTCGGCTTTGCGTTTTTCGAGGCTGGCCCAGGACACGATGAGGTTATCGGCTTTCTCTTCATCTTGATGTGCGCCGGTGATCATGCTCTGGGTATCCGGGTAGAGCTTGACGATGCGGGCCATGAGCGAGCGCTTGGAGAGGTCTTCAATCGCCGGAGTGAGCAGGAGTTTCCGCATGGAGTCGCGAACGACATCGCGGCTGGCTCCGATGAGAAGGTCGCCGATGAGGTCTCCGTCGTCGATGAGGAGGTCCTTGAGTCGCGAGGTGCGTTTTTCAGCGAGCAGATCTGCCTCGAGTGCGCTGAAAACGGCCGCGAGTAGCTCTGCGTTGAAGAGGGCTGGGAAGCGTTTGTCGCGCTCTTTGCAGAGCCAGATGAGCATCTCGGAGGAAATCGAGCGCTCACTGATCCATTTCTCGACGGTGGCTTGGAACTGCTCCTTGCGTTTGTGTTTTTCAAACAGGCGGCAGATGTCTGAAATCAAGCGGGCGCCAGCGGTGGGGAGGAGGGCGATTGCTTTGTCGCCCCAGACTTCGCCATATGCGGGTTCGAGGGCTTCGAGCACGCGCTTTTCCTTCGAACCTGGGATGGACTCCAGAATTTGACCGAGTTTTCCAGGTTCGGAGGCGATGATATTGGCGATGGTGGGAGATTCGGCTCCGGCTTGGAGATTGGGGAATTTCTCAAGCAGGTCATCGCGGGCGATGAGAATCTCAATGGCTGAGGCTGGATTCAGACGGCGGGCGCGCAGGGCGGCTTCTTCGATGAGTGTGACGATGGCTGGGAGTTCATCTTGGCTGCCTGCGAGGTCGTCGAGGGATTTCGAAATCTCTTCAAGAGCGAGAACTTGATCGCGCGTATGGCGTGCGGAGCGGAATCCATCGAGGAGACGCGATCCCGAATTCACCGGGGTGTCCAGCAGCACATAGGGGTCGGTTTTTTTCGCTGGCATGCCAAATTGTCCGTCGGACTTCATTTTCTTCCGGGCGGCATCCCACCAGCGTTTCAAGGCGGCGGCGTCGAAAACGCCTGGGCTGAGCGCAGACGCGATCTGGTCGCTTGTGGCTTTGCCACCGAAGTCTGTGAGGATTTTTTTGATCAGCGCGGAGGAGTCGGATTTTGCGAGTTCGCGAATGCTGTCCGGATTGGTCTCACGCTGGGCGAGGATGTGGTCCTCGGCGATAGGTGTGAGGGTCTCAGCCGCATAGACGGCCTGCATGGGGTGGTTTTTCTTGGTCTTGAAATCAATCAGGACCTGGCCGGCGAGAAGGTTCCATTCCGCGACACGTCCGAAGCCCCAGCTCTTGTGGGTGCAGTAGGATCCGGGCGTGAGGCGGGCGAGCCTGTCGGCAGTTTTTTTATCGAGGGCGCCGCTCTCAACGGCTTGGGCGAGTTCATCTGTCATCCCCTCTGTTGTCACAGAAAACCCCCTATTGATGCAAGGGGAAGAAAATCGGGGCTTCCTGTGGACGGTGAAGTTTTCCCTTGCGGGTTCGGGCCGTCGCGGCAATGTCTGCGGCCATGAGCAAAACTGAGGAACAGGTATTGGTGGTGAAACGGGAATTCTTTGACGGCCTGGGAAGCTTTCAGGGCCTATGCCGGAGGGTGGATGACTACCTGCCTGCCTTCATGAAAAAGGAGAACAACTTCTTCGTGCCTCGCGGCGCGGCGGAGGAGGATCCCTCGCTCAAGCAGATCATACCCTACGCCGTTTTCCGCCATGGCGGGCGCATTCTGCATTACACACGCGGTGCGAAATCCGGCGAGAAGCGCCTCGTGGCGAAGTCCTCGATCGGCATCGGCGGCCATGTGAATGACACGGATGAGTGTCAGCATTTCGATCAAGCGACTTATCACAATGCCGTGAAGCGCGAGATCAGCGAGGAGTTGCGGCTCGGCGGCGGTTTCACCGAGCGGGCAGTTGCTTTGATCAACGACGATTCCAGCGAGGTTGGGCGGGTGCATTTGGGTATCGTGCACATCGTCGATTTGGAAAATGACAGTGTGAGCGCCGGCGAGAAGGCGATTGCCGAGTTGGGTTTTGCCACGCGCGCTGAGTTGCTGGCGCGGCGGGATTCCTTTGAAACCTGGTCGCAGATCGTGCTCGACGGGTTGGACGAACTCGACACCTTTTAGCCTGCGCCCTTGCATGGCGTGGCGGGGTTTCGCATGATTTCCAGCATGGATTATTTGAAGCTGGCGCGCCGTGTTTTTGAGATCGAGCTTTCCGAGATCGAGGCCACGGCCGCGCGCTTGGATGGTCAGTTTGTGGCGGCCGTCGATCTCATCAAGGCAGCCGTGGAGCGGCGCAACAAAGTCGTTGTCCTTGGCGTCGGAAAATCCGGGCACATTGGCGAAAAAATAGCCGCCACGCTCACCAGCACTGGCAGCACGGCGGTCGTTCTGAATTCACTGAACGCCCTGCATGGCGACCTCGGCATCGTTGCCGACGGGGATGTTGTGCTGGCCCTGAGCTACAGCGGGGAGACGCAGGAGTTGCTGGCTGTGCTACCTGCCATCGTCCGCTTCGGCTTGCCGATTATCGCAATCACCGGTGATAAAAATTCCTCCCTCGCTAAGGCTGCGCAGGTCGTGCTGGATGTTTCTGTGACGCAGGAGGCGTGTCCGTTGAACCTCGCGCCGACATCGAGCACGACGGCGATGCTGGTTCTCGGTGATTCGCTGGCGATGGTGCTCCTCGAGAGCCGGGGATTTCAAAAAGAGGATTTTGCAAGGTTCCACCCCGGAGGCAGCCTCGGGCGCTCGTTGCTGCTGCGGGTGAACCAAATCATGCGGCCGGTTGCGGAGATGGCGGTCATCTCGCCGGAGACACCAATTCTGGAGGCCATCCAGGCTATGACATCCAAGCGGGCCGGTGCTGCTGTGGTCATTCATCAGGATAGCACGCTTGCCGGCATCTTCACCCACGGCGACTTCGCGAGGCACTTTCCCGAGAACCCGGGTATCGCCAATGCGCCGGTGGGGGATTTTATGAGTTTGCGGCCGGTGACTGTGGATGGCAACAAGCTCGCCGCCGAGGCGCTTCAAATTCTGGAGCGTCACCGTATCGATGATCTCGTGGTGGTCGATGAAGGGCGGCACCCGATCGGCGTTGTCGACTCGCAGGACCTCACTCGCCTGAAGATCCTTTGATTCTCGCCTTCCACAAACCCTACGGCGTGCTCTCGCAGTTCACGCCGGATGGCAGCGCGAACCGTCCGCTGGCGGAGTTTGGATTTCCGAAGGGGGTTTATCCTGTCGGGCGTCTGGATGCGGACTCTGAGGGATTGCTTTTGCTCTCTGACGAGGCGCGTTGGAATGAGCGTCTGCTCTCGCCCTCCAATCATGTGGAAAAAACCTACCATGTCCTTGTCGAGCGATTGCCTGACGAGTCGGCGCTGCGGCAGCTTCGCGATGGCGTCGTGCTTGACGGGAAGCCCACGCTGTCTGCAGGTGCCGGATTTTTGGATCCCCAGCCGGAATTTCCGCCGCGCGATCCTCCGGTTCGTTTTCGAAAAAATGTGCAGGATTTCTGGATCGAGTTGCGCCTGCGCGAGGGGCGGAACAGGCAGGTGCGGCGCATGACGGCTGCGGTCGGGCATCCGACGCTGCGGTTGGTGCGCATGGCGATTGGGGGAGTTCGGCTCGGGAGTTTGGTTTGTGGAAGTTGGCGGGAATTGACGGTCGGGGAGATCGGGATGCTGACGGGCGGATCGTGAGAGACGCCGCTTCGCGGCTGAGAAATGGGGCATGCGAGACGATGCCCCTCCCAGATTTACGAATCGCGCCGGCGGGCTATTTCTGGGGGAGGAGCGTCAACTGCGAGGCCTTAGTCACCTTGATTTGTGTCTTGGATTTGTAGGCTTCGAGGATTCCTCGCACTTCCACGCGCTGGCCTTTGTATTTTTCGAGATCGCCGATGGCTTTGTAGGCAGCTGGAAAAATCGCTGCCACGAATCCGCGCTCGCGGTCGGTGGTGAAATCAAGGAAGCGAATCTTGTCGGCGTCGCTTTTGCCTACGGAGATCACTTTGCCCCGCACTACGGCTTCTTGTCCGATGGATGCAAAAAGTTTCTCCGTCTTTCGGGCGTCGATGGAAGGCGTTTTGCCTGCGAGTGCGGTGTGGCAGATAGCCAGCACCAACGCGACCGGGATAAAAAACCGACTCATTTGAGGAGTTTTACTCAAAGCCCATGCCCAGGCAGTCGAGCATTTTGGTTGTGAGATCCTTCTCGAAAAATGGCTTGGTCATGTAGGCCGTGGCTCCGGCCTTGATGGCTGTGATGATTGCATCCTTGCTGCCTTCTGTGGTCAGCATGAGCACGGGGAGTGATTTCCAGCGTTCGTCGGCGCGGATGCGAGTGAGAAATTCGAGCCCATTCATGTTCGGCATATTCCAGTCCAGGCAAACGAGTGAGAACCCCTGGGGGTCGGCTTCGAGGACGCCAAGGGCTATGTGTCCATCCTCTGCGGGAACGCACTCTGCACCTATAACCGATGCGGCAGAGGCCACGATGCGGCGAATAAGCATGGAGTCATCAACAGCTAAGACTTTCATAGTTTGGGGCGGGCTTCTGAAATGTAGGATTTTGAAAAAAACAAGCAATACGAATTCATGGTAGTCGTATTGAACTAAGTTCCCAGAGTCTGGATAATGAGCGAATGCCAACCAGTCGAATAAGTCTCATATCCGGGAGAGGTCGCCACCGCGAAGAGGGTGGGAATGCCGTGGTCTTCAGCGATGGTGAAGCCCTTTCCTTGGAGGATGAAGGATTCAAGGTGTGAAATGTTTACCCGGTCTTTCAGGATGGCATTTTTTGAGTCAGCCAAGATTGTTCCGGAAGGGTCTATTATGCAAACTCTTGAGACTTCTTTTTCGGAGGGCGATAGAGGCGTGCGGTGGACGATGGTCTGGGCGAGCGCTTCCCAGTTGAAGAGAATGCCCAAGACGCCGATCAATTCTCCATTCGGCTGTCCGTCGCGGCGGACTCCGCAGGAGTAGGCCAGAATGTGCTGTCCTTGGACCAATGGGGAGGCATGGACTGTTTCGAAGCCGAAATCATCACCGCTTGCAGAGGTGCGAGCTTTGCGGAACCACTCGTTGGCCGCCACATTCATGCCGATGGATTTGTATTTTCCTGAGCGACCGTTTGCTATGACGGTTCCGTTGAGATCACACAACACGATGTCGTAATAAACGGTGTAGGCGTTCAAGATGACTCCCAAGCGTTCACAGGCATGGCGTGATGAGTCGGTGCCGGGGAAGGTGAGGGCATTGACCGCACTGGCATCGGTGGCCCACCAGCGGACATCGCAGGAGCGCTCGTAGAGGTTGCGGTCGATGAGATCTATGTTGGTAAGAGCGAGATCAACAAGGCGTCCACCGCGCACTACGGAATCCAAGCGGTCGCTGATTTCAGAGAGTTGCGTGATGTCATGCTTGGTTTCCTCGGCGAGGCCCTCAGCGACTTGTGCGGTATTGGTTGAGAGGTTTCCGATTTCATTGGCGACCACGGCGAAGGTGCGCCCTGCGTCACCGGCTTTGGCGGCTTGAATCTGCGCGTTGAAGGACAAAAGTCGAACGCGCATGTTGATGTCGTCGATTTGCCTCAGCGAGTTGTTCATCTTACTCGAAATGCTCTTGGAGAGGTGGCGGATGCTTTCGATCCACTTATCGAAGGAATCGGTTTTTGCCGGGTCGGAAGGTTGGATTTGTTGAGTTGCCATAAGTATTAGGATTTTATTATTGAGCTAATTTTTATTTCCTTCTGTAAAAGTAGGATCCGGCCACATTTTCCGTTGAAAAGAGATGCTGATGCGTGAAGAGGGATTCTGTTCCACCAAGCATGAGGTGTCCATTAGGTAAAATAACCTGCGCAAGTCGGGTGAAGAGGTCTTTTTTAAAATCTTCCTCGAAGTAAATGGCGACATTCCGGCAGAGCACTAAATCAAAAAGGCCCAGAATCGAGAGATCGTCTTGGAGGTTTCTTTTTTTGAATGTCACCATCGATCGAATCTCAGGCTTCAATGTCCATGTATTTCCGGGAGTGGATTCAAAGAAGTTGTTCTTCCAATAATCCGGCAGGCCGCGTGAGATTTCGAGTTGGCTGTAACGGCCGGCGGATGCCAAAAAAAGCGTTCCTGGGGAGATGTCGAAGCCAGTAATTTCAAACGATGAGAGGTTCACGCCGCCCAACATGCCAGAGGCCTTCAGTTTATGGAGAAGGAGGGCGATGGAGTAGGGCTCTTGGCCTGTGGAGCAGGCAGCGCTGAGGATACGAATGCGAGATTTTTTACCGGTCTGAAGAAGTTTTCCTAGTTCTGGAAGAATCGAATTTTCAAGTGATTCCCAAGGCCGCGTGTCGCGAAACCAGTAGGTCTCGTGGGTTGTCATGGAGTCGATGATTTTATCGCGCAGGCGGCCTGTGGCGTCCGCTTTCGCCATGCGTATGAACTCCGGAATATCAGCGGCTCCGCTTTCGGCGATGATTTTGCCGAGGCGCGCCTCAAAGAGGTAGCGTTTTTCCTCGCCTAAGTGAATGCAGCAGGCTTGAGCAACATATTCCGAGAGAAGTCCCAATTGGTTCGGGTTTTTAGAGAAATCAAACATATGCCCAGAGATTTATCGCCCTTGATAATTAAAGTCTGAAAAGTTTGTTAATGCGGGGGCCGATTTCTTGAAGTGGCAAGATTTCGTTGCTCAAATGCCTCTGAGCAATGGCCTGAGGCATTCCATAAACTGTAGATGTTGCTGCATCCTGAGCGATGCACCACGTGGGCAATGCGTGTTGCAAGGTCGCTACGCCATCGGCTCCATCAGATCCCATCCCTGTGAGAATAATGGCAATAGCTCCGCGCAGGTTGCATTTGGCAGCGGAAGTGAAAAGAACATCCACCGAAGGGCGGCAAGATTGCACATGTGGGCTGCTAGTGATGCGGGTTTGAATTTTTCCTGCATCGTTTCGAAAGATTTCCAAGTGGAAGCCTCCCGGGGCTATGAGCACTTCTCCTGGTATGGGAATATCGCCGTTTGAAGCCTCTTTGATCGTAAGCCCGCTGATTTTGTCCAACTGCTCGGCCAAGGACTTGGTGAAAGTGGCGGGCATGTGTTGCACGAGCAAGATGGGAACCGGAAGCTTGGCCGAAATAATTGGAAGAACCGTGGAAAGGGCATTCGGCCCGCCAGTTGACACGCCTATGAGAACCAATTCAGGAAATGGCGGTGGTTGGAGGCGCTTGATCGGTGCCGCTGCCGTTGGACTGCTTGGCTCGGGAGCAGCATGCAAGGCCGAAGCCGAGGCGCCACGAAGGCGCGCCATCGTGGCAACTTTGCGAATATCTGCTTTAAGAGCCTCCATTCCAGACTCAAATGAGGAGCCTGAGGGTTTTGGAATGAAATCCATCGCTCCGTGAGACAGACAGCCGATCGTGATTTCTGCATCTCGGCCTGTGGCTCCGCTCACCATGACCACCGGCAAACCGGGGTGGGACTGCTTAATTTTCTCGAGCGTTTGCGATCCGCTCATTTGATCCATGAAAACGTCCAGCAGAACAAGGTCGAACTTTTCAGATTCGAGACGCTTGAGCGCCAGCTCGCCGCCCGAGACAGCTACGGTTTCCGCTCCCGGAACGCTTGAAGCAGCGTCCGAGAGAAGTTTCCGATAAAGTGCTGAATCGTCAACGACAAGAATTCTCATGAAACAATGGCAGGGTTACAACTTGAATCGATTCACGAGTTGGCCGAGGGAACCGGCAAGGTGGCTCAGTTCCCCAGCGCTCGAGCTGATGCGCGAGGCTCCTTTGGCGGATTCGCTGGCGGCTTGGGAGACGCCGTTGATATTGCGTGAGACTTCATCCGCGCCGGCAGAGGCGTTCTTCACATTTTCGGACAGGCTCTTTGTGGAGGATGTCACATTGTGCAGTGAACGAACGATTTCTGATGTGGTCGCGGATTGTTCTTCGACAGCTGCCGCAATGCTGGAAGCGATCTGGCTGACTTGTTCGATGACCTTGGCCACATCATCAATCGCTTCCATGGAATTTGAGGTATTTTCCTGGATGAGACTGACCTGAAGTCGGATGTCCTGAGTCGCTGCTGCAGACTGGCGGGCGAGTTCCTTGACCTCGTTGGCCACGACGGCGAATCCTCGACCGGCTTCACCGGCGCTGGCGGCTTCAATGGTTGCGTTGAGCGCCAACAGGTTTGTCTGCTCGGCGATTTGGTTGATGAGTTCTACGATTTTTCCGATCTGGCGCGCCGATTCGTCGAGCTTGATCATAAGCTCGCGTGTCTGACGGGCTTGTGAATCCGCCTTGCGGGCGATTTCTGATTCTTGGGTGCAGTTGCGAGCTACCTCTTGGATGGATGAGGACATTTCCTCCACGGCAGCGGCTACGGTGGTGGCGGATTGGCTGATCTCGCCGGCCGATGCTGTCATGGATTTGGAATTGATTGCAAGTTCTTCTCCTGCAGCAGCGACTGTATGGGCTTGCACATTGGTTTGCTCCGCGCCTGCGGCTTGCGAATTCGCGGTCTCGGTAAGGATCGAGGCGGATTCCGTCAGTGCTTCGGATGTATGCGTGATTTCCTGCACCATCTTGCGAAGGTTCTCGATGCAAGTATCCACCGAGTTGGCAAGAACGCCCACCTCATCACCGCGCTTGAGTTTGACGCTGCCACTCAGGTCGCCATCAGCCAGTTTTTTCACGGCTTGGGCGCATGCCACGATCGGTTTGCTAATCGAGCGACCGATGATCACTGCAGCGGCAAACATGAAGATAACGGCACAGATCGATATGGTCCAAGTGATTTCCACCACACGCTTGAGCAAGTCCTGCTCATGAACGCTCACAAGAACATGCCAATTGGCATTTGGGTATCCTAAAACGCCCTTGCTTCTGGCTGCGCCATAAACCGTCCACTCTTTGTGGATGGGATCAAATTCCCTGCCGATCGAGGAGGTTTTGGAAAGAATGTCTTTGGCGGCTTCTCTTCCTTCGGCAACAATGTTTTCGGTAAGAATGACTTTGGAATCTTTGATAAAATCTTCGCTTCCTGTGGCAGATGGGTCCAGTTTTCCGAGCACAAGGCCATGCTCGTTCAAAAGTGATATCTCAGTGGATAAAATTCCACTTTCCTTCATTTGAACGTAGGGTTTGTGTAAGATGTTTTCGACGAATGTCATGTCTGCAAAATTCTTCCAGACGCCCAAGAATTCTCCATTTTTCCCCGTGATCGGCGCAGCGAACCCGATGGTTTCGAATTCTATGCCGAGGAGTTTATTGACATCTAGGTCTCGAGCCGGCTGGCCTACAACGGTGCCAGTCAAGGTATCCGATGCCGTGAAACGGCCTTGTTTGGCATTGACAAACCAGTCTGCACCGGAAAAGTCTTTACCCAAAAGGTAGCTGGAGTCGATCGACTTTCCTAAAGCATCCAAAGAATTGACTGCAACAACCTTGCCATTTGCGTCAACGATGAGGCTGATCGGGTAGCACCCGTAGAGTCTCACATAGGTATTGATGGCCTCTGTAAGAGAAGAAGAGTCTTTTTCCTCACCGCCTAGAAAATTTTTGGCCACTGGGTTTGAGGCAAAGGCTTGCACATCACCATAGCGTTCGAAGAGATTTCGTTCGATGATTTCGATCGAGGCATCCGCATGGGCCAGAAGTTGTTTCTTGGAAAAGTCGGCGATGCGGTTGGCGGAGTTCAGGCCAAAGATGGTCAATGCCATCACTGGAATCAGGCCACCTATGGCCATGCTGATGATAAGCCGTGTTGAGAGGTTGATTTTCATGGTATTTTAATTGGTGAGAGTTGCTGCTTCTTTGGTGTTTGGTAGCTGGGTCATGTGGTGCTGGGGGTGGCCTGGCTGCTGCTGCGAGTTCGCCGTGAGCATGAAATGGCCTTGAGCGAAGAGTGATGTCTCGTCTCCGCCTGCGCTGAGCATTTCCGCGATCGCGTCGAAATCCAGGACCAGTGAAAGGCGATCCGATAGGACAGCGCTGCCCCTAAGTCCTCTGGCTCTGAATGTTGCTTTGTCGATTTGGTCTTCTGAGAGATCGGCGGAGTCGACAATGCGGGAGGCGACAATGCTTAATCCATCGAATGGTGGCCTTGGCACAATGAGGAAGAATTCCTCTGCGCGTTGGGTCTGTGGCTTGATAGGGATAAGATCCGAGAGTTGGACCAATCGCAGCGTGGAGTCGTGGTTCTTGCGGAGGCAATCCATCGAGCCGATGCGCTCGATGTCGGAGGCTTTGACGGATTCGACGCGCATGACTTTTTTGAGGTGGATGGCGAGGAATTCGCCATCGGTCTCCTGAAAAATAAGCACGCGCTCGGAAGTAGAGTCGGAAAGAGCGACTTCGCTTGATTTCGAGGCGTTGAGAGCCAATTGAGAGGCTGAAATCCTGCCTTGAGCCATGGAATTCGGGTCCAGAATCATGGCGATTTCACCCTGACCTAATATCGTGGCTCCTGTATAATAAGGCACGGAGCGAAGATGGCGGCCGAGAGGTTTGACCACGATTTCCTCGTTGCTGATAATTTCATTAACGATCAGGCCGTAGGAAACATGGTCCAATCTCAGAACGACCACGAAGTTTTCTTGTTTGGCATTCTCCCGGGGAGGGTGGCCCAAAAGGTCGGAGAGATCCACGACGGGAAGGAGTTGTCCTCGCAGCTCAAGCACGCGTGCACCGCCCATGGATTTGAGCGGGTATTCCTCTCCAGGGTGCACGATTTCATCCACATTGATCTGAGGCAGTGCATAGTTTGTGCCTCGGCAGCCAACGATCAGGGCGGGAACGATCGCCAGTGTGAGCGGGAGGCGAATAATGATGCGGGTGCCCTGGCCCAAGCGGCTGTCAAGTTCCACATGGCCACCGAGTTTCTCGATGTTGGTTTTCACCACATCCATGCCAACGCCACGGCCTGAGATGTCACTGACTGCCGCAGCTGTGGAAAAACCAGCGGCGAAGATTAATTGGAGGGCGTCGGAGTCCGTCATGCGGGCGGCTTGATCGGCGGTGAGGATCCCTTTTTCGATAGCTTTTGATTTGAGGCGCTCGGGATCCATGCCGCCGCCATCGTCGAGGACCTCGATCTGGACGCGCCCAGCGAGGTGCGCAGCCGAGAGACGAATGGTTCCGCAGGAGCTTTTGCCTTTGGCTGTCCGATTTGCCGGGGCTTCGATACCGTGATCGACGCTGTTCCTCACAAGGTGGGTGAGGGGGTCGGAAAGGCCTTCCAGAAGGGTGCGGTCGAGTTCCACATCGTCGCCGAAAATTTCGAGCTGGATTTCCTTGTTCAGCTTGTGGCTGAGATCGCGGACGATGCGTGTGAATTTCCCAAAAAGACCACCGACTGGCTGCAGGCGGGCTCGCATGATCGTATCCTGAAGATTGGAAGTCACCGAGCTGATCTCTTGCACCACGGATTGCATCTGGGAATTGTCAGGGCCATTATCCGAGCGGCCGGCTATCCGCAGGAGTCGGTTGCGGCCGAGAACCATTTCGCCCGCCAGATTCATGAGCGAGTCGAGAAGGCCGACACTGATGCGAATGGTTTCCTCGGGTTTGCGTCTGGCAGCTGCAACGGGCTTGGGATCAATCTGGGTGGCGGCTGGCTCCGCAGGTTGAGGCGCGATGGCGGGGACCGTCGGCGAGGTCGGCACGATGCTTTGAGATACGACAACCTCTGGAGTCGTTTCCTCAATCTCTTGCGACTCGTCCACGATAGGAGAGGTTTTTTCAGTTGGAGCAGTTTTTACCCATTCGCCCAGTTTGGATGATTCGATCTGGTGGATGTTTTCATCGCCCAGGCCGAGTGCACCACAGAGGATAAATGGCTCCAAGGCCGTTACAAAAAAGAAGCGGCAAGAGACATCGGCCTCTGCACAGTTCGAAAGAGTGACATGATCCGGTAGTGAGGCTTCGGTGCCTATGAGCGTGCCGAGGGATGTTAGCTCTGATACAAAGTGCTCAAGGGTCTGTGCTTGAGATTCGATCTCTTTTTCCAATCCTGCTTGCACGATGTAGAAGTTTTGGCCGTGCTTCAGCCCATCCAAAAGATCATCCGGATGAAAATCAAATCTCGCAAGTTCCCTATCAAGGACGGAATCCGATTTTTTTTCAGGAAGTTTTGGGGCCGGTGTTTCGGCGCCGCTTGCGGCAGCCGACGAGGCCCCCGAGGAAGTGCCGTCGAGAATGGCTTGGAGGCCTGCAATCTCGCCTTCACAGGCGATTTCTATGGCCCTTTCCGGGTTGCCGAGCATGAGGTTCAGTTTGTCCGAGGTCGAGATGAGCAGGCTGACCATAGGCTGGTCGGCCTTAAGAACTGCATCCCGCAGGAGCGACATCACGCTCTCCATCACATGGGCGAGCTTGACGATGGGGTCGAAGCCAAAGAAGCCGGCGCCGCCCTTGAGGCTGTGAACAGATCGGAAAATGCTGTTCAGTAGGGCATTGTCCGTTGGATTCGACTCGAGGGCCATCAAATCCGTTTCAAGGGTCTGCAAGTGCTCGCTGGACTCTTGAACAAAAAGATCGAGCATTTCCTGATCGGCACTCATTCGGCGTCCTCCTGGGTTATGATGGACATGCGGCGTTTAAGATTGAACACATTCAGAAATTGTTTCGCCTCCGGCGAGGCTTGGATTTTCAGGGCAAGTCCCCGGTTTTGACATTCCTGAGCCAGGGTAAGTAGAATCTTGATCGTTCCCGAGTCGAAGCTGGCGGTCTCTGAGAGGTCGAGTTCGACTGTGCTTGCGCCATCCGCCTTTTCGAGTGCCTTCTGGAGCTGTGGGGCGGCTTTGACGGCGGTCGAGACGTTCAACTCAAGACCAGGCGTGATCTTGAAGATGCCTTTTTGGTTCTTCGTTTTCATGCCGAGTGGTTTTTCTTAAGCTCCGACATGGACACAAGGTTGCCGATTTGCAGCACGGTGGTGAGGGTGTCTTGAGAGCTGATAACTCCGGCGATGAACCGGGTATCCAAACCGCTGAGTGCCTCTGGAGGAGGTGGCAGAACCTTTGTTTCAGGCGGTAGGATGTCTCCAATGGCGTCGACGAGCAGGCCGGTTGGGTCGGCGTCCGCCAGCTCATGGTCTTCGGGTGGGTGGGGAAGGCGCACCAGGTCGTTTGTTGTCTTGAAAAAGATGCAGCGGCTCGAGGGGCGGTTTTCAGGGATGGGGTGGCCGAGGCGTTCCTCCAAGTCGAGAGCCGTTAAAATCTGGCCTCTCAAGTGCACGACGCCGCGCACATAGGAGGAAGCCAGTTTGACAGGAGTCACGGATGGGCAGCGCAGGACTTCTTTAACCCAGAGAAGGTCACAAGCGTATTGCCGGCCGCAGGAAGTGAATCCCAGCCATTGCGATTCTCTGGATAAGGGTCCTGCTTTTGCGAGGCTAAGATTCACTTAAGATATGGTGAGGGTTGATCGTTAAAACGCCTTTTTAGCGGCGTCTCGATTTGGGTAAATATCCAGCGTGGTCTGGCCCTCAAATGGATTCTTAATATCTTTGAACGCAGCCACTTTTTGGTTGCTTGCAACGAGTGTGGGCAGGGTGAAGATGTCATCATCCGATCCCACGATGCGCCACGCGATATCCAAGGCCTTTGCTTCGACAAGGATGCATGCGATGGCTCGGAGCAATGGGATTTCAAATTTTTTGACCCCAGTCAGATCCATGATGAGTTTGTTGTGTCCGGAGTTTACGAGGCCGGAAAGTCTGGCGCGGGAATAGCGAACAAGGTCGAGCGACCCGATCTCACTCAGATCCTCCGGCATGGAGACAACGAGAGCATCCTCGTCCATACTGTAGAAGAGCGGCGTGTTATCCAAATCCATGGCGCGGACTAAGCGGTCTGGAAGCTCTTTCAGGTCGAGAGGTTTCGTGATGCTGCCAACAAATCCTGTATCTTTCGCATTGTTTTGCTCGAAAGTTGCTGTTTTGACACAGAGACCCATAAGCGGCACCTTGCTCAATGCGGGATTCGAGCGCACGGTTGCGTAGAAGGTCAGGGCTGCTTTGTTAGGGTAAGCGAGGCTTATCAGAATGATGTCGGGTGTATTTTCAACTGGCACCGAGGAGGCGACTTCTGCAGCCGCTTCGGTCGGACTTGCACTGCCCACGACTTTCCAACCGCGATTTGAAACCGCTTTTTGGATGGACTCGATGATGGCCGGGTGCTCGTCAACAACGAGGATTTTTAGAGCATCCGTCACGGATTTCTGTTTCTTGCCGGGTCCTGCTGCGACCGCAGCTGGTGCTGCAGCTCCCTTGTGTTTGAGGTCCACCAGCTTTGATACGCGGTCAACGACGTTTGCTTCTGTGAAGGGTTTGACGATGTAGTCGCGGACACCCATTTTGGCGATCTTGAGCACATTCTCTTTGCCTGCCTCGGCAGTGAGCATGATAACTGGAATGTCTTTGAGTGCCGGGTCTGCTTTGAGTTTCCCGAGGCATTCCACGCCGTCCATGACAGGCATGGTCACATCGAGAAGAATGACATCTGGTTTTTCATTGGCGGCTACTTCCAGGCCTTCGGCTCCATTGTTGGCGAACAGCATTTGGACATCATAAGGTGCAAAGCCTTTGTTGATAAGGGTGTGGATCATTCGACTGTCGTCGACGCTAAGAATTTTAGGTGAGCTCATAGATAGAAGAAAAAGTTAGTGTTCCAATGCGGCAAAAGCTTGAACAACCAAGCTGCCGGGGCAGTCCTCGATCGTGTAGTCGTTCCGAACGCTAACGGAGGCTGTCTTTGCCGAGACCCTGATATCATCGCCCTTTACGACGCTGGGAATGCTGAGGCTGCAATTGAAACCTGAATCGCACAGCTGGGACTTGAGGTTTCCCGTGATCATGTTTGTGAGTTCTGCAACGACATCTGAAACATCTTGGTCGCTGGCGCTTCCTCCGAGGATTTTTTCTGCCACGCACTGCGCCAGATCATAAGAAAAAGCGGTATAAACCATGCCGTTGACTTTTCCGCTCAGGCCGATGGAACCAGTCACGCCGACCAAACTTGCAGGCTGTGGTGCGTTTTCATTTCCCGTTCCAGGTTTGGCCGTGACACCTACCATGGTCTGCATGACCTCTGGAACATATCGGTTAAGAGTTGCTAAAAATAATTCGCCACCGGGCACGTTATAGTTTGACATATTAATTTAGTTTGAACTTGGGCACATTTTTAACTGCTAAGAACTCCTCAAATTCGGCGTTCTCCCCTTGATGCGGCGACTTTTTGACCAAAATTACTCCATGCGGTCAATCGTCTTGTTGGATAAAATGGGAATTCCCTTCAAAATTTCCCGCATTCGAGTTCCAGTGTGATGGTCGGGCGGTCGCAGATATCGGCCGGGCCGAAGTATTGAATTGGGCCGGGGAATGCGTATTGGGTTTCCTTCGCCCAGGAGGCGCGGTGTTTTTCGAATTCCTTGAAGGCGGGGCCGTCAAGTTCGACGAGGGCTTTTTTGATGACGGGCACCATTTTGCCGTGGCGGCGTTCCATGTTCATCATCTGGGCCATAGGGATGCCGCCCGCTTGCCAGTCGGCGGCGGGTTTGGTTAGGCCGCGAACGGAGCAGATGTAGCCTGTGAGGCCCTCGCGGAGGAGGAGGGCGGCGGTGAAGCCGAGCGTGTAGGTGTAGTCGGCGTCGAAGTTCGACGGCACGGCGCAGCGGCCTTCATAGCCAAAATAGTGCGGCTGGGGCGAGAAGCTGGCTTTATAGGTGCCGGCGGCTTTCATTTCTTTCAAGCGCGCTTCGACGAGGTCGATCAGGAGGCGCTGGGTGTCAATGCGGGCGACTTGCACATTACCGTGCGGATCGCGGTCGAGGATAAGTTGATTCGCGATGTCATCCGGCAGGCTGCGATAGAGCGATGCGGCGGCTGCGGTGAGCTTCGCGGCGACGAATTCGCGTTTTTGCGGGAGCGTTTCCAGGGCGTTGAAGGCGTCGCCGTGGTGTGCGAGGGTGTCGTTGAGTTCGCCGATGAGGGCGCCCATTTCCGGAACGAATTCGATGAGGCCTTCGGGAATGAGAACGGTTCCGAATTTTTCGCCGTTGTCCGCGCGGTGGGCGACGGTGTCTGAGATCTGGTCGACGATTTGCTTGAGCGTGAGCCCGCGCTCAGCGACTTCCTCGGAGATGAGTGTGATATTCGGATGCGTCTGCAGCGCGCATTCCAGGGCGATGTGTGAGGCCGAGCGGCCCATGAGCTTGATGAAGTGCCAGTATTTGCGGGCCGAGATGGCGTCGCGCTGGATGTTTCCGATGAGGTCGGAGTAAACCTTGCTGGCCGTGTCGAAACCGAAGCTTGTCTCGATGTGCTCGCCGCGCAGGTCGCCATCAATCGTCTTCGGAACGCCGACGACGCAAAGCGGGGCGTTGTTGGCTTTTGCAAACTCGGCGAGCTTCGAGGCGTTGGAATTTGAGTCGTCACCGCCGATGACCACCAGTGCGGTGAGATCGCGGGATTTTGCGGTTTCGAGGGCTTTGAGAAAATCCTCGTGCGATTCGAGTTTCGTGCGGCCCGAGCCGATGATGTCAAACCCACCGGTGTTGCGGTAGCTCTCGAGGAGCTTGGCGTCGATTTCGATGCCCTTGTTCGTGAGAAGGCCGTCCGGGCCATTCAGGAAGCCGATGAGCGAGCTTTCGGGATGGATGCTTTTAATGGCGTCGAAGAGACCGGCGATGACATTGTGTCCACCGGGCGCAGGGCCGCCGGAGAGGATCACGCCAACGCGGATCGGCGAAGCTGCGGCTGGTGCGGAGCCTTTTTCAAAGGTCACAGCGGGTAGGTCGAAGGTGTTTGGAAAAAGGGCGCGGATTTCGCTGTTGCTGGATGTCGGTAACGGAGTCTGCTTCGCGGTGGATGCCGCGCTGAGCGAGGCTGGGAGCTTGGGACGGTATGCTGAACGGGCTTGGGCGAGTGCTGTTTGCTGGATCATGGAATGCGATAAAGGAAGGCGCTTTATTAGCCTTCTCAAAAACGAACGCAAGCGCGGCTTTTACTCGGAAGCGGGCGGTGTATCCTGGGGCAGCGTAGTGCTGGTTGGATCTACAGACGGGGAGGGATTCGGCGTCGGGCTAGGACTTGGAGTCGGCGAAGGTGTTGGCGTCGGCCACGGGGGCACAAGATTTGGCCATTCGTGCAATGGCACGGTGAGGCCGCCGAGTTCCTCAGCGAGTTGAGTGCATTTTTCCCGCCACTTCGCGAGATCAGGCGGGCCGGGGGATTCATCGGCCGAACCAGGGAAGACGAGGTAGGTCACATTGAGGTCGCTGGCGGCGCGGATGATATTCGACGAGCGCTGGCTGAGTTCGCGGCAGAGCAGGAGTGAGGCCTCGCCGACTTTGTGGGAGGGGCCGGAATCGCCTAGGATGGCGGGATAGGCCCGGCCCTCGTGGATTACGATGGCGTAGTCCCCGATTTTCGGCACGAAGGGGCCGGTGTGGTCCCTCATGATGAATCCCGGTAGGACGATGAAGGGGTCCACCGAGGAGACCAGAAAGCTCCATTTCTTCAGGTCGTGGATGCGGCGGGTGGCGAGGTCGATGCCTTCGTTGATCTGGGTCACGCGTGCTGGCTTAAGTTCAGGCTTGAGTTTTTCGGCTTTGAAATCGGCGAGTCGCTTTTCCTCGATTGCCAGCATGAGATTCGCCCGCTCGGTCTGTTTCGGCCAGCGATAGCTCGTCTGGGGAAGAAAGAAAATGGATGACGAATCGACTTGGACATTGCGGTCGCCATCCGAGCCGTCCGTGTTCACATCCATGTCAGCTATGACGAGCAGCGCGCGGCGCGATGTGGCGGTGTTCTCGAGCTCAAGCATCGTCTCGCAGTCGTAAAAATTATGCCGAGTGAGCACGGCGTCGAGGTTGGCTAGCTTGCGGTTTAGGTCGTTTGTTTTGAGTTCGTAGATTTTTTCAAAAAACGGAGACACCGAAGCGCTGGTAAGCAGGACGGGAAGGTCCTTGAAAACGCTGGGCAGCGAGGGGTCGCTTGCCGCGATGTCTTCGAGCGCGAGGGCCGGGCGTGGCAGGCGGGCGCGCAAGGTCAGCTCGACTTTATAGGCATCCGGGTCACGGCGGTCCTGCGATGCCAGTTCGTTCGATGCATTCGCAACAGCGGCGGATTCCAGCGAGATGCCGCTGAAGAGCGTGGCCGTGGGAAGCGGCTTGCGAACCAGAGCGGGTATCGGCTTGGGCGTCGGGACCGGTGTCGGCGTGGGGGAGGGCATTGGCGTTGGGGGAGGAGGGGGTGGCGGCGGAGCTTTCGGGCAGGCGGTGAGGCTGAACGCGGCGAAGCACACTCCGAGAGCTGCAAATCCCCTGCGCCACCTGCCTGCCGTCGCGCCCGTTTTCATTCCTCAGGTATGGGCGATGAAGGCCGAGTAAACATCCGGTGGGATGTCGAGCATCTTGTAGTCGCTGGATGAAACGAAGAGCAGGGTTTGCTTGCCCTTGCCGAGAAGTTGTCCGAGCGAGTCATAGATTTCATGTTCCAGTGTAGCGAACTTGCGGTTGTAGCTGGCAACGCGGATTTTCACCTGCACGGTTTCAAACTCCCGGGTTTCGCGGACAAACTTGTGCTCGAACGAGCGGGTCAGGATGTAGAACGGTGTGTTCTTGAGATTGAACTTCGGCATGACGCGGTTGAAAAATAGCTCGCGCGCCTTACCGACCCACATGGCATACATGCCGAAATAGACATTACCGACCGAGTTGGTGTCCGCATAGGTCGCGACGAGGGTGTAAACAAACCACTTGTCTTCAAAATGCCCTGCCAAGCTGTGCTGGGAGGCTCCCGGGTCGAGAACAGTGATCGGGCTCGCCACGCTCACAGCGCTCTCTGGGCGTGACGCAAAGGCTGAGGGGGCGGTGGTGTCTAATTCCGCTGTATCGCTCACGAATTCATCCGAGGAAGTGGGCTTCAGCAGCAGCCAGATCACATAGCCGAGCGGCAGGAGCGAGCCGACGATTTGCAGGCTCGGAGAACGCAGGAAGTAGCCAAAGGAAAAAATGACCACTGCAATGCTGCCGATGCAGAACATTTTCACCTGCGGAATCGCATTCGCCGGGCTGACAATGTAGCAGCGGGCGATCGCCAGGATCGAGTAGCCAACGAAGAATGTGGCGTAAAAGATCATGAAAAATTCCAGCTCAAACTTGAGCATGACTCCCGCCACGGCGACGATGCCTGCAAGCAGGTAGGCTGGGATCGGAGATGTGAGGAGCTTGGGCGGAACGAGTGAGAAGATCGGATGGTTGCTCGTGCTGGCGTTGGATTGCAAAAACCACTTCAAAGCGATGTAGCCGCTGTCGAGCGTGGTCAGCACACACACGCAGATGAACACAGCATAGGCGGCGAATGTCCAAGATGACGCATTGGAGAAGACCATGGTCAGCACTTCCTGGCCATAGTTGTGCCCGGTGATTCCCACGCGAATGAACTCTCCCGCGCCCCAGTTGAGCGCCCAGAGTGCTGTGATGCCGTGCCAGAGGATGAGGCCGAAAAAGAGGAGCGAGCCGATGATATATCCGGCAGCGATGGAGACGCGCTCGCGGTGCATTTGAATCGCCCGCTGCCATTGCTGGAGGTCAAGCCACGGGCCGACGAGGAAACCGATGATGATCGGCACGGCGTAGCCCCAGTAGTTCCAGTCGTTCGTAGGCAGCTTGGGAATCGTTAGTGGGCCGGTTCCCTTTCCGAGTGTGTGCACAGTAAGAATCACCAACGCCGGAGCAAGCAGCAGGAAAAGCGCTCCATGGCTGAATTTGATGCGTTTGATGTCAAATTCCTCGCCAAACAAAATCGCCGCCGCCAGCACCACAAGCATTGTGAGTGGTAAGTAGAGGAGTTCCGGACGGAAGCCCAAAGGCGCCCAAGCGTAGCGGATGAATGCAAAGATCGTCAGTGTGATGGCGAGCAGTTGATAGAGGAAAAAAACCAGCCGGAACGGCCTCGACCAAGAGGCAAAAAATTTCGCCAGCGACTCGGATCCCGACTCCCTCCGCGCCAAGTGGTGCGTGACCAAGCCGAAGATCAGAAGCCCCAGAAAATTCGGAATCGCAAAGGTCAGCAATCCGAAGAGTCCGAATTGCGTGGTGAATTGAACAGAGAAGAACAGGCCGAGCCCCCACATCCAGGAAAGCGCAATAGAGATTCCCCACAGCACAGCGCCGAGAGAGCGTGGGATTGGAAGAGCCGAAGATTTAGCCATTGATGCAAAATCCATACAACGACCGGATCGAACTCGCAACTTCTTCCAAAACTTCCGCGCGGCAGCGCGTAGTTCCCATGGGAGGGGCAGCGTCTCGTCTGACCCAAATTTCCAGCAAGGACGGCGCCTCTCAACAAATTGATGTGCCTACCCTGGCACATTCAGCAGTTCAAGCGTTAGGCCAGTTGTTGACTCAGCGTGACCCTCCCCCGTGCGATGGCGCGGGATGCCGAAGTGATTTCAAATTCGAACTGCGCGAGTGGCCCAAGCTCTCTGACGAGCGTCACGCTGGCCTTCAAAGTCTCATTGGGCAGGGCCGCGCTCTGGATTCGCAGGGCGTCCACCGAAGCAACGAACAAAGCGGCGTCGGGTTTGGCGCTGTCTTTCATCCACAGCGCTCCAGCGGTCTGTGCGGCGAATTCCATAAGCAGCGCGGCAGGCACGATGGGGTTTCCTGGGAAGTGGTCTTTAAAAAACCACAACTCCGGATTCAGATGCCATATCCCGATGCCGTTGCCATCAACGCATTCGAAGGTATCTAAAAAACGGAATCCCGGGCCGTGGGGAGTGAGTGGTTTGTTCATTTTTCGAGACGGGAGTAGTGGTGCCATTGTTCGGGTGCACGGGTGAAGAGAGGCACAAGCCCCTCCTTGGCCAATCGCGTGGTGAAGTTCTCCAGAGTGGCTTCGCGCCCCTCGGGCAACCATACCGGGCGCAATGGCGGCGCGGCTTCGATGGCAAATTGGCCATTCGGTTCGCGCCAGATGCCGGCGGCGACGATCGGCGCGCCGGAGAGGAGCGAAAGCAGGACCGGAGCGGTGGAGAAGGGAATGCGGCCATGCGGTAGATCGACCTCGACGATGTTGGCGTCGAAAGGGCGGTCGCTAAGCAGGGCGATCATCGCTCCGTTTCGCAGCTTGCGCGTTATTTCCACAGCAGAGAAGGCATCGTTGCCGACCACCACCGTTTCAACCCCCCAGCGTTTGCGGAAGTCCGCCCGCCAGCGGGTCAGCTCGGTCGTAGGCTCGGGCAGCGTGAGCGTGGTCATCGGATATCCCAACTGGGACATCACAAGCCCGCCGAGTTCGAAAAATCCAAAGTGTCCAGTCACGAAAAGGCAGCCCTTTCCGTCGCTGCGTGCGTCCTCGATATGTTCAATGCCTTGTTTTGATCCCAGCATGTCGAGCACTACGCCGGTTTTGCTGACGCCCAGTTCCGCATATTCGCGGAAGTTCAACGCCTGGTGAGTGCAGACTCGTGCCGCATTTTTCCAAGTCGCTTTGCGGGGATCGAGCAGTGCGATGTTCGCGCGGATTTCGCGAAGCACCTTGGGGTGCGCAAGCGCATAGCCGGCGCCAATGAGGCGAGCGATCCAGATGCTCAGCGCCTTTCCGACAAGCCGCCGCGCTGAAATCGCCAATTCAAAGGCATGCGGACGGTAGAGCGCCTTGTAAAACTTCGCCTCGCGGTAATCCTTGCCACGCCTCGGGCGCAAGGCCGCAACCAAGAGCGCCAGCAGACCCGTAATGATCAAAATATGTCGGAGCCGCATAGGTGGGGTTGGCGTCTGCCGCAGTGCGAGTTTGGGTCGCTTTACGCGCTGGCAAGTCGCCCGTTGATCCAGTCCCGAAGCACGCCGAGGCTCTGCAGGGCATCCCTCGCCGTCGTGGCGTCGCCGATCGAGATGCCGTATTTTTTTTCTACGGCGATGATGATTTGCAAGGCGTCCAGCGAGTCGAGACCGAGGCCGTCTGCGCCAAATAACGGCGTGTGCTCGGAGATGGTGGCGACATCGATTTTAAGCATCACATTTTCAGCCAGCATGGAGCGAAGAATGTCAACGGAGGTTTCTTTGTCCATGGGGTCAGGCAGCGGTGGAGTAGCAGAGCGTGTGAGTCTCAAGCTGACCCTGCATCCAGCCTGTCTGTGAATATATAACCATCTACTTTCAGCGTATTCAGAAGCTCGGAAAGTGTGCAAGCCCGCTCTCCCTCGCGCATGCTGCGAAGGTGGCTTTCGTGAAGCAGGATGATGCCTCCGGGCGTTGCGCTCCGGCGGATGCGCCGCACCACGCGGGCGGGGTCGTGGGCGATGCCGTCATGACCTGTGGCGGACCAGCCCATGATCTTGAGACCGCACGCCTCGGCCGCGAGATGCACAAAGGGGTTGGCCATGCCAACTGGGGCTCGAAAATGAACAGGCATTCGACCGATTGCTTTTTCAATAGCCGCCGAGCAACGCGTGATTTCCTCCGCCGCGCGGCGAGGCCCGGCGGACCAGAAGGTCGCCGAGGGATGTGAGTAGGTATGGTTCTGCACGGAGTGTCCTTCGTCCACCATGCGTCGACAAAGTGCCGGATGGGCCTCCGCCTTTTTCCCAATCACAAAAAATACCGCCCTCACTCGTGCTTTTGCCAAAGTATCCAAGATTTGCGGGGTCTGCTGGGGATCAGGGCCGTCATCAATCGTAAGCAGGAGTTCCCTCTCTCGGGTAGGGAAGGATTTTTCGACCGCTCCGAACCAGCCGCAGTTTCGAATCACCCCCGGTAGCACGAGCATCCAACCCGCGCAGGCTGTGAGATATCGCGACTTGTTCATTCCACGGGATCGGAACATCGCCGGATCGCCTCTCCCTCACGGATCAGGCGTTGGCGAAAATATTCCTCCAGCGTCTGGCTGAAATCACGCGCATTGGCATGTGGGTCGGGATGAAAAACCTGGCCGGTCGAAAGGCGGAAGTGGATTGGCATTTCGAGCGGGCTTTTGAATGAGATCGCTTTCCCTAAAAAACGGCTCGTGCACTCGATAAAGATGGTTCGCACAGCGGCACCGCCTTTGATGGCGGCGAGCGCGAATCCATCGAGGAACGGCCCAATCGCACCCTCGCGTGTTCGGGTGCCTTCGGGAAAAACAATCATGTTGCCGCCTTGGGCCACAAGTCGCCGTGTCTCCTTGACCATGCGCAGCGCAGGAAGGCTGGGTATGTATGCGGCCTGCTTGGCCGGGATGGAAAAAAGAGGATGTCGCCAAGGATTTGCTCCGACCACACAAGCCGCGTGGGGAAATTTCTGGAAAAGTAGGAGCGCGTCAAAAATCGAGGGATGGTTCGCGCAAAGAAGAGAGCCACGCCAGTTGGCGGAGTCTTCAAAGCCCACATATTCGCAGCGGGTGCAACCCATGCGCGCCAGGCGATCGAGGTATCTCGCGCAGTGGCGGCTTATGGTCTCTCTCGCCCGGAGGTGGGATGTTTCGTCATTGCCGGATGGGAATCTGAAAAGCACGGAAGCTGCTAACCAACTCGCTCCAGCTAGATAGAGAGCGTAGGCGGCGTGGAGCCGCGCAGAATCTCGCAGAGGCCTGCTCTCGAACTGAGGCGCCGGCGCAGTCGCCGAATTCTCCATGGAAGCGAGCCTATTGAGTGCCATCCATCGTATGTTTGACCGAGATGCGGGTCTTTCACCAGAACAACCTCACTCCTGCTTTGGACGCTCGGCTTGTTGTGGAGGCTTGCTTTGGGACAGGCTTGGATGCTTCTTTGCTGTTTCGTCGGAGATCAAGACCAAGCCGTGCGGCGGAGTGGATTGCGTTGCCTCAGGCATGGTCGCCGAGGTATTAAATTCTGGACCAATCGAACATATGGCAGATTCCTTTTCCGCATTTCAGATAGCCCGCGCCTATGGTCGCTCCAGATGGCTTCGAGGCTATGTTGCTGGAAAAGTCGGCACGGATCCTGTTTTCAAGACGGCGTGGAAATTTATCAGTATGCGTCGCCAGCCCGTATGGGACATCGGATGTGGATTGGGTCTCCTTGGTATTTCCATGCGCGGCGCAGGTCTCACCGAGCGCTACCGGGGCTTCGACACCAGCGCCTGGAAGGTCAATCTGGGCAAGGAGGCCATGCGGCATTTTGGTTTTGAGGAAGTGGGCTTCGAAGTGCGCGACGCGCTGTCGGTGCAGATTCCCGAAGGGGCGACGGTCTGCATGTTCGATGTGCTTCATTATCTCTCGCCACCGGATCAGAAGCTCATGCTCGAGCGCTTGGCCAAAGCGGCTGAAGCAGGGTCTCTCATCCTCCTACGCACGACATTCAAAGACGCCGGTTGGCGTTATCTGGTAACCCTTCTTGAGGAGTGGTGGACCCGCGTTAGCGGCTGGATCAGCGGGGGAGATGTCAATTTTCCTCACCGTCGGGAGTTGGTTTCCTTTTTCAAGAATCGCGGCCTCGGAATCGGCGTAACCCCGCTCTGGGGTAAGACCCCCTTCGGCGGCGAGTTGGTCGTCATCGAAAAAATCGAGGCCTGATACCAACGGCTACTTGCGTTTTGACTACGGTGCTGAGGCGCGGGCGTGTCGCTTTCCGACCTCCTGCGCCAGGAAATGGGTCATCCCAGAGAATGACCCATTCCGGTGAAGGATTTCGATGCTGCTTGCGTTTTAGGATTAGCGGGAGGCGATAACTTCTTCGCTGATGACCTTACCTGTGGCCTCGGGCTCTTTGGAGGGCTCGGGGACCGGTTTGGCGGTCGGGACATTCGGGCTGACCTTCCAGAAGAGGGGCTGGAATTTGTTCCAGGCTCCGAGGATTTCGGTGGCGCGGGGGCTGCCGGTGAGATCGTGGTGCTCTTGGATGAGGGCCTTGAGTGTCGCGATGTCAGAGTCGGCAGCCAGACGCGAGATCGAGATGAGCTGGTTGTTGTAGAGGCGCTCGAAGCGGTTCTCGAGGTCTAGGATGTAGGCCGCGCCGCCGGTCATGCCGGCGCCGAAGTTTTTGCCAGTGCGGCCGAGGACCACGACGGTTCCATTGGTCATGTATTCACAACCGTGGTCACCGATGCCTTCAACGACGGCAGTGCCGCCGGAATTGCGGACGCAGAAGCGCTCGCCGGCGCGGCCGTTTGCGAAGAGGCGTCCACCGCTCGCGCCATACATCACGGTGTTGCCGATGATCATGGCCTCGTGCGGGATGAAGAGCGAGCCGGGCTCGGGTTTGATGACGATTTCGCCACCGCTCATGGTTTTGCCGACATAGTCGTTGGCTTCGCCGGTGAGGAGGAGTCGCACGCCGGGCGAGAGGAACGCGCCGAAGCTTTGTCCCGCGCTGCCCTTGAGCTTGAGTTCGACGGTGCCATTGGCAATGCCTTCCTCGCCCCACTGGTAGCCGATCTCGCCGGAGACCTGGGTTCCCACCGAGCGGCTGGTGTTTTCGACCTCGTAAGAGAGGGAAATGGGACGGCCATCGGTGATGGCATCCTTCGCGTCTTGGAGAACGGTCTCGTCGAGCGTCGAGTCCTCGGGTCCATCGTTGCGCGAGCGGGTGGCGTGGCGCACGGCGGAAGGATCATCGGCGGCGACATTCACGAGCAGGCGTGAGAGGTCGAGGGTGTTGGCTTTCGGGTGGTTTGGGATTTCCTTTTGGCGCAGGCATTCCACGCGGCCGACCATTTCATCAATGGTGCGGAAGCCTAGACGGGCCATCATTTCGCGGACCTCGGTGGCGACGCCGTTGAAGAAGGCGACGACATTTTCCGGGCGGCCTTTGAATTTCGCGCGGAGTCGGTCGTCGATCGTGGCGACGCCGACGGGGCAGGTGTTGAGATGGCACTGGCGGACATACACGCAGCCCATCGCGATGAGGGCGGCGGTGCCGAAGTTGAACTCCTCGGCTCCAAGCAGGGCGGCGTAAACAATGTCCTCGCCGCTGCGCATGCCGCCGTCGGTGCGGAGGGTGACGCGGTTGCGGAGCCCATTGAGCATGAGAACCTGATGGGCTTCGGCGACGCCGAGTTCCCAAGGTCCACCGGCATGCTTGATCGAGCTCAGCGGGGAGGCCCCTGTGCCGCCTTCATGTCCGCTGACGAGAATGATGTCCGCATGAGCCTTTGCCACGCCTGCGGCGATGGTGCCGACGCCTGCGGTGGAGACGAGCTTCACGCAAATACGGGCGCGGGGGTTCACCTGTTTCAAATCGTAGATGAGCTGGGCCAGATCTTCGATCGAGTAGATATCATGGTGTGGAGGTGGGGAAATAAGGGTCACTCCTTCCACCGAGTGGCGCAGCTTGGCGATGTAGGCGCTGACCTTGTGGCCGGGCAGTTGGCCGCCTTCGCCTGGCTTGGCGCCTTGGGCCATCTTGATTTCGATTTCTTTGGCGCTGGCGAGATAGGCTGCCGACACGCCGAAACGGCCGGATGCGATCTGCTTGATGGCGCTGTTCGCCCAGTCGCCATTGTCGCGGCGTTTGAAGCGGGCGGGGTCTTCGCCACCTTCGCCGCTGTTCGACTTGCCGCCGATGCGGTTCATGGCGATGGCCAGGCACTCGTGGGCTTCGGGGCTCAGGGCTCCGAGCGACATACCAGCTGTGGTAAAGCGTTTGCGGATGTCTTCAATCGGCTCCACCTCATCTATAGAGATCGGGCCTTCGGTCGTGGGCAGGATTTCGAGAAGATTGCGGAGTGCGACCGGCGTGTTTGCCAGCACCGAGTCGACATATTTTTTATAATCCTCCGCCTTGCCGGCTTTGTCGGCACCCTTGATGCCCACATAGGCGTGGAAGCTTTGGAGGACAGGTGGAGTCACGGCATGCATCTCGCCGCCGCGACGGAAGCGGTAGTAACCGGGGTCGCTGAGTTTGCCGGCTTCGATCGGCACGGCTTCCGAATAGGCCATGGCGTGGCGGGTCAGGGACTCGATGGCGATTTCCTTGAAGCCGATGCCTTCAATCTGGGAGGCCGTGCCCTTGAAGCATTCCTCGATGAGTTTGGAGGAAATGCCGATGGCTTCGAAGATTTGCGCGCCACGGTAGCTGTTGACCACCGAAATGCCCATTTTAGACATGATCTTGAGGATGCCAGCTTCGATGGCTTTGCGGTAGTTGATGGCCGACTTGGCGAAATCGCCGTTCGCACCGTCGCGCTCGAGAAGTTCACGAATGGTCTCGAAGGCGAGGTAGGGATTCACTGCCGCAGCGCCGAAGCCGATGAGGCAGGCGATCTGGTGCACATCGCGGGCTTCGCCCGTTTGGCAAACCAAGCTGGCGCGCATGCGTTTTCCAACGCGAATCAGGTGGTGGTGCACCGCTCCCACGGCGAGGAGCATCGGAACGGGGACTTTCCCGTGGTCGACTCCGTAGTCCGAGAGAATGAGAATGCGTGTGTCGGCATCGATCGCCGCCTCGGCATCGGCGCAAATGCGCTTGATGGCAGGCTCGAGGCCGTCTTCGCCCTCGGAGGCGTTCCAGAGTGTCGAAACTGTGGTGGACTTGTGTTCATTGCCTACAGCTTGAATCGCGGCCAGTTCCTCGTTGAGAAGCGCAGGCGACTCCAGACTCACCAGGCGGGCATGCTCGGGCGTTTCGGCGAGCATGTTTTTGCGCCAGCCGAGCACGGTATTCAGGCTCATAACGAGCTTCTCGCGGATCGGATCGATCGGCGGGTTGGTGACCTGTGCGAAGAGTTGCTTGAAGTAGGTGTAGAGCAGGCGTGGCTTTGCGGACAGGACCGCGAGCGGTGTGTCATCCCCCATCGAGCCCACGGCTTCGGCGCCGTCTTTGAGCATGGGTTTGATGATCATGTCCACTTCTTCGGATGAATACCCGAATGCAACCTGGCGCTGGGTGAGCGTGAGGATGTCGAGTTCGCCAACGGGGGCGGTGACCTGCTTTTCGGTCAGCTGAGGCAGGTTGCTGAGGTTGTTTTTCAGCCATTCGCCATACGGTTGGCGGGCTGCAAGGCTGGCCTTGATGTCGGCATCGCGGAGGAGTTTTCCGGCGGCCGTGTCGATAGCGATCATCTCGCCGGGGGCAAGACGGCCTTTTTCAACAATCTTGAGCTGGTCGAGTTGGGAACCGCCGACCTCGGAGGCCATGACGAACATGCCGTCCTCGGTGATGTTGTAACGCGCAGGGCGGAGTCCGTTGCGGTCAAGGCAGGCTCCAGCGATGACGCCATCGGTGAAGGTGAGCGCGGCTGGTCCATCCCAAGGCTCGGAGAAGCAGCGGTGGTAGTTGTAGAAATCCTTGAGCTCCTGCGAGAGGTTCGGGTCCGTGCGGTAGGACGGAGGCACGAGCATCGTCACGGCGTGCAGGATGCTGCGGCCGCTCATGGTGAGAACCTCCAGCGCATTGTCGAGGCTGGCGGAGTCGGAGCCGCCAGGTTGGATGATCGGCTTGAGGAGGTCGATGTCGGCACCCCAGAAATCGGCTTTCAGCTCGGCCTCGCGGGCATGCATCCAATTCCGGTTGCCACGGATCGTGTTGATCTCGCCATTGTGGGCGAGCATGCGGAACGGATGGGCCAGCGGCCAAGTCGGGAAGGTGTTTGTGCTGTAGCGCTGGTGGAAGAGCGCGATGGCCGTCTCGTAGTCGGGATTCGCGAGGTCGGGGTAGAATTTTTCGAGGGATGCCGAAACGAGGAGGCCCTTGTAAACAATCGTGCGGTGCGAGAACGAAGGGATGTAGAAATCCTTGATCTTGTCGGCGGCGGCGCGGTCCTCGATTTCGTTGCGGGCTAGGAAAAGACGGCGCTCGTAGTCGTCATCGGACATCCCGGCAGGGCGGCCGACCAGAACCTGCTCGATGAGCGGCATGGTGGACTGGGCTTTTTCGCCGAGCACATGGTCGTTGATGGGGACCACGCGCCATCCGAACACGAAGAGTTCGCGTTTTTTCAGAACCTCTTCGGTGATCGCGCGGGCGCGAGCGGTCTCGTATTCGTTGTGCGCGGGCAGGAACATGACGCCCACTCCGAGGTCGCTGGGATTGTAAAGTGTGTGGCCAAGCTTCTCCACTTCGGGAGTGAAGATTTTGTAGGGAATCTGTGTGGTGATGCCCGCGCCGTCGCCGGTCTTCGCATCGGCATCCAGCGCGCCACGGTGCATGAGGCTGCAGATTGAGAGCAGGGCGGTCTCGAGAATGGCATTCGAGCGTTCGCCACTGATCTGGGCCACGAGTCCGACGCCGCAGGCGTCATGCTCGAGGTCGGGATTGTAGAGTCCGTTCGAATCGCGGGATGGCAGAGCTTGGTTCATGGTCAAAAAAAATAACGAGCCAGCAAGAATCGCTCCACAATTTAGAATGTGGAGAATTTTTTTGAAAAAAATTGACGGTCAATCCGAGCGGTTCGCCGGATTTTTCATTTGGGGGAGTCTGGCGAATTGGGTGCTCAATCCGCTCTCAACGGGCGTGGCGGCGGATCGCCTCCTCTTTGAGAATGCCGATGTAGGGCAGGTTCCGGTATTGCTCGTTGTAGTCGAGTCCGTAGCCGACCACGAATTCGTCGGGGATCTCAAAGCCGACATAATCAGCCACTGTGGCTGCCTCGCGCTGTAGTTTTTTGCGCAGCAACACGCAGGAACGGATGCTTGCCGCGCCGGATTCCGCTGCGAGACGGTCTTTGATGGCACGCAGGGTCAGGCCGCTGTCGAGGATGTCGTCGAGGATCAAAACATGCCGCCCGGTGACATCGGCGATGGAGTTTTGCCGGAATTCGATGCGGCCCTTGGATTTCGTGCCGTGGTAGCTGGAGACGCTCCACGAATCGATTTGGAGCGGCAGTGGAACACGCCGTAGCAGGTCGGCCATGAAAATGAAGCTGCCATTCAGGATCGAGACTACGGTCAGTTCCTTACCCTCGTAGTCCTTGGCGATGGTATGGGCCATCTCGTCTAGGCGGCTGAGGATAGTTGTCTCGTGATACAGAATCCGGTCGATGTCGCCTTGCATGCGGGGGATTCGTAGCCAGCGCGCTGCGGCAGGCAAGCTATTCGATCACGCCCAGCGAGCGCAGGTTGCCGTTCTCGAGGGCAAAAATCTCGCGGCTCACGGGGTGGTTGGAGGAGAGGTAGGTATTGATGATCCTTTCCGACAAGCGGAGGTGGATATTGTCCTGCTTAGAAAAAACCAGCACCTGATTGCGTGTCGGTATGGCGACGAGCAGGTCGGGGCCGAGTGTTTTCTCAAAAGCAGACGCAAACTCCGGCGCGAGCACGCAGGAGGCGGTGAGGGGATCATCCGACTCGATGGCGGCGTATTGGATCACCTGCTTTTTATTTCGCACAAAGGTGGGCTTCATACGCTTGAAAACCTCCGAAGCGGTCTGCAGAGCCTGCTCCTGGATCATTGGATAGGTCATGTGGACGGATTTTTTCTCCTCGCGGGTGAGCGGTTGGATTTCTCCATTCGCGATGCGGGCTATTGCCAGCACTGTCCGCTGCGAGTCCTGAATCGGGCGTCGCATTTTGTGATCCATGAACGATGGCTCCACGAGGAGGGCCCATTGGTCGGCGCGGAGGGTTGCGGTGGAAGCCGCCGCAAAAAGAAAAACCAAGATCGCCCTTTCGAGTGTGGTGCGGGCTCTGGTAGTAATGGAAGGCATCATGATTGCGTTTTTAGAAGGAACACTCGCCGAGTCTCTCCCCACACAGATCGTCGTCAATGTCCATGGTGTCGGGTATCAAGTGATGATTCCCATATCAAGTTTCGAGCGGTTGCCGCAGCCTGGCTCGGCCGTGAAGATCCTCACGCATCTCGCCGTCCGCGAGGATGCACATGTGCTCTATGGATTTTGCACCGCCGGTGAGCGCGATCTCTTTCGTCTGCTTCTTAATCATGTCACTGGCGTCGGCCCGAAGATCGCGCTCGCGGTGCTCAGCGGTCTCTCGGTGGAAATGTTTAAATCCGCCGTTGTGGCCGGGGATACCGGAACGATCTCGAAGATCAGCGGAGTTGGTAAAAAAACCGCCGAGCGAATTGTGCTCGAGCTGAAAGACAAGGTTGGCGTCGCCGCCGAGTGGGAGGCCTCCAGTGCGAAGAACGCACCGAGCCAGGAAGATGTCCGCTTGCATGATGCCGTGCTGGCTTTGATTTCCCTCGGTTACAAACAGGTCGAGGCCCACAAGGCGATTCGGGCGGTAATGAAGACGGGGGATGAAATGCCGACCTCTGAGGAGTTGATCCGCCAGGCGCTGAAAATCCTCTCATGAGTCCGATTGAATCGGCCCGTGCCGTCCGTGCCGCCATGCCCGAGGGTGGTCTCTTTCATGAAAAGGAATGGCGCATCGCCCCGGCACCCTTTGCGCTGCCGGATGGACTCGCGCCGGAACTCGAAAAGCTCGGCTACCGGCTCATGCTTTTCCTGCGAGCATGCGACCAACTTTACCGCCAGAGCGTGAAAGGCCGCCAGCCCGCTTGGGTTGCCGATCTCCTCGATGCGGGCAAACCGCCGGAACTCGTCGCCTTCCAGCGCGACTGCGGACTCGCGGGCGACATTCACCGCGTCATTCGGCCCGACTTGGTTCTCACCGAAGATGGCTTCACCATCGCCGAGATCGATAGTGTTCCTGGCGGAATCGGGCTCACGGCCTGGCTCAACAAAACCTACGCAGCGCTGGGATTTGATGTCCTTGGCGGGGCGGATGGCATGCTGCGCGGATTCTCGGACATCCTACCCGGGGGTGACATCGTCGTCTCGGAGGAGGCGGCGACCTACAGGCCGGAAATGGAATGGCTCGCTGGCGAGTTGAATGCGACCTCGCCGCAATGGCGCGTCGTGGATGGTTCGGCGAGGGATGACTGGCAGCAACGGATTTATCGTTTTTTCGAACTGTTCGATTTGGCGAATGTGCCTGCGTCATTGGGAATCATGGACGGCGTTCGTGCTCGCTCGATCCAAGTCACTCCGCCGTTCAAGCCTGCTTTGGAAGAGAAGCTGTGGTTCGCCCTTTTTTGGATGAAGCCGCTGGAGGACTTCTGGCGCCGCGAACTCAGCGAGCGCGCGTTTTTAGCGCTGCAAAAAGTGATCCCCTACACATGGCTGGTCGATCCGCAGCCGCTGCCGCGTCACGCGGTTCTTCCGAGGCTCGAGGCGCATTCGTGGGACGAGGTCGCGAAATTCAGCCAGAAGCGTCGGAATTTTATTTTGAAGGTGAGCGGATTTTCCGAACGGGCGTGGGGGTCGCGCGGTGTGGTTGTGGCAAGCGACCTGCCGCAGAAGGAATGGCAGGGCGAGTTGGAATCGGCCTTGGTGGCTTTTCCCTCGCAGCCTCACATCCTCCAGGTTTTTCATACGGGGAGGCTCTTCGATGCCGAATACTGGCTCCCTGAAAATGCCGACCTACAGAGGATGCGTGGACGGGTGCGCCTGTGTCCGTATTTCTTCGTTGGCGAAAAAACGACGCAACTCGGCGGTGCGCTGGCCACCATCTGTCCCGACGACAAAAAGCTCCTTCATGGAATGCGCGACGCCATTTTGGCTCCTGTCGCGTGAGCGGCCTCAGGGCTTGAGTCGGCGTGACAGGTCGCGCAGGGCGCGGGCGAGCAAGGGATCGCTGATTCTCAGCAGCGCGCGGTAAACCGGCAGCACAACGCGGCGGCGGACGAACCGTTCGGGCCAGTGTGGCAGAAGCGTCGCGACACGAAGCGGGAAGAGTTGCAGTGTGCGGCCATCCTCAGTGGGACATTGCATGCGACAGCCGGGCTGGATGGTTCCTATGGCACCTGCCTCTTCGGCTGCTTCCATGAGTGCGACTTCTTCGAGTGACATCCCGGATTCGAGGTGTCCTTTAGGAATAAGCCAGCGTGCGCCCGAGGAACTGGTGATGAGAACGATGTGGAGAACGCCCTTTTTGAAAAGAAACGGCACGGCCCCCGCTTGGACATCTGTATCGCCGGACACCGGGACGCCATGCAGGGCGATCTGGCGGAGGGAGTCGGAATCGGGGAGCGTGATTTCGCGGCCAAGAAATGCAGGTTTTCGGAAACGGCGCGCGCTTGAGGCATTCGAGAAGCGGATTCGTGCCATCACCAGCGGAGCGTGCATGTCGGTGAAGACATCGAGTTCCATGGTCGCATCGCCGTGGGGAAGTTGGTGGCGGGTCACTTCAACACGGTGGCCTTCCGTGTTTTTCCATAGCGCATTGAAGGTCGTTTCCGGGATGGGAACAGGATCTAAAACACTTCCATTCGAGGGGGCGGTGATGACGGCAATGCCACAGTTTCGCCCCTCTTGCCTCACCCAGACCTCACGCGTGCGGTCATGCGAGAGACATCCGAGTTTCACACGGGAGGCAGCTAGGCCCTTGAGGACAGGTAGCGGGCCTTCGACGAGGAAAAGGCGTTCCGATTTGCGGGCTGTCATGGGATGGGGCTCACTCGTTCAAATGACGGTTGGGAAATTCGGGAGTCAAGCTTGGCTTCAAGCTTTTTGTAGGAGTGAGGAGGCCCGACGTGCGTTGGCACCCCGAGAAAATTGATCCAGCGAGGAGCATAGTTTTTCGCGGAGGGCGGCGTGTTCGTGGTGTAGGCTGCCAATGAGGCCGCCAAGGGACAGCGCGAGGCGGGTATCGCCGGATTCGAGATGTCTTCCGGCGTGATGCAGAAGATAATCCTGTTGGAGCGATGTGTCGTTGTAACGGCCGAGGCGGTTCTGGAGTTTTGCCAGTTGCCTAGCAAGGGGATCGACTGTCTCCGCTGGAAAGAGATGGCCAAAGCACTCCAGAAGATAGCGCATTTTTTTACAATCGATGCGGATCGAGTGGATCACCGGGTCCGGAGTTTCCGCAGTGATCGATTTGCTGATTTTGCGAATACGGCGGAAGCGTTTCAGAATTCGCTCTCCGGCAACTGCGAGGATCGGACGCGTGGAATTTGGTGTGGCATCCATCGAGTGAGCCGAACCCCATGCATTTTGAAGCGAGGCTATGTGGTTTTTGTAGGTATCGGAGCTAAAAAACTCCGCAACCCGCGCCGCTTCGAGTTGGCGCTCAGCCTTGAGTTCCTCGAAGAACGAATCAAGCCCGCTTCGAATTTCCTCGGGCAGCATGTTTTCAAGACGGCGTCGCGAGAGAAGATAAACATCGAAATCGCGCAGGGCGTTTGTTCTGCGGCAAAGGTCGCCGATTTGTTTCTTCCATGCTTCGGCGAGGTGCTCGGGAAAAACGCCTTTCATTTGGCCGGTCACCGAGCGGAGTTTGCGGAGCGAGACGCGGTAGTCGTGGAGAAATTCCGTGTCGATATCCTTGATTATGCCTTCCTCATTCCAGCGGGCGATGGACAGCAGGCTGCTGAAGATTTCCAGCAGGACGGTGCGGGCGTGTGTCTCTGGAGCAAAGGCGAGCCGGAGTTTCAGCGAGTAGGGCGCCGGGCGCACCCTGCAGAGCTTGTAGGCTTCCTGGACAAGGTTCTCGTGGGTTGGTCGGCAGTCGGCGGCTATCAAGGCCTGAGCAACCGCTCCCATGTCGAATTTCACGCCTGCGACAGGAAGGACTTCGACCAGGGTTGTCCGAACTTTTCGCGATCTTGTGGTCGCAATCCGGCACACCGCAAGGCGGAAGACAATCCGGCGCGATGCATCGTGGGCCTCGAAAAAATCCCGCTGCAAATGCACCGAAGCCGTCTTCCGCAGCGCACGGATATCCGTCAAGTCGCCCAGTTGAGTGCGCAGCGGTCCCTCCGAAAAATCCTCCGCGAATTTTGGGGTTTGCGGGGTATCGGCTGATCGAAACAATTCGTCACCCGCTTGGAGCGTCCATCCATTTTCGTTCGCCAGAATGGCGTTGCCGAACCAGAGGCTCCACACATGGGTGTCGTAAAAATCGCACGGGCGGGATTCGGATTCGATCCTCCGGAGGCTCAGGTCTTTAAATATGCGGGGTTTGATTTCAAAGGAGCCCCTGCAAACAAAGTGATGCACAGCGGCGGCATCCGGCGCGGATTCGTCGGGAGCTATGTGGAATGGATTTTCCGGTTTCAACAAAGGGAAATCAAATGTCGCAGGTTGGATTTTGCAATGGGGGTGAAGGACTCTCCGGCCAATCAGTAAACTTCGGGAACCCACATTTCCTTGGGAACATCGTGCCGGTGGTAATCCGGATGATGGATTCGGGCGGGCAGAGTGATCGGGGCGTGAGGCACTGCTTCGTAGGGGACTTGGCTCAGAAGGTGCGCGATACAGTTCAAGCGGGCCTTCTTTTTATCCACCGCATGGACGACCCGCCACGGAGCCTCCGGGATGCTCGTGCGCTGGAGCATGACCTCCTTGGCTTTGGTATAGTCCTCCCAGCGGGTGCGCGATTCGAGGTCCATCGGGCTGAGTTTCCACTGCTTCAAGGGATCCTGAATACGCGCGTTGAAGCGGAATTCCTGCTCGGCGTCTGTGATCGAGAACCAGTATTTGATGAGCTGAATTCCGGAACGCACGAGCATCTTCTCAAACTCCGGCACATCGTTGAAAAATTGTCCGTATTCCTCGACGGAGCAGAAGCCCATGACGCGCTCGACGCCGGCGCGGTTATACCAACTACGGTCGAAGAGAACGATCTCGCCCGCCGCCGGGAGGTGCGCGACATAGCGCTGGAAATACCACTGCGTCCGCTCACGGCTGTTCGGTGCTGGCAGCGCTGCCACGCGGCAAACGCGTGGGTTCATCCGTTGGGAAATGCGTTTGATGACTCCTCCTTTGCCTGCGGCATCGCGGCCTTCGAAAATAATGACGATCTTTTTTCCCGTTTTGACGACCCAGTCCTGGAGCTTCACCAATTCACTCTGGAGGCGGAAGAGTTCGCGGAAATAAGTTTGGCGGAACGCGTGGTCGGTGGCTTTCGAATCCGCATTGCCTGCCCCGGGGCCGACTGTCTCCTCCAGTTCGAGTTCCAGTTCCTCGTCGAGATTGTCGAGGATTTCTTGGCGGATTCGTTGGTGAAGGTCGTCGGGTTCTTTTGTCATGATGCGATTTTCTCTCTAACCTTCCGGACTGTCCACAATCCGCCGCTTGTGAACTTTTCGTGACACAAGCGAAGCGAGGGCGCTCAGACGCCGGGCGGGCGCTGGCTCGAAAAACCCGCCGCCGTCTCATAGGCGTCGGCGATTCCCAGAAGGCGGGTTTCATCCAGCGCCTTGCCGAGGAATTGCAGTCCGACAGGAAGCTTTGAGCCGCCCTCCTCCACGAATCCGCACGGCACACTGATGCCGCAAATTCCGGCGAGGTTGGTCGCGATGGTGAAAATATCCGCCAGATACATGCGGAGCGGGTCGTCCACGCGCTCGCCGATTTTGAAGGCCGCATCGGGTGATGTCGGGCAGATGAGGGCGTCCACTTTTTCAAAGGCGTTTTTGAAATCCTGCCGGATGAGCGTGCGAACCTTCTGGGCGCGCAGGTAGTAGGCATCGTAGTAACCGCTTGAGAGAACATAGGTGCCGAGAATGATGCGGCGTTTGACCTCGCTGCCGAAGCCCTCCTCCCGAGAGCGCATGTAGTGGTCGAGCAGGTCGCGCGGATTCTTGGCGCGATGGCCGTAACGCACGCCGTCGAAGCGGGCCAGATTCGCCGAGGCCTCTGCTGTGGCGATGATGTAATACACGCCCACGGCATACGAGGTGTGCGGAAGCGAAACCTCAATGATCTCAGCTCCGAGTTCCTTGCAGCGCTGGATGGCTGCCTCGACTTGCGAGCGGACGCTTGGGTTCATGCCGTCCACGAAATATTCCTTCGGAACGCCCAGCTTCACGCCTTTCAAGTCGCCGCCGAGCTTCGCGGTGAAATCCTCCGCCGGCAGGTCGAGTGAGGTCGAGTCGTGCGAATCCTTGCCGGTGATGACATTTAAAATAGAGGCGCAATCCCGCGTCGTGCGGGCAATCGGGCCGATCTGGTCGAGGGATGATGCGAAGGCTACGAGGCCGTAGCGGGACACGCGGCCGTAGCTGGGCTTGAGGCCGACCACGCCGCAGAGCGCGGCCGGTTGGCGGATCGAACCGCCCGTGTCGCTGCCGAGAGTGGCGAAAGCCTCACGGGCCGCTACCGATGCCGCCGAGCCGCCGCTCGAGCCGCCCGGAATGCGTGTGGTATCCCAAGGATTGCGGGTCTTTTTGTAGGCGGAATTTTCGGTGGAGGAGCCCATGGCGAACTCGTCCATGTTCAGTCGGCCGTAGGGAATCGCTCCCGCCGCACGGAGCTTGCCGATGACGGTCGCGTCGTAGGGCGATTTGAATCCGGCGAGCATTTTGGAGGAGCAGGTGCAGGACTCGCCGAGCACATTGATAGCGTCCTTGATGCCGATGGGCACGCCGCCGAGAGGGAGGTTGATGTCCGCTTTCTCCGCAGCCGCCAGGGCCGTTTCAAAATCGCGGGAAAGGTAGGCGTCGATCGAGGGATCCACGGCAGCAATGCGTGCCTCGAGTGCGCGCAGTGCATCGGCGGGTGTGAAGTCTCCACGGCGGAAACCTGCTTGGAGTTCAGAAATGCTGAGATCGGTGAGTTCGCTCATTTTATTCAATCACTTTGGTCACCACGACGAGGTTGTTTGCGGAGTGCGGCGCATTGGCGAGCGCTGCCTCGCGGGTCAGGCCAGGATGGGAAACATCCTCGCGGAGGACATTGAAAACAGGGTTCGCGTGGGCCGTGGGCTCCACATTGGAAACATCGAGCGTCTTGAGTTGCTCGACATATTCCAGCACGCGGCCGAGCTGCGATTGGAATGTGGTGGCTTCTTCGTCGGTGAGTTCGATGCGGGCCAGGCGGGCGACATCTCGGACATCAAGGTTGGGACTGCTCATGCGCGGATATTGGTAGGAGTTCGAGGGCGATTTGTCCAAAAGTTTGATCCCGTCACGGTAGAATCTCCCGCAGGCGTTCGACCAGCGGATGCTCGACGCGCTGCGTTTGGCCATCCGGATCAAGCAAAAGCAGGTGTCCTTCCGGATCCAATCCCGTGAAAAGTCCGGCAACGCTTCCACCCGTGGAGAGCTGGATCTCAACAGGCGAGGGGACCTGCCAGCTTTGGTTGAGTTCCTCGATGGCCGCCGCCATGCCGCCGCTTTGCATTTCGGCATGCGCGCTAGAGAGTGCCTCCAGGACGCCATGCGCTACGGCAGCGATATCTGGCGGCTCGATCCACTCGGCGAGGTTCGTGGCTGTGGCGCGGAGGGCGGGATCGTCCAGCCATGGTTCGTTGGTGATGTTTAATCCAAACCCGACGATGAGCATGCCGCTGGCGGGTTGCTCGATGAGCAGACCTGCCACTTTGCGCGGTCCGCACATGAGATCGTTCGGCCAGCGAAGGCGCGCGGAGGGGATGCCGAGGCTTTTCAGGTAGCGCAGCAGGCACGCGCCAACGCGGAGTGAAAAACCCGCCCACTGCTCCGGCATTCCAATTGCCGGCATCGCTGCTGAAATCCACAGACCGCCCTGCCCTGAAACAAACGCCCTCCCGAAACGCCCCCGGCCCTTGCTTTGCACATCCGCCCGCACCGCCGACCATGCCGCCAGTTCGCGACAAATATCGTTCGTCGATCCAGCCGAGGGATAATGCCGCAACACCCACTCCGTTCCACACCCCGTCAGATATTTTTCCTCTTCAAAATTCACTCACCTAAACAAAACACTCCAGCAGCATTTACAAGATCAACAGAACCACTGGAACGCCACTCGAGGCTTCGAGCGCCAAGTAAAAATAACGCCCATATAGCCTTATCCAAAATTTCTCCGTGCCCTTTGTGTCCTCTGTGGTCAATCCCTCCCGATGCGCACCCAAGAAAGACATTGCCCCTCGGGCGGTTTTCCAAAACATTACCCGTCTTTCTTTTCATGAGCACCGACACACAGGAACCAAAGCCACTCAGCGCAAACGAAGTCCTCAAAGCCGCATCGCACCACCTGCGCGGCACGATCGCCCAGGAACTCGCCGACACCTCCACGGGAGCCATCGCCGAGGAGACCGGTCAGCTGACGAAATTCCATGGGCTTTATCTTCAAGACGACCGTGACCTCCGCGTGGCGCTCAAGAAGGCGGGTAAGGAAAAAGCCTTCTCCTTCATGCTCCGTGTGCGCCTGCCCGGCGGCAAGGCAACGCCCGCCCAGTGGCTCGTTCTCAATAAGCTCGCGGGGGATGTCTCCTCGCCCTCGCTCCGTCTCACCACGCGCCAAACCTTCCAATTCCACGGCGTGCTCAAGGGCAATGTCAAAAAGCTCGTCAAGGGCATGCACCAGGTTCTCCTCGATTCCATCGCCGCCTGTGGTGATGTGAACCGCAATGTCATGGCGCCGCCAAACCCCGAGCGCAGCGTGGCGGCCCAGCAGGTCTACGATGCCGCTGTGTCCTGGAGCGAATTCGCCCTTCCTAAAACCCGTGCCTACCATGAAATCTACCTCGATGAGGAACTCGTCGCCGGCGGCGAGCCCGAGCGCGAGCCCATGTATGGAGACACCTACCTCCCGCGCAAATTCAAGACCGGCTTTGTGCTGCCTCCCTCTAACGATGTGGATGTCTTTTCCCAGGATCTTGGCTACATCGCGATCATCGAGGACGGCAAGCTCGTCGGCTACAATGTCACGGTCGGCGGCGGGCTCGGAATGAGCCATGGAAATGCCGAAACCTTCCCGCGCCTAGCCGATGTTCTGGGCTTCATCACTCCCGACCAGGTCAATAAAGTCGGAGAGGCCATCCTCACCACCCAGCGTGACTTCGGCGACCGCACAAACCGCAAGCATGCGCGTCTCAAATACACCATCCAGGATCGCGGCATTGCCTGGTTCAAAGGCGAGGTCGAGAAACGCTCGGGCATTGTCTTTGGTCCGGCCCGCGACTTCCATTTCACCACGATTCAAGATCCCTTTGGTTGGCACGAGTGCACCGACGGCACTTGGTTTTACGGCTTGCACATTCTCAGCGGACGCATCATCGACAAGGAAGGCTGGGCGATGAAAACCGCCCTCCGCGAAATCGCCGAAATCCATACCGGCGACTTCCGCCTCACTCCTTCCCAAAACCTCACCATCTCCGGCGTCACCGCCGCACAGAAGCCTGTCATTGAAGCGATCCTCGCCAAGCACGGTCTCGACAAGGAAAACGACCGCTCTGGCATGCGTTTGAATGCCCTCTCCTGCGTGGCCCTGCCCACCTGTGGCCTCGCCCTCGCCGAGAGCGAGCGCGCCCTGCCCGAGTTGCTCGAAAAATTCGAAACCGTCCTCGAGGAGCACGGCCTCGCCCACGATGCCATCAGCATCCGCATCACCGGTTGCCCGAACGGCTGCGCCCGACCCTACCTCGGCGAAATCGGCCTCGTCGGCAAAGCGCCGAACAAATACGCCCTCTATGTCGGCGCCGCCTACAACGGCACCCGTCTGAACCGCCTCATGTCGCCCAGCACGACAATGGATGGTGCCGTCGAAATGCTCCGCCCGGTCATCAAGCGCTACTCCCTCGAGCGTCAACCCGGCGAAGGCTTCGGTGACTTCTGCAACCGCGCCATCCTGCCCGCCGACGCCACATTCCACAGCATCGGCACGCAAGTAGCGGCATAAGAAAACCACACGCAATCTTTTGGAGGGTCAACCTTTGCCTTGCTTCGTGCCCCTGCTCGCTGCGCCCTACGGGCCATCTGCGATGCGCTTCCTCCGCCGCGCCCGCGGCTTCGGTTGGCTTGACCCAAGACTGAAACGCTCTGTCATCACGGCGTTCCTTCCGAATTACCCCTGCGCGCCAATTGGACTTGGGCGGACACCAAGCTTCTGCGCCTAAAATTTCTGCTTCAGGAAAATCCTCCTTAGGGGATGTTCGTCGAGGACATTGGCTTTCAGGCCGCCAATCTTCGAGGGGTCGTAGAGCTGTATACCCACATAGTAGTAGATTGGGCAGACGGGCATGGCTTTTTGCACTAGCAGATCTTCTGCGCGGCGGAGAATCTCGAAGCGGCGCGCGGGATCGAGTTCGCGGGCGGCTTCGGCGATGAGGTTGTCGTATTCGGAGCTGGACCAGCCCGTGCGGTTGTTTCCGCCGCCTGTCAGGAACATGTCGAGAAAAGTATTCGGGTCTGGATAATCGCCGACCCAGCTGGAGCGGGCAATGTCGTAGTCGAGAAGCGAGAGGGAGTTCAGGTAAACTTTCCACTCCTGCCGCTCAAGGTTCACATTCACGCCCAGAGCCTCGCGCCACATGCTTTGAAGCTCCACGGCGATCGCCTCGTTGAGTTCACTTTTACTGTAGAGGTAGCGGGCGTTGGGAAATCCCTTGCCGCCTGGATAACCGGCCTCGGCCATCAGGCGGGCGGCTTCCGTGGGATCAAATGCCACCCCTTCGGTTCCCTCATAGCCGGGGATGCCCGGCGGGACAAAACCCGGCGCCGGCAACTCTCCCGCGCGGGTTATTTTTTCGACGATGCGTTTCTTATCCACCGCCAGCGAAAAAGCCCTCCGCACCCGCTCGTCGCTGAACGGTCCGCGCTCGCAGTTGTAGCGCAGAAAGTAAATCCCCAGAAACGGCGCGGCGTGGAAATCCTCCCGACGCTTCAGGTCGTCGAGCAGCGCCGGCGGGGCGAGGCCTTTATCCATGAGAAGGTCCGCCAGGCCACTGGCATAAAAATTAAACGCCACATTCGCATCCGAGATTGGCAGGACATCGATTGTTTCGAGTTGCACCCCGCTATGATCCCAATAGTGGGCGTTCTTTTTCAGGCGAATCCGATCGTTGATCCGCCAATCCTCCAGCGTGTAGGCACCGTTTCCGATCAGCTTGCCGGGCTTCACCCAATCGTCGCCTAGACGCTCGATGAGCCGCACTGGAACTGGGTGGAGCGTGGAAAAAGCACAGAGCTGGATGAAGTATGGTGTGGGATTTTCGAGCTCCACAATCAACGTCCGGTCGTCCATCGCTCGAACTCCTACGTGCGCAAAGTCTGTGATTTTTCCTTCCGCAAAAGCTTGGGCGTTTTTGATCGGGAAGAGTTGGTAGTTGTATTGCGAACCGGTCTCCGGCGTGAGCGTGCGTTTCCAGCTGTCCACGAAATCCCTCGCCGTCAGCGCGCTGCCATCGCTCCACTTGGCAGTCGGCCTCAGATGGAATGTGTAGGTCTTTCCATCCGGCGAAATGTCCCATCGCTCCGCGACGCCCGGCACGGCTTGCCCATTCTCGTCATAGGCGCAGAGGCCTTCGAAGAGAGCGTTAACGACCCGTCCCTCCGGTTGGCCGGTGATGATCGCCGGGTCGAGCGTCTCGGGTTCCGCACCATTTATGAAAACCAAATCCGCACGCTTGCCGTCGCGCTCGCAGCCTGCAAGGGCCAGTCCAAGAATTGCCATGCAAATCCAGCGTCCGAGGCGTAACATCATTCGACTATGAAAGCGGGAATCCTTTTCTCTGCAATGTTGATCACTCTGCTGCTCGCTGGGTGCGCCTCGCGTCCACCGCTCCCGACAGTGCCTCGAGTGGATCTCAAACGCTACGAAGGCCGCTGGTTCGAAATCGCAAAATACCCGAATTGGTTCCAACGCGGATGTGTGGCTGACACCACAGCTGAATACACCGCGCAGCCGGATGGCAGCATTCGCATCATGAATCGTTGCCGCCAAAAAAACGGATCCATCCGCGAGGCGAAAGGGCAGGCCACAATTGTGCCGGGGTCCAACAACTCGAAACTCCGCGTCCGCTTTGCCGGGAGTCCCATCGCCGGCGACTACTGGATCATCGGACTGGATGAAAAAAACTACTCCTGGGCGCTGGTGGGGCATCCCTCGCGGCAGTTCCTCTGGATTCTTGCCCGTGAGCCGCAGCTCGCCCCGACGAGTTATTCCAATATCGTCTCGCTTGCCGAGAAACTTGGCTACAAAGCCGCCCGCATCGAGAAAAGCACGCAAACATCATCCAAATGAACCACGATTTCCGCCGCGCTCGGCTCTATCTAAGCCGAGCCTGTCTGCTCAAATGCCCCGAGTGTGGCACAAGGCCTATTTTCCTGCCGCTCCTGCGTATCCGCAGCCTGCGCGACTACTTCACGCCGCTTGATGGCTGCCCGCGCTGCGGCTACGCTTACGAGAGGGAAACCGGATACTTCCTGCTCGCCGTCTGGGCCATCAACTACGGTTTCGGCAGCATTCTCGGAATCGCGATCTATTGCTTTTTAGAGTTCAACTACCACCTCTCGCTTCCTGTTTTGCTGGGGAGTGTCATCACGCCGGTTGTGCTCTTCAATTTTTTCTTCGCCCGCCACTCGAAGGCATTGTTCCTCGCCCTCGACCATTACTTCGATCCCCACACGAAGGATGGCTCAGGCGGAGGCGGCGGGAGTGGAAAAACAAACCCGCCCACAAGTCCGGTTCCCGCTGCTCCGGTTGATGCCCCCAGGCCCGTGGAGCCAGCTCTCCACATCTGATTTTCGCTAATGCACCTTCTCAAGCTCAACTGTCCCGACGCCGTAGGCCTGCTGGCCCGTATCACAGGATTCATTGCAGCTTCCGGTGGAAATCTTCTCGATGTGAGCCAATACACCGACCCCGTGTCGCGATGGTTTTTTACCCGGCTTGCCTTCACCGGTGGCATGGTGGAGGACGACTTTGCTCGATTCGAGCAAGACACGCGCGTATTGGCTGATTCGATGAATGCCGAGTGGACGCTGCGCCACTCCGACCGGCCCGTGCGCACGGTCATTCTCGTCAGTAAGCAGGATCATTGCCTTGTCGACCTGCTCTGGCGCTGGCGCTCACGCGAGTTGAATATCGATCTCCCACTCGTGCTTTCAAATCACGATGACGCCCGCCCATTGGTCGAACGCGAAGGTATTTGTTTCGAGAAAATAGATTTCTCCAGCGACAAACCCGCCGCCTTCGAGCAATTGGCCTCCCGCTTGCGTGCGGAGGGTGCCGAACTCGTCATTCTCGCCCGTTTCATGCAAATCCTCCCCGAGGCCCTCTGCCGCGAGTTCGCCGGGAAGGTCATCAATATCCACCATTCCTTTCTCCCCGCCTTTGTTGGAGCCAATCCCTATCGCCGCGCTTTCGAACGCGGAGTGAAACTGATCGGCGCGACCTGCCACTACGCCACCGAGGACCTCGACCAAGGGCCGATCATCGAGCAGGAGGTCTCGCGCGTGGAGCACTACCACGAACCCGACGACCTCATCCGCCTCGGCCGCGATTGCGAGCGCCTCGCACTGGCCCGCGGAGTCCGATTCCATGTCGAGGACCGAGTTCTCGTGCATGGCACCCGCGCCATCGTCTTCCGCGATTAACTGCTCCTCGGACCGCCAAACTCCACTCAGTCCTCGTCAACGCACGAACCAAAAATTTGGACGATCGTTCAAATTTTTGGTCGGCGGTTTTTGTTGAAGATGCGAAACCAGTTGGCGAAGTGTTTTTTTAGGCCCTCGCGGAAGGTCAGGTAGTGGCCTTCAGGCTGGCCGCCTTTTCTGAGGGCGGCGAGGAGGGCGGGGACCGACAGTTCGTCCAAATCAAATGAGGTCCACGAAATGCCGGCGGCAGAGTCGTGGTGGGCGTCGCTGGCGGCGGTCATGGAGAGGCCACGGGATTTTGCGTATTGCAGCGCTTTCTCGTTGTAGGCTTTTGCGGTTACGGCTGCGTTGAAGACTTCGAGTGCCTCGATGTCGAGTGTGTCGAGCGTTTCGGCTCGAATACCCGCGCGCCATTTGTCGAAAGGATGGGCTGGAATGCCGACGCCGCCGGCCCTTTTGATTTCCGCGAGCACTTCGCGGGCGGGTTTGCCTTTGAGGTATGGGAGTGTGGCACCGATGCAGAGGAGGTGTCCTTCCGCAGTGCTCACCTCTACGCCGGGTATGACGAGGAACCCCTCCGGCAGTTGGCGTCCCCGAAGGTAATCGTGGACCTCGCAGGTGTTGTGGTCGGTTATCGCGATTCCACTGAGGCCACGGCGCCGGGCCGCTTCGATCATTTCCTCGGGGCTGTTGCAGGCATCCGTGGAAAAAAATGTGTGCGTGTGGAGATCGAATCGATGGAGCATGAATGCGTAAGGTTTCCCTTGTAGGCGGAACTTGTGTAAAGAACGAACTCAACAACATGAGTGTGGCATTCAAGGAATGGGCCGTCGTCTGCGAGGCGATTGGCAGTGGCAGGCAAAGCATCATGCTCCGTAAGGGGGGCATTGCTGAAGGACGCGATGGGTTCGCCTTCAAGCATCAGGAATTCTTTCTTTTCCCGACATGGTTTCACGAGCAGTTGGAAAAAACGACGCTTCCAGTGGGAACATTGCTCCCACCTCAATTGGAGGGCGAAATCGAAATTCGCCACGCTGTGACTTTGGAATGGAGTCGTCTCGTCACCGATGCGGCTCGGTTGCCTTCGCTGCGTGAGTTCCACATCCTCCATGACAGCGTGATTGAGGAGCGCTTCCGCTATGATGAGACGCCGGGTATTCATGTCGCTTTCGTGCGTGGATTCCGTCTCGCATCGCCTCAGCGGCTCGCCATGCAGAAAAACTTCGGTGGCTGCCGCTCATGGCTCGACCTTCCGGGGCTGGACGACGCCGAACTTATACCGGTAATCAGCGACGAGGAACATGCCGCCAGAAGAGACGCTCTCCAAGCCCTGCTGGGCTGACTCGAGCTATCCGTAGGTTTTCCTCATGTCGTAGAATCAGGTCCATAGCATGGAACTTTCGGATCTTCGTTGCCTTTAGGTTGATAGAGGCTATCGGTGAAGGAATCGGCGATGATGAACTGTGTGGGTTGGATCATTCCTTGGGTTGAAAATCCGGAATCGCTCTTTTCATGAAAGCGTCGAAAAGCGGCACGGTGAAAGCCATATCCCCATAGGCTGGGCTGTAGATCATTCCTTTCTTGATCAGCTTGGAACGGACGGGACCGATGCTGGACACCTTCACGCCGAGAGCGGCGGCGATATCGCCCGTGCGCTGCGCCCTGGGACCAAGCTCGGCCATGGCTCTCAGGAAATTCTTTTCTCCGGGCGTGAGGCGGTCGAAACGGACCCGGAAAAAGTTTTGATCCAGTCGCGGGATCACTGCACCCGTGGCGGCTTGCACCGCTTCCATGGTGATCGGGCTGGCTTCGGCGAGGTTCCAGGTTTGGTAACCCCATTCCTGAAGGAAATACGGGTAGCCTTTTGTGAGGCGGTGGATTTCGGCGAGCGCCATTGCTTCGACCACCACCCCGTTTGCCAAAGCCGGTTCGCTCACGGCTTTCGCAGAGTCCTCCTCGGACAATGCTCCCACATCCGGAAACGCGAAGAGGCGCTCAGCGTAGGATTTGGAGTCTCCGGCCAGACCCGGTAAAACCGGCAAGCCCGCTGCCAGCAGGATAACGGGGAGTTGCCGCTGTTGCATTCGGTGCATCGCCATGATCAAAGCCCCCAGCTCTTTCTGGCTGAAGTATTGAATCTCATCGATCAACACCGCGATGGCCGTGCCGCGTTCCTGGGCCGCCTCGCCTGCCGCTTCGAAGAGATTTGGCAAATCCTGTTCGATGTCGCCGCTGTCCGCCGCGCCGCGTTCCGGTTCGATGTCGAGCCCGATTTCCACATCGCCGAGCGAAAGCTTCAAGCCACCCACGAAACTACGCAGCACCCTCAACCCCCGCTTCACGCGGTCTCCGGCATGGGCCATCCGGTCTAACTCAAAAAACACCGCCTTCAGCTGTGTCGCCAAGAGCGGCCCTAAAGCTTTGTTTTCATGGGCTTCGATGAAAATGGTGCGATACCCTGCGGCTTTGGCCATCCGCTGGATTTCATTCAGCAAAACCGTCTTTCCGACCCCGCGCAGGCCGGTCAAAAGAAGACTTTTTTCAGATTTGCCAATGCGGATGCGGCCCAGAAGCACGCGGGCTTGCTCCAGGATCGGTCCGCGTCCCACAAGTTCCGGTGGGGGTGAGCCAGCGCCAGGTGAAAATGGGTTTTTGATCGGATCCATGTTCTATCAAGTTGTATTAGGTTATACTAAAAATAAAGTATAACTTGATAAACTCGCTATAATTTGGAAAACACACCATGAAAGACCTTCAGCGCTTCGTTGCCGACGTGGTTGATGACTTTGACGGCGATGCGGTCGGCGCGGTCGTTTTGATTGGTTTCTATGAAGTTATTTTGGGTGTTGGAAAAAAGTATTCACCACGGGTTGCTCAGGATTTCGCGGACGCGAATGGGGTTGAGAACGGTGGAGCAGGTTTCCCAATCGGCGTCTTCGACTTTGCTGTATTTCTCGCCGAAGGGGTTGCGGGTGTGGGCGGCGCGTTCGATGAGTTGGCGGGCGGACTCTTCGTCGTTTTGGGCAATTTTCACCCACACATCCTCGAGCGTGTCGGGAATTTGGCCGAAAATCCGGTGGATAGCTTCAAGTCTTTGGGCGAGGACGCGGTGCACTTTGTCTTCCACCGAATCGCGGTAGCGCAGGTTGGCGACCCATACTTCCGAGCGGATTTGACCGATACGCTGGATCCGGCCCTTGCGCTGTTCGAGGCGCGTGGGGTTCCATGGAAGGTCGATGTTGATGAGTGTGCCGAGGCGCTGGAGGTTGAGGCCCTCGGAGGCGGCATCTATCCCGAGGAGCAGGGTTAGCTCGCCGGTGCGAACGAGTTGTTTGAGGTAGTTGCGGTCAGAGCGTTGGAAATCGCCGCCACGCCAGAATCCGGAACGGTTGCTTACTGCGTAAAGGCCGATGTCGAGGTTTGAAAACTCCGGCCGATTTGCTGGCCTTCCACTTTGAGAAAATGGGGCCGCTTTATCCGTTCTCAGATTGATCGCTTCCAAGTGGCGTGCACGATCATAGATCGTCCCGACTTCTTTCAATGCTCCCGAAGGCTTGCTTGGGAATTCCTCGCTTCCCACAGTTTGCCCATGGTTTCGAGCCAATCCGCCAGCGCATTTTTCGCCTTCAGAGGCTCAGCGAGAGGCTCTTCCTGATGCGCGACATGGCGGTTTCTGAAGTCATTCAATCTGCTGACGCGATCCAGCAAATCCCTTGCCCCTGTAAATTTCAGGCTGCATTTTACAGTATCGAAAACTCCCCCGATCTTGGTTGAATCGTTTAGTGCGTAGTCCAGACAGCTCCGCAACATTCCCACTGGAGACACCCCGCTGCGATACACCAGTGTTTTCCGCAAGTTCCGGCCAAGGTCTTCATAGTGCCGCCGCATCCGCTGATCCACTTTGCCTAAATAGGGGTAGAACCAATCTTGCTGATCCACTGGGTTTGAAGGGATGAGCGGTGAGAGTTTTGTCATTACCAGCCCTTTCGCGCATTCATCCACGACTCCGAGTAATGTGGTGAACACGGGGGCGTAGTTGACTCCTTCCTTCTTCTCGAAAAAGCGGAATAGCGAAATGGCTTCATCCGCAGCCCGTCTGAGTCGTTCCGGCAATCCCTCAAGTAAACTTTCGGGAACGACCGATTGCGCGGCAGGAGCTTTTTCGTCCAGCATGCCGAGGTTGGCGAATAGTGGAAGTTCGTCCGCAAGTTTTCTCTCATCGAGCAAATCCTGCAAACTTGGCGCGCAGGCTTTCGCAAGTTGGGAAAAATCGCTTCCGTTGAACCGATGGAACACGCCTTCAAGCACGAACACATATTCCCATTCCGCGCCCTTGCTCCATTCGACTGTGGCACGGGCTTTCACCGGAACATCACGATCCACTAGGCCTTTCGTTTCCACGAGGTAACAGCGTCCGTTTTTCGTTCGAACGAAAAAGTCTGGTGTGTAAAACGCCAGCCTGTGACCGTCCGCCAGATAGTCGATCCGCAGGGCCTGGGGCCCAGCATTCTTTGCGAAGGCGACCACATCGCTACAGCGTGACATCAGTTCCGCAAAAGCCGTTTCAAGAGCCCGGTTGCAAGGAATAAGATTAAAAAGAGTCTTTTGAGAAGTTAGCACTGGCCTGCGCTCGCTTACGGTGACTTGAAACGGCCGCCATGATGCCAATGAAAGAGGCGCCATCATCGATTCGCGTGTTTGTGATTGAATGATCTTCGAACGCACCAGCGGCAGAAACACCGCGCGGACATTTTCTCTCACATCCGCATCTCCGATGTCGCTTCACCAGCTTGACATCGAAAACGGACTGGCCGGGCCCGAACAAAATTTCTTCCAGAAAGACCTGCAACAGCGGAGCGAGCACCTGATGCGTGCCCTTCACTTTGCAGATGTGCTCCACCTCCTGCACATAAAACGAAATCGCGCCGAGGCCGGATTCCAAGAGCACCAGATTTACTTTCATGTGCTCGACCACCTCACCAGTGATCAGGTGGCGGCCTTCATATTGCACTTCATCGGGGCCACGTTCACCCAGTGAAAGAGTCTGGTATTTTAGAAATGCCGATCTCATTTCATCCTGCGTGATAGGTCCCAAACCGGTCAGCGTTTGATTTCCTGCTGACAAGCGGGGAATGAGGATATCCAGCGAGGCGGAGTCTTTCGTGTTGGTGTCCGGGAAAATCGAGACCGTTGTGACCGGCACTTTTTCAATATCCACCAATTCGACCTCTAGGCCTTCCTGTGCGAGTTCGTCGCGATAAAGTCGTGCGAACGCCTCGTGTTCCACCACCGTCACCACTTCGTTCGCCTGCCCGGGTAGGGTCATTCGCCGCAAACCGCGTCCCAGCGTCTGTTCTGGCAGAATGCCTGCTTGCGAGCTGTATGGCCTCAGCGGAACAATGGTCGTGACATTCCTCACATCCCAGCCTTCCCGCAGCATCAGCACGCTCACGATGCAGAAATACGGACTCAATCCGGAATCCAACTCTCGGCTGAGTTTCCGCAGTGCTCTGAGATCTTCGTCGGTGATGTCCTTGTCGCTTGTTTCGAAGGCGCCGGTCTTTTTGTTGATCTTGCCTTTGAGGTTCGTGTGTAGGTTGATTGTCCGTCCGTTGAGATCCTTAAACACGGCGTCACCATGAAGGCGGCGAGTAATCTCGTTCGCTTCCTTGGTGTCGTTGCACATTACGAAGAGCAGCGGTTTCTTGCCGGATACCAGCCATTCTTCACAGCTCTTCTGCCAACGCTGATAGCCAAGTCTCAGATGCGCCTCGTAACGATAAGCTGCATCATCAGTGGCCTGTTCCACCAGATTGCCGGCACGGCCAATGATCGGCGTTTTCACGATGCCAGCATCCACGGCTTCGCCGAGCGGCGTGTCGCACACGATGTGCTTAAAGTAGTTTGCTTTGTTGTCCTTGGGCGTTGCAGAGAAGTCCAATTGGGAAACCAGCATGCCACCTCGTTTCCTGAGTGTTTCATGCAGGAATGAAATGGCCTCATTCCAAGCAGAGTCCGGATCCCAGACATGGTGCGCCTCGTCATTGAGCACCATAATTCGCTCGTGACCGGTGATGCGTTCATGCAGGGCCGCGCCAGTGTCCAGCGCGGAAGCCTTGGCAACAGCAGGTCCCATCCAATCGAAGGCTCCGCCCTTGAGTGTTTTTCGGTTGGAGTTGTCGAATAGCCGGTGAATATTTGTGAGGTAGAGCACTCCGCCGGTATGAGCGCCGCCAGCCTCATCCTGCAAAACCGTCGTCAGGTTCCAGTCGCCGCGCCACTCTACGGGAATTAGCGGATCATTGTCGAAAATGTCTGTGCCTCCGCCTTCCGGTTTAAAGTCTTCCTTCAGGCGCTCGAACACCGTCAGGTTCGGCGCAATTACCACAAAATGCCTCGCCATGTTTGAATCGCTTTCCCGCAGCGCGTGGAAGTAGCTCCAAACGATGCACTGGCTCATCACCTTGGTCTTGCCGGAACCTGTCGCCATTTTGAAAGCATATCGGCTCCATGCGTCTTCATCATCGGTAATGCCCAGCGCGGCGGTTTCCGCGTAGGCTCCGCCGAACTCGGCAATGATCTGCGACAGACATTCCAGTTTGCGGACCTCTTTCAGATAGATGAATGTCTCCAGCGCCTCGCGCTGGCAGAAATAATAGCGGAACTCAAAGCCACCAACTTGATGGCTCCTCCCGAACCAATGGTTGAGTAGATAGCGAGTGGTGCCGCTCGCGCCTGGATAAAACGCGTCTCGCCAATCCTTCACCGCCCCGCGGAGGTTCTGGGCGATAGTGATGCCGCTCGGGCGTCTCCCGTCGCGGGTAGTGGCTCCCACGTTGCCTTCCGCGCGGCCGCGGTGCTTGCGCGGCTCCTCCCAAGCGGAAAAGAGCGGCTCCAAAGATTCGGTTTTTACAGTCAGGGAATCAGGCATGGTAGAAAATTGGGTGGTTGACCAAAGAGAATGATGAGGGAAACTTGGCTCATGAAATTCTACACGGCGGTGATTGAACGCGACTCCGTGACCGGCCTGCTTGTTGGATATGTGCCCGGTTTTCCAGGTGCACACTCGCAGGGAGAAACGATGGAGGAACTCAACGAAAACCTGCGCGAAGTGATTGCCATGCTTCTCGAGGACGGCGAACCCAACTTTGAGGCTGAATTCGTGGGAACCCAGAATGTCGCGCTCGCCTGAACATGGGCTCTCTTCCCGTTCTCAAGCCTGCGGAAGTCTGCCGCCTTCTGGAAGGTCTTGGATTCGCGGCCGTCCGCCAAAGGGGTTCGCATATCCAGTATCGTCACGCTGACGGACGGGGAACAACTGTTCCCATGCACAAGGGACGCGACATCGCTCCTCCTCTGCTCCGACAGATCGCCCGGGACATCGGACTGACGATCGAGGAATTGGTTTCCCGTCGCTGACATCGTGATCAAATAGCGATGTCCAGCGTCAGGCTGGTGTCACAGCCAAACACATCCACTACTTTCACGCAGATGGTGCGTTTTCCTGGTGCTGGATAGGTGTAGGCGGCGTCGCTGACGGTTTTCAGACTCCGATCCTTGCGCGTCCGGTAATCCTGCCAGTCATGGTGAAACGGCTCGCCGAGTTTCCAATCGAAGTCCACTGCCCAGAAGTCAATAAAATCGAAACCACTGCGGATGGCACGTTCCTGCAAGGCTTCCAATTCCTTGCCGGGGACTTCCGCCAGCGAGGGCAGGAATTTGGTCAGCTTCACTTCCACGATCGTTTTACCAGCTTCTGCCCGAGTAACAGCCTCCGCCTCCAAAACCGCCATCTCGAGAAAGGGCGGCGGACTCTTGCGGTTCTTTTCCATGATCTCTCGCGGAATGGGCACCAGCTTCAGGCGGATGCCGTGCTCGGCTTCCAGCGCGAGGCAATGCTGGCGCAACTCCATCTGGAATTCCCATGCTAGGCAATAGACCTCACGCCCTCCCGCCGCCACCACAGCTTCCGCCACCGAGCGAGCCTCGTCGCTGGTAAAAATCCCATCGATGCCGTCCACATGGCAGAACGCCGCGCCCTTGCGACCATGAAGCAGGGGGCTGGTGGCATTGGTGAGAATCTCCGCCCGGAAAAATTCCAGCACTACCTTGCGGTGCTCTTCCTCAGCGCCTTTCAAGCGGTCTTTTTGCCACCACTGCCGTTCGTAACGGCCAAGATTGTGAACATCGAAAGCACGGTAAGGCTGGCCTTCTTCATGAAGCTTGCGCTGGAGTTCAATCAAGCGCTTGCGCGTGGTGTGAATCGCGAAACGACCGAGGTCCGCCATGATCCATCGACGCCCTAACCGCTCCGCTACCGCGCCCGTGGTGCCGCTACCGCAGAAGAAGTCGGCGACCAGATCACCTTCGTTGCTGCTGGCGCGGATGATGCGTTCGAGAAGTGCTTCGGGTTTTTGTGTGGCGTAGTCGGCTCGTTCATCAGCCGCAGGATTTACTGGAGGTATGTCATCCCAAACTGAGTCAACGATGTCACCAGGCACTTCATCTAAATAAATTATCCTGCTGCCACCAGCCGTTGGATTGACATCGTCTCGATATAATCTGCCATCGCCATCTTTTTTGAATCGTGCGATGTATTCGGGTTTATGCGGCTTATATTGGGTGCTCCAAGTCCAACGCTCACCTTTTCGATATGAAAGGATGCTATCGTGTTTTTGAGGAAACTTTCTTGTGGTTTTTCGTTTGAACGCAAAATACGTCCAAGCGATTTCATTGAGGAAATTGTCTTTCCCGAAACCTTGATCAAGCACGCAGCGAAGGAAGTAGCTAACACGCCAATCGCAGTGCACGTATATACTCCCGTTGTCAGAAAGAAGCTCCTTCATCAACGACAGCCGCTCGAACATCATGTGCAGGTAGCTGTCCGTGCCCTTGCCCCACATGTCGCGATAGGCGACCATTTCGAGCGTGGACTGGTCTTTTTCGATTGTTTCCTTTCCATCTCCGATTGGCACATCCATCGTGAAATCCGCGCCGACATCGAAGGGTGGGTCGATGTAGATGAGATCGATCTTGCCCTTGAACTCGGCGAGCAAGCTGGCGAGCACCAATTTGTTGTCGCCCCAGACCAGACGATTGCGGAAATCGTCACGCTTTTTTCCGTCGAGTTGTTCTTCAAACATCGTGAGCTGGCCGGTGGCCTCAGCTCGCTGGCGAGGTTCATCGACGGTCTCAATTTTTTGGAGCGGCATCGCCAGCGACGCGGCATCGACTTCCCGGCGGCGGCCATATTCATCGTATTTTCCATCCCACACCAGTTCGGTGCGCATGAGGGACAGAGGATGAGGATTGGCGGGTCCCCATAAAAAATCTTTCTGCGGAGTGTGCTTCATTTCGCTTCTCCTATCCCTGCTGAAAGGCTTTTTTCTTGATAAGAGCACTGCCCCGAGTGCTCGTCTCTATGATTTTCTCCTTCTCGATGACCTGAAAGAGCAGATGGGCGATGACGCGGCTGGTGGGGATGCGGAGGCCGTTGTTGTCGGCTTTTTTCTGAATCCACGCCCACAGATCGGGTGACAAAGAGAGATTGATAGCCTTGTTTTTGCGCACAGATGCCAAGTGTGCCACACGTATTACTGGTGGCAATTACTTTTTGAGGGGGTTTAAAAAAGTGGCTATTTCGTGGGTTTTTCTGAGGAACGCGCCTTGCAACACTTTTGTTGCGTGTGCTATTTTTGTTTTGTGCCGAGAAAGACCATAACCGCGAATGTATCGCTGCCGCCGGAGATTCATGCTTGGGTGAAGGGCAAGATTGCCGCCATCTTGGAGGTGGAACCGGCGGCGAATCCGACATTCACCAGCGTGGTTTCGGACGCCTTGCGCCGCGCCATGCGCGATGAGGAGAAGGCGGCTCAGCTTGCGGAATCACCCGAGGCAGCGCCGCTGCAGCCACTTTCAAAAACCAAGGCCAAATACAAAAACGCGCGCGAAAGCAAAAAGCAGACGGGATCGAAAACGATTTAGAAGCTGAGTGTGCTTATCAACCTGTCGACGCTCTGTTGCTTTTCCAGGCTCGACCTTCCGGGGGGAGGGCGCCGAACTTGTGCCGACGATCAGCGACAAGAAACATGCTGCCGCAACAGAGTCTCTGCAAACCTTGCTCGTCCCTGGTTGGAAAAGGGAGGGAGCTTTAGGAAATCTGCATTCTACCTTTGTCGGTGAGTCGGTATTTCTGAAGGCGGCTGTTGGGTTTTTCGGGGATGGTTCGTTCGAGAAAGGCGAGGTCTAGAAGTTGGTTTACACGAAGGTTGAGTTTGCTGGAAATGCTGGAGTGTCCAAGGGCACGCGCCAATTCTGCCTTCGAGAGGGGAGAGGCATTCAAGGACTCAAGGATTCTGGTAGCAAGCGACTCTAGCCCTGACTCTAGCCCTGACTCTAGCCCCGGCTTTGCATTCGACTGGACCCTGCGGCGATCGTCTGATCGGGATTGTTCACGGGTTAGAGGGAGAATCTCCGGAAGGGGTATGGTAAATCGGACGCGTCCGGCGAGTTCTTCGATGGTGGGTTCGGGAAGGTTTTCAGCCTTGGCGATGCGGTAGATGCCTGGAATGCCGCTGCCCCATTGTTCGACCAGTTCCAGTTCGCGAAACACGCGGGCGATGACGGGATTTCGGATTTGGGAGACGCCTTGCTTGATGTCTTCGACGGTCAGACCGGGAAGGAGCAGACCTGGGCTTTCAATCTCGATCCTGTTGTCGAAAAAAGCCACGCGAATGGGGAACCACGGTGGGAGTAGTCGGCATGAACGAGCGCGTTGATGACGACTTCGCGGAGGATTTTCACCGGTATGCTCCAGATGTCCTTGCGGCGGATTTCTGAAAAATCCGCACCTCGCATGGCATGCTTTTTCAGAAAGAGCATGATTTCGTCCACGGCTTTTGACAGCGGAGAATGGATGTCGATGTGGTCGAAGATATCGGCCTTGTCGTTGCCGATGAAGCGCCCGCATTGTATCCAGGCGTCGTCGAAGTATTGGCGGCGGTCGAGGCCGTAGAGCAGTATGCCACCCTGGCTCGGCACCAGCTTGCCTTGTTCCTTGAGCATAATCCGCAGGCTTTGGAGTGTTCGCTCATCAATGGAGTTGCGACCTTCGAAATCTTTGGCGATGGCTTTGAGGTCGAGGTCATCCTGCGTGAGTTCTGGCATCGGGAGGGCGTCGAAGCTCACACCTGCGACCCCGCGTTGTAACTCGGCAATTAGCTGAGGACCGGCGAGGCGATTGGTCGATCCCAACCGGACATAGGTGCCGCTTTGCTGGCCTTCCGCTTTAAGAAAATGGGGCCGCGTGCCACTAAGGTCTCACGCAAAAATAACTGTCGCATTTCTTGTGAGCCTATGGCAGGCTTTGAATGATGATCGACCAAGCAACTCTCCAAGCCAAATTCGCCGAAATCAGACCTCTACTCAACGAGCGCCAGCTCCGTCTCGTCGCCCTTGCCGAAGCCAAATTCCTCGGGCACGGAGGCATCAAATCAGTTGCCGAGGCCTGCGGACTATCCCGGCGGAGCATTGAGCGGGCAAAAGTCGAGGCGAACCAGGAGTCCAAGGATTCCGCAGGGATGACAAAGCAACGTGTTCGCCGCTTGGGC
>JBIIPZ010000002.1:0-143137 GCA_044342325.1 Terrimicrobiaceae bacterium
CTCAGATCGAGAAAGGCGAGGAGTTCGAGTGGCTCCTCGAGGACAAAAACGCTTTTTTACTCCGTCGCAAAAAACCGAAAAAATCGATTTTGAAAGACCGTGGGCCGCTAACTTGACGCCCATGCCCTTCGGGGCCAACTTTTAGTTGCTCTTCCTTCAGCCTTCCGAAGCTTTCGGTTCTCGCGCCTGCTCCTGCGCTCGATTGTGGTTAAAAAATCCAAACCAATCCGTCTCCTCCATTTTTCCCTTCCCTCCACCCTCCCTCCGTGCACACCGTGTTCTCCGTGTTCTCCGTGTTCTCCGTGGTTAAACCGCTCCTCCTTTCACTCCTCCTCTCCGTAGCCGCGCACGGCGCGCAGCCTGATTTCATGGGCACGCGCATCGATCGTGACTTTGAGCTTAAAGGCCTCACGATTCCGCTCCAAGTCTCCCCCGACAGCCCGCAATCGCTCCAGATCACTTGCGGGCGTGTGCACCTCGAGTCAAAAAAACTCGGCCTTTTCCGCATCGGCCCCATGCCGCAAATCGTCATCGAAGACATGACCATCCTTCTGCCGCCGGATGTCGACCTCGCCGCATCGGCAGCCGCTCTCGATGCCTTTTTCAATGCCAATCCCACTTGGTCGGATATCTCCATTCGCGGATTCCAAGTGCGTCAAATGCCATCGCAGACTCCGCTCCTCAAAGCCGATTCGGCGCGGATAGATGCCTCTCAAGGGAAAATATTTTTCGAAAAATTCCTTGCTCAGCAGACAATCGGTGACAAGGTTACTGCTCCGCGCGCCGTCCTGCGTCTCCGTGGAAACTTGGCTGGCCAAGTCTTCCGCATCCGGGGTCGCTCCGACGACAGCGTGAAAATTTTCCGATAAAGACAACAAAGTTCCCTTTCGACACCACCAATCACTCAATTCGTATGAAAAAGACATACCCACTTCGTGCCCCGCTCCTCGCCTCGGTTTTTGCCCTCGCGGCATCGCCATTCGCGCTCGCGTTGTCACCAGTCTATGATCATCTCAGTACTGGCCGCGCGGCCCTTGCGCAGCAGACGCCCGAAGCGCTCGAAACCGCCTATCAAACCTTCAAGACGGGCGTGGAGACTTTCCCGAATAGTGCCGAGCTGAATTTCTTCTACGCCGCCACGCTCCTTACCCGCGAGGCACACACAGACTCGTTCAAGCAGCAATTTACAAGCCTCAATGCCACCATTAAAGAACCCAGAAGCATCTACGAGTTGGAATACTCCTTCCCGCTCGGCTTCGCTGGCCTCCTGCAGCCTCCTGCAGGCGTAAAGACCGACTCCCACCTCGCCTACTTGAATTCCAAGGCCGCGCTCATTGATGAAGCCCTGACCTGTCTCAATAAAATCACGGACGGCAACTTTACTCTCACGCTCACCTCCGCCGAGACCTCGCTTCTCGACACCAAAGTCGATTTCGCCGATGTCTGCCTCCTGCGCGCCGGCCTGCGCCTCGCCAAAGCGTCTCTACACCTTGCGAACAGCTACAATCTCAGCGGCGAGTATCGCAAACTCTACGACCTCTACGCTGCTGGCAACCTCACTCCACAAGCCGTCCTCGCCGCCTTCCCCCTGCTCTTCGACCTCTCCACCACGCCCACCCAGCGTGCGCTTGCCCGTGCCCAAATCCAACTCGCCCATGCCGAGTGGAACACGGCCCTCGCCGCTATCAAAACCAAACGCGCGGATTCCGAAGGCTCTGTCTTAGGCCCTCTCGGCGAGAACGACACCACGCCTTTCCTTTTCGCGTTTGACAGCATCGCCGCCGCCGAAGAAGTCGATGTGTTGTTCGACACCCTCGTTACCTCGCTCAGTTCTCAAGTCACTGTCCCTGCAATTGCGACCGAGGATTTCGCTCTCGAAGGCTACAAGATTAACCTCTCCAACCTCGTCACATCACCCAGTAGCCCCCGCTCACTAGCCCCCAAACGCTTCGACCGGGGCTTTTTCCGCCCTAGCACTTGGCCGGATGCCACCCTCGGCGGAATTTTCCCAGGCGCCACTCAGGATGACATGAATGACGCAGGCAATTTCCTTTTCGTCCTCCAACCCACCGTTTACGAGCCCTACCAATTCTGGCTCCTCGCCGGCACGCCTGACGAGCCTGGCTACTTCGAAGATGGCAAGGTGCTATTCAATGAAATTAACGGCATCGCCGTGGATGCCAATGGCAACATCTATGTCGCCGACCAAGGAAATCACGTGATCCGCAAGATTTCCATCGACAATAAAGTCACTACCATTGCCGGACAAAAGTGGAACGATTGGAGTGAACGCGAACTGCTGAAGGAGCAATACTCAGTTCAGCCTGCACGCTATCCCGGCATTCTGGACTACCCAACCGGACCAATCGCTGTGGATGGAAATGGAACGGTTTATTTCATGAATGGGTCGCTCCTTTCAAAAATCACGCCAGATGGGAAACTCTCCGATTTAGCCGGAAGTTTATTTTGGTCTGGGGAACACTCAAAGGATGGCTTTGGACCAGATGCGGTCTTTAATTTTTGGCGGGGCAACCAAATCTTGGCCGTTGATAAAAACGGCAATCTCTACCTCTGCGACATCAATGCCATCAGAAAAATTTCTCCTGCTGGTCAAGTCACTACGCTCGCTGGCAAGCTCGGCTGGGATGACTCCGAAGGCTATGTGGATGGAGCAGGCGTTGTGGCCCGCTTCAATTACCCCACCGGCATTGCTGTTGACGATGCCGGGGTCATTTATGTCATGGACTCCGGTAACTTCGTCATCCGCAAAATCCAGCCCAATGGTGCCACTTCCACTTTTGTTGGTAATGCGACAATCAGCAATCACTTTGATGCCAAAGGCACAAAGGCCCGTTTGAGCCAACCACGCGGCCTTGCCATCGATGCAAGCGGCAATCTCTATTTCGCGGATGGCAGCACCATCCGCAAGGTCAAGCCAGATGGTTCGGTTACAACCATCGCAGGCAAACTTACTCCAGAGCATGGAGAATTCCGTCTTCGTGGCCAGATGGGCATCCAAGAAGCAGCAGGAGAAGCTGCTGTATTCGGGGAAGATGATATTACCGGCTTGGCCGTCGACCGCCGTGGCACACTCTACGCCTCCTTTGGAGCAAGCATCTACGAAGCGGAATCTATCGCCGCCCCGCCGTCCGGAGCCCCATTCCCGACACCGACTCCGCACAGCACGCCTTCGACCAAACCGACACCAACGCCAACGCCAACGCCAACGCCAAGTCCTGATTCAACGCCTCAACTTCTCAGCCTCGCTCTTTCTACGACTTCAGTCGATTTAACGAACGGAGCATTGGATGTGCCATTTACAATCACTGCGAGTGAAAAAATAAGTTATGCCTCTGTTTATTTTGGAGGATTCGGGGGCAGTGTATATACAGGGTCGCATTCAAGCAAAGCTAATGGATCAATAAATATTCCAAGCTTCACTAAAGAGGGAACATATAATTTAAGTTCTTTATATTATTCATGGGGGAATTATCCGAACAACCAATATGCCAACTTCTACGGCAATTCGATTCCGGCTGCCTTTAAAGACATTTCCATAACCGTCACTAATCCATTTACCGATTCAACGCCGCCAATTATTCATTCTCTCGTGCTACTTTCAACGGAAGCCAATGCGTCAACCTCCAGCGTAAAAATTAGATACCGTGTCCAAATATCTGATAACCAATCTGGCTTTAGTTGGTTAAATTTGTCTTTCTGGAACGCGGATTCGTATACAAGCATAAATCCCGATGGTATAGCTGCTTGGAATTCGCTTGTCGCAGTTGATGGCGACAAGAAGACATATGAAGGAGCCATCGAAGTTCCTCAAGGCGCCGCCGCAGGCGATTGGATACTCCAGAATATCTGGATATCGGACCGAGCTGGAAATAGTGGGTCAGTAACCCTCACCCCTGAGTTGCAGGCCGTGAAATTTACTGTTAACAGCACGGCAATAAATCCGATTGAGTCGCAAGATGTATCCGCCCCATGGCCTACTGCTTTGAGTCTTGAAAAAGCATCAGTTGATGTCAGCAACGAGGATCAGAAAGTCAAAGTTTCTCTCCAAATTAACAACGATGATATTCCTGTCCAATATTATGTATCAGTTGGCTTTCGTAACAAAGATGATGAAGAGGCCTTTGCCGCAGATAACTTTGAATTAGTGTCTGGTTCAGTTGTTAATGGGAATTATGAAGGCGAACTGATCATTCCGAGATACTTTAAAAATGGCAACTATACAGTTGGTTCTATTTGGATTGGCGACTCTAAATCACCTGATAGCAAGTCTATAAGTTTAAATCCCAATTTCTTCCCTGCTGAGTTGCGAAAAACCATCACAGTCACTGGAACGCAGGATGTCACCGCACCGGTCTTGCAAAGCATAGCGGTTTCGCCAACTTCGGCAGATACGCGCAACGGCACGGTCTTGGTCACGGCCAACCTGACAATTACCGACGACTTGAGCGGCTTAGAGGACAAACAATGGCCCCGCCCAAGCGCACTCGCACTCCGCAGCCCGAGCGGCAAGGAATTTCTCTGGAGTGAGTTTTCTTTAGGCAATCGCATTGCCGGCACTAGCACCAACGGAACCTACCAAGTGCAATTCGAACTTCCCAAATACAGCGAGGAGGGCGCTTGGACGATCGACTACATCGAGTTGGAAGATAAATTCTACAACACCCGTTTCCTCATCCCAGCCAACCTAACAGCTCAGCAACTCGCCGCCTCCACGATTCAAGTCCAAGGCTGGCCTCGCGGATGGGAGACCGTTTCCACAAATCAGCCAACGGCTAATCAGCCAAAAGCCGTCATCACAAAACAAAGTGCAAAATTCTGGTTTCCGATCGCAAACATAGATGGGAACTGGACATGGGGTGAAGGCGACGATAACTCTTTGGAATATAACTGGAGCGTGGAATCGACTGCGGATCGCAATTATTCCTTTGGGTTTTCGCATTGGAAAGGTCCTGGAGAGACTCTTCAAAATGGCAATTTCACGGCGTTTTTAAATGCTGGTCAAGTAAATGTCTGGGATGAATCTGGCGATGGCGGAACTGTTGTTGAGGGTGCCCAAATCGCCGCCACTCGGGATGGACAAAGCCTGCTAATTGAACTCAAGGATCCTGTTTACTTAGCAAAACTGCAGAAAGAAATGCCAAGTTACCTGTCGTTTTGGAGTTATGGAACCGAGCAGGATTATTGGCAAAATGCCAAAGTCGAATATGTAAAAGAGGATGTGCAGTTGACCTTGGGTAACCTCACCCACACCGTGGACGGAACAGATAAGATTCCAACTGTGACCACCTCTCCTGGAAACCACACGCAGGATGTTACCATCACCTACGACGGCACGACCAGACCACCCAGCGAGGTAGGGTCATATACAGTTGTCGCTTACCTTAATACGGCCAACTATAAAGGCAAACAAGTGGCAACAATGACCATCTCCAATCCCCCGCCACCGCCACCAAGCGGTGGTGGCGGTGGTGGAGGTGCTCCATCCGGCGGTGGTGGCGGCGAAACAGAAAAGCCGAAAAAAGGCAAAAGAGGTTCCGATAACAAAGACAACGATAAAAAGGACAACAATAAAAAATCCTCCGACAAAAAAGACAACAACGATAAAAAGTCCTCAAGCAAAAAGTCGGACAAGAAATCCAGCGGAGGAGGCGACACCAAAAAAACCGGCGGTAAGAAGGAGAGAAAAAAGTAGTCCTTTAAGCCGACGATCTCCTGTGTAGCGGCGGTCTGTGACCGTCGACAGTGGAGTTTAGACATCTTCCTGGCGAGGCGCTCTGTGACCGCCGATGGGCAGCGTTCAGTGCCCATATAGGCGCCGCTATCAGATTATACCGCAGGGGCCTTCATAAGCCGAGCTCAACTCATGCCGTGCAGATACTCTGTAAATTGACGAAAAAACGGCAAAATCATGGGCAGCAAAATCATTTGGAATGCGAATTGTAGCGTCGGTCTATGACCGTCGGTGGAAAAACCAACCCTGGCGCTCATAGAGACGCCGCTACAACTGCGCCGCGCCTCCGCGCCCAGACCGCCTGCTCTTCTAAAAAATGATTTTGCTGTCCATGGTTTTGTCAACCCCTTCCTCTCTCCGGCGCTCATAGAGACGCCGCTACAACTGCGCCTCGCCTCCGCGCCTCGCCTCCGCGCCTCGCCTCCGCGCCCAGACCGCCTGCCCTTCCAAAAAAATGATTTTGCTGTCCATGGTTTTGTCAACCCTTTCCCCCTCTCCGGCGCTCATAGAGACGCCGCTACAAGGGGAGAGGCTCGGCAGTCACAAACAGCCGCTACAGGAGTTCAAAATAAAATTTGCAAAATCACGCTTGTTCCGTAAAATTGCGACTCGTATTTATGGATGTTTCGCGTTTTTTAAAACAACCTGCTGGTAGCTTTTTTCTTCTGGGGCCTAGGGGGACCGGCAAAAGTTGGTGGACGAGGAAGTCATTTACGGGGGCTTTGGTTGTGGATTTATTGGATGCTGCCACTCTGCGTGATTTGGCGGCCCGGCCGGAGCGCCTGGCTGATTTGGTTCGGGGGGCGGGCGATTGCTCGACTGTGGTGGTGGACGAGGTGCAGAAGCTGCCTGAGTTACTGGAAGTCGTTCATGGCCTGATCGAAGAAAGGTGTGGCAAGGTTTTTGTTCTGACCGGCTCAAGTGCCAGAAAGTTGAGGCGTGCGGGGGTGAATTTGCTCGGGGGCCGCGCGGGGCGTTTGAGTATGCATCCCTACATGGCAGCGGAGCTGGGGGAGGCTTTTTCTTTTGAGGGCGCGCTCCGACACGGCTTGCTACCCGTGGTAGTGGGCGCTGAAGATCCGGATTTTCAACTGCGCGCTTATTGTGGATTGTATCTTAAAGAAGAGGTTCAGGCTGAAGGGTTGGTAAGAAATATTGGGGCGTTTGCGAGGTTTATGGAGGTCATGAGCTTTTCGCATGGAGGGGTTCTGAACCTTGCCAATGCCGCCCGCGAGTGTGCGGTGAAGCGCTCGACGCTGGAGGGATATCTCTCCATTTTAGAGGATTTACTCTTGGGCTGGAGGTTGCCTGTTTTTACGCGTCGGGCGAAGCGGGAGCTGGCGAGCCACCCGAAATTTTATTTTTTCGATACGGGTGTCTTTCGTGCGAATAGGCCAAAGGGTCCGCTGGATGAAATCTCTGAAATAGAGGGGCCTGCTTTGGAGGGGCTGGTGGCGCAACATCTGAGGGCCTGGTGTGATTATAGCCAAGGTGGGCATGCGCTTTATTACTGGCAAACACGATCGCAAGTCGAAGTGGACTTCGTGATTTACGGCGAATCCGGCTTGTATGCGGTCGAAGTAAAAAACACACACAAAATTCGACCAGAGGATTTATCTGCCCTCAAATCATTTGCGCAGGACTATCCGGAAAGCCAAAGAATTTTGCTCTACCGAGGTAGGGAAACGCTGCTGCGCGATGGAATTCATTGTATGCCCTGTGAAACATTTCTCCGTGCTTTAAAACCCGACTCGATTTCCGTTCGCTGAGCATAATACCAAAAGCTGAATTCTTTTGGACTCCTGCTGTAGCGGCGGTCTGTGACCGCTGATGTTCCGCGAATCGGCGCTCATAGAGACGCCGCTACAAGTGAATACGGCTCGCTAAAATTCAAAACCTAATAGCCATTGGTATAAGAAGCTGGGATTGGCAGAAAAAAGCAAAAATCTTGCAAGCCTGCTTGCAGAGTTTTTGTTTTACCCTGCCCCATTCGCGTAGCGAATGCACCCGTGCCCGTTTCTTCGTATCCGTGTTCATCCGGGTAATTTGATTCAGTCGATCCCACTCCCTTACCCTTCGGGCCAACCTGCGGTTGCTCCATCTCGCACCTGCCACGGCGCTCGATTGTGGTTTTATATTATTCTTTCCTGTAATATGATGTGACTTTTTAGTTAGGAGATGTGGCAGAATAGAGGGCGAGCAGGGAGAAAAATTCGAAAGTCAGGGAATTTGTAAGTAGTTTTCAGAAAGTTGCTTTGTGAAATCGGCGCGGAGATACGGGGTTGGGCCCGCTCTCCGCGCCTTTGTTGTTTATTCAGTCCTTGGCTTTTAGAAGCCGTTGCGGACTTGGATGATTTGTTGATTTACGAATTGGAGTCTTTGTTCCAATGCGGTCTTTTTTCCGTTTTTGCTGCCATTTGCGGCTTTGATCCTCTGCAAGAGGCCTCTTTTCTTGGCCTTGAGGTTGGCCAGTTTTTTCTTGGCGGACTTGCTTAGCTTGCCATTGCCGTTGGTGACTTGTCCGTTCCCATTTCCATTGCCGTTAGTGACTTGTCCGTTTCCGGATGGCGGTGTTGGAAAGCGGGTCAAATAGATGCCGGCCAGGCTTTCGCTGGAGACGGGTTCGAGCATGGTGGCCGTGAGGGCGAACCATGATCCTCGGAAGGATTCGCGCTCCATGCCGAGGGCAGAGATCTTGGATCCCACGGGCGCGGTGGGGTCGAGCGATTGGCCGAGTGTGTTTGTGTCGAGCATGGCGTCGACCTGGTTGCCATTTCCGACATAAATGCCATCCACTGGATTGATGTAGGTCTTTTCGACAGGATCCAGCGTGCCGGTGCGGGATTTGAAGGCGACAAGATATTCGCCCTTCAAGCCTTGCGATACGGCTGTGAATGCGGAGGAGCGCCAGCGTGGCACTTCGCCGTCGCCCTCTTCTTCACTGCCTCCGACTCCCGGAGGTTTGCCCGAGAAGGTCCAGAAGAGAAAGTCGGAGAAGTTCTCTCCCGTGCGGGCGATGCGGGAAACAACGCCGTTCGTGGTATCTACAACGAAGATGCCTTGATTCACAGGAACTTGGACGGGGAAGTTGTCCCCGACAAATTCGGCGCAATAGGCAAGGAGGTCGGCATTTCCATCCGCAGGACAATCGAGCCAGAGGGTTTTGGTTTCATTGCCCCAGGCGCCCCAGAAGGAGACATAACGGCCATCGAAGGAAAGACCTTCGCCGAATTTATTAAATGTGGCGTCGGTTTCTCCAGGCACGGCGTCTCCGATGCCCACGAGTTTTTGCAATGTGGGGCCGGGTGTAAGAGGGGCGAGGTAGAGGCCGCCGTAGGTGGGTGTTTCCTCATTGTCGAAGCCGGCGAAGACGGCTTTGTTCCCGGCGGCACTTGGCGGCGCGGTGGAGCCGAATTTCACCCCGGTCACGCCCTCGGGCAGATTGGGAATAACGGTGGATGTGTTGGCGATGAGTTGCGTCGAGATTTTGCCCTGCCCGCCGATGGGATCGCGGTAAAAGACGCCGGTCTTACCGACATTCGCCTCGGTGTAGTTGGCTTTGAAGACGATGACATCGCCATCCGCCACAGCTGGCGAGCCGGGGAAGACATCAAACTTCGTTCCTGCTACGGCACCGGGCACTTGCATGTAAGGGAAGTAATTCACGCCATCCACTGGTCCGGCTGGAGGCGGAACTGAGCCGAGCAGGCCGACGCCCGAGATGAAGTTTCCTCCGGGATTCAGAAAAATCCCAGTCGTGCCGGCTTTGGTATCCGCTCCGTCGAGTTGGTATGTCCAGACGGGTTGGGAATTCCCTCGCGTCGCGATCGTGCGTGTGGTGATCGAAATGCGCGGTATGGATGGGAATTCATTGAATTTCGCCAGTGTGTCGTCCGGTGCGTAGAGCGTGTTGTTCGGCGCAGGAACGGTGGTGTTCCTATCGGCGATTTTTTGAATTCCAGCGCCTGACTTCATATCCTTCTGGTAAATGCCGCTCATGACCTCGGGCCCCTTGCTGCGGGCGCGAAAGACGATAAGACCGGAGGCATTGACCGACGGCTGATTGTAGCTGTTGAACGGCTTCGAGTCCGTGCCTGGAACGAAGTCGAGATTGTTCACGACTTTTTTCCAAGCGTAGGATTCGGGAAGCGGGCCCGGTGTCTCGGCCATGCCAGGCAGCTGCGGAAGCAGACAGGCCAAGGCAACGGCTCCTGTGAGTGAATACCGGCGCGTGCTCTGCCATGGTGGCAAATGAAGGCCGGTGTGGTTGGTTGATTTGGTTATTTGCATAATGGTTTAATTTTACCACCGCCACATTTGCAGCCCCGAACGCGTCTCTCAATGGGGCAAACTCCTCAGCCAGCGGCACGAAGTATGCTCTGCAAGTCCCCGTGAAACCGCGCTTCGGCTGCCGCCCTGCTCCACCCAAAAAATTCTGTAATTCTGTCAATTTTGTCTAAAATGCCCCAGTCCATGAAAAAAATCCTGCTCGCGCTGGCCTGTCTGATTTTTCCAGTCAGGATGGATGCTTGGACTCCGGGAACCTCGTCCCCGTCGGCTACGGCGGGCTTTGCAGTGGACCGTGCGAGCCGCCGCGATGTCCTCGCCTTCTACCAGACGATCTACAACGCCTCGGAAAACTACGCCGCCAACAGGCAGTGGACTGGCAATGTCACCACCGGCGTGCCTGGCACGACCAGCGCGGCTTTCAAAGCCGATGTCCTGCGTCGCATCAATTTCTATCGCGCTCTCTGCGGGTTGCCCGCCGATATCGCCTTGAATGATACCTTGAACGCGAAGTGCCAGGAGGCCGCGCTCATGTTTTCGGCAAACAAGGATATCGCACATAATCCGCCGCCTTCGTGGACCTACTACACGGCAAATGCTGCCGAGGCCGCCGGGAAATCGAATATCGCCTACGGTTCCCATGGTCCCGGTGCGGTGGATGCCTACATGGAGGACTATGGATCGAACAACACAGCCGTCGGCCACCGCCGCTGGTTGCTCTATCCCATGGCGCAAACCATGGGCACTGGCGATGTGCCAGCCACAGGAGATAAGCCCGAGGCAAATGCCATTTGGGTCATTGGAAATTTCAAATCCTCAGCACCCAAAAAATTCACCGCTTGGCCGAATGCCGGATATGTCCCGAACGACCTCGTTCCCGAACGCTGGTCGCTTTCCTATCCCGGCGCGAATTTCAGCTCGGCGTCAGTTTCCATGAGCCTCAATGGCACCAGCGTCCCGCTCCAAGTCGTCTCTCGCACCATATCAAATATCGGAGACAACACCATCGTCTGGGAACCCTACGGCCTGGATTTGGATTCGCTCGGTGATCTCACCTGCAATGTCACAGTCTCCGGCATCAGCGGCACCGGTGTTCCGACATCGCAGTCCTACTCCGTCACGCTTTTTCATCCCGGTGTGCTCGGTGAGTTGGTCATTATCAACGGTCCTCCCGCGGCCTCCCTTGCCGGTCAAGTTTACACCTTTCCATCCCTCGCGCAGGCGGATGCCTATGAACTCCGCGTCAGCAGCCCCAGCGATGCCCCATGGAGCGAAGGTGCCGAGTCAGATGCCGGCGTGATCGATGGCACCTCGGCCGCCTACGCCCTCCGCCAGAGCACCGTAAAACGCAGCGGCGCCTCCGCGTTTCACCTCACTATTCCCAGCTTTGCTGAGGATTTTCAGTCCTTTGAAATCGCCCGCGATATTGTGCCCTCCGAATCCAGCCAGGTCGTTTTTTACCACCTCTTCCGCTATGTCACCACGGCCACACGCCTGAGCCTCGAGGTGAGTGATGACGCCGGCGCCACATGGACCGAACTCTGGAGCCGAAATGGCAATGGCTCCACCTCCAGCAGTGGTTGGGACCCTGCGTTTAATCCCAGCAGCACCAGCCTCGCCTCCTACGCAGGCCGCCCCGTGCGGCTCCGCTTCGTTTTCGAAACTCAAAACTCCAGCTTCATCGGCCCCGAAATAACGCGCGGCGTCTTCCTCGATGACATCTCCGTATCCAATGCCACCGAACTCGTCGAAACCGCCACCACCACACTTTCCTCAAACGCCACCTCCTTCACCCTCAACGCCACCACCGCCGGTGCACCACTCGTGCAGGGTAAAACCTATACCCTCCGCCTCCGCCCCAATGTCGGCACCCGCTGGTTCGGCGACGGCGAGCTGAAATCCGTCACCGCCGAGGACATCGAGCCCACACATGTGACGCCACCACCCCCAGCTCCAAAGCCAAGTCCCGATCCAGAGACTGAGATCGATGAGGACCCCGAGCCGGATCTCCCTGAGGACACTCCCCAAGCCGCCTCGCCCGCCAGCCCCACACAAGAAGCCCGCTCCGCAAAGTCTCAAGCGGCCAAAAAGCAAAACAAGTCTTCCGCTTCAGCTTCCAAAAAATCCAAAGCCCTGAAAAAATCATCCGGCAGCTCCGCCAAAAAATCCGGCGCTAAAAAACCAAAGAAGAAATGAAGCCGTTTTTTTACACCATCCTCTGTTGGAGTCTCCTCTTAGGGGAGAGCCTCTTCGCGAATAGCGTGGTGCGTTTTTCGAGCAATGTCGGCGAGATCGATATGGAGTTGTTCGATACGGAGACGCCGCTCACGGTCGCCAACTTTTTGTCCTATGTGAACGCTGGCCGCTACAACCAATCGTTCATCCACCGCAGCGTGCCGGGATTTGTGATCCAAGGAGGCGGTTTTGGGCTGAATGGAAACTCGGTTCTTCCAGTCGTAACCAATGCCGCAGTGCAGAACGAGCCGGGGATTTCGAATCTGCGCGGAACAGTGGCCATGGCCAAACTCGGCGGCTATCCCAACAGCGCCACCAGCCAGTGGTTCATCAATCTGGAGGATAACTCAGGCCCACCGGCCAACTTGGACGCGCAGAATGGCGGATTCACCGTCTTCGGCCGTGTGGTGGGGAATGGCGTCGCGGTTGCGGACCGCATCGCGGCATTTTCGACCTACAATGCCACGGCAGAGCTTGGGGGAGTTTTTAGTGACCTCCCTCTGCAGAGCCCTGCCCTAACCATAAACAACCTCATCCTCTTCCCTGCTGTGCGCGCCCTGCCTACGGGGACTGTCGTGAGGGAATTCGACTTTTCGAGTGGAGATCAGGGGTTCACCTTTGGCTTTGCGGATTTGCCTGCTGATTACGACCCCGAATTTTACAACCTGGTGGCTGATCACCGGAACTTGCCTGCGGAGCTTGGAGTCGGAAAGGGGCTGTTCATTTCCGGGATAAATCACAGCGACGACCTGTGGATGTTCTGGAAGAAAAAACTCACAGGGCTCCAACCAAACACCGAGTATCAAGTGGTGCTGGATATCGAAATGGCCTCGAATGTGGCGCCAGGTCTGGTGGGAGTTGGCGGCGCGCCGGGCGAGAGCGTGTATGTGAAAGCGGGTGCGTCGCAGGCGGAGCCATTGGTGGCGCCGGACTCCGAAGGTCAGCTACGCCTCACGGTGGACAAGGGGAATCAATCCACCAGCGGCTCTGCGGCAGCCGTTCTGGGAAATGTCGCCAAGGAAAACGACGAATCTGAACAGTATGCGCTCCTTCACCGAAACAATCGAAGTGTTCAACAATCCGCCACCACTTCAGCGGACGGTTCGCTTTGGATATTCTTCGGAACCGACTCCGGATTCGAGGGCGCAACATCGCTCTACTACACCCACGCGGCCGCAGTGCTCATGCCGAAGGCCAAGCCATCTCTCACTTGGAGCACTCCGGCAGCGATTGCCTACGGCACAGCACTTGGAGCGTCCCAATTGAATGCGACGGCAACTGTCGCGGGGAATTTTACATACACTCCATCGGCAGGCGCCGTCCTTCCGGTAGGCAACCACACGCTGAATGTGGTCTTCACGCCCACGGATACCGGAAACTACACGACAGCAAGCGCAAATGTGACGCTGAAAGTAAATGATGCGCCTGCTGTCTCTGCCCTGCCTCCCAGTGTTGGCGCCCCTCCGCCCAGCGGAGGCACCTCCCAGCCTGAAAGAACAAAAAAAGGCAAATCCTCAAAAAAATCTTCAGTTTCAAAATCTAAATCCACTACCGGAAGCCCAGCCAAAAAATCCGGCGCTAAAAAAGTGAAGAAGAAGTAGGCAAGGCAGGATGCCTCCACCTGTAGCGGCGGTCTATGACCGCCGAACACTACTCGGCGCGCAGCGCCGCAAATACCCTCTCTGTGAGAGCCTGCGCGGGGCAAAACCGGCAGTCACAGACAGCCGCTACAGAAAAAATCCGCGCGGTAGCGCGCATCGACTCTTGGGAGGGTCAGCGTCCTCGCCTGACCCAAGTTTCCAAGCACGGCCGACCCTCATCAGCAAGGCAAGCCCAGATCATCTCTGGTGGCGGATGATTTCTCTGACCACTTATAGAAAACACTCCCCGCTGCGAAGCGCCGCAAGCCCCTTTGAGATGTGCTCTGCCAGCATCTGAGCTAAACACAACACGGCAGTCACAGACAGCCTCTACAGGATGGCGTTCAACAAACGCCATCGGTTTTTTTGGCGGATTGTTACTGCTCTGCGAGGGCAGTTTGGGCGAAAATGAGCGCAGGGTGTTTGGGGTTTTGTTGAATCCAATACTCGAGGGCGGCGGGGGATTCTTCGGCGAGACGCTCGAAGGCGGCTTGGAGCGCGGTTTGTTGGAGGCTGGTATCGGGAAGTTTCGAGGCCCACTCGATAGCACCTGCGGTGTCATTGACGATCCATGCGGCGGAAACGGTTTCGAGGGCGGATTTTTTTAACACCGGATCTTGCAATCCGGCGGCCCATTGGGATGCAGCGGCCGGATCGACGAAGGCCCAGCTTTCCACGAGGGCGATGGAGGCGTTTTCTTTCAACTCGGGATTTGTTTGGGAATCAACCCAAGAGCGGGCTTCGCGGGGATTCAGGCTGGCCCAGTTGGTGATGAGGATCACCGCTTGCTCGATTTTTTCTTCGGGTGTCAATGTGCGTGTGAACCATTTCTCGCACTCCACGGGGCGCCGTGTGGACCACTCCTCCACAAGCGAACTGATGGCTTTGTCTCGGTCATTTCCCGGAGGCAAGGCGGCAGCCCATTGCGCAAGAAATTCGGAGTGGTCATCAATGGCTCCGCTGACGAGCGAGTCGATGAGCGCACCGCGCAGGAGAGGTTCATTCTCGCTGGCGAGAAGTGCGGCAGCGGTTTCCGGAGAAGACGAGGCGGCGCCTTCGACCACAGAAGCCAGCGCGAGGCGGTAGTCCACGCCTTTCAGATGGCTCTTGGCAAATTGGGCCGCATCCTTTGGAGCATCTTGTGACCAGCCTTTGAAGATGATTTCCAAGCAGGCGTCCTTGTTCAACCCCGGAGGCAGCGTTGCGGCCCACTCGGCAGCTTGCTTGGGCGAAATCTCAATGGCCTCCGCCAACAGTTCGACAGCCTCGCCACCTTGTGCTCCGCTGGCTTGGAGAGCAGAGAGGCTCTTCGTGATCGAAGCAAAATCCTTGGGCTTGTCGGAGGAGTCGTCATCCGAGTCGTCGGTATTTTTCTGGGATGTATTGGTGGGCTTTTGACCTCCTAGCTTCGACATGGACTTGTCTGAATCTGAATCATTGCATGCGGTCAGAAGCAATGAACAAGTCAGGAAGGCCAACAATGTTGAAGATCTGAAAAGCGCGAAGGGTGTTTTAGTAAAAATCATAGATACGAGGCGATTCGAGGCGCTTATAACAGCGAAACCGCAACCAAGCTGGAAGCAAAAAGAGGATTCCCGAGCAGGCAATAAACGGTCACTGTAAACGGGTGTTTACCTCGATTTCAAACAAGGTGTTTTTTTAATGCTGCGGGGCAATTTGTTCGTTCATCACAAAAATTCGTAAACCATGCCTCGGCTCAGCATCATCATCCCCGTTTTCAACCGCGCCCATTGCATTTCGCGGGCATTGGCGAGCGTTAGGGAACAAGGGTTGGGGCATTTTGAATTGGTGCTCGGGGATGATGCTTCGAGCGATGGAACTTGGGAGGTTGTTCAGCGGGAGTTTCCTCAGGCAATGTTGGCGCGGTTGGCGGTGAACTCTGGCGCGGCGGCAGCTCGGAATGCGGCTCTGCGGGAGGCAACGGGCGAATTCATTGCATTTCTGGATTCGGATGACGAGTGGTTGCCGGGAAAGTTGGCTGCGCAGTTCGACTATCTGGAAAATCATCCCGAGGTGGCGGCCTGTGCGACCTCGCATTTTTATGAATTGCGGGATGGCGGGCGTCGCGAGGTGATTGTGGAAAATCCGCCGGATTGGAGCGTGCGGTTGCAATCTGGGCAGCCATTTCATGGGGCCAGCACGCCGTTGGTAAGACGGAGTGTGTTGGAGTCCGTAGGCCTGCAGGACGAGTCCCTGCGCGTGCTGGAGGATTGGGACTGGATGCTCCGCATTGCGCAAAGGCACCGCATTCATGTGCTGCCTGAACCGCTCGCGCTGATTCATGAAAACTCTCCGTCGAATGCGGATTTCACCCTTCTTTCCACGGAGAGGTTTTTGGCCAAGCACGACAAGGCCTTCTCATCCGTAGGGGCAGCGCACAGGCGGAATGTCATTTCCCAACATTGGGAAAATGCGGCACGGTGTTTTTTTCGGCATTCGAGGAATCGTGAGGGGTTGGCTTGCGTGGTGAGATCTTTGGCTTTTGCTCCTACCAGAAATCCTGCGTTGGTGGCGGTATTGCCATTTGCCTGCATCGACGGGTTGATCGGGTCGCAGCTTTTGCGGCGAATCTTGAGAGCACGCGGCGGGTATTCGATTTTATGAAAATCGTATAGCTACCGTGCAAAGGATGTGGGAATTTTCCGCCATGCCTTATGATCCGAGACCGGCCCAGGCCGCGAGGTTGAAGATGTTTCACTTGATAGCGGATAAGATCGAGCGGGATTCGGCGTGTTTGCAAACGGGCTTGGACAATATCGCACGCTGGATCGCGAACGGGTCCAGGCAGCCGGGCAAGCTGCGCGAGTGGGAGCGGATGATCTTGGCGGCGCGGGAGTCGGAGGAGGTGCTGGAGGTGCTGTTGAAGGCGCTGCGCGAGGACAGCGAGCGGGCGGAATTTTTCAGGAACTTCGCGCCCTTTACGGGGGTGCTGGATACAAAAAAGCGAAGGACTGTTAGTGAAATTAGCCCTTTCGCCCATTGATGCCCACGGATGCTGTTTTTTGGACTTTGCCAATGTTTACACTGTTAAATCGAGGGGCGGCTTTTTTTTCGCAAGGAATAGGAGGGGCAGGCCTGTCAGGACCGGTGCGATTTTTGCAAGCTCGCCAATGCAGCTCAGACAAGCAGAGCCTTCCTCCCAAGGCGTGCTGCGTGGATTTTTTTGAAATCGAGGTTATTGCTTTGGCCGAACGCTGGAGTTCCATGCCGCTGGGTGAACGGGAAATTTTCCGGAGCGGGCGGAACTCGGAGATGCTCGTGGAGGGGGCGGGGAGTCGATGAAAATTCTCTTTCTGTCCAGCTATGCGCATCTCGTTTTGGAGCGAAGCACATCTCGGGTTTCGGGTGGGGCGGAGTTGCAGGTGGCTTTGCTTGCGCGTGAATTGGCGAGGCGGGGAGTCGAGGTTGTGATCGTTGGTGGCGATACCGGTCAGCAGGATGGTATCGTTATTGAAGGCGTCAAAATCCGCTCCGGGGGACAATTCCATAGTGGCAATCCCGTCGCCATGTTGGCTTCGATACCCAAGGTGTTTTCAGTGATACGGGAGGAGCTGCCCGACTGGGTGTTTCTTTTAGGGTGGACGGCTTGGATGGCTATCGTCGTGGCTATGCGTGGAATGTTGAGTTATCGGGCGGGTTTTATTTGTGGCTTGGATAGTGAGCTGACGGGTGACTTCCGGCGTGAGAATCCGGTGCGCGGCGGGTTGTTTGAGTGGGGTGTGGCGAAGTGTGATCTCCGATACGCCATGACCGAGCATCAGCGTTTGCTTTTTGCGAAGAGGGGATGGAGTTGCGGTATGTATCGAAATCTCATCCTGCCGAGAGCTTTTGAGCATGTGGGTGCAAAGACGGTGGATTTCCTTTGGGTCTCGCGCTGTCAACCAGTGAAGCGGCCGCATATTTTTCTCGATCTGGTGGAGGCCTTGCCTGGCAGCTCTTTTGAAATGGTGTGTCCGCGTGAGGACGTGGGCCTCTGGAACAGCGTGGCCAAGCGGGCGGCGAGCCTGCCTAATTTGCGCTTCATCGAAAAAGTCCCCTACCACGAAATCCAGAGCCACTACGATGCGGCACGGGTTTTTGTGAATACCTCCGAGTGGGAGGGGTGGCCAAACAGCTTCATCCAGGCTGGGCTGGGGCGGACGGCTTTGCTTTCGTTGGATGTGAATCCGGATGGGATTTTCGAGCGCTTCGGACTGGGGCGTTGTGCGGCGGGGGATTTTGAGAAGCTCAAGGCCGATGCTCGGAGCATGATCAGCGATGCGGCTGCGCTTGAAGGAATGCAGGTGGGATGCGCGCGCTTTGTCGCCGAAATGCACGACAACGCAAAAGAGACTGAGGCTTTTCTGGCGGAGCTTCGTTAGCGATTTAGCAGACTTCTTTTTCAATTTCAGCGTTTGGTTCAGGAGTGGAAGTTAGGCAATGTCCTTCGGGCGGCGAATGTGCCTTTTGCTGGCTATAATTCTTTGCAGCGGTAGGACGCGGATTTGTCGTCCAAGCCAGATGTCGGTATCCAAGGTCGTGGCGGGGACTCCTTGCAGAATGGCAGTCGTCATTCCGGCGAATTGAAACCGAATGCCTTCCTCTGCGAGCGCGTCAATAAGCCGAGCGAGCGCAGATGGGCTTGGTGCATCGCCCATCTTTCGTCGGGTGTGGCGGACAGGCTTCGGGCGAACAGGATTCTTTCGTGCTCGCTGAGGCCGGGGACTTTTTTCAGAAGCTTCTCCATGCTCTGGCGTTTTTTTTCACCTGCCAAAGGCTATGCCGCTCCACTCGATGAGTTAACGCGCCGCGCCCGGGCACCTCAGAGGCTCGCGAACTTTTACTGAACTTTTTTCGCAGCGATTCCGGCTAAGGCAGTATCCGAGCCAACACGCTGATTGGCACATCCTGCAGCATCGTGCGCTCCAGCATTTCAAAACTGCAGCGCTGAAAGAGCTTTTCTGCGGACTCCGTGAAAACATGCAACCGCTTCGCTCCTGCAGCAGCTGCAAGCTCGATAGCAGCTTGCACAAGCTCCAAGCCATGTCCGCGCCCTCGCCTCTGCGGAACAACATAGAGACTTGCCAGCCATGGATCCAAATCCAGCCGCACCGGACAGTCGCCGAAAACCACGCTCACCGACCCAACCAACTCCATCCCCTCATGCAAAACAAGGGTCGCAGGCAAGGAGCCATCCGCTTTTTGATTCAAAAACTCTGCAAGAGCACTCCGCTCATCCCAATCCGCGTAAAGATGTTTCCACTCCGCAGCATGTAAAGTAGCCAGCTCATCACGAAAAAATGGAACATCCGCAAGGTGCGAAATCATAGGGCGACAGACTCTAAAAAATGCATCTCCGGTCAAAGGGTCTATGACCACAATTTAGAAGCCATGTAAAGAGGGAGGTGGCGTTTGGCTCCACCGGCCTGTCCGCGTGGGACTTTGCCGCTGAGGAGGAAGGAGAACGGAGGTTGGTATTTGGCCTGAAAGGAGGCGAGGCTTTTGGACTGGGTGACTTGGCCCGATTTCACCTCCACAGGAATCGCCCGGCCTTCGTGCTCGCAAAGAAACTCCACTTCAGCCTGTCCTTCCCGCCAACAAGCGGTCTGCCAACCGAGGGCGTGGAATTCCTGCGCAACGAAATTTTCAGCGTAGTAGCCTTTGTAGGAACCATAGTCCTGACGTAAGATGTTCGTTATGGGCAGTCGGCTCAAGGCTCCCAGCAGACCGGTATCGAAAACGAACAGTTTGAAAAAATTCTCCTTCGAATGTGCAGCGAAGGGGAGGTGGCCACTGTTGACGATCGGATGCCGGAGAATCAGCCCTGCAGCCTGTAGCCAGTCGATCACGCCGGCCATTCGGTCGTAGCCACGCAGACCGGGTATGGCTTCCTTGAAGGCGAACTTCGGCGCGGATCCCGTCTGGTCACGGCTCAACTGCGCGGGGATGTTTTGCCACAGCCTCTCGAGGTGCATGGCATTTTGCTTGCCGCAATGCTTGGCCATATCGGCAAGGTGGTTTGTTGTGAGCCGCTCTTGGATTTTTCGGACCTCCTCGCAGGCCCGCCACAAGTCGGAACGCAGGGATTGGAAAGCGGCAACCACCTCTGGCATTCCCCCAACGGCAAGATAAATCGTGAATTCCCTCCACAGCAAACCATGCACAGCCTCGCTCGGCAGATTCGTTGCGGAGAGGCTTTGGAAATGCGCAGCCAAGGCGGGATCCGGCCCCGCGAGCAGGAACTCCTCGAAAGTCATTGGCACCATTTTCAACTCCTCGACTTTGCCAACCGGATAAGAAAAATCGCCCAAATGAACCCCGAGAAGCGATCCGGCCGCACAGATCGCGAGGGCTGGCATCTGCTCCGCGAAATATTTCAGCGAGGTCAACGCACGCGGGCATTCCTGGATTTCATCAAAAAAAAGAAAATCCGCAGAGGCATCGAGCGGGCGCCCCTGCACAAGAGCCAGTTCCTGCAAAATGCGGGACGGATCCAACGATCCCTGGAAGACATCGCCGAACAGCGGATTCTGCTCAAAGTTGATGATGTGACTGGCAGAAAACGAGCGCCGTCCAAAATGATCCAGCGCATAGGTCTTCCCAACCTGACGAGCTCCCAGCACCACAAGGGGTTTCCGCTGGGGCCTTACCCTCCATTGCTCCAACGCCGTTTCGATGCAACGCCTCATGTATCAAAAAATACACATCCGATCAAAAAGTGGTATCAAAAAATTTCAAAATTAGAATTTTAATAGATAACTTGGGTCTTTGTTCGCGCAAGGCAAGGGATTCGCGCCTTGGTCGGCGTTTTGCTTGAAGTCGTTACTTCCGCAAAAGCACCATGGTGTCTTTGTAAACCTTTCGTCCGATGCTTTCACCAAGGACAGTCAACTTCGTGACATCCTCCAGTGCAGCAAACTCCATCAACCCTTCCGCAAATTCAATAGCATCCTCAGCATTGGAAAATCCCCAATGAATATCCCGGAAACCATCAAACTCTGGCGACTCATAAGGGGCCATATTCGCTTTTTCGAGAATACGCTCATAGAGGTCGGGCGGGGTCGATCGGCTTCTATGCCAGATAATTACATCGTAAGCGGGTAAGGTCATAGGGTTGATTTTTCTAAGCTACGGTCAATGCAAAGGGATTGCTTTGGAAAATATATCAATGTGTGTGTGCGCTTTATGTTTTATCTATCAATTCATGGTCATGATGCGAAGCAATCCATCTTGAGCAATAATCTTGCCGATCTCGCGCAGATACTTGATCTGCGCCTGGATCACAAGACGCAGTGTGGAGCTGGTTGTCTTAAAACCAAGGAGTCTTGCCACTGTTTGCGTGATCTCGATTTCCCCGGCCCCGTGGTGTTCAGAAATGACTTTTTCAATTGCCGCTCGGATTTCCTGAGGCGGCAAAAAATTCGGTTTTCGCAGGCTGTTTGAGCGCGCAACTTCACGATTACGAACCGGAACGATGGTTCCCGGCAGTAACAAGCACTCTTCTTCACGCTGACAACGCTGCAAGAGAACAAGGGCGCGAATGCCATCGGCTACGCTGTCTTGAATACGCGAACCAGCGCGGCCCAAACCCCACAGGTCGCGGACGCGAACGGTGAGCTCCTCTTGGTGAATGGGGCTTTCGATCTCGAGGATTTTGAAAATCACTTCTGCCATCTTGTAGGGTGAAAGCTCCTGCGGGGGTGTTCTATGCGGCACATTAAAAGCGGCCTCGATATACGGCACAGACAATAATGAATCAGTTTTAACCGCTATATCCCGCTTAATTTCCTCCTCTTCATTTTCAGTTTTATGAAATATCGGGGATGACTCTAGCAGAGAGAGTTTGGCTTTTTCTATCGCTGCGGCTACTTTGCGAAGTTGCTCGCCAGGACGCTGGAACCAATCGGTGCTCCAAATTCGATGAATGATCCATCCATGATCTTCTAAGACGGATTGACGGAGTCGGTCACGGTCTCGAGCTGATCGGGAGGAGTGATAAGCCGCACCGTCGCACTCGATGCCGAGAATGTAGCGCCCAGGCTTTTCAGGATCAACGACACCCAAGTCAACAAAGAATCCTGCGACGCCCACCTGAGGATGAACTTCATAACCGAGGGCTTCGACTGCTCGCCTCACAGCCTCTTCAAATGGAGACATTTCCTTGCCGACAGACTCCGCTGGAGCGGTAAGGATACCAGTTTCAGCAAACTTCAAGAATGTCTTAAAGGATCGCACTCCGCGTCCGGTTACACGCGCCAAATCAATATCATCGGCACGGAGCGAAGCGAAAACAACGCAGCAGCGTTTCGCTCTAGAAATAAGCACATTCAGGCGCCGCTCACCTCCTTCGTTGCTGAGCGGGCCGAAGTTCATTGCCAGGTAGCCGCTCGAATCTGGCCCGTAACCCACGGAGATAAAAATGACATCCCGTTCGTCACCTTGCAAATTTTCAAGATTCTTAACAAAAAAAGGCTCATGAGGATGTGATTGGAAAAAGTTTTCCACATCTGGCTGTTCGCGCCTGAGAAGTTCGAGTTCATCCTCTATAGCCTGCTGCTGCTTGATCGAAAATGCCGCGACTCCAAGACTGAGTTTGGGATTGTGCCGGGCATGTTCGAGAATGGCTTTGCAAACAGCGCGGGCCTCGACCCGGTTTGTGCTTGATCCACCCCGATCGTAGATGCCGCCTTTTACGAATTGAAATTCGATTCCAAGCCCTGCGCTGGCTGTATGCGGACTCGGAACGATGAATAGTTTGTCCTCGTAGAACTCGCGATTCGACACGGCAATCAGCGAGTGGTGTCGGCTTCTGTAGTGCCACCTCAGCATTGTTTCAGGCAGTCCCCGCGCGCAGCAAAGCCCGAGGATACTTTCCACATCTTTCGCCTGCGCGGCGGAGGGCGATTCTTCGTCGCTCAAATCCTCTTCGTCATCCTCATTGCTCGTGAGGCGCGAAAAAAAGCGCGTTGGCGGCAACTGCTTGCTGTCGCCAACAACGACATGCTGGGTAGCACGGGCGAATGCGCCTAGCGCATCCACAGGTTGGACCTGACTAGCTTCATCGATGACAAGCAAATCAAAGTGCACCGAACCTGGTTCGAGATATTGCGCCACAGATAAAGGGCTCATCATAAAGACAGGCTTTATTGCCTGCACGACGGAGCCAGCGTCCTTGAGAAGTTTGCGGACGGGTCGATGTCCCCGCTTTCGTTCGAGTTCGCCAAGGAGAATGCCGGTTGCGCCAGCACCCGCATGGCGAGCAGGTATTCCTTCGTAGTGCTTCGCGAGCACTCGATATTTAGCCAGCGTAAGCCGCTCCAGATCTGCACGCCGAAAATCCTCTATTACCCTCTCATGCTCAAGGCCATCAAATTGCGCTAGCTCCGGATGTGTCTTGACTGCCTCTCGCAACAAACGCGAAAAATACGCGCGATCGAAGATATCCGCTGCCGAATTGTGAGATAAGCTGGCATTCTCCAGTGAATCAACAAGGGAGCCGAGACCAAGCTGTCTTGCCCGCACTGCTCGCGTGAACCAAGTATTCCAGCGGGTTAGGTCTTCTAAGGTTTCGAGCCATTGCCCAAGACGACAAGAAAGAGATTCAATCGAAATATCTTCCAGCCTTTCGATACCAAATGCAGTTGAGAGATTTAAGGCAACTGCGTCTTTAACTGCCTCGGAGCATTGCCAAGCTTCCCCGATAAGTAATTCGAGGGCATCGCTTAAAGATCCAAAGTTTTTACTCCGATCAATCTCCAAAAAATTCCTGCGAAATTCGCTGCTTACAAAAAATTGACTTTCCCCAGTGCTGATCCATTCAATTATTGAAGATAGTTGATCCCACGCCGAGTCCTCGCCCTTCCATAAGCTACCGAAGGCCTGCTTTCCCATCTCGTCTCCAGCGCGAATTCCCATCAAATGTTTGCGGACAAGAGCTACATCATCAAGAAGAGCTACTCGCTCGGCATGGCTTTTTGGGGGCTCACTTCGGGTTATTCCACGAAGCGTGGACATGGCTTGACGGAAATCTCCATTCACGAATCTAAAAATGGATTGCCCGTGTGCCGCTATACTTGCGCGAGCCGAGCTGAAATCGCTTTCAAAAGCTGCATCGGTAACGATGGACGCGAGATTCTGGCGAAGGACAGTCGCTTCGTGTCCATGATTAACGATTACGCGAACAAGTTCGATGCCTGTGTCCCAAATTTCATGGCCAAGAACGGATGGATCAAGTGCTGGTGCGGAAGCCAGATGATTTGCCATTCTACGCAAAATCTCGATTTCAGAAAATGTGGAGGGTTCGGGTTGACATAAAAAAGAGCCGAGTTCTTTTGCTGCCTCAAGGAGCGGGGGCAGTGCCTTGGAAAGTCGCTCCAACTTTTGACGAATGGGAGGCAGGTCGATATTTAGGATTACTTCGCGTTCAACACCGCGCCACGGATGAGAGGATGGAGTTCCCATTTGATCAATCCGCTTTACAAGCTCCGCTATGATACCGCGACGCTCCCGCAGCGCATTCTCATCCCAATTGTCGGCACCTGAAAAATCCGGCTCAACAAAATCTCGGCCTCTCTCACCGAGTAGAGCCAATGAACCAAAAATTCGAAATGGAGTGGTGCCTGCTGCTCCGATCGGGGCATGCAGCATTGCCACATGTCCATTAAGACGCGCCCGAGATTGCTCAAGTTGCGAGATAACCACCTCAAGCTCCTCGCCACGAGGGCGGCCAAGTTGCCAAGTGCGTCCGATTTCATCGAGCACTGCGCGCTTATGTGCTTTATGGCTGTGGAGTTCGAGGCACACGGAACCGAGTCCAGCAGCTTCCAGTCGACGCTTGACTACTTGCAGGGCAGCAAGTTTTTCAGCAACGAAAAGCACCTTTTTTCCATCAAGCACTGCTGTTGCTATGAGATTCGTAATCGATTGGCTCTTGCCGGTGCCAGGTGGCCCCTGAATCACTAAACTTCTGCCTGCTCGCACCATCTCGATTGCAATTGTTTGGGAGCCATCCGCATCTACGACATGATCCAAACGCGATGCAGGTATAATTTCATCAAGATGCCCATCGCTTGGAAATGGCGAGTCTGTTGCCGGGAAGCCATCGCAAAGCAAGTTCTCAAGAGTTGGGGTGAGCAACAAATCCGGAGCAGGCCAAGTGCGAGGATCTAGGTCGCGATACATCAGGAATTTCGCAAAAGAGAAGAATCCGAGTAACATGGCGTCGGCCTGCACTTCCCAGCGCTCTTGACCAGCTAAAGTGCCAGAAACAGCTTTGGCATAGCTTGAGGGAATGAGTTCGTCCTCAGGTGGGAACTTCGGCAGTTCAATTCCGAATTCCGCCCGTAATTTTGCAGCAAGCGATAGGTTTTCCTGCACATCCTCCTCACGCCAAGTGAGAGTGAATCGCTCGCTGGCGCTTTTCCGCTTTAGTTCCACAGGAACAAGGATCAAAGGAGCATAGCGAGGCGTGTCTGATTTTTCAGTTTCAAACCACTTCAACCTCCCAAGTGCGAGGTAGAGCACATTTACACCTTGCTCCTCAATGATGGACCGAGCATCCCTGTAGAGCGAGAGCAGACGCTTCTGCAGGCCATCGGAGCTTAGAGATGTCTGTAGTTTGGTATCATGGCGATGACCTATGCCCCCGGATTCTTCGTTTTCATCAGGTAGGGGAAGACTGGCATTGTCTTCGTCGAGATCAGTTTCGGTATCAACTGCAACATTTTTCGATGGGTTCCGAGGTTGCCGATCAATCCTCGGAATCAACGAGAAAGACTTTTTTTCACCAACCAGCAAACGGAAAACTGGATCGCTTTTCTCATCCCAGACGTGAACTACGCGAGCTGACTTCGTCTCTACAGGCATCGAAAGCAAACGATTTCTCGTCGAAAGATCGAGAAGCTCGCTTCGGGTTTCATCGAGGATTTGTTGAAGGGAAGGCATTCTGTGAGGCGTAATAGCGGGATTGCATTAATTATTTATATTTAACACTCTGCAACGTATTATTAAAGCGTGCTTTTAAAACGTCTGACAATAGCGAATCGCCTTGCGGAAACAAGAAAATTTTTGGTATCCGAGAAGCAGGTGGCTGACATGGTTTGTGGCACGGTCGCCCGGAGCTACAGCGGAAAGCAGCATGCCGAAGTGTATCGCCCCCCTAATTTCCCATCGGAAAATCTATGTGCAGGTATGGCCGAGATAAAAAGAAGCCCCGGCTCTATCCCTTTCGGGAAAGCACACCATACGGTGTCGGTTCGAGCCGGGGCCAATTCCGGAGAAACTGAAGCATGATTTTATGAATCCACCAACATTTTCTTTAGAACTACAGAGTCTGAGGAGTTGAGCAGGAGAGCTTACAACTCCAAAAAATTCTTCAGCATCTGCTTCCCGTGCTGGGTGAGGATGGATTCGGGGTGGAATTGGACGCCGTAGACGGGCAATTCGCGGTGGGCGAGGCCCATGATTTCGCCTTCGGCGGTTTCTGCGGTGATTTTGAGGCAGGGGGGGAGGGTTTCGCGTTTGACGATGAGGGAGTGGTAGCGAGTGGCTTCGAAGGGGCTGGGGAGGCCGGTGAAGACATTCTCGCCGGTGTGTAGGATGGGGGAGGTTTTGCCGTGCATGAGACGCGGGGCACGGATGACTTCGCCGCCGAAGACCTGGCCGATGCTCTGGTGGCCGAGACAGACTCCGAGGATGGGGATTTTTCCGCTGAATTCGCGGATGGTGTCGCAACTGATGCCGGCCTCGGTGGGTGAGCAGGGGCCGGGGGAGACGACGATTTTTTCGGGCGCGATTTTTGCGATATCGGCGGTGGTGATCTCGTCGTTGCGCTTCACGAGCAGGTCGGCGCCGAGTTCACCGAAATACTGAACGAGGTTGTAGGTGAAGGAATCGTAGTTATCGATGACGAGGATCATGCGAGTGCGAAAAGAGGTTTAACCACGGAGGACACGGAGATCACGGAGGTGGGGGAAAAGAGGATTGTTTGGAAATTTTTTAAGAATGAAGGCTGGGAAATTCTGAAGCTAACCGAAAACTCTTCTCCCCCTCCGTGTTCTCCGTGTCCTCTGTGGTTAATAATCATTTTGATTTTCTGGCGCGGTCGATGGCGCGCATGCCGGCCATGGCTTTGTTGACGGTCTCTTGGTATTCGCCTTCGGGTGTGGAGTCAGCGACGACGCCGCCGCCGGATTGGACGAAGGCTTTGCCGTCCTTGAGCAGGACGGTGCGGAGGGCGATGCAGGAGTCGTGGTTGCCGTCGAAGCCGAAGTAGCCGACGGCGCCGGAGTAGGAGCAGCGTTTGCTTTTTTCGAGTTCGTTGAGGATTTGCATAGCGCGGACCTTGGGCGCTCCAGAGACGGTTCCGGCGGGGAAGGTGGCCCTCATGACATCGAAGGCGCTGCGGCCACCGGCGAGTTTTCCCGAAACATGCGAGACGATGTGCATGACATGGCTGTAGCGCTCGATCGTCATGAAGTCGGTGACTTTCACGGAGCCGTATTCCGCGATGCGGCCGACATCGTTGCGCGCGAGGTCCACGAGCATGAGGTGCTCGGCGCGCTCTTTGGGATCAGCCATGAGATCAGCGGCGTTGGCATTGTCCTCCTCAACCGTTGCTCCCCGGCGGCGGGTTCCGGCGATGGGGCGGATCTCGACGAGTTCGCCGGTGAGGCGCACATGGACTTCGGGCGAACTGCCCACGAGGGAATATCCACCTGGACACCGCAGGCAGAACATGTAGGGCGAGGGATTCACAAACCGCAGGGCGCGGTAGAGATCGAGGGCGTCGTCGTGGAATTCGGTTTCGAAACGCTGGGCGAGCACGATCTGGAAAATATCCCCCGAGCGGATGTATTCGTGCGCGCGGTGGACCATGGCGTGGTATTCCTCGCGGGTCGTGTTCGAGGTGGATGGCGCGGCGGCGGGGGTGGATTCCGTGAAGATCGGCTCGAAGGCGAGGGGCTTGGAGAGCGACTCCAGGATTCCACGAATTCGCTCGCAGGCGGCCTCGTAGGCAGCGGCGGGATTTTCTTTTTCGGGAAAGGCATTCGCGACAATCCGAATCCGGCGTTGGCGGTGGTCGAAGGCGACAACGACCTCTGTGACCATGAAAAACATGTCGGGAATTCCGAGTTCATCCTTTGGCGCGGGAGGTATGGTGGGCTCGAACCAGCGGATGCAATCGTAGCTCAGGTAGCCTACTGCGCCGCCATGGAAGAGGGGGAGTGCGGGATCGACCTCGGTGCGGTAGGGGGCCATCCACTTTTCGAGCTCATCGAGCGGGTCGCAGTCGGTCTCGAAGGTGCGGGAGGTGCCATTTTCCGTGAGCGTGAGGGTTTTTCCCGTGGCGGTGAATGTGGCGCGTGCACCGAAGCCCAGAAAGGAGAATCGGCCGGTCTGGTCTTTTTGCTCGGCGGATTCGAGGAGAAAGGATGGCGCCTCGCCACACAGCTTGGCGAAGGCGGAGACCGGCGTGTCGCCATCCGCCACGATCTCACACATGACGGGCACGACGCGGTCGGTGGCCGCCTTTTCCAAAAAAGCGGAGCGCGACGGGGTGACCGGCATCATGTGAACGAAACCTTCGGCGCCTCGCGCTCGGCGGGGTTTTCGACTTGGAACAACTCGGCTGCGGCGAAGTTGAAGATGCCTGCGATGATGTTTGTCGGGAAAAGTTCGCGCTTCGTGTTGTAGGCCATCACGGAGTCGTTGTAGGCCTGCCGGGCGAAGGCGACTTTGTTCTCGGTGGAGGTCAGCTCCTCGGTGAGCTGGAGCATGTTTTGATTTGCCTTGAGGTCGGGATAGGCCTCGGCGACGGCCATGAGGCGTCCGAGAGCGCCGGTGAGCCCGGCTTCGGCTCCTGCAAGTTCGCGCATCGCGGCGGGATCGCCAGGATTCGCAGCGGCGCGGCCACCAGCGGTTTGCGCGATGTTGCGGGCGGCGGTGACAGCTTCGAGTGTTTTGCTCTCGTGCTGCATGTAGGCCTTCGCGGTTTCAACGAGATTCGGGATGAGGTCGTAGCGGCGCTTGAGTTGGACATCGATCTGCGAGAAGGCGTTTTTGAAGCGGTTTCGCAGCGTCACGAGATGGTTGTATTGGCCTATGACGAAGAGCAGGAAAAAACCCGCTATGACGGCCAGAACGATCAGCGATATCACAAATGTTCCCATGTGCCGCACTTTGCCGCCGTCGCAGGCGCTTCGCAATAGGAAAAAGCCCGCGCGACTTCCCGCTTGTGGGGCTTTCCAATCGGGCATAGTTTCTCGATTGAAATGATTGCGCAACGCAGTCCAGACAACGACGGACCCCTCACCTGGCTGGGAAATTTCCCGGTTTATGTGAGCACGGTGGTCGCGGGCTTGCACGGAGTCGCCCTTGTTTTAAGCGCCCTTGCGATGGCGGCAGGCTCGGAGACGCTGCTGCAGTCGCTGATGTTTTCGAGTGATGCCGTGGTGCGAGACTGGTCGGTTTGGCAACTCTTCACCTATGCGTTCGTCCACACGCCCCCTTACTGGGTGTTTTTATTCGAGCTGTATTTACTGGTCGTCTTCGGTCGGGAGATCGAGAGCTACCTCGGGCGCGCGGCATTCATCAAACTCTACCTCACCCTGCTGGTAGCTCCTTCGTTGTTTCTCACGCTCTGCGATTTCTTCGGCTGGCGGACGATTTACGATGGATCGAGCGCGCTCCACTTTGGCGTGTTTGTGGCATTTGCCTTGATCTACCCGACCGCTGAAATCCTCTTCAGCATTCAAGCGAAATGGATCGCCCTCGCGCTTCTGGCCATCAACTCGCTTCAATGCTTGGCCCTCTCGAACTACGATGCGCTCGCCGTGCTGGTGGTGGATTGTGTGGCCGCCTGCCTCTTCATCGGTTTTCAGCAGGGCCGCTTCACCTTCCGGCTACCCGAGCGGACGCAGAAAGCCCGGCCCGCACGGAAGCCGGCGGCGCCCCGGAATGCCGAGCCCGTCAGCGAGGATGCGATCGACGCGATCGATCCGATCCTTGAAAAAATCTCTCGTCACGGCATCGGCAGCCTCACGCCGCGCGAACGCGAGCGCCTCGAGAAGGCGCGTGCTCATTTGATCGCCAAGGACGGGGGATTGTAAAAATGCCCGAACCTCAAGACTCTCCACCCGCGTGCCAAACCGATCCGAACCTCAAGGATCCCTGCTATGTCAACGCCCTCTCCCACTTTTACCGGGGAGAACTCGGACGCATCATGATCTGGCGACAGAGGCTGGATGTGACGACGACCTGGGCGATTACAACCAGCACCACGATTATTGGATTTGCGTTTTCGATTCGGGATGTCCCGCACATCATTTTCTTTTTCAACCTCGCCCTTGTCTGGATCATGCTTTGGATCGAGGCGCGGCGCTACCGGTTCTATGACGCGTTTCGCGGGCGGGTTCGCATGCTGGAGGCGCACTTTCTGGTGCCAATGATTTCGCAGAGTCCTAAAATCCTGGACGGCGAGTGGCGGCGGCTTGTTTGTGAGGATCTCATCCTACCTTCCTTCAAGATCAGCAAGCTGGAGGCAGTCGCGCGGCGATTGAAGCGGAATTATGCGTTCATCTTTGGATTCGTGATGTTGGCTTGGACGCTCAAGATTTTCATTCACACGAAGGAACCGATCCGCTCGTTCGCAGACTTCTACCATGCCATGGCGGTTCACCAGTTGCCATCCTGGCTGGGCTTCGGAGTTTACATAGGAACGATCCTTGTGATTTCGTTTTTGATGATTGTCATGCTTCGTTCGAGCAGCGAAGAGGTCAACGAATTCGGTAACTCGAACAGCTCGCTATGGAAAATTTAGACGGTATCGCCCGCCTGCAGGAAATTGTCGCCCGCCTCCGCGCCCCGGATGGCTGCCCTTGGGATCGTGAGCAGACACACTCCTCGTTGCGGCCTTTGCTCGTTGAGGAATGCTACGAGGTCATCGACGCCATCGAGCGCTCGGATGATGCGAACCTGCGCGAGGAACTCGGCGATCTGCTGCTGCATATTGTGATGCACGCTCAGATGGGTTCTGAGAGAGGAGCCTTCTCGCTCGAGGAGGTCGCCGCCACGGTTTGCGAAAAAATGATCCGCCGCCACCCGCATGTCTTCGGCGATAAATTGGCGGCAGATTCCGATGCAGTTCTTCGTCAATGGGAACAAATCAAGCGCAGTGAAAAAGGCGGCGCGTCAGGCGTTCTGGACAATGTTGCCGGAGCCCTTCCGGCCTTGCTCAAGGCACAGACTGTTCAAAAAAAAGCGGCGCGTGTCGGATTTGACTGGCCGGATGTCGAGCCCGTTTTCGGCAAGTTTGCCGAGGAAGTCGCCGAAGTCCGCGAGGCCATAGCGGCTGGTGATGCCGTATCCCTCGAAGCCGAGGTCGGCGACTTGCTCTTCACCGCCGTGAACCTCGCCCGTAAGCTGGGAGTCGATGCCGAAACGGCCCTCGCAGGTTCCACAAATCGTTTTGTGTCCCGCTTTCAAGCCATCGAGCGCGAACTCCATTCAGTTGGCTGCAAGGTTGAGGAGACGCCGCTCGAAGAACTCGACCGCATTTGGGAAAAAGTGAAATCCACATGAGCTTCGCCGTTGTTCAACCCGGCGCACGCTCGCGCAACAGGTCTTTTGCGAATGGACCGGGAGGCCCGGACGATGCCGGTCCGGCTCCTGAGGGCGTTTACGCCTACGCCGCCTGCCTCGGGGGCGGCTTCCACCGTAGCCTGCGAACAATCCCCTCGAATGCCGATGATATCCTGCTGATTTTGGACAAAAAGAATCTCCGCAAGGCCCTGGCCGCGCTGAAAGTTCTACGCAAACGCGGTGCGCGCGTGAGGGTTTCCTGCAGAGACACACGCTCAGCCGACTTCGCCGCCCTCCTCAGCGATGTGACGAGATTTGATCTTTTCCGCGAAATCTGCTGCTCCGCCGATGGTGCCATCGCCACCACTCCCGAGAGCGTGAGCTTTTATGAAACCGCCGGCGCTACCCAGGTCCCGTTCATCCCGCCGCCGTGTCCGGTCGATCACCCTGCGTGGGACTTCAGCCAGCCTGCGGGCAAGCGGCGCGGCATTTTCATCGGAACAAATTCCTTTCTCTCCGGCGGAGCGAACCATATGGCGGCCCTTATGGCGGCTGACCGCCTCTCGCGTGAACTGGAATGCCCGCTGGCGGTGGTCAACACCGAGGGACGCCGGGGCGGGATGATTTTAAAAAGCCTGCGAAAAAACAACCCGCTCTTCTTCATTGTCGAGGCGCCGGTGCCATACGCCGATCTGTTGCGTGTCATGTCGCTCCATCGAATCGTATGGCAGTTGGATGGTGACGAAGGCCCTGGCGCGAGCGCATCCGCCGCATTGCTCTGCCGCATCCCCTGCGTGGGGGGGGATGGCGCCGTCGAGCGCATCGCCTTTCCCGGCATAAGTTCGCCTGCCTCGCGGGAGGATTTGTTGGAGTCCGCGCGACTCCTGCTCACAAATGACAAGGCTTGGCAGGAGGAGGTCGAGGCCTCCCAGCACCGGGCGGCCGAATTCCTTTCGTTTCGCAAAACCGCCCTGCGTCTCGAGTCCTCGCGTTCATGACCGGCATCTCCGCATTCATCGTTTGCAAAAACGAGGCCGCATCCATCGAGCGTTGCCTCGCGAGCCTCGCGTGGTGCGATGAAATCGTTGTTGTAGACTCGGGGTCCACCGACGCCACTTTGGAAATCTGCGCGAGGCATAACTGCCGAATCGCTCACCGGGAGTGGACTGGCTATGTGGAGCAAAAATCCCATGCGCTCTCGCTTTGCACACAACCGTGGATTCTCAATCTGGATGCCGATGAGGAGGTCTCGCCCGAGTTGAGAGACGAAATCCGTGCCATGCTTGCAAGCGATGCCGGAGGACAAGCGAAGGAGGAGGGATTCGAGATTCTGCGTGTGGTTTTTTACCTGGGCCGTTGGTGGCGAAAAGGCGGATGGCATCCCGAGCGCCGCTTGCGCCTCGCGCGGCGCGAACGGGTCACTTGGCACGGGGAGGAACCCCATGAGCACGCCCGCGTGCAGGGTGCCGTCGGCCGTATGCGTGGTGAGTTGCGGCATTACACCTACCGCGATATCGCTGACCATGTGGCCCGCCTGAATGCACACTCCTCCGCAGCCGCTCGGGCCCTTCACAAAAAGGGCAAGTGCGCGGGTCTTGCGGATCTTCTTCTCAAACCCAAGGCGCGTTTTTTCAAATTTTACCTGCTTCGCCGTGGCTATCGCGAAGGCCTGCCCGGCCTGCTCGTCGCTTTCATGGAGGCGTTCTATGTTTACTTGAAATATTTCAAACTCTGGGAGCTTGGCCGCAAAGGTTAGGCATCTCTGGCTTTTCCGGCAGGCGATCACCCCAATGTGAATCCGCCGATTCTCGACGATGGGTTTCCGCGTCTCCCGCTATCTTCCATGGAAGAATAGAACCTCCGGCAGGCAATTCTGCCGGGGGTTCTGTTTGTAGGGTTCATGGGGCGTTGCCCCCATTGTTGATGAGGTTGCCCGCTCTTAAAGGTGCGGAAGATTTATGACCAAATCACCGCCAATCCGAAAAAGCAGCGCCAGAGAAATTCTGAGGGACATGCCACTGCCTCCAACCGAGGAGCCAGAGGTATCCTACAACAGGCTTTTTGAGACATCGCAGGACGGGATTTTTGTCTTGGATTTCCACACGCGCCGGATTGTGGATGTGAACCCAGCCATGTGCCTTCTCACTGGCATTTCGAGGTCGCGCCTCATCGCGGCGAATCCTGAGAACATCGCTCCCCTGCAAGCACTGTTCCGGAGTGAAGGATCATTTTTCGACGAGCTTCGAGCGGACCCTGTCCTTCGCAGGGAGAACCTGAGTGTGGAGAACCGGGATGGTGTGCACATTCAAGTCGAAGCCGTTTGCAATCTCTTCCACTCAGGCGGACGCGAGTTCATTCAATGCAACCTGCGCGATGTCACCCAGCACCGTCTGGCGCAGGATCAGGTGCGGCGTATGAACGAAATGCTCGAGCAGCGCGTGGCAGCGCGCACCTGCGAACTCGAGAGCGCAAACCGCGAGTTGGAGGCGTTCACCTACTCGGTTTCTCATGATCTCCGGGCCCCGCTGCGCCACATCATGGGCTTTGTCGAGATCCTTGAAAAAGAAGCCGCCGACACACTCACGGATGCCCAGCGGCGGCATCTCTTCACGATCGGCGGAGCCGCGCGGCGCATGGCGGAGTTGATCGAGGACCTGCTCGCATTCTCCCGCATCGGCCGCTCCGAGGTGCAGAAGGTGACTGTGGACATGCTCACGCTCGTGATGGAGGCGTTGGATGACCTGCGCCATGAAACGAAGGATCGAATCATTAGCTGGAAAATCCAAGACCTGCCCATGGTGACGGTGGACCGCTCGCTCATGCGCCAGGCGCTGGTGAACCTGCTTTCGAACGCCATCAAGTTCACTTCGAAACGCAACCGGGCAGTCATTGAAATCGGCACGGAGCCGGGCCGTAAGGATGAGGATACGATCTACATTCGCGACAACGGTGTGGGTTTTAATCCCCGCTACGCGCAGAAAATTTTCGGCGTCTTTGAGAGACTGCCCAATGCTGACGAGTTCGAGGGGACCGGCATCGGTCTGGCCAATGTGCAACGCATCATCCGCCGTCATGGCGGCCGCGTGTGGGCGCTTGGCAAGGTGGATGCAGGAGCCACATTTTATTTCACCCTCCCCCGCAGAGTTGAAAATGACGCCTGATACGGCTCAAATACTGCTTGCGGAGGATGATCCCGCCGATGTCGAATTGGCGCTCTCGGCCATGCAGGCCGGTGATCCGAGGCGCTGCATCGAGGTCGTGAACACGGGCGAGGATGCGTTGGATTACCTGCACCGCCGCCGGGCATGGAGGGGGCGAGGCGCCTCGCAGCCCGCGTTGGTGTTGCTGGATCTCAAGATGCCCGGAATCGGTGGCATCGAGGTTCTGCGCGCTATTAAAACCGATGCCCGCACGCGGTGCATTCCTGTGGTGGTTTTCACCTCCTCGGGCGAGCGGCGGGATATTTCTCTTTGCTATGAGCACGGCGCGAACGCCTACGTGGTGAAGCCAGTGGACTTTGCCTGCTTTGTCGAAACCCTTCAGGCCATCGGCCACTTCTGGACCGGCCTGAACACCCCCCCGGCGCGTTCGCTTCGCCCTCAGAGATGAAGTGCCGGATTCTTCACCTGGAGGACGACCCGCTCGATGCCGAGTTGATCTTGCGCAGGCTGGAAACAGATGGCTTGGATTGCCAAATCGACCGGGTGGATACGGAGGCGGCTTTTTTGCAGGCGCTCGAACGCGGGGGCGTCGATCTCGTTTTGGCCGATTTCTCGCTGCCCGGCGCCGACGGAATGGAGGCGCTGCGGCTCGCTCGGCAAGTGAAGCCCGATCTGCCATTTCTCATTGTTTCGGGAGTCATCGGAGAAGAGGCGGCGGTGGATTCTCTTCACAACGGCGCGACCGACTACATCTTGAAAGACCGTCTCTCCCGCTTGACGCCCGCCGTGCGAAGGGCATTGGACGAGGCCGCGCTCCGGCGCGATAGCAAATCTCTCGGCGACCAACTCACCCGTTCCCAGAAACTCGAAATCTTCGGAGAACTCGCGGGCGGTGTAGCTCACGACTACAACAACATTCTTACAATCATCATGGCCAACAGCGGGCTGCTCATGGCCGGACTCGCCGAGGGAACGCGCTTGCACAAGCACGCTTCGCAAATCGAATACGCCTGTGGCCAGGCCGCCTCGCTCACCCGGCAGCTCTTGGTTTTCAGTCGCGACCGGGGGCGCGATGCCGCTGTGCTGAATCTAAACGGCATTGTCCAAAATGCCGAGTCCATGCTGGCGCGCCTCCTTCCCGAAAATGTCGAACTCGCAGTCTCCCCCGGTGCCGACCCGCTGCACATCACAGCAGATCGCGGCGATCTCGAGCAGGTTCTCATCAATCTTGTCCTCAACGCGCGCGACGCCATTCGCTCGCATGGCACGATCCGAATCGAAACAGGGAGGATTCAAAAAGACAGGCAGGAGCTTGTTTTTTTAAAGGTGCGGGACAACGGTGCTGGAATGACCAGCGAGGTGAAGGCGAGAGTGTTCGAGCCTTTTTTTACGACCAAGCCGGAGGGGAGTGGCACGGGACTCGGACTCGCGACCTGTCGGCGATTGATACAATCCATGGACGGACAGATCACCGTAAAAAGCCATCCCGGCCGGGGAACGGAATTCTGCATTCTATGGCCTGCGGCGGAGGGTGGTGGGGGTTCTCAAAGCCAGATTCCTGTGCGTGCTGAAATGCCGCGTGGCTGTGAAAAAATCCTCTTGGCTGAAGACAATCACATGCTTCGAGACATGATGGCCGGCCAGCTTGAGGAGCTTGGCTACGAGGTTCTGCAAGCCTCCAATGGCATCGAGGGCCTCGATGTCTTCGCTCAGAGCAAGGACAACCCTCCCGTGCTCGTCATTGCGGATGTCGCGCTCCCTCTGCTCAGCGGGCGGGAGATGGGTCGGTTGCTCCAGCGGTCATCGCCAGATTTGCGTGTTCTCCACACCTCGGGACACTCCGACCACACCATAGCTGCGCTGGGATTTCAGCTTCCGGCGGGGGATGTGCTCAGGAAGCCTTTCACGCTGGCCGAGCTGACGCTGAGGATCCGTGAAATCCTCTCCGCAACGAAATAAGTCGTTTCTGTCGCGCGGCCTTTGTTGACAGCGCCCGCCGTCCTCCCCATATTCCGTGCCCGCTCACAGCTGGGCGCACTACTATTTATGGAAAATATTCGCAACATCGCCATCATCGCACACGTCGATCACGGCAAAACGACACTCGTTGACCAGCTTCTCAAGCAGGCAGGAACCTTCCGCGCCAACCAAAAAACCGACGAGCGCATGATGGACTCGATGGATCTGGAGCGGGAAAAAGGCATCACCATTCGTGCCAAGAACGCTGCATTCCGTTGGAAGGATTACCATGTGAACATCGTGGACACTCCTGGCCACGCCGACTTCGGCGGAGAGGTCGAGCGCATCATGAAAATGGTGGACGGTGTGCTCCTCGTGGTGGATTCGCACGACGGCCCGCAGGCGCAAACGAAATTCGTGCTGCGGAAGGCGATGGAAAATGGTCTCAAGCCGATTGTGGTCATCAACAAAATCGACCGCGAGAATGCCCGCCCGCACAAGGTTCTCGACATGGTGTTCGAGCTTTTTATGGAACTCGGCGCAAGCGACGAGCAGCTCGACTTCCCTCATATCTACGCCAGCGCCAAGCAGGGCTTCGCCAAAAACGAAGTCACGGATTCCAGCGACAACATGGAGCCTCTCTACGAGGCGATCGTGAAACACATTCCGCCGCCACCAAAGCCTGATGTGGACTTTTTCCGCATGCTCGTGTCGAACCTCGACTACAGCGACTACCTCGGCCGTATCGCCTACGGACGCATCATCAGCGGCAAGGTTGAGATGGGTCAAACAATCGTCTGCATTCACAAGGGTGGTCAGAAGGAAAAAGCCAAGATCACGGCGATTTTCTCCCACGAGGGCTTGGAAAAAGTGCAGGTCCAAGAGGCTTCATCCGGCGACATCGTGGGTATCAGCGGATTCGAGGAGATTTTTATCGGTGAGACGCTGGTGGACACCGAGGAACGCGAGGCCCTGCCATTTGTCGAGATCGATCCGCCTACGATCTCCATGAAAATCTGCGTGAACGACTCGCCGCTGGCTGGTCGTGAGGGAAAGCTTCTCACCGCGCGTCAGATTCGCGACCGCCTCATTCGCGAGACACGTGGCAACGTCTCCATCATGGTCGCCGACACCGATGTCGCAGGTCACTTTGATGTAAAGGCCCGTGGCGAAATGCAAATCGCCGTGCTCGTGGAGCAGATGCGCCGCGAGGGCTTCGAGCTTCTCGTTTCCCGCCCCGAGGTCATCTTCAAGCGTGCCGAGGACGGTTCCGTGCTCGAGCCTATGGAGACCCTCTATGTCGATGTCCCGCCGGAGAACCTTGGCGACATCTTGCAAAACCTCGCCGGCCGCAAAGCCGAGATCGTGAATATGGAGCACAACCCGCACAGCGTCCTGGTTCAAGCCATCACGCCAACGCGTGGCATCATCGGCTTTGAAACCGATCTCGTGAACCTCACCAAGGGCCACGGCATCGCCAGCCACCTCTTCAAGGAATACGGACCGCACAAAGGCGAGATTCCAAGCCGCAATAACGGCGTGCTCGTTTCGATGGAAGGCGGCACCAGCATGGCCTACGCGCTGGACAGCATCCAGGAGCGTGGTCGCCTCTTCATCGGGCCACAGGAGGAAATCTACGAGGGAATGATCATCGGCGAAAACGCCCGTCCCGACGACATGCCCGTAAATCCCTGCAAGGCGAAAAAATTGACCAACATGCGAAGCCAAGGTGACGGCAAGGGTATATCGCTCGCGCCTCCGATCGTGATGAGCCTCGAGCGCTCGCTCGAATACATCGCCCCCGACGAGTATGTGGAGGTCACTCCCAAATCGCTCCGTCTCCGCAAAAAAATCCTCGACGCCAACGCGCGCAAACGTGCGGAAAAATCGGCCGGGGTTTTTGCCTGACGCATCGCTTCCTTTGAAAAGCCCGGAGCCGCAAGCTCCGGGCTTTTTTGCGTTTTTCGACCCGCATCATGGGCGCTCCGAACAGATTTCCAAGGGCCACGGGTTGACTCGGGGCAGCTCATGGATTATTTCGAGGCGCAATGGAGGAGCCACCATTACAGCCTCACAAAAAATCGCCCGTCTCGTGGGAGCAAGCAGTCGCGCAATTCAAGCGGCACAACCCAGCACATCCGCCTGGGATGCCGAAGTGCAAGCCATCCGCGACGAGAAAAGCATACCTTGGAGAAATCTTGGGAAGTTTGGACCTCCAGACACGATAGCTTCCGAACATCTCGTCTGGTTCCAAGACGGCATGGTTTTCAAAGCCACGGCCTACGATCGGTTTGGACACTCCATTGACAAGGGGCTCGGCAAAGCCACTCCGCTGGAATACCTCAGGCGAATTGCTGCGAGCAACGAAGCGTTCAATGATTCCGCAACGATCGTCGGAAAATTCGAAAACGAAAATGGGAGCTTGGGATTTATCCACGCGCAGGACTTCATCGCAGAGAATGCGGCGGGCGCATTTCACGCAACACCGGAGCAACTCATCAAATTTTTGGAGTCGCACGGGTTCTTGCCATCAGAAGGCCACTTTTCAAAATACGAGGTCTGGGCAAATGCCGATCTGGGGATCGAGCTAGCCGAATTCCACTCAGGGAATGTAATTTTAAACAGCGAGGGGATGGTTGTTCCAATCGACATCGTTGTCCACAAATTCGATCCCACAAAAGGCGTCGACTTTTTTTGAATCAGCGGCCCACATAATCACCTGCCATGAACCTCGTTTATCTCGACGAATCAGGAAACACCGGAACGAACCTCTCCGACCCGCAGCAGCCTGTCTTCGTCCTCGCTGCGCTCATCGTTCCCGAATCTGTCTGGCTGGATCTCGAGAAGCGACTGGTCGAGGCCATTGAGAACTTCTTCCCCGAGCGCCCGCCCGATTTTGAGGTCCATGCAAACCAACTCCTCAACCCGCGTGGATTTTTCCGCGCATTTCCCATGGCCCACCGCCTGGAATTCTACCGAACTTGGCTTTCCATCGCTGCCTCGCTCCGGCTACGCCTCGTGAGCCGAGCCATCGTTAAAAAACGCTACGCCCAATGGCTCCTTGAGACTTACGGTCCTGGCGTCGCCATCAACCCACACAATGTCGCCTTCGTCCTCACCGCGCAGGTCGTAAACGAATTTCTTCGCGCTACGCCCGGCTCTCCGCTCGGAATACTGATTTCCGACGAGAACCACGAGGTCATGCCCGACATTGAAAAATCCATCCGTCTCCTGCGCGGCGAAGCCGGCTGCCTCCGGCTGAGCCAGATCGTAGAAAAGGGTTTTTTCATCGAGTCGCGAAAAAGCCACATCTTGCAACTCTGTGACCTCTGCGCCTACGCCATCCGAAGGAGCGAGGAACAAAAAACAGGTCACGCCGTGAAAACTGCCGAGTTATCGATCATCCCTTGGGTTGAACCCCTTCGCCACACTGCCGAGGAGCCCATGCTTGATGTCCTCGCCTGGCTGGACACTCAACAAAAAAAGGAGCGGCCAGGGAGATGAATCTCGGCAACGGAAAAGGTCCGAAGCACACTGGTCGCTCTCAATCAAATTATCACTACAGACCGATGGCACAACAGAATATTTATTAAGAGAACACAAGTCGCTCCCAGTGCCCCTGGCCGGATTCGCGGAAAGGATTGACGCGCCCGCCGCGCTCACCCAGTATCCTCGCTCTTTTCACATTTCATGCGTCATACCATATCGATTCTCGTTGAGAACAAATTCGGCGTGCTGACCCGCGTGGCGGGCATGTTCAGCGGTCGCGGATTCAATATCGACACTCTCAATGTCGGCCCCACTTTGGACGCCTCGGCCTCCCGCATGACGATTGTGGTGCGCGGTGACGACAAGGTTCTCGAGCAGGTCACGAAGCAACTCGAGAAGCTCGTGGATGTCATCGATGTCCAAGATTTCCGCGACGAGGAGTATGTGGACCGCGAGCTCGTGCTGCTCCGCGTCAATGCCACTTCCAAGACCCGCGCCGAGGTGATGCAGATTTGCGATATTTTCCGTGCGAAGATCATCGATGTCCAAGCCGAGAAGCTCGCTATCGAGGTCACCGGCACCGAGAACAAGATCAACAAATTTCTCAGCCTCATGGAAGGCTTCGGTATTAGCGACCTGACCCGCACCGGCAAGATTGCCCTCGCTCGCGCCAATTAACCCCACACGACACTCAACCCAACACTAAAAAACCAAACAACCATGCCAGCCAAAATCCTCACCGACAAAGACGCCGACCTCAAATTTTTCAAAGGAAAAACCCTCGCGGTCCTCGGCTTCGGCTCCCAAGGTCACGCCCACGCTCTGAACCTGAAAGAGAGCGGATGCAAAGTCATCATTGGTCTCTATCCGAAGTCCAAGAGTCGGGCAGTCGCTGCCGCTCAAGGCTTCGAAGTTTTTGACACCGCCGAGGCCGTGCGCCGCGCGGATGTGATCATGGTTGCTATTCCCGACACTAAGCAACCCGCCGCCTACAAAGCCGACATCGAGCCGAACCTCACTCCCGGCAAGACGCTTGTCTTCAGCCATGGCTTCAGCATTCACTACAAGACCATCGTTCCGCCGAAGAATGTGAATGTGATCATGGTCGCTCCAAAAGGACCAGGCCATATCGTTCGTCGCCAATACACCGAAGGCAAAGGCGTGCCGACCCTCATCGCCGTTTACCAAAACCCCGGCAAGGATGCGAAAAAGATCGCCCTTACCTGGGCCAAGGGCATCGGCGGCACACGCGGTGGCGTGATTGAGACGTCTTTCAAAGAAGAGACCGAGACAGATCTCTTCGGCGAGCAGACCGTTCTCTGCGGCGGCGCCTCCGCGCTCGTCCAAGCGGGATTCGAAACCCTCGTCGAGGCCGGCTACTCACCCGAGATGGCCTACTTCGAGTGCCTCCACGAGCTGAAGCTCATCGTCGATCTCATGAACGAATCCGGTATCGCCGGCATGCGTTTCTCGATCAGCGAAACCGCCAAGTGGGGCGATGTTGCCGTTGGACCAAAAATCATCGACTCCTCGGTGAAGAAGCGCATGAAAGCTGCTCTCAAAGACATCCAGACCGGCAAGTTTGCCAAGGAATGGATCAAGGAATACGAGGGCGGCTACAAGCGCTACAACGCACTCCTCAAGGAAGGCGAGAAACACGGCATCGAGAAGACTGGCGAGCGTCTACGCGGCCTCATGCCATGGATCAAAAAGCGCAATCTCAAAGGCACCCAAGCCTCCTATTCGAACTAAAAACTTCTCATTCCTATGGCCGAGACCACCTCACAACCCATCAGCGTCATCACAGGCGGTGCGGGCTTTTTGGGCTCACACCTCACCGACCGTTTGCTTGCCGAGGGCCATCGCGTCATCGCGATCGATAGCCTCATCACTGGCAATGTCGCGAACATCGAGCATCTCGCTGGGAACAAGAACTACAAATTCATCTGCCACGACGTCACCGACTTCATCTACATCCCAGGTAAGGTCGATTATGTTTGGCATTTTGCGAGTCCAGCCAGCCCGATCGACTACCTGCGCATTCCGATTCCGACTCTCAAAGTCGGCTCGCTCGGAACGCACAACGCGCTCGGTCTGGCTAAGGATAAAGGCGCGGCTTTCATCCTCGCCTCTACCTCCGAGTGCTACGGCGATCCGCTCATTCATCCGCAGACCGAAGACTACTGGGGCAATGTGAACCCCATCGGGCCGCGTGGCGTTTACGATGAAGCCAAGCGCTTCGCGGAAGCCATCACCATGGCCTACCACCGCTATCACGGCATGAATACGCATATCGTTCGTATTTTCAATACTTACGGTCCACGCATGCGCCTTGATGACGGACGCGTCGTGCCGGCTTTCATCGGTCAGGCGCTGACCGGTCAGCCACTCACAATATTCGGAGATGGATCCCAGACCCGTAGTTTCTGCTATGTTTCGGATCTCATTGATGGAATTTTCCGGTTGATGATGAGTGATTTCCACGAGCCAGTGAACATCGGAAACCCGCGTGAGATGACGATTCGTCAATTCGCCGAGGAAATCCTGCGCATCACTGGCGCAGCCTGCCAGATCGAGCACAAGCCGCTCCCAGTGGATGACCCTAAAGTGCGCCAACCCGACATCACTCGTGCCAAGACGATCCTCGGCTGGGAGCCGAAGGTCGACTTCGACAAAGGTATTCGCGAGACCATTGAATTCTTCCGTGGCCGCGTTTGAGATTTACTTAAATCCTATATCCGAATAACACCCTCACCATGAGAAAAAGTTTGTTCCCCGCGACAATCCTTCCTGCCTTGTTCCTTGCCCTCTGTGGCATTTCGGTCCAAGCCCAGGTCAAGTCGGAATTCACCATCAAAAAAATCGAACCCGCGCTTGTTGAAACGCCGCAAATTTCGGCCGGCACCTACCGCAAGCAGCAACCGGGTGCGGCACGGCCGACTCCCTGGCTCGAGGTGGATGTGAATTTCGAGCGAGACGAGGTATCGAAGGAAGCGTCGAAGTTCTCCGATGATCTCACGGTGAATTTCTACATCCTTCTCAACAACGCTGCGATCAGCGAGGATAAGCAATCCACTCTTCTCACAGGCAGCACCACGATTTCCGATGTGCCCTACGGCAAGGGACTTCATGCCGCCGCCTTCGTTGCTCCCCAGACCCTTTCTCGTTATTTTGACGGCAAGGCACCGACCACCATTCAGCAAACCATCATTGATGCGGGCGTCACCATTTCAGATTCCACCGGCGTGGTTGCCATTTCTTCGTTCAAGAGCGCCGAAGTCGCCAAGCAAGGCAAAGGTTGGTGGGAATCCGAATCCGGCATGACCAAAGTGACTGGCCGCGTTCTGGAAAAGAGCCAGACTCCCTTCGCGCCGCTAGCATGGGATTACTACCTGCCCTCGAAATCCAAAGCAGCCAACTGATCCGACCCAACGATGGCCCGTCCAGCACGCATTTTCACTCTCAACCTCGGCATGCAGACCGTGAGCATGGCGGAGTTTCAGGAATTGCCTGCAGGCGGATTGAAGCTGGTTGCTCTTAAAACTTCCGACCTCATCGTCGATCCCTCTGCAGACGCCACGCGCAACAGCCAGATCGAATCTGTCGCTGCGGAACTCCGCGCTGCGCTCAAGGCTCCGAAAAACGCCAAAACCCATCTTTGCCTCCCCTCGCAAACCGTCTTCTCGCGTTTTGTGAAACTGCCTGGCGCCACGGCCAACGATGTCGAGTCGATTATTGGATTCGAGGCCCAGCAGAATGTGCCATTTCCGATCGATGAGGTTGTCTGGGATTATCAGATCATGGGCGATCGCCGAGGCGAAACATGGGATGTCGCGATCGTGGCCATGAAGGCGGATCAGCTCAACGAAGTCGTCGATGCCGTGGGCAAGGGAGGCATCGCCTCAGCTAAAATCGACTTCGCACCGACCGCTCTTTTCAACTCCTTCCGCTACAATTATGCCGATGCCAAAGGCTGCTCGCTCCTGCTGGATCTTGGGGCCCGCACGACAAACCTCGTCTTCATCGAAGACAACCGCCTCTTCAGTCGCAGCATCCCCATCGGAGGAAATACGGTCAGCGCAGCGATCGCCAAGGAATTCGCGCAGGAAATAACGCTCGCTGAAAAGCTCAAACTCGAGAAAGCCTCCGTGGGACTCGGCGGAGCTTATGCCGAATCCGAAGACCCCACCGAAGCCCGCCTCGCCAAGGTCACCCGGAATACGATGACCCGCCTCCATGCGGAAATCGCTCGTTCGATCAATTTCTACCGCACCACCCAAGGCGGCACCACTCCGATGCGGGTTCTCATCTGCGGCGGCGGCACGGGCCTCCCCTACATGACGGAGTTTTTTGCTGAGAAACTTCAGGCTCCTGTGGAGTATTTTAACCCCTTTCGAAATGTTCAGGCCGCGCCAGATGCCATCCCTCAGGGCGTAGCCCATTGTGCTTCAGGCCTCGGCGAGTTGGTCGGTTCTGCGCTCCGTTCCCTCAAGAATTGCCCCGTCGAGATCAATCTCACTCCTCCGAGCGTGCGCCAGGCTCAGCTTTTTGCGAAACGAGTTCCCGCTTTGGCAATAGCGGCGTTGTTTTTCATTCTTACCCCAACCCTCTGCTGGCTTGATCTTGATGAATCCGCACTACGCATCAATGAAAGAGTGGAGAAGCAAACGGCCGAAGTCGCCCGACTCGATGGCCTTTCCAAAGGAATCTCCTCCGCGCTGGCGGAACGCGACAAACTCGTAGCGGAAGCAGCTCCTTTCCTTGCTCTTGCTTCCGAGCGCTCCGTCTGGGCTTCTATTCTCGATGAACTCGCGGCGACCATTCCGCCGCGCTTCATCTGGGTCACGCAGATCAAGCCAGTTGAGGGCGTCATCATTGCTCCTGAGCCGACACCTGCCCCCGGCGCGAAGGCTCCTCCCAAGCCGGTGACACCCGTTTCTGGCCCAAAAGCGATCACAGCCATCGAAATCAATGGACTCTACTTGGACAACCCACCCAACGCGGAAGGGGCCGGGGTCATTGACAAATTTTTCGAGAATCTGAAACCTTCGTCTGTCTTCGCAATCGGTGACGACGCTTCGAAAATCATCACTCGCCGCACGACGCCCACCGGCGAGGCCTGGGCCTATGGCTACACCTTGGTCCTGCCGCTCAAGCAGCCTCTCATCTTGCCATGAACTGGTTTAAACAAAACCCCATAGCCTTAGTGCTCCTGCTCGTAGCCGTCATCGGCACGGGAGCCACTTCGTATTTGGCGGTGGATGCCCAAACGCGACGAGACGAAGCGCAGGCGAACCTTGATTCGCAGCTCCAAAAGCTCAAACAATTTCAAAATCAAAAACCCTTCCCCACCGAGCAGAGCCTCAAGGCCATTAAGGAAAGTCTTGAAGAATACCGCTCCGAACTCGGCAAATATCGCACCGCACTGGCCTCGATGGAGGCGACCCTCAAGCCGATCAATCCCCAGGAATTTCAGGATGATCTTCGCAAAGCGGTCGATGAATTGAGGAAAACCGCAATCGAGAAGAGCGTCACCCTGCCAGACAACTTTTTCTACGGATTCGATGAATATCAGGCCGCTCCGCCATCCCAGCAGGAAGTCGGGGAACTCAATCGCGAGTTCGGCATTATGCGCCGGATCGCGGATGAACTCGTTGGCCTGAAAATCGGCTCCATCGGTTCTCTCAAGCGGCAGGAAATCGTCGCCCAACCGCCAGCAACGACGCCTGCGCAACCCGCCAAGCCAGGCGCCACACCAGAGTCCAAGGCCCCGTCCATTTCCACCAAGACATTCACCATCACCTTCACTGCGCCCCAAGAAAAACTCCTCACGGCTTTCAATATGATCCAAGATGCGGACGAATTTCTCCTCATCCGCTCACTCACACTGGATAACACCAGCCCACAGCCTCCGCTGCGCACCCAATCGGGTGAGGCCTCGACATCCCCCGGCCTGCCGGTTCCAGGCGCTTCGGTAAAGAATGCCGATACCATTCAAGCTATCCTTGGCCGCGAATCCGTCACGGCCAGCTTGACCATTGAAATCCTCGACTTTCCGGATTGGGAATCCAAGCCGCCGGCCCAGTCGAACGTCACCCCTCCGCCCAAGTAAAGTCTATGAATTGGGTTAAACAAAAATACGACATCCTCCTTCTCGCAGTCGCCACTTTACTGCTGGTATCCAACGCCGGTTGGATTGCGATGAATCGTATGGAGCCGGTTCAGGTTCAGGCCGCCCTGACAGTGCCAAAGGAAAATGCAATTCCTTCCTTAGACCTTGATGCCGTTCGCCAAGCTGCCGCGCTTGCTGATTCTCCAGCGAAGTGGAAATCCAGCTCCGATCTCCCGGCCGGAACTCCAGAGCGAGGTTCCTTGCTCGTCTCCCGCCGCTACCTCCTCAAGGATGGCAAACTCATCGACCCTCTCGCGGAAGGAAGTGACCAGCTTCACCCTCCGATCACCAACGATTGGTTGCTCGCCAACGGACTCGACTACACTGACATGAACATCAAGGAAAAGGACGCCGACGGTGACGGGTTCTCAAACCTCGAGGAATTCGAAAAAAAAACCAACCCGAACGATCCTAAAGAAGCTCCGGCATCCTTAAACAAACTTAAACTCGTTGGATTCAAGCCAGTTCCTTTCCGACTGGAGTTTAAAGGCGATCCTTCGGGCGAAGGCAAGGAATTTCAGATCAACCTCAAAGATTTGAAAGGAAGCGCCCGCAGCCAATACCGCAAAATTGGCGAACAAATTGAAGGCGCTCCTTACAAAATTCTGAAATACGAGTTCAAGGAAGGCCCTAATGAGCGTGGCGTCACTGTGAACCTCTCTGAACTTACTGTTCAAAACACAGAAACTGGCGACACAATCATTCTCATCTTCAACAAAGAAGCAAACGATCCCACCTCCTTCGGCACATTTCGTAACCTCCTCGCACTGGGAGATGCGGACTTCACTCTTAAGAAAGGCGAGGAATTCACCATTAAGCCGGATACCACCCGAAAGCTGAAACTCATTGACATCACAGCCACGAAAGCTCAAATACGAGACATCTCTACCGGAGACATCTTCTCCGTGAATGCGACTGATAGCTCATCTCCCTGATCTGAAATGACAAAATTTCCACTCTGGTTCCCAATTTTTCTTCTCGCCGGCGTAACTCTGCCCATCGTTGAGGCTCAATACCCAGGCGTTCAAGGTGCCGTTGAGTCACATATTCAAGTGCTTGAGCAAAAACGCGCTTATTGTGCCGAATTAGTCGAAAAGGGAAATGACGCCGTGGCTGATAACGATTACGAGTCCGCCTACGCGCTTTTCAAAAGCGCCGTCGATACTCTCCCGCAGGGTGGTGAAGCCTCCTCCGACCTCCGCAAGCAGGCCCTCGGCGGATTCTGCAACGCCGCTGTTCTCCTTGCACGCCAGCGTGTCTCCGAGGGGCGCTATGCGGATGCCCGGACGACCGTGGAAGTTGTCTTGGAAAATCGCTACGATCCGGATTACGCCCCCGCCAAAACCCTCCGCTCGCAGCTCATGGATCCTCAGGGTTTCGCCGATCGCGGCACGATCACCCCGCGGCATGTTCGCAACATCGAAGAAGTCAAGCGCCTCATCCAAGAGGGCGACGGCTACTATGCAACCGGGCGCTACGATATTGCTTTCAAACGCTGCGAGCAGGCCCTCAACATTGACAAATACAACATCGCCGCGCGCCGATTGATGGAAAAAATCAATGTGGCGCGTCAGCAGTATGCCGATGCTGCCTACAGTGAGACGCGCGGCGCCATGCTCGCCGATGTTGATAAAGCCTGGGGTCTTCCTTTGCGAAAATTCACCGATGGTCCCACCTCCATCGTCGAGCAGCCTCAAATGGACAGCCGCGGTAGCCAAGCCATCAACAACAAGCTCGATACGATTATTATTCCTCGCATCGACTTTACGGATTCCTCCATTAAAGAAGCCCTCGATTTTATCAAAAAACGCGCTTCCGACTTGGATGAGGGCGACTCCGAGAATAAAGGCATCAATATCGTGCTGAAGTTGCCACCCGATTCGCCCGATGCAGCCTATCCGATCACGCTCTCGCTCTCGGATGTCCCACTTCGTGAAGCTCTTCGCTATGTGACCGAGGCGGCAAATCTCAAGATCAAAATAGAAACACACGCCGTTGTCGTGGTTCCAGCCACGGAGAACACGGATGTCTTGATCACTAAGGAATACAAAGTCCCGCCGGGCTTCATCACGGCAACGCCTGGCAGTGCCCCACCGCAAGTCAGCGGTCTGGCTGCAGGTTCCCAATCCGTCATAGCAGCTCGGTCTATAGCCAAGGATTTTCTCGAAACTCAAGGTGTCGAATTTCCGGAGGGTGCCAGTGCGAACTATATCTCGCTCACCAGTCGGCTCATTGTTAAGAATACCCAAGCCAACTTGGAGCTGATTGATGCTCTGGTCGATACTTCGGTTGCAACAAGGCCAACACAGGTCGAAATTGAGGCGAAGTTCCTTGAGGTCTCTCAAAACAATCTCAACGAACTCGGCTTCGACTGGCTACTCGGCCAGTTCGCCCTCGCCGGTGGATCCGGCGTATATGGTAGCGGCGGAACGATTGGTCTCGCCCGCTCTATCGACAACAACGGATATCCGCTCGTCAATCCGGGCACGAGTCTCCCTGTTGGAGCGAATTCGGGCACATCGGGTCCCGTCACAGCCGGTAATCGCGGTGGAACAACAGGAATCAGGCTGAATGCTGTTGATGCTGTTCTTCTTGGTGCACCTGTTGGCCCGGCAGCAGGCGTTCTGAGCGTTGCGGGTGTTTTCACAAACCCACAATTCCAAGTCGTGCTCCGCGCTTTGAGTCAAAAGAAGGGAATCGATCTCGTTAGCGCTCCAAAAGTTACCACCAAAAGCGGCAGCACTGCAAAAATTGAAATTGTCCGGGAATTTCGCTACCCAACCCAGTTTGACCCGCCTCAGCTTTCTGCTGCCACAGGCTCAACTTACACTCCTGTTGTTCCAAATTCTCCAAGTGGTTGGGAAACAAAGAACACTGGTATTACTTTGGAGGTAGAGCCTACTGTTGGACCGGATTCGTATACAATTGAACTTCGCTTGGCGCCGCGTGTCATTGAATTCGATGGCTTTATCAACTACGGAAGTCCTATTAACTCGTCGGTGCAATTCACAGCACCGCTTCTTTCTCTGCCCTCAACGGTGTTTGAAGCAACTCCGAATACAATCAACCAACCTGTCTTCTCTTCTCGAGAAGTGGAAACCCAAGTCTCTGTTTATGATGGACAAACCGTCGTTATGGGCGGCCTCATGCGCGAGGACGTGCAGAAAGTTCAAGATAAGGTTCCAATTTTAGGCGATATCCCTCTTGCAGGAAGGCTCTTCCGGACAAATGTTGATCAACATATCAAGCGCAACTTGGTTATGTTTGTGACGGCCGGTCTTCTAGATCCTGCCGGGCAGCCGATTATCGAGGCGGATGAGGATGATCAGCTTGTTCCAGAGGTGGATGTCAATGCCATGTTAAGTGATGCCATTCCAACGGATGTCCTTTCAGCGCCGCTTCCCCAATAAAGCCTAACCAATGACTTTTTCATCTCAATCAAGCCATTTGTATTCTGGAGTTCGTCATGCACTCGTGGTTTTCACTTCAGTGCTCGCATTTGCATCTGCTTTGGCATCAGTGCACGCTGAAAGCGATCTCGTCGCTATCTCCGAACGCGAAATTCTGAAGCGACAAGAAGACTCCAAACTGGCTGAACAACTCGTCACCACTGCACGCCGTGACCTCGCTGACAAAAACCTCGAGGGAGCCTATTCAAACTACCTTCAAGCTCTCCAGATCACCCGATCTGGGCCCGCCACAGAAAAACAGCGCGCCGCCCTCATTTTAGAGTTCAGCAAAACGGGAATCGATTACGCCAATTGGCTCATCAGCAATGGGCGGTATCAGGATGCGGAAAATACCGCCAAGACCATCCTATCACCAGAGTTGAATCCGACATACAGACCTGCCATGCAGATGCTTGCCAACTTGGAGCAACCGGGCTATTACAATCGCACTGTCACCCCCGGTTTTGCCTCCAAGCGGGACGAAGTAAACGCCATCCTGAATCAGGCCGAGGGATATTACGCCACTGGCCGTAATGACCTAGCATTGAAACGCTACGAACAGGTTCTAAATCTGGATCCCTACAACATCGCCGCGCGGAACGGCATGGAGAAAGTCAATAAACAGCGCAAGACCTACTACGACAGCGCCTACGACGAGACCCGCAGCCGCATGCTCTGGCTTGCCGATCGTGCGTGGGAACGACCAGTTCGAAAACTCACACCAGCAGGACGGGATACGGATGGTTCTTCCTTTGGCACAAATACAGCCGCCAACTCGAAGGATACCATTAATAACAAACTTAACAAAATCATCATTGACCGGATGGACCTTGAAGACGCTTCGATCCGGGAAGTGGTGGATTTTCTCAAACAAAAAAGTCGCCAACTCGATAATAGCACTGATGATCCAAAGAAAAAAGGCGTCAATATCGTTCTCAAGTTAGCTTCTCCTGCTGCAGCTCCCGCCCCGCTCGATGGACAGGCTGCCGAGATTCCGGCGTCGGAAGCTGGTGTCACCGAGGATACAAAAATTTCCATCGCTCTAAAAAATGTTCCGCTGATCGAGGCCGTGCGTTATTTGACAGAACTTTCCGGCTTGAAATACAAAATCGAGCCATTTGCTGTTTCTATCATCCCTCTCACGGAGAACACTGAGGAACTGGTGACTAAAGAATACCGCGTGCCCCCTGGGTTCATCCCAGCTTCGGCCGGAGACAGCACGGCTTCGGGGCCAACGCCGGGAAGTCAGCCGTCGGGTGATTCCAATACTCGAATCACGGGGCGACGCAATGCCACTCAATATTTTACGGAACAGGGCGTGCCATTTCCAACGGGCGCATTTGCTCAATACATTGCCTCGGGCAGCAAACTCATTGTCAGAAATACTCAAGCTGCTGTGGACCTAATCGATACCATTGTGGAAGGTGCGACCGGAGTGGCGCCGACACAAGTTGAGATCGAATCGAAATTTGTGGAAATCTCGCAAGATAACCTAAACGAATTGGGGTTCGATTGGCTTCTCGGACCTTTTGCCATTGGCGGTGGAGTGTATGGAGATGGAGGAACGCGCAGTGGCGCGCAAGCGCTTTCTTCTCAATACTATGAAAATTATCCGTTCGGAAACGTTGGGACAAACCCTGTGACGGCTGGTAATCGAAACGGCATCGGAACCAGCTTCAACTCAGCAATAACGGCCAACAGCCTAAACGCCTTGCTGGGAGGAGTCCCACAAGGAACCAATGTGGCTTCTCCGGGCGTTTTTGGAATATCCGGTGTCTTCACCAATCCTCAGTTTCAGATGGTAATTCGAGCTCTCAGTCAGCAAAGGGGTGTCGATCTCATGTCTGCTCCAAAGGTGACAACCAAAAGCGGTATCAAGGCAACTATTAAAGTGATACGAGAGTTCCCTTATCCCACGGAGTTTAATCCGCCTCAAGTGCCGCCAGCCTCCACGGGTCAGCAAGGAGGTCAAGGCGGACAGTCTGTCGGTGGGATCGTCGTTACCACTGGCGCTGTGACTCCATCAACTCCCTCCGCGTTTGAAAAAAGGGATCTTGGCGTGAGCTTGGAGGTAGAACCTCAAGTCGGGGCGGATAATTACACGATTGATCTCTCGCTTTCTCCTGAAGTTGTTGAATTTGAGGGATTCGTGAATTATGGGTCGCCAATTGTTGGTCCTCGCTACGATCCTTCACTTATTGCTGGTGGAAATCCTTCTGGAATTGGAACATTCGTAATCACTCCAAACGTAATCAATCAGCCGATCTTTTCCGTTCGCAAGGTGACCACCAGCGTGAGCATTTGGGACGGCCAGACGGTCGCCCTCGGTGGCCTCATTCGCGAGGATGTGCAGAAGGTGAACGACAAAGTGCCGATCCTCGGCGACATTCCGCTGGCAGGGCGTCTCTTTCGCTCTAATGTGGATCAGAAGATCAAGAGAAACCTCATCGTGTTCGTCACGGCGCGCCTCATGAACGCGGAGGGTCAGCCTCTACTTCAGCAGGATGATGAAGAGGAAACCGTGGAGCCGATTGGCCTCCCGGAAGATCTCCCTCCTCCTACCATCACCACACGCTCTGTTGGAAAATAGCCCTCGGACAAGCACCGTTCGACGGAGGAGGGCTTGATTAGGGTTCATGGGATTCTAAGATGTTGCGATGATTTCGATCCGCGAGGATTTTGAGGTTGGCACGGCCTCGCCGTTCCAAAGCGAGGTAGAAGGGATTTTCTCGGAGACCGGTATTTTATCGGGCGCGGCATCTTTTGAATACCGCGCGGAGCAGCAGCGCATGGCTGGGGCTGTGGCTCGAACAATCGAGACGGGCGGGCATCTTGTGGTCGAAGCAGGCACAGGCGTTGGGAAATCCCTCGCCTACCTTGTGCCTGCGGCGCTCCACGCGGTGAGGACGAAGCGCAAGGCGGTGATCTGCACACACACGATCGCGCTCCAAGAGCAGCTCATGTTCAAGGACATTCCGCTCGTGCAAAAAATCGTCCCCGACGAGTTCGAGGCTGTGTTGCTGAAGGGACGGCAAAATTACATCTGCACCACGCGCCTGGTCCGCGCACTTACTCAGTCGAAGGAATTGTTTACCACTCCCCAGCATGCCGAACTGGAGCGCATCCGCGAGTGGAGCATACAGACGAAGGATGGCTCCTTGAGCGATTTTCTGGAGCAACCTGATCCCGCTGTGTGGGAAGAGGTGCGCAGCGAGCAGCACCTTTGCACCCCGAAGACATGCGGCCCGGGAAGCGGATGCTTTTATCAAAACCTGCGCCGCCGTGTCGCGAATGCGAAAATGGTCGTCCTCAACCACGCTCTGTTTTTCACGCTGCTGAACGGTGTGGAGGACGCCGAGAACCGCACGGGAGGGCTTCTTTTTGCGAATGACTTTGTGATCTTCGACGAGGCCCACACGATGGAGGAGGTCGCCGCGCGCCATATCGGCATGGAGGTGTCCCAACTCGGCCTGCGCCGCGTCATTCAGCGCCTCTACAATCCCCGAAGCAAAAAAGGGCTCTTCCAGATGCTCAAAAACGGCCCTGCCTGCCGCGCGGTGAGCGATATTCTGCCCGTTGCAGACAGCTTTTTTCAGCAGGTCACCAAACAATGCACCTTTAAAAAAGGCAGGGAGTTCCGTGTTCGCGAAGCAGGTCTCGCCGAGGGCGGCGAGGTGTGTGGCGCATTGGCGCGTCTCGGCGAGTTGATCGGTATCGAAGCGGGAAAATGTGACGATGAAACCCACACATCCGAACTCCAAGAGGCCGCCCGCAAGCTGCGGGAGGCGCGTGGGGCGATCACGGACTTCCTCGCACTCGAGGAACCTGACCATGTTTATTGGGTGGAGCAATACGGCCGCACGGAGGAGTTCTGCACCCTCCGCACCGCGCCTGTGAATCTCGCCGACGCCCTCCGGCGTCTCATCTTTCGCGAGGGCGCGTGCACCGTGCTGACGAGCGCGACGCTTTCCACCGGCGCTCCGGATTTGTCGTATTTCCGAAACCGCGTGGGAGCAGAGGATGTGCCGGCGCTGCAGATCGGAAGCCCCTTCGACTACGAGAAGCAGATGAGCCTTCACCTTGTCGAGAAGATGCCCGAACCGAAGGCTCCGGATTACGAGGCCTCGCTGGCCAAGTGGATCGCCCACTTCACTGAGAAAAGTGAAGCCCGTGCCTTCGTTCTGTTCACCAGTTACCAGACGATGCGCTCGGTCGCGGAATTGGTGGAGCCCGTTTTCGAAAAGCGAGGCTGGCAACTCCTCGTGCAGGGTGGGGGAATGCCCACGCAACGGATGGTGGCGGAGTTTAAAGAAAATCCGCACAGCATCCTCTTCGGCGTCTCCAGTTTCTGGACCGGCGTCGATGTGCCGGGCGAAGCCCTCTCGAGCGTGATCATCACGCGGCTCCCTTTCACCACGCCCGACCATCCGCTCACCGAGGCGCGGCTGGAGGCGATCGAGGCGGAAGGCGGGCGCGCGTTTGAAAACTACTCGCTCCCCGAGGCAATCCTCAAACTCCGCCAAGGTGTCGGTCGCCTCATTCGCAGCAAGACGGATACCGGAACAATCGTGATTCTCGACAGCCGGATCGTGTCGAAGCCGTATGGACGCGCCTTTCTGAGGGCCATGCCGAAATGTCCGGTGGAAATTCACTGAAGCTGGATTTTTCAGATCGAAGCTGATTAGCCTGCACCCGTGGAATCCACACGCCTTCAGGAAATGCCGATGGACGAGCGTCCGCGCGAGAAAGCCGAGCGCCATGGTTTCGAGGCGCTCTCGGATGCCGAGCTGCTGGCGATTTTCATCCGCACCGGTATTCCCGGTAAAAACGCACTCGCCGTGGCACGCGACCTCCTGCGCGACTGCGGCGGCTTCGCGCAACTCTCCCGCTGCACGCCCAAGGAAATCCGCCGCCACGCCAAGGGCATTGGCCCTGCGAAATCTCTCGAAATGGCGGCAGCGTTCGAGATCGGCAAACGCCTGGCCCGTGGCAAGAACCTCTCGCCAGTCCTCGACACAGCGGAGCGGATTTTTGATTTCTTCGGCCACGAGTTCATGGCCATGCGACAGGAATCGCTGCGGGTCCTCCTCTTGGACACAAAGCTCCGCCTCATCCGCATGGAGGAAATCAGCCTCGGCTCACTTAACGAATGCATCGCGCATCCGAGGGAAATTTTCCGCCAAGCGCTTGTGCACAGCGCGTTCGCCGTGGCCGTGGTCCACAACCACCCAAGCGGCGATCCCTCGCCGAGCGCGGCGGATTACCGGATAACGCGTAGTCTGAAAGAGGGAGCGCATTTCCTCCAAATCAATCTCATCGACCATGTCATCCTGGGCTCGCCGGATGGTGGTCGCGTGCCGTATTTCAGTTTCAAAGAAGCAGGCGTCATATGAAAATCCATCCCACAGCCATCATCTCACCCGAAGCCCGTCTGGGCGAAAATGTCGAAGTCGGTCCCGGTGCCATCATCGGAGCCGGCGTGGTGATCGGCGAGGGTTGCGTGATCCAAGCCCATGCGGTCCTCGAAGGCGACACCACACTGGGCGAAGGGAACACCGTGGGCTACGGCGCCATCATCGGCGCGCCACCGCAGGATTACGCCCACTCGCCTGAGATCAAAAGCTCGGTCGTCATCGGCAATCACAATCGCATCCGCGAATATGTGACGATCCACCGCGGAACGAAAGAAGGCACCGAAACCCGCGTGGGAGACAAATGTTTCCTCATGGTGGGCTGCCATCTCGGGCACAATGTGCAGGTCGGCAACGAAGTCGTGATCGTGAACAACTGTCTGCTCGGAGGCTATGCGCAGGTTGGCGATGGAGCCGTTCTGGGCGGAGGAGCCGTTTTCCATCAATTTGTCCGGGTCGGAAAGCGTGCCATGATCGCCGGAGGCTCGCAGTTCAACAAAGACATTCCGCCGTATTCGATGGCTCAACTCTTCAATCTTCTGTCCGGCATCAATATCATCGGCCTGCGCCGGGCAGGCTTCAAAGCCGAGACCCGCACGGAAATCCGCCGCGCGTTCAAACTCGTTTTCCGCTCAGAAATGCCAGTCAAGGCGGCGTTGGAAAAAGCCCGCGAGTCGCAATGGGGCCCCGAGGCTCAGGAATTCTTCGATTTCATCGCCTCTTCCAAACGCGGTTGCGCGACGAGCAATCTTGCCAAGGGACAGGTGATCCCGCTCGAGGATATCGTCGAGTAGGCGGCCTCAATTCGGAATTGTGCCCACAGCCAGCGCCAGAGCGGCGAGGCTGGTCGAGTATTCCGCCACAGCACCTGCCCGCACCGAACGCGCTGCAGCTAGTTGGCCTGCCGCCTCGGTGAGTTCAGAAATCTGGCTCAAACCAGCTTTGTAGGCTGCCTCTGTGGCGTTGAGGTTTTCTTGGGCGGATACCACAAAACCCTCGGCAAAATCCATCCGGCGAGCCGCGCTGAGCGTGTCATGGTAACTCGTCCAGACATCCCGCGTCGCGGCGAGACGCGATCCTTCAAGCTCTTCCTTTGCGGCGCTCTCCTCGTCACGCCGCTTGCGAACCCTCTCCACGCGCTGAAATCCATCAAAAAGATCCCACTTCGCCGTGATGAAACCTCCATAGCCATTGATGCCCGCCGCATTCGTTCCCTTATCCTTGCCGGTCTCAGCCGCATACTGGAAGGCCGAGTAGGCGTAGTTTCCCTCTAGTTTCACCTCAGGAAAAAAATCGGCCTCCGCACGATGTATGGCTGCCTCGCTCGCTCGCACATCCGCCGCACGGGCGGCGAGATCGGGGCGTGATGTCAGAGCGGCCTCGATGAGTTTTCCCGCGCTCTCGCGCAAGTCGCCAGAACTCGCCGGCAGGTCGTTTGAGGCGAGTGTGAGTGGCGAGTTGGCCGGGATGCCGACTGCGATGCACAATTCGCCCAGCGTGTTCCGCACCAAGGCGCGGGCGGCCTCGAGTTCATACTGCGCATCGAGAACATCTTTCCGCGCCCGCAGGAGTTCGGGCCTCGCCGAGAGCCCGTTCCGCACCTCCATCTCGATCGTTTGCTCGGCTGCCTTGGCAAACTCAAGGAGTGAGGCAGCCGCGCGCTCCTTCCAAAGAGCCGCCTCGTGCGCGAAGTAGCAGCGCTGGATTTCAAAGACAACCTCTTGAAGTTTTCTTTCATAAACAAAACCCGCCGCGTCGAAGAGCGCCACCGCACGCGACACATCCGCCGCGCGCCTGCCGAAGTCGAGAAGAAGGTATTCGATCGAAAGAACCGTCGTGGCCTGCTGGCGGGTGAACACATTCGGCGCGGGGATGGCCGGCGTATACCACTTGTCCACTCCGCCCTCAAAGGCGGCTCCGACTTTCGGAAAATACGGCGCCCGCGCCTCGCGGGAACCGGCATAAGCTGCCTCCGCACGGAACCAGGCCGCACGGGTTTTGGGATTGTTCGCCATACCGAGTTCAAGTAAGCGCCCAAGATCGTAGGTCTTCGATTCCTTAAAAACCGGTGTCTCGCGGATTGTAGAATTCCCGGCAAATGCCAGCGCTGAAAAAAGGCACCCGATCGCCAGCGCAATCATTGGCGTTGTATAAATGCGCCGCCATCGGCTATCGAAGAGCATGAACATTGGCGCGGCCAAATTGCCCGCAGTGCTGGCATTGATCAAGTCCTCAGGCGACCCGCTCGTGGATGTGGCCGGCGCTTACTTTCCCGCTTGGTTGGCTTGCATGATTGCCGGTGCTCTGGGGACATGGTTGCTCGGCGAGTTTCTATCCCGGTTCGGCCTTGCCGCCGCTCTGCGTCCATCTGCCATCATGTATCCCTGTCTTTTCGCGGCCCTCACCGGTGGTGTGTGGCTTATCTTTTTCTCGGCGCGATGATTTCCGATCCGAAGAAAAGCAGCCTGCCGGTCTGGGTTCTCCGCCTAGGGGTCGCCGCCGCCGCCGTCCTTGTCCTGCTCGCGGTCTGGCAAAACCTGCAAACCTTCCCTCGCACCGAGGATGCCGAGGTGCGGGCGAATGTCGTCGGCGTTGCCCCACAGGTGGGTGGATCGATCACCCGCATTCATGTCACAGACAACCAGGCTGTGAAACAGGGCGATCTGCTTTTCGAGTTGGATTCCCGCCCGTATGAGGCAGCCGCCGCTCAGGCCAAGGCCCATCTGGAGTTGATCGGCCTTGATGTGAAGGCTCTCCGCGACGAAATCGCCGCAGCTGAGGCGACACTCCGCGAGCGCCGCGCCAAGGCGGACTACGCCGATTCCCACTACCAGAGGCTCCAACCACTGCTTGCGGGAAATTTCACCTCACCCGACCGCGTTCAGCGGGCGCAGACGGATGCCGAAAGCGCTAGCGCGCTTGTGCGCGAAGCCGAGGCCGCCGTCGAGCGCGCACGGAACAAACTCGGGGAGTTCGATGGACGAAATACCCGCGTGGAGCAGGCCGCCGCCGCCCTGCGTGATTTCGAACTCAAGGTTTCCTACTGCAAAATCTACGCGCCGTGTGATGGGTATGTGACCAACCTTCAGATCGCACCGGGAACCTATGCCTCGGCCGGGGAGCAGATCTTTTCCCTCGTCGATTCCTCGGTCTGGTTCGTGCTCGCAAATTTCCGCGAGACTGATCTCCGCCGCATCCAACCCGGCCAGTCGGCAAGGGTCTATCTCATGGCGCAGCGTGGCAAGGTGGTCTCTGGAATTGTTCAAGGTATCCCCAAAGCGGTCTATCCACTCGGCACCGCATCGAAAGCCACGCCCGGCGGCGAGGGCGTCTTCTCACAGGTCCAGCCAACATTTGATTTTGTGCAACTGGCGCAGCGTTTTCCGGTCAGAATCCTTCTCGAAGGCGAGGGCGATTTCCGCATGGGTGGCCGTGCGGCGGTCATCGTGGATACACGCAGCATTTCGGATGCCGGACGCCTCGAGAAGCTTCAATCGGTCGAGCATCGCGGCTTCACACCCCCTGCGCCAAATGACTGAGGCCGCTCGCGGCGCATTGCGTCAGGCTCTCGCCGTGGCCCTCGCTGCGCTGGTTGTGGGCATTTTTCATATCCCGCAGCCGTTCCTTGCCGTCCTCCTCGCGCAATTGCTCGGCGGCATTCCTTGTCAGAGCGCCTTGGAACTTTTCCGCCGTATCCTCTCTGCATTCGCCGGCTGTCTGGCAGGGGTCGCCATCCTCACACTGGCTCCGAATGAACAATGGATTTCCCTGCCCCTGTTTTTCACCCTCACCGGCTGGGGGACAGTTTTTGCGCTTCGACGCTTTGGCCCATCCTGTGGCATTCTTTTTGGCATCGGAATCGTTGCGATGTTTGCCGAGTCCTTTGTTTTCCCGGCGCGTGATATCGTTTTCGGCTTCGCGCACCTCTTTTCACTCATCACAGCCACGCTGGCAGCAGCACTGGTGGGCTTGGCCTTTTTTCGAGAGCCCGTGGCCGCCAAAAGCCAGAGTCCCCCGCCGGGCTCTGCTGTGGTGATCGGTGCCGCCGCCGTGTGTGGTCTCATCGCGGCCTGCACGCTTTTGCCCCTTCAGTTGAATGTCACAACGGTGTCATCCCTCACGACCGCCCTGGCTCTCACAATGACCGGCGGAGGCGTGGCTAAAAAATTCGGCGGCGGGTTGCTCGGCATCGTTGTGGCGTTAGTTTTCTTGATTCCAATCACCGGGTCGGGAAACGACCTAGCTGTTTTTCTGTTCGGTCTGTCAGCCCTCATCGGGTTCTTCGAGTGGTTCGCCCTGCGCCTTCCTGCCCACGCCGCCGTTTTCCGCCAGGCCGCCGCGATGTTTGCTGTGGCGGCAACGATTCTGCCTCAACCGGATCGCTTTATCACCGATTCAATGGAGCGGATGTGTGCCGGAACCCTCGGCCTTTGCATCGGATCGGCGTGTTTTTTGCTGCATAGCCTCGCCACCCGCTCCCCTGCGGAACGCATGCAAAAAGCGTAAAAAAATTCCTTCGCGCAGGGCATCCGTTTGCTCATAGTTTGCGCGACTTATGCGAACTGCACTCTTCGACCAACATCTTGCCATCGGCGGCCGCATGGTCGAATTCGCAGGCTGGGAAATGCCCGTTCAATACACCGGAATCCTTCAAGAGCACAAAGCCGTCCGCGAAGCCTGCGGCGTCTTCGACATCTCGCACATGGGCGAGTTTTTCGTGAGCGGCACCGGGGCCACAGCTTGGCTCGATGGATTGCTCACCAACAATCTCGCCGCACTCCCTGTCGGCCATGCCCAATACACGATCCTCCTCAATGAACGCGGCGGGGTGATTGACGATCTCATCGCCTACCGCCTCGGGGAGGAAAATTATCTCCTCATCGTGAACGCCGCCAAAATCCCGGAGGATGCCGCTTGGCTGCGGAAGCATGCAGCGCCGGGCGTTCATTTCGAGGACCGCAGCGCCGAGTTCGCCGCTCTAGCGATTCAAGGACCTCACGCCGCATCGGTCTTTGAAAAGCTCTTCCACCGCCCGCTGCCCGCAGAACGCAATCGGGTCGAGGAAATCCAATCCGGCCGGTCGTTCATTGCCACCACAGGCTACACCGGCGAGGCGGGATTCGAATGGGTCATGCCCGCCACAGAAGCCGCCACTGCCTGGCAAGCCGCTCTCGATGCGGGAGCGACCCCCTGTGGACTCGGGGCGCGTGACACCCTCCGCCTCGAAATGTGCTACCCGCTGAACGGCTCCGATCTCTCGCCGGATCGCACCCCGCTCGAAGCCGGTCTGGGATATTTCGTCGATCTGAAGAAGCCCGCATTCATTGGCCGTGATGTTCTGCTCGCCCAAAAGGCTTCCATCCTTCCTCACAAGCTCTGTGCCCTACGCGTCATCGACAAGGCTCCTCCCGTGCGGCCTCACTACAAAGTCTATGTCAACGGCGAGCCGGTCACTGAGACAACCAGCGGGGCCCTTTCTCCTAGCCTCGGCTACGGTATTGCCATGGCCTATCTGCCGCCTGCCTACTGCGATATCGGGCAGATGGTCGACATCGAAGTCCGCGATCGCCGCTTCCGCGCCCAAGTCGTCAAAAAACCATTCTACAAAAAACCATGAATATTCCTGAAAACCTGCGCTACGCCACCTCCCATGAGTGGATTCTTGTCGAGGGCGATACCGGCACCGTCGGCATCACCGACCACGCTCAAGCCGAACTGACCGACATTGTTTTTGCCGAGCCTCCCGCAATTGGAAAATCCGTCAAAGCCGGAGATGTCGCCGCTGTTGTGGAATCCGTGAAAGCAGCCAGCGACATCTATGCTCCGGTGTCCGGCGAGGTCGTCGAACGCAACGAGGCCATCGAAGCCGACCCCTCGCTGCTCAATACCGATCCCTTCGGCACCGGCTGGATTTTTAAAATCCGCATCGCCGACGCCGCCGAAGTCGCCGCCCTCAAAGACGCCGCCGCCTACCGGGAGCAGATCGGAGCATGACCATCGCGGAGTTCGAGGATTTTTGCGAAGCCACCAAGCACATGACGGCCGTCCAACGCGCCGAGGCTTATGGCATCGATATTTCCTTGATCGACGAAAATCTCCGACTCACGCCTACCCAAAAAATCCGGCAAAACGATATCGCCCTCAATCAAGCGGAAGCCCTTAAAGCAGCGCTGAATCAAACCCGTGCCAAATCTGGAATCCATCGCCTGCCGACTCGTTGAGGCCAAGGTGGAGTTTGTGCTCTGCGGCGGATTGGCTGCCTTTCTTCAGGGGTCCTCGATTCTCACAACGGATGTCGATGTCGTTTGCGATATGGGCAGCGAAAACATCAGACGCCTTTTCGATGCGGTCAAAGATTTGCATCCGTATCACCGTATGACGCCCGGACGGATTCCTTTTTCTCTGGAGCAACTCACACCCCAGCCATTTCAGAACATTTACCTTGCCACTGACTGGGGGCAGCTCGACTGCCTTGGAAATGTCAAAGGTATCGGCGGATACAGCGAATGCCTCAAGTTGAGTGAACCAATCGAAATGGCAGGTTTCACCACGATGACGCTCACTCTGGAGGGCATACTCATTGCAAAACGCGCCATGGGAAGACCCCGCGATTTACAGGCCGTTTTCGAACTCGAAGCCGCCCGTGAAAGAAAAATCAACCAACACTGATCGCCAATCGTTACTATTTTTCACATGACCGCATTTGCCAACCGCCATATCGGCCCCTCATCCACTGAAATCGAAACCATGTGCGCCGCGATCGGCGCGCAGTCGCTGGACGCGTTGATCGACGAGACCGTGCCTTCGGCGATTCGCTTGCAGCGTGATTTGAATCTCCCCGCCGCCCGCTCGGAGGAGGAGGCTTTGGCTGAGCTGAAGGCGATCATGGCGGAAAATCAAATCGCCACGAACCACATCGGGATGGGCATTTACGGCACGCACACGCCAGCGGTCATTCGTCGAAATATTCTTGAAAATCCCGGTTGGTATACCGCTTACACGCCCTATCAGGCCGAGATAGCCCAAGGTCGCCTGGAGGCGCTCCTGAATTTTCAGACGATGGTTTGCGACCTGACGGGAATGGAGATTTCTAACGCCTCCTTGCTCGACGAATCCACCGCCGCCGCCGAGGCCATGGCGCTGTGTCAGGACATCAAAGGCGGTGACGCGATCTTCGTGGCGGACCATGTCCATCCGCAAACTCTCGCCGTTTTGCAAACCCGCGCCGAGCCGCTTGGCATCAGGATTCTGACTGGTTCCGCAGAGCAGGGCCCACAAGAGCCTGTTTTTGCCGCCCTCTTCCAATACCCCGCCACCGACGGATCGATCTGTGATCTGGAAAAACTCACAGCCCGCACCCACGCATCGGGTGCACTGGCGATAGTTGCCACTGATCTGCTCGCGCTCACGCTCCTCAAGCCGCCCGGCGAATGCGGCGCGGATGTCGTGATCGGATCGAGCCAACGCTTCGGTGTGGCTCCCGGATTTGGAGGTCCGCATGCGGCCTTCCTGGCCACGCGCGACGAACACAAGCGCCGCCTTCCCGGTCGTCTCGTGGGTGTTTCAAAAGACGCCGCCGGCAACCCTGCCTTGCGCCTCACGCTCCAGACCCGCGAACAGCACATCCGTCGCGACAAGGCGACGAGCAACATCTGCACCGCCCAAGTTTTACTCGCTGTGATGGCCTCGATGTATGCCGTTTATCATGGCCCCGAGGGTCTGCGCGCCATCGCCGGGCGCGTGCATCGCCATGCTGCAAACCTCGCCGAGTCGCTCAAAAAAGCCGGCCACACTGTGCATCACTCCGCGTTCTTCGACACGGTCAGCGTCACGCCTAAAAACGAATCCGCTTCCGCACTTGTCGCCCGAGCGGCAAGCGAGGGAATCAATCTCCGTCTGATCAATGAATCCACGGTCGCCATTTCGCTCGACGAAACCACAACCAGCATCGAGCCGCTCTTGAAGATTTTCGGAGCCGCCTTTGCGGAATCCTCCGCCGAAACACCCCGCCGCACTTCGCCGTTCCTCACGCATCCGGTTTTCAACACTCACCACACGGAAAGCGAGATGCTCCGCTACATCCGGCGCTTGGAGGCGAAAGACCTCTCTCTAACCACATCGATGATCCCTCTCGGATCGTGCACGATGAAGCTCAATGCGACCTCCGAGATGCTGCCAGTGACTTGGGATTCCGTCTCCGCCCTACACCCCTGCGCGCCCGCCGATCAATCGCTTGGCTACCAAAAAATGGCCCGCCAGCTTGAGGAATGGCTCTCGGAGATCACAGGATTCGCCGCCGTTTCGCTCCAACCGAATGCCGGCTCGCAAGGTGAATACGCCGGCCTCCTCGCCATCAGAGCTTACCACCTCTCGCGCGGCGATGCACGCCGCACAGTTTGTCTGATTCCGACCTCCGCGCACGGCACCAACCCCGCCAGTGCCGTCATGGTTGGAATGCAAGTCGTCCCCGTCGCCTGCGACGCCAGCGGCAATATCGATCTCACCGACCTCCGCGCCAAAGCAGATCTCCACCGCGATAACCTCGCTGCGGTCATGGTGACCTATCCCTCGACCCATGGCGTATTCGAGGAGGGCATCCGCGACATTTGCGAAATCATCCACTCCGCTGGTGGCCAGGTTTACATGGACGGCGCCAACATGAATGCACAGGTCGGTTTGTGCCGTCCGGGTGATTTTGGAGCCGATGTCTGCCACCTGAATCTCCACAAAACCTTCTGTATTCCTCACGGCGGCGGTGGTCCCGGCGTAGGTCCCATCGGTGTCGCCAAGCACCTCGCCCCATTCCTCCCCGGTGATCCGCTGAAAAAAGGCAACGCCGTTGGCCCTGTCTCGCAGTCGAATCTCGGCAGTGCGAGCATTCTGGTCATTTCCTGGATGTATATCGCCATGATGGGACCCCGCGCCCTCCGCGATGCCACGGCCGTCTCGATCCTCAACGCAAACTACATCGCCGCACGACTCGGCGGGCATTTCCCAATCCTCTACAAAGGCAAATCGGGCCGCGTCGCGCACGAGTGCATCCTCGATCTGCGCGAATGGAAACAACGAGCGGGCATCGAGGTTGAAGATGTCGCCAAGCGCCTCATGGATTTTGGATTCCATGCCCCAACGATGAGCTGGCCGGTCGCCGGAACCCTCATGGTCGAGCCCACCGAGAGCGAGTCCAAGGCGGAAATCGACCGCTTCTGCGACGCCATGCTCACGATCCACGCCGAGCTTGTCGCCGTCGAATCCGGCACCCTAGACCGCGCCAACAACCCGCTCAAAAATGCCCCGCACACAGCCGCATGCGTCACCAGCGACGAGTGGACGCGCCCGTATCCGCGCTCGCAAGCCGCCTGGCCTGCGCCATGGCTCCGCCAGCACAAATTCTGGCCGACAGTCGCCCGTATCGACAATGTTCACGGCGACCGCCATGTGTTCTGCAGCTGTCCGCCGATCCTCGAAAGTTGAGCCTGTTTAGACAGGTTGCGTGCCTTTGCAGTCGGGATATTTCGTGCAGCCCAAAAATTGCTGCCCGGCATTCTTTCCGCTTTTGGCTGTGCGAAGAGCCATGTGCGATTCGCATTGCGGGCACTTTGGGGGAAGATCGGTCGGATCGGTCTGATCAGACGGATCCGACCGATCTTGCTTTTTGCGATGGGCGAGTCTTGCCGTGGCGAGTTGTTCGGAGTAGCCGCCGCCTTCCACAAAGCCCTTTTCGAGCGCGGCGATCTGGCGGTCGAGAAGGAAGTTCGCTTGGTTGATCAGGCAGATGAGTGTGTTCGCGCGGATTCCCGGGTCGTTGCTTTCGAGCCAGCGTGCGTAGAGCGCAAAGCGCTGCTCGTCGTTGAGATCGGTCAGATCAGTCGGATCAGTCGGATCGGACTGATCCGACCGATCTTTTCGAAACTCCTGCGGCACGCGCCGCACGGCGCTGGCTTCCTTGCTGTCGGGATCCCATTGCGGGAGTCGCCGCTGGCGCAGGTAGTCTTCGTAGTCCAGCAGAAGCTCGTCCAAGCTAGAGCGTGCGACATTCACCAAGCGCAGTTCGGTTTGCGACGAAGTCGCCGAAGCCCGACTGCCCTCGGCGATGTTTTGCCGGCCGCTGCGGGCGGCTTGGATCATCTGGTCCACAGTGCGCGAGCGGGCATCCAGGAACTTTTCGCAGAACCACACCGTGGCATCGTAGATGATCGTCGTTGTTTGAAAGCTCGCGGTGTCACGGTAACCGCCACTTGGGCGCAATTTTTTCATGGGTTCGATTTTCGAGTTGGAAAAGTGTCCGCATGCCAGCCGGGTTCAACAAAATTATTGTGAACATATTGTCCCCTATCTCGGGACTGCTGAGCCGCAGTGGATTTGCCATCGCTCTCGCATGGCGGATGTTTTGTGGAAACACTAAGCATCCGAATGAGAGAGTTTGTTACGAAGATTCCAAAAAAGAGGCTCGAGGCCGTTGCGAGTGCGGCATTCGCAGTCTTGATGCTTCTTTTTGCGGCGGACAGTTGGTTTTCCCACATGACCAGCCGACATCTTCTCGATTCGATCGTCTGGGTTGATCTGAAACACGGTCAACTTGATCTGGCGAAGAATGTCCAACTTGAACTCAGGGAGGCTGAATCGGCACTGCGCAGCTATGTCATAACGGGCAATTCTGCGAAGCGTGATGAATATCTCAAAAAGTCCGCCGCAATCATGGACGAGCGCTTTGCGAATCTACTTGGAACGGCTGCCGGTGATGAGCAAATGCTCCACACGCTCGAGCGGATCGGCGGTCTGATTCATCGTTGGTTAGATCTATTGAATGAGTCCCATATGGCTTATGAAACGGGTTCGGGTGGGCAGAACCCGATTCATCGCAAGGGCGATCTGGTCATGCAGCAGATCACAGCGGCATTTCAGGAGTTCGTGGCCGAGCAGCATCAAATCCTGCAGGCCCGTATTCTGGAGCGAAAACATGAATCCGATCGGCTGATGTATGCGATGCTGGCAAGTGGTGTGCTGGCGGTGGCCATTGTTGCGCTTGCCCTGACGGTGATTCTTCGCGGCCTCTACAGACACCGTGAGGCCGAGGAAAAAAGCCGCGCCAGTTTGGAGGAGAAGGAGAATCTTTTAAAAGAAATTCACCATCGGGTGAAAAACAACCTTCAGATTATTTCCAGCCTGCTTCTGCTACAGGCATCGAAATTGAAGGATGCCGAGGCAGCTGAAATTTTTTCCGAGTGTCGCGAGAGAATCCAATTCATGGCCCGCCTCCATGAGCAACTCTACTCTTCGGGAAATCTTCAGCGGATCGAATTTGGAAAGAACCTCGCCGAAATCGCCGAGGCGCTTTTGCATTCCCACTCGCCTGCAGGGTGCCAACTGACGCTGGAGAAGAGTATCGATCCGCTGGAGCTTGATGTGGACACCTCGCAGGTGCTGGGGTTGCTGGCCACGGAGCTGCTTTTGAATTCTCTCAAACATGGGTTCAAAGGGCGTAAGACAGGCGCCATTCGCCTTGAACTGCACGGAGGAGCGAAAAATACCATGGTCGTCAGCGATAACGGAGTTGGCCTGCCAGCTAATTTCGACAGTCTGAAAAGCGGCCGCATGGGTATGAATCTCGCGCATGCTCTCGCCAGGCAGATTCGCGGCGAAGCAAACTTTTCCAACAATCCTGGAGGAGGAACTCGCGTGGTGGTGGGGTTTTCCCTTGAGCCCACCTTGAAAAGCACTCCTGTAGGACGAAATTCTTAATATGGAACCGACACGCATTTTGATCGCCGAAGACGAGGCGATCACCGCCATCGCGCTGAAAAGCGAACTCGTCTCGCTTGGCTACGAGGTGGTGGGGATTACGGATACCGCCGAGGAAGTGGTCCGCGCCGCAGGGGATTTGCAGCCGGATGTCGTCTTCATGGACATAACTCTGAAAGGCGTGCTCGACGGCATCACCGCCGCTGTGGCGATCCGAGGGCGGACTGGTGCGCCGGTTGTTTTTCTCACCGCGCATGCAGATGAAAAAACGATGAAGCGCTCGGTTTTTGCAGGGCCTTTTGAATACATACTCAAGCCATTCACCCGAAAAGAGCTTCAATCCGCCGTGGAGGCTTCGCTCCAGAAGCGCCAAGTGGAACTTCAGGGACGAACGATGCTGCAGCGCTAAAAGGTAATCCCAGCCTCGCTTTTGCGGGGACGATCACCAAGCATTCCCGAAATGGCAATCGATCCGGTCTGTGGCATGGAGGTGGACGAATCCACCGGACTTCGCGGCGAGCGCGGAGGAGAGGTGTTCTACTTTTGTTGCGATCATTGCAGACAAAAGTTTTTGAATCCTCCGGCTGAGGAAAAGCCCGTCCCTCAAAATGCCATTTACACTTGTCCGATGCATCCGGAGGTGAGCCAGAAACATCCTGGCGACTGCCCAATGTGCGGCATGGCGCTCGAGCCACTCGATGCGACCGGGGAAGATTCCGGGAGTGGGGAACTGGACGATATGACGCAGCGCTTCGTGGTCTCCGTCCTCTTTGGATTACCTGTGTTTCTTTTGGCGATGGCACACCTCTTTCCAGTAACGGCAGCCTTCGGCGATAGCGACATGTCACGCTGGCTACAGTTCCTCCTTTCTGTGCCTGTGGTGTGCTGGTGTGGCTTCCCGTTTTTTCTCCGTGGGTGGCGCTCGGTCTCAAGCGGGCATTGGAATATGTTCACACTCATTTCGCTTGGAGTGGGTGCGGCATTTCTTATGAGCGCCGCTGCTATGCTAGCGCCGGATTTCTTTCCCCATTCGTTGCGGCATGGCGGCAAGGTGCCTGTTTACTTCGAATCCGCAGCTGTGATCATTGCGCTTGTCCTCCTCGGTCAGGTGCTCGAGCTACGTGCGCGCGGCAGGACGGGAGGCGCGATTCGAGCTCTACTGAATCTCTCCCCGCGTGTTGCGCGTAAGCTCACGGATGCCGGGGATTGTGAAATCCCCCTCGCGCAGGTTCAGGCAGGCGACCGGTTGCGCGTGGTGCCGGGCGGCAGCGTGCCGGTGGATGGCGAGCTCATCGAGGGGCATTCTAGCATCGATGAGTCGATGATCACTGGCGAGTCGCTGCCGATTGAGAAAAACACGGGGGATAAGGTTTCAGCAGGCACTTTGAACGGCTCCGGGACATTCGTCATGCGCGCAGAGCGGGTCGGCTCCGACACACTGCTCGGCCGCATTGTGCAAATGGTCGCTGATGCGCAGCGCACACGGGCCCCGATTCAGGGGCTTGCCGACAAAGTGGCGGGAATTTTTGTTCCAGTCGTGCTGGCGGTTTCGATTCTCACATTCCTCGCGTGGATCGGGTTCGGCCCGGAGCCGAGGCTCGCCCATGCCATCGTGAATGCCGTAGCCGTTCTCATTATCGCCTGCCCTTGCGCACTCGGCCTTGCCACGCCGATGTCCATCATGGTCGCAGTCGGTCGTGGCGCACGCGAGGGCGTGCTGGTGAAGGATGCCGCTACACTCCAAGAGTTGGAAAAAATCACGACTCTGGTGCTCGATAAAACCGGCACCCTCACCGAGGGACGCCCCCAGCTTGTGGAGATAATTCCCGTCGATGGCATGGATGCAAAGGAAGTGCTCCAGATTGCCGCATCACTCGAGCAAGGCAGCGAGCATCCGCTTGCGGATGCGGTTCTCCGTGGCGCGAAGGATATTGCTCTTCTGCCAACCACCAACTTCCGCGCTGTGGCCGGCGGCGGCGTGCTCGGGGATGTTGCGGGCCGCAAGATTGTGGTCGGGAAGGCAGAGTTTTTGCGGAGCGAAAAAATCACGGGCCTCGACCATCTGGAAACTCTGGCGATCAAGCTCCAAGAGGACGGCAAATCGGTTCTCTTTATCGCTGGCGACGGAATGGCCTATGGGCTGATCGCTGTCTTCGATCCCATCAAAGCGACAAGCGCCGCCGCGTTGGCGGATCTCCATGCGCTGGGCCTTAAAATCACGATGCTCACGGGTGACAACGAGCGCACGGCTGCAGCTGTCGCCCGGCAACTCGGGCTGGATTCTTTCGAGTCGGGCATCGAGCCCCTCGCCAAGGCGGCTTTCATCAAAAAACTTCGCGTCGACGGGGAACGCGTCGCCATGGCGGGGGATGGAATCAATGACGCTCCTGCGCTCAGCGAGGCCCATGTTGGGATTGCCATGGGAAATGGAACCGATGTCGCAATCCAAAGCGCCGGCATCACTCTCGTGAAAGGCGACCTCCGAGGCATCGCCCGGGCCATCCGCTTGAGTCGCGAGACGATGCGGAACATTCGTCAGAATCTCTTCTTTGCCTTCCTCTACAACGCGCTTGGAATCCCCATAGCGGCAGGTGTGCTTTATCCTTTTTTCGGTCTCTTACTCAGTCCCATTCTGGCCGGTGCCGCCATGAGCATGAGTTCCGTATGCGTCATTGCCAATGCGCTGAGGCTCGAGCGCGCCAAGGGGAATACTTGATCTCCAAGAAAAATCTCAAAAATTTCAACGAAAGTGTTGACACTCCACAAAGTTTCCCTACTTTCGGCCGTCCATCTTATGTCTAGAAAGTGCAGCATCACTGGGGCCAAGCCCGTTCGCGGATCCAAAATCCATCGTCGCGGTCTCGCGAAGAAAAAAGGCGGTATCGGCATGCACGTCACAGCCGTCACCCCTCGCTACTTCCAGCCGAATCTCAAAACCAAACGCGTCTGGGTTCCCGAACTCAAAAAGTTTGTGACCGTTAAAGCCACCGCGCGTGCCTTTAAGACGCTCTCGAAAAACGGGGCCTACAAAACCCTGGCTGCTGCCGGATTGGTCAAATAATCCGCGCCTTCTGCGTTTTTCATCTTCTCTCCGTGAGGCACATCCTTGCGGAGAGATTTCTTTTTTAGGAAGCATGTTTCCGGAATTCGCATGATGGCAGGTGACAAATCCTCACTGCCCGTGCCATCTTCTGCCATGCCTTTGCTGGAGGTTCAGAATCTACGAACTTGGTTTCCCGTGCTGGGAGGGGTGATGCGACGCAAGGTCGGCGACATCCGGGCGGTGGATGATGTCTCATTCACTATCGAACCCGGTTGCACGGTCGGCTTGGTCGGTGAGAGCGGCAGCGGAAAAACCACGGTCGGCCGCACGATTCTCAAACTCATTTCCTCCACATCGGGCCGCGTTCTCTACAAGGGGCGCGATATCCTGCCTCTATCGGAGCGGGATTTTCGTCCGCTGCGCCGCGAGATGCAGATGATTTTTCAAGATCCCTTCGGGTCGCTTAATCCGCGATTCACGATTGGCGAGATCGTGGGAGAGGCGCTGGAAATCCATTTTCCGAAAATGAACCGTTCCGACCGCGCCTCGCGCGTGGCCGATCTTCTGGGCTTGGTCGGCCTCAAGGCTGATATGATGCGGCGGTATCCGCACGAGTTCAGCGGCGGCCAGCGCCAGCGCATCGGTATCGCCAGAGCGCTTGCGGTGGAACCCCGCTTCATCGTCTGCGACGAACCGGTGAGCGCGCTGGATGTGAGCGTGCAGGCCCAGATCGTGAATCTGCTGCAGGATCTGCAGGAGCAGTTCGGCATCGCCTACTTGTTCATCGCACACGACCTCGCCGTGGTGGAACACATCAGCGACCATGTGCTCGTCATGCACCATGGAAAAATTGTGGAGTCCGCAAGCGCCGAAGCAATCTACAACGATCCTCAAAACGAATACACGAAGACCCTTCTCTCGGCTGTGCCGTCCATTGCCTGATGCATCCTCTGCTCCGACATTTTCTGCGAATGAACTGGCCGCTCTTCGGCCTGATGATGGGTCTCTTGGCTTACGGGATTTATGCCATCCACAGCGCGACATGGATGAGGGATCAGGATTTTGCCAAGTCACAGCTCATCTGGATCGTGATTTGTATGCCCATGTTTTTTATCGTGTCCCTCATCGATTACCGCTGGGTGAGGTTCGGCGCCATCCCCCTCTATGTGGCGAGTATTCTTGGCCTCGTAGCCACTATGTTCATCGGCGAAAAACGCTACGGAGCCCGTAGCTGGCTCGATCTCGGTCCCATGAGCTTCCAGCCCTCACAGCTCGCGATCATCGCTGGCATTCTCACTCTCAGCCTCTTTCTCTCAAATACACGGGCCATGCCGGCCTTCTTGCGTATCCTCTGCTGCGGAGCCATTGTCGGCGCGCCTTGGCTCATGATTCTCATCCAGCCGGACCTCGGATCCTGCATCGTCTGGGTGCCTGTCCTGCTGGCGATGATGTTCGTCGGGCACATCCCCAAACGCTGGCTAATTCTGATGCTCGTTATCGGGTTGGCGCTCATCCCACTCGTGGTTCATTTTGGCCTCAAACCTTACCAATACTCGCGCATCACAACATTTCTCGATCCCGAAGCTGACCCGCTCGGGGATGGATGGAACATCACGCAATCCCTCGTCGCAATTGGTTCCGGGGGTTGGGCGGGAAAAGGCTACAAATCGCCAAATTCCCTCAACGCCCTTGGCTTTCTGCCGCACACGATTGTTCACAATGATTTCATCTTTTCCGTCATGGGCGAGCAGCATGGATTCTTGGGTGGCGTTCTCCTTATTTCCGCACTGGTGCTGCTTTTTCTCATCATGTTGGGAATAGCCATCAACGCAGAGGACGACCTCGGCCGCTTGCTTGCCGTGGGAATTACCATGCTGCTTTTCACGCATACTTTCATGAACCTCGGGATGACGATATCGCTCACCCCCATCACCGGATTGCCCCTTCCGCTCGTCAGCTACGGTGGATCGTTTGTCATGATCACGCTTCTGAGTTTTGCCATCATTCAAAGCATCTGGATCTACCGCCGCTCTCCGCGATGAGTGGGGCGAGGGATTTGATTGTCCCTGGAGCGGGGAGCCTTTAATTCTAACAACAGAAAATGAAAAAAATACTAGTCACAGGCGGCGCCGGCTACATCGGCAGCATCTGCGTGGAGGAACTCATCAACCGGGGATTCGAAGTCTCTGTTTTTGATAATCTCACCGAGGGGCATGCCAAAGCGGTGGATCCCAGAGCCGATTTTTACCAAGGCGATCTCGCCGACCGTTCGGTTCTACAGCATGCCTTCGGCGAGGTGAAACCCGACGCCGTGATGCACTTTGCCGCCAATGCCCTTGTTGGCGAGTCGATGGAAAATCCATCGAAGTATTTTCGCAACAATGTGTCCTCTGGCATCAACCTCCTCGACATGGCGGTGGAGTTCGGGGTTAAAAAATTCGTCTTCTCCTCGACTTGCGCCACCTTCGGCATCCCCGAGCGCATGCCGATCGACGAGTCGCTGCCTCAGCGTCCGATCAACCCTTACGGTGAGTCCAAGCTCATGTTTGAGACGATCCTTCGCTGGTATCGCGAAATCCATAAGCTCTCGTTTGTGGCCCTGCGCTATTTCAACGCGGCCGGCGCCTCCGAAAAGTTTGGCGAAGACCATCGCATCGAGACGCACCTCATCCCCAACATTCTCAAAGTCGCCCTCGGCCAGCGCGAGTCGGTGGATATTTTTGGCACCGATTACCCAACGCCGGACGGCACTTGCATCCGCGACTACATTCACATCCTCGACCTCGCTGAGGCGCACATCCTCGCGGTGCAGTCGGATAAAAGTGATTTTTACAATCTCGGCACAGGCGGAGGCACCTCGGTCCGCGAGGTCATCGAAACCTGCAAAAAAATTACCGGCCGTGACATCAAGGCCGTGGAAAAACCTCGCCGTGCCGGCGATCCGCCCCGCCTCATCGCCGCCTCGGAAAAAATCCGCGCCGAACTCGGCTGGACTCCGCGTTTCCAAAATATCGTGCCCATCGTGGAAAGCGCCTGGGCTTGGCATGTGAAACACCCGAATGGCTACGGCGACTAACTCCGCCCTTGATATCACCGAAGCGGATATTTAGTGTCGCCTCCCCAATGAGGAAGTTCCTTCTCAGTCTTTGTCTGCTGGCTGCGCTTACCCCCGTTCGTGCCCAATTCGGCAGCTTCGGCGACTCGCCCGTGGAGATCACGGCGGATGGTAATACGCGCTTCGACCAAGGCGTGGCCATCGCGGAGGACAACGTCCAGATTCACTACGGGAAATATAGCATCTTCTGCGACTATGCGGAATACAACCCCGACACACGCGATGTCCTGCTGGTCGGAAATATCCGCGTTTACACTCCCGATCAGGTGCTCAGCGGTCAGCGCGCCTTGTTTAACCTCGAGAGCAAGCAAATGCGCGCCCTCGAGTTCACCGGTTCCCAATACCCAGTGTATTTCAGGGCTTTCAATTTTCGGGCTGTCTCACCCAAGGAATTCCGGATTCGAGACGCCTCTGTGACCACGCATGACTCGTCACAACCCGATTTTCATGTCCGTCCCCGCTCGATGCGATTCTACCCCGACAGTCGCGTCATCATGACAAATTCTACCCTCTATGTCGGCCAGACGCCGATTTTCTGGTTCCCCTACATCTACGCTAATCTCGACAGCACAGGCTTTGAAATCCTGCCTGGATACGATTCACGCTGGGGTGCTTATTTGCTTTTGGGTTATGGTTTTCCCATTGTGCCGGGCATTGATGGCAAAGTCCGCTTCGAGGAGCGCACAGAGTTCGGGCCTTCCGCTGGACTCGACCTCGACATGCAGTATGGTCCGGCAAATCGAAACTTCGGAAAGCTGCGCAGTGACTATGTTTTTGAGACGCAGAATGTGACTTCCGTGGAGGCCCCTGGCGAACCGGCGGAAACCAAGACCACGAACCGCTACCGCGTCGCCTTCCAGCAACGGCTTTTCCTTGCCGATGATATCTACGGAACGGCTGACATCAATGTGCTGAGCGATGTCGATTTTTTGGAGGACTTCTACCGCAAAGAATTCGCCACCGACCCCCAGCCCGACAATTCCCTCTCGCTGACGAAATGGGATGAAGTTTACACGCTTACGCTGCTCGGCCGCTGGCAGGTGAACGATTTCCAAGATGTGACCGAGCGCAAGCCCGAGTTTGTTTTTGATTTCAAACAGCAGCCCTTCTTCGGCCTCCCCGTGCAGTATGACGGCGAGACCGGCGTAGCCTCGCTGCGGCGCGCGTTTTCCAATAATCCTTCCTTTGGAGAAACAGAATTTCCCGACTACTCAGCCACGCGCTTCGATACATTTCACCAATGGTCGCTCCCCTCGAATTTGCTTGGCTGGCTCACTGTCACCCCGAAAATCGGTATCCGAGGCACCTACTACAGCCAGAGCGGATCGTTCGCCAGCCCATCCACCGGAAATACGGCGATTGATCCCATCACGGGTGAAGTCACAACCCTGGAAGAAACCGACAACAGCAATCCGCTCAACAATCCCTCGCCGACACTGGAAAACAAGGGCGGCGTCTTTCGTCCCATCGCGAACTACGGGCTCACCGTTTCCACAAAAATGTCCCGCGCCTTCGAGCAGGTGCAAAGCCGCTGGCTTGGCCTCGATGGCTTGAGGCATGTGGTCGAGCCTTATTTGAACTACTCGGGCGTTTACAATATGGGCGAAAGCCCTGAAGACATCTATCAGTTCGACCGCGTCGTGCAGTCCACGCAGCTCCTGCCAATTGATTTTCCGCAATTCACCGCCATCGACTCGCTGGATACTTGGAACATCACACGACTTGGTGTTGGCCAGCGCCTGCAGACACGGCGCAACAACGCAACCTATCAGTGGTTTTCGCTAAATTCGTTTGTTGATGTTAATTTTGACAATCCTTACTCGGATGCGCCGATCTCGAACTTCTTCAATGTCGTTCAATTCAATCCCGTTCCTTGGAGCGCCCTCTCCGTGGCGTCTCAGATTCCGATGGTTACGGAAGGTTTCACCGAGGTGAATACGAACCTGAGTTTCATGCCGGCGCGCGATGTCCGCTTTTCAATCGGCCACCGTTACATCGATGGAAATCCGAATTTCACAGACAACAGCCAACTCGACTTCTACGCCTACTGGCGCATCAATGACAACTGGAGCGTGAGCCTTTACGAGCAATACGAATTCGAATCGCAGGTCATGCAATACCAGCGCTATTTCATCAATCGCGACCTCACAAGTTGGGTGGCCTCCATCGGCGCTGAGGTGCGTGACAATGAAGGCGGCGATCAAGAAGTCGGTTTTCTTTTAATGATGACGCTGAAGGACGCGCCGCAGATCAGTCTGCCCTTCGGCTTCAGCCCTGGCCCGACGGACCAGCCGGCTGGCGCGGTCAATTGATTTTCAATACATAAACAATAACACATGAAACTCTGCATTATTGGTTCAGGATACGTCGGATTGGTCTCAGGTGCCTGCTTCGCTGAAGTGGGCCATACGGTCACTTGCGTGGACAACAATGAGAAAAAAGTCCAGCAACTGCTCGCCGGAAAAGTTCCAATCTACGAGCCCGGCCTCGAAGAGTTGATCCACCGCAATGTGGCCGCGAAGCGTCTCAATTTCACTACGAGCACCGAGGAGGGCGTGGATAACTCCGATGTGGTGTTCATCGCTGTTCCCACACCGCCGCAAGCCGATGGCAGCGTTGATCTGTCCTACATCGAGAAGGTGGCCCGCGAGATCGCCGCTGTCCTGAAGCAGGGCCAATACCGTGTCATCGTGGACAAGAGCACCGTCCCGGTCAAAACCGGCGAGAAAGTTGCCGACACGATCCGCCGCTACAACAAAACCGGCGCCGAGTTTGATGTGGTAAGCAATCCCGAGTTCCTGCGCGAAGGCTGCGCCGTGCCCGATCTCATGAAGCCCGACCGCATCGTTATTGGCGGCAACAGCGAGCGCGCCGTTGCCATGATGCAGAAAATCTACGAGCCATTCATGGCCCCCGTGCTTGTGACGGATATCAACTCCGCCGAGTTGATCAAACATGCCGCGAACTCCTTCCTTGCGCTCAAAATCTCCTACATCAACGCCGTGGCCCGCATTTGTGAAGCCAGCGGAGCGGATGTCGAGAAAGTTGCCGATGGCATCGGTATGGACCGCCGCATCGGCCGCAACTTCCTCAACGCCGGCATCGGCTACGGGGGATCCTGCTTTCCGAAAGACATCGCCGCTTTCATCGCCATTAGCGAAGATCTGGGCGTCCCGTTCACGCTCCTCAAAGAGGTCGAAAAAATCAACTTCAGCCAACGCGAGCGCTTCCTCGACAAGATTCGCGAAGCCCTCTGGGTTCTGAAGGATAAAAAAATCGCCGTCTGGGGACTCACCTTCAAACCAGACACCGACGATGTGCGCTCCTCTGTGGCGATCGATGTCGTGCGCGACCTGGTCTCAGAGGGAGCTGAAGTCACGGTTTACGATCCGAAGGGCACCGAAAAAGCCCTTGAGTTCAAACTTATCGACGGAGCCCGCGTGGCGAATTCACCGCTCGAAGCCGCTACGGGAGCCGAGGCGCTCATTATCGCCACCGAGTGGAAGGAATTCACCAAGGTCGATCTCTCCGAGCTCAGCAAGGTCATGCACACGCCGCTCATCTTCGACGGACGCAATATCCTTGCTCCTGAGACCGTTCGCGCCGCTGGCTTCAGCTACACCAGCATCGGCCGCAGCTAGAAAGATCCGTCCATAAACCTTTCCAGCTTGGAGCGCAACTCCTCGCGGGCACGAAAGAGCAGGCTTTTTACGGAGGGAACCGTCGTTTCCAAAACGGCGGCGATCTCCTCGTAGGCCATCTCTTCATAGCGGCGAAGAATCAAAGCCAGTCGTTGCTGCTCGGGCAATGAGGCGATCGCCATTTCGATGGCGTCCTGCAATTCCTTTTCCTGAAGCTTATGTCCAGGTTCCACGGAACCAACATCGTGAATCTCGCGCGGGGTTCCATCTTCGTGCTCCAACGGAAGAAGCCGTGCTCGGCTGCGCCGCCGCGTTTCGTTGAAGACCAGATTGCGGGTTATCGTCAGCAACCAGGTAGTAAACTTCGCGGTGACCGTGTAACGCGGAGCAGCCTGCCAGACGCGGATAAAAATCTGCTGCGCCAAATCCTCGGCTGCACTGGCATCCCCAAGCATCTTGGCAATCGTGCCGATAACCAGCGATTGATGCTGCTCGATCAGTTCCTCAAAAGCGCGTTCATCCCCCGCTGCTGTGCGCTGCATGAGTTCGGCATCTTCGGGCGGCATCACACAAGGTGTCCGCGTTCCGTGAGAAGTCGTGCGCGGAAGGTTTGAAAAGATTCACCGAACTCGCTGCGGATCCACTCTTCGATCCCCTCGGCAGAATCCCGGAGAATGGCAAAAATCGTCGACCCCGAGCCGGACATCATGGCGGCGGAAACCGCCGGATGCGCGCGCAGGGCCGATTTCAGAACGGGCAGGAGGAGATATTTGGAGAAAACAGGAGCCTCGAGATCGTTCACTAAGGAAATGGAACCATGAAACTGCTGAAAAGTTGCTAAGGGTTTTTCCGAGTTGGCCCAAGCCTGATACGCCCACGGGGTGGGAATCGGAAACGGCGGCTTCACCAGCAGGATGTCTCCGGCAGGCAATCCCTCGAAAGGCTCGATGATTTCGCCCCGGCCACTGCAGATTGCTGGCTGACAGCGAATGAAAAACGGGATGTCCGATCCCAACGTTGCGGCAACGCGCTCGAGTTCCTTCGGCAGGATTTTTGTCGTGAGCAGACGGTTGAGCGCCACAAGCACCGCCGCCGCGTCACTGCTGCCACCGCCAAGCCCGGCTCCATGGGGGATTTTTTTTTCGATATGGATATCGACGCCGAACTTCATCCCTGTGTGCTTGGCAAAAGCCGCAGCTGCTCGGTGGCCGAGGTTTGAGGCGTCGGATGGCACGCTCGGATCGCTGCATGTGAGGCGAATGCTTTGGTCTATCCGCAAGTTGATCTCCAGCCGATCAGCCAGAGTGATTGGCACCATGAGAGTTTCGATCTCGTGGAATCCATCAACGCGTCGCCCCAGCACGCGGAGCGTGAGGTTGACTTTGGCTGGGGCGTCAATTGTCATGCGCGTTCAACTATCCGCGAATGACCGCATCCGCCAAAGAAAAAATCATCGTTGCCGTGGATGCGCCCGACGCATCTTCGGCTCTCCGCCTTGTCGAACCCCTCGTTAGCGAGGGCTGCCTTTTCAAAATCGGCCTCCAGCTTTTCACAGCTGAGGGACCCTCGATTGTCTCGAAGCTTCAATCCACCGGCGCGCGGATTTTTCTCGATCTCAAATTTCACGACATTCCCAACACCGCCCGCGAGGCCGTGCATTCCGCCGTTCGCTTGGGTGTGGATATGACGACCATTCACCTCTGCGGCGGTCCGCAGATGGTTTCCGAGTCCGTTGCGGCGGCAAAAGAATCGAAAACGCTCGTCCTCGGCGTTAGTGTGCTCACCAGTATGGATGACGAGGCCCTGCGTGCTGTCGGCGTGCCGCATAGCGCAGAGGAGCAGGTCCTGCACCTTGCGGAAATGGGTCTGCAATGCGGCCTGCGCGGTATCGTGGCAAGCCCCCGTGAAATCCGCCCGCTGCGTGAAAAGTTCGGCAGCAGTTTCGTTATCGTCACTCCCGGCGTTCGCCCAGCGGGAAGCGATGTTGGCGACCAAAAGCGCATCATGACTCCGGGTGATGCCGTGCGCGCTGGAGCGGACTATCTGGTCATTGGACGCCCGATCACCGGCGCTCCATCGCCTCTGGAGTCACTCCGCGCTATTGCCGCCGAAATGCAGGCAGCACTCTGAGGGCTCAGGGTTGCTTGGGATGGTTGAAATGAACGCGGTGTAAAATCCGGTGCACGACCGGCGTGGCGAGGAGGCCGACAGTCAACACCACCACAAGCGTTCCGAAGAGACAGTAAAGGGAGGAGAAAATCTTCAGCGCATTGGAGGAGTCACGCTCGGTGTAGAGCGGGCCCGCACCGCTCAATAGCATGCAGCTCTCAAGAAAAGCATCCACCCAGTTGAGGTGGCCAATGAGCATGTAGCCCGCCATCCCTACGCACAGGGCGAATAAAACCATCAACAGACCAAGCAGAAATTGCTGAAAAACCCGGCCCGCAAAAACACGCCCGGACGCCAGTGGTTCCGTATGGTGTTCCCAGAACATCATACTTCTCTGTGGCCCCGTTTCGGTCTTCCGTCAAATGGCGACTCAATCCAACATCCGGAAGGTGTCCGATTTTTGGATGCTCCGGATGAATGCCGCTGCAAGCTTCGCCGCGTTTTTGGCATCCGCGAGCGAGATCATTTCCACCGGCGAGTGCATGTAGCGCAGCGGGACCGAGATGAGCCCACAGGCGACGCCATCGCGGCTTGTGTAGATCACATCGGCATCCGTGCTCGTGCTGCGGGAAACCGCTTCGTGCTGGAGCGGGATTTTATGCTTCTCGGCGACTTCGATGAGGCGCTGCATAACGAGCGGATGGTTCGCCGCTCCGTGGGAAATGGTCGGGCCTTTCCCCAGTTCCACAAGACCGTGTTCCTTCACATTGATGCCCGGTGTGTCGGTCGCATGGGTGACATCAAAGACAATCGCGACGGATGGTCTGATGCGGTGCGCCGCCATCTGGGCGCCCCGGCAACCGATTTCCTCCTGCACGGCATTGACGGCATAGGTCGAAGCGTGAGGCCGTTTTTTGTCGGCATGGAGATCAGCCAGAATATTCGCCAGAATGAATCCGCCGATCCGGTTGTCCAACGCCCGCCCAACGATGAGTTCATCGGAAAACTCGATCGCATCATCGACAAAGACCGCCGGCGTTCCGACGCGGATGCCGAGTTTTTCGACATCCTTCGCGGAAGATGCCCCGACATCGATGAAGAGTTCCTTCCACTCGGCGGGTTTGTCTTTCGAAGTATCCCGCAAGTGAATCGCTGTATTGCCGATCACGCCCTGCACAATTCCTTTGGAGCCAAAAAGTCTGATCCGCCGCGCCGAAGCCAGCGTGCGGTCGGAACCTCCGATTGGCCCGACAGCCAGAAAGCCCTTGTCATCAATATGCCTCACAATAAATCCAATCTCATCCGCGTGAGCCTCCAGCATGACCCTCGGAGCCTTGGTATCCGAACCCTCCAGCACAGCCCAAGCATTCCCGTGCGGATCCGAGTCAACCCGGTCCGCATGCGGAGTCACATTTTTGATCCAAAGCCGCTGACCGTCTTTCTCCCATCCTGAAGGACTGGGCGTGGCAAGAATTTCGAGGAGGTTTTTCGTTTTCATAAAAGTGGAGTTCTAAATGCTCTAACAGAATTCGTGTAAGGCCCGCACCCTGTTTCTGTGATGGAAATCCGGCGCCTGCGTCTGTAGTTTGCCTGCAATGAACCGTCGGGGGAGCTTTGCCAAGAAGGAACCAGTGGCCAATCGCGATGCGTGGGGGCGTTGGCTTTGGCCGGCGTTGATTGCGTCGATTTTGCTGCATCTGCTTTTTTGGAATTGGTCGCGGCATTTTCCGGTGGAGCGGATGAGTGAAGAGTTTTACGAGAAAATTGTCCCTCGCACATTTCAGGTGGAGCGGGTGGAAATCGATCCGCGCCTCTTGGAGCCTGAGCGGGAGGAGGAGGCCAAGGCCCGTGTGGCTCCGGTAGCCTTTCAGTTGCCTGCGGAGAGTTTTTCTTCGGAGAAGATTGTTTCCGAGGCCCCAGATGCAAAAAATCCTCCGCGATTGGACACGGCGATCCTAAATGAAAAGCCCGTTCTGGGTGATGCGGTGAATCAGGGCGTGCCGATTCCAAGCTCCTTACCGATGGCGGCGGACGCGCCGTTGGAGGACATGCTCAAGGAAATGCCCACATTGAAAAGCGACCCTCTGGCCTCACTGCCCCAGCCGGTGGCTGTCGCACAAGCGGGGAAAAGCTTGTCCGCCCAGCCGGCCGATGGACGGGGCTTCACAAACCTTGATGAGCTGCTTGCGCAGACCGGTCCGCTCTCGCCCGAGACGGCGCCGATTCTGCTGCCGGGAGATTTGCTTTTTGAATATGACGCCTATCGCCTCCAGCCCGGGGCTATCTCCAGCATGCAAAAGCTTGGCCAACTCCTTCTGCGCACCCCTCGCTCGCGTTTTCTCATCGAAGGCCACAGTGATTCGTTCGGGCCGGATGACTACAATCTGCGCCTCAGCGAACTCCGTGCGCAGACCGTGAAGGAATGGCTGATCTCCTCGATGGGTATTCCTGCCGATTCCATAGAAACGCGTGGCTTCGGCGAGTCCCGGCTTGTGGCGCCCGCGACAGGAAGCATCGAGGAGCAACAAATCAACCGCCGCGTCGAAATCGTCATCCGTCCGCCCGCGCCATGAGTCAGCCTCCCGAACCGCACACGCTTGAAAAATCCGCCCTCGAACTCTCCAAGAGTGCCCGTGCCGGAAACAACGACCCGGTCATTCTTTTTAAAAACTTCCGCAAGGAGGAGGAGGAGCGCCTGCGTTCCTGGCACGATGCCGGTGGCGGTGGGCGCGAGATTGCCCGTCAGCGCTCGGACATGGTCGATATCCTGTTCCGCGAGCTTTTCGATGATGTCGTGCGCCGCGTGGCGAAAAAATCCCTCGCCGGTCGCTTGACGGTCGCGGCTTTTGGAGGCTACGGCCGTCGCGAACTCACGCCGATGAGCGATGTGGATATTCTCTTCCTGCAGAATAAAAACACCGCGGACAAAGAAGTGGAGGAAATCATCCGCCAGACGCTCGTGGCTCTCTGGGATATAGGCTTCAAGGTCGGACACGCAACGCGATCGATCAGCGAGGCCGTGGAGAAATGCAACGAGGATCCGATCACAAAAACCTCGATGCTTGAGTGCCGATTCCTGGCCGGCGAGCGCGAGATTTTCAACCGCTTCAAGGACCGCTTCCACGACGAGTGCGTGCGCGGCCACGCCGACCAATACACCGCTTGGCGGTTGGCGAACCAAGCTGAGCTGCGCGTCAAATACGGCCGCACCGTCTTCATGCAGGAGCCGAACATCAAGAGCGGCACGGGCAGTCTGCGCGATTACCAGAGTCTGCTCTGGATTTCCCAATTCAAGCTGGGGATCAACACCACCGCGAAGCTGGTCGAGGCCAAGGTTCTTCGTGATGGCGACCGGCGACGCCTTGAGAAAAGTTATGACTTCATGCTGCGCACCCGCGCCGCCATGCAATACCTGAACGGCCGCTCGGCTGATGTCCTCACCCTCCAGCTCCAGGGGCGTGTGGCCAATGAATTCAGCTATCCCCAGAAAAACATCCTCCGCAAGGTCGAGGCCTTCATGCGCGACTACTATGGCCATGCGCGGACGATCTACCTGGTTACCGAGGCAGCGCTCCGGAAAATGGAGGTCATTCCCGATGCACGCCCAAAGGGGATTCTCAGCCTCTTCGGTGTTCGACAGAAACCTGAGAAACTCGATCGTTTCATCATTCGAAATGGCAAGCTCGAACCCGAGTCGCGCGAGATTTTCAATGACGACCCCTATCGGCTCATGCGGGCCTTCCACCACGCCCAGGTCCGCCAACTCGAATTCCACCCTGAGCTTGTGGATCTCATCCGCCGCCGTCTGCACCTGATCGACCGCACTTTCCAATACGCCATTGCCGCGAGGGAGACCTTCTTCGCCATTCTGTCCCGCAAGGGGGAAGTCGGGCGGACTCTGCGACTCATGCATGATCTGGGAGTCCTGGGTCGCTACATTCCCGAGTTCGGCGCGCTGGATTGTCTCGTTCAGCACGAGTTTTTCCACCGCTACACGGCAGATGAGCACACGCTCGTCTGCATCGAGAAGCTCGACGGCGTTCTCTTCGCAGCGGAAAAAAAACTCGCCGGCTACCGGCAGATTTTTCAGAAGCTCGAAGACCCCTCGATTCTTTATCTCTCGATCTTGCTCCATGATGTCGGGAAGGCCGCCAACACGCGCCATCACGAAGAGACCGGAGCCGTCCTAGCCCACAAGGTCGCGCGTCGGCTTCAGCTTACCCCCGATCGTCGTCGTATGCTCCTGACGCTGGTGGATTCGCACTATGTCCTCTCCAAGATGGCTCAAAGCCGGAATCTCGAGGACTCTGCCACGATCGAGGAGTTCGGGCGTATTATCCGCAACAGGAAAAACCTCGACGCCCTCATGCTGCTCACGCTCGCGGACGGCATGGGCACCAGTGACCAGAATTGGTCCGATTGGAAAGAGGGTCTCGTATGGACACTCTACCGCCGCGCGGGCCAATGGCTCGAAGGTGGTGTCGATGCCATGGAGCAGAGTCGCCGCGACCGCCAGGTGCAGAGAAGCATGGTGCTTGAGATTATCGGTGATGGATTTCGTGATGAGGCGGATGCCCACTTCCAGTTCATGCCGATGCGGTATTTTCAAATGTATGAGCCGCTCGAGATTGCCGATCACATGCGGCTGTTCCGGCAATTCTTCGAGAACCGAAATGCCGATGACGACACGGCGCTTGTTCCCGTATTCAAATGGATCCCTCGCCCGGAGAAAGGCTACACCGAGGTGTGGGTTTGCGGTTGGGACCGCCCGCGCCTCCTGGAGCGCATCGCCGGGGCATTTCTGTCGGTGCGATTGAACATTCTCAGCGCCGATATTTTTACCCGCACGGACAGCCTCGCCCTCGATATCTTCCGTGTGGCCGGGACGAATCTCATGCCGATCACCAGCCCGCGCGATATCGTTTCTGTGGAGAAGCACCTCGCCGAGGCGCTGCACCATGAGGACTATGATTTCCGTCCGTTGCTCAGCAAGGAGACGCGCCTTCTCACCTATCGCCTCTCGCAAGAGTTCGACCTGCCCACGCTCATCAAAATCGACAACGAGTCGCACCCGGTTTACACGCTCATCGATATCCAAACCCCCGACCGTCTCGGGCTTCTCTACGACCTCCTGCGGGCCATGGGTGACTGCGGGCTTCGTATCGAGATTTCCCGCATCACGACCGAGATGGATGTCGCGATGGACTCCTTTTACGTCTATGGGCGTGATGGAGAAAAAATCACCTCCACACCGGCCATCAAGCATCTTCAAGAGGCCCTGCACCGAGCTGCCGTGAAGAATCCCGAATGACTCCCCGGTTTGTGGCTCTTTTCTGGAGGCAGATTGTCCGTCCATGGGCAGCGCACCCCCTTCTGCCGCTGCTCAACATCCTCGGCATAGCCATCGGTGTTGCGGTTTTCCTTTCGATTCAGATGGCCAATCGAGGCGCTCTGGCGAGTTTTCAAAATGCCGTTGGCCTTGTTGCGGGTCGCGCGAATCTCGAAATCCGGGGCGATTTGCCTGAGGAGATTTTTCCGCTCGTTGCCAAGACGCCCGGCGTCAGTTCGGCCACGCCGCTTGTTGAAGGCATAGCCACCCTGCCGGAGCGCCCTGGCGATTACTTGCGCATTCTTGGAGTGGACCCTTTCACCGGATCCAACCTGAGGGTTTTTGAACTCATCGATCCGGCTGGCGCTCCGCTTGATCTGGAAATGTGGCTGCGGGAGGCGGATGTCATTGCGCTGCCTCCCGGTCGTGAATTGCCTGAGGAATTCCGTGTTCTAGCCGCCGGTCGGTCCGTGACCTTGCGACATGGATTTGATCTCAAGACAGACGATGCCGCCGTGGCATCCGATCCCCGTATCGCTGCGATGGATATCGGCTGGGCGCAGCAGTTGCTCGATCTGGGTGGACGCCTCACATCCATTCAGATTCGCGTTGAGGATCCGCTCGCGCTAGATGCCGTCATGGAAGCTCTCCGAAAAATCGCTCCTCCGGATGCGCTCATCGGTCCTCCAGCCCGCCGGGGTGCGGAGACAGAGCTCATGCTGGCCGCCTTCCAACTCAACCTGACCGCCCTGAGCCTCGTTTCCATGGTTGTTGGAGTCTATCTCATCTACAACAGCCTCTCGGCGGCCGTCGTCCGCAGGCGGCATGAAATCGGCATCCTTCGCGCAAATGGAGCCACCAAGCTCGAAGTGATGGCGCTTTTTCTTGGTGAGGGCCTTTGCTGCGGTTTTTTGGGAACGCTGCTCGGCCTTGCCCTGGCGGGCCCCTTGGCCGCGATCCTCGCCGCGCCTGTGAGCCAGACGGTTTCTTCCCTCTATGCGTTGGTCACGATTGAGCGCCCTGTTCTCACTCCCGGTCAAGTGCTGCTGGCCTTTGCCGTTGGCCTCGGATCCTCGCTCATCGCCGCTTGGCGTCCGGCATCGGAAGCGGCGGCCTGCGATCCTGCTCTCGTAATTCGTCCGGGCTCGCAGGGAGACTCGTTCTCGCATGAATCCCGCCACTGGGGAACTTGGGGCCTCGTCTGTCTGATCCTCTCGGCAGGACTCTCCTGGGGAGCGCTCCACGGCGGGGGAAAATTTCTCGGGTTTGCCTCTGTGGCCTTGCTCATAGCTGGTTTTTCGCTGCTCGTGCCATCGGTGGTGAATCTCTTCGTTCGGCGCATTCACGGGCCGGGGTGGATGGTCCGCCTCGCGGCACAGCACCTCGGGCGCTCCCTGCATCGCAATGCCGTTACCATCGCTGCCCTTGCTGTGGCTGTCGCTATGACGGTGAGCGTTTCCGTGATGATCCACTCGTTCCGCGCCAGCGTGACCTCTTGGCTTGGCAATACGCTCGTCGCCGATCTTTTTATCGCCCCCGCCGCCAATGAAATTGCAGGGCTCCAGAGTTTCCTGCCATCCGCCGCTGTGGAGTGGGTGCAAAGCGATTCCCGGGTTAAGGAACTCGCCACCTTCCGAGAAATGCCGGTGCCCTGGGGCGAAAAGAGCGCTAACCTCGCGATTATCGAGGGCAGTGCACGCGGCGAATTGGATTTCGTCGCCGGCCCGCCCGATGCCCGCGCCCTATTCTATCAACCGGGCATGGTCGCCGTCTCGGAGAGTTTTGCGAACCGCCATGGCACAAAGCCCGGTGATGTTTTGGAGTTTTCCTCACCCAAGGGTCCGGCTGCATTCCGTGTTGTGGGAGTGATCAAAGATTTCACGCGGGACAGCGGTCTGGTGATGATCGATCGCCCCAACTTCCGCCAATTCTGGAGCGATGAGCGCCTCCACTCGCTTTCGATCAGCTTGCGTGATCCCGCCAACGCAGCCGCTTTCGCAGAGGATTTTCGAGCCACTTTTGGGCGCGCTGGCGAGTTTTCGATTTATACAAATTCCGACCTGCGCCGACGCGTCATGGAAATTTTCGACCAGACCTTCGCCGTCACTTCCGTCCTGCGGGCCATCGCTGTGGTCGTGGCGATCGCAGGCGTCCTGCTCTCGCTCACCACACTCGTTGTCGAGCGCGAGCGCGAAATCGGTATTCTCCGTTCTCAAGGTGCCTCTTGCGGCCAAGTGCGAGGACTCATCCTCTCCGAAGCCGCCATGATCGGTCTGCTCGCTGCCATCGTCGGCCTCCTGTGCGGCGCTTCCATGGCCATGGTGCTCACTTGGGTCATCAACAAAGCTTTCTTCGGCTGGACCATCGAACTCCGCTACCCGCTTGGCGTCCTCCTTTCAACCCCGCTTTGGATTATCCCAGCCGCCGTCTTCGCCGCTTGGCTCCCCGCTCGCCGAGCCTCGCTCATCTCGCCTGCCAGAGCGCTTCGGTTCGAGTAAGGCAATCCCGCCCCGGTTTTCGCTCCCCTCGAGTTGAGCTTTCTTGGTAATTGTCCAATGAATGAAACATCTCTTTGTCTTTTTGACTGCTTTCTTTGGCTTCTCAGTCTTCGTCTCTGCGGCTGAGACTGCAAATGCGGCCACCGTCGTGGATTGGTCGGCTGGCTGGATTCAAAATCCCAGCGCTTGGGCGACTCTTGCTCTCTTAGTCGGGCTCGAGCTGGTGCTTGGCATCGACAACATTCTGGTCATCACTCTTGTCGTGGGACGCATCGATCCATCGCTCAGGGATAAGGCACGGATGATCGGGCTGTTTCTGGCACTGGCCATGCGTCTCGCTGCCCTTTGTGGAGCGAGCCTGCTCATCAGCATGAGCAATCCGGTGACCTCGCTTTTCGGTTTCAACCTCTCGGTGAAAGATCTCATTCTGCTGAGTGGCGGGCTGTTTCTTACATGGAAGGCTGTGAAGGAAATCCACCACTGCGTGGAAAATCCCACACCGCAAGGTGGAGCGAGTCTTGGCGGCGCTGTGACGGCAACCTTTGCTTCCGCGATTCTTCAGATCGTGCTTCTGGATGCGGTCTTCTCGATTGATTCGGTCATCACGGCTGTGGGGCTCACATCCAGCATGCAGGTGATCATCATAGCAGTGTTGGGTTCATTTGGAGTCGTGCTGGCTTTTGCCAAACCCATCGGAGAGTTCGTCGTCCGCCATGCCGCTCTAAAAATATTGGCACTCTCTTTTCTGATCTGCATCGGAATGACCCTGATTCTTGAAGGTCTGCACAAGCATGTGGAAAAGGAATTCCTCTACCTGCCCATGGGATTCGCCCTGTTGGTGGAAATGCTGCAAATGCGCGCGAGCCGGAATGCGACCCGACAGCAGTAATGCCGGGCGATTTCATTTGCCTTGCCCCAGACCGCCGAGCATAACGGCGCGATGAGCGAGTTTATTGATTTTTTCCTGAACGCCGAAAAGCACCTTGAGTGGTTTATCAAAAACTACGATCTGTGGATTTACGCCCTGCTTTTCGCCATTATTTTCTGTGAGACTGGCCTCATCGTGACGCCGTTTTTGCCCGGCGATTCCCTGCTTTTTGCTGTGGGAGCCCTTGCTGGCAAAGGTCTCATCGATTGGAAAATCATCACCCCCCTGCTGCTGGTGGCGGCCATCGTTGGCGATGGCGTGAACTACGCGATCGGAAAATGGCTGGGACCAAAGGTTTTTCACTACGAGTCGAACCGCTTCCTCAACAAGGCGCACCTCATGAAAGCCCACGCCTTCTATGAAAAATACGGTGGACGCGCCATAATTCTGGCCCGTTTCGTTCCCATCGTTCGCACCTTCGCGCCCTTTGTGGCTGGCGTTGGCTCGATGACCTACTCGAAGTTTGCCTTTTACAATGTGACCGGTGCGATCCTCTGGATCGGGATCTTCCTCGGCGGCGGCTACTACTTTGGTGGTCTCGAAATCGTGCAGAAAAACATGAAGCTCGTGATCCTCGGAATCATCGTCGTTTCAGTCCTGCCGATCGCATGGGAATTCTTCAAAGCCTGGCTCGAAAAACGCCGCGAAAACGCAGCGTAGGTTTGAATTACCGCTCCTCGCGAGTCGGATTCACCGGCCTGCCGCCCTGCTTCGAATCCAACTCAAGCGGCTGTCCATAATCCGTCGCGATCAAGACGGACGGCGATGACTTGTGAGTTCACGCCAAAGCGAGGTGCAATTTTTTCTGCGAATTTGTCGCGCAGCGGGCCGCTTGTCATGAAATTTGGAACCAATCGTTCGGCTTCCGGTGCAAACTCGTCAAATAATGCTGCGAGCCGTGTTTCCGGAACAAGCAGACGCCCGGCAAATTCGTTTGCCTCCTGCTCGACAGTGTATTTCCGGCCGTGATTGTTTGCCGTCCAACGCGCAAAATCGTGTAGGGATTTGAAATCGGATTCCTGAGGAAGATCCCGATGAAGAAAGTAGTGGGCGAGCTCATGTGCCACCGTGAAGCGCAATCGGTTGAGTTTCCATTCCGGACCTCTTTCCATCAACGCGTATTGCTCGGCATCCAGATAGATGCCGCTGAAATCCACCTTGATGGCCGCATCCACACGATACTTCGCAGCCAAGTCATCAAATGGGATGGCGTCCAGACCGATATCGATTTCAAAAAAAGTAAAAACATCAATCGGGGTGCGATCTTCTTTCAAGATTTCGAAATGGCCCCGTAGTTCTTCGATTTTGTCCCAAACATTTTCCATTAGTGAGATGGCTTAGACCCTGTCGGCGGTGTGCAGTTTTTTGATATCCTCAGCGAGGCTCTCCAGTTCCTTGTCGCTGAGTTCGTGCCCTCGGGCTGCACGGAAGAAGGCGGGAAGAGCGCGTTGAAGGATTTGGTGGTCTGCCACATCGGCAGGAATTTCGCGCCTTTGAAGAGCTGCTTCGTCCATGAAGGCCAGTTTGTTCGCTCCAGCGAGTCCAAAGAAATCCGCTAACCGCTCCAGAAGACTGATATCGCCAGGAGGCGGATTCACCCCTCGCTCAACTTTGCTCCAATTGCTCGGATCGAGGCCGTTTTGAGCGCAGAAATCACGCAAAGTTAATTTCTTCTGAATTCGAAGGGATTTGATGGTTTCGTTAAACATGGAAATTCATTCGTTGGCGTGGTAGAAAAATACCACACTCGTCAAGTCTCTGCTTTTGCAAAAATTCAGGATCCCACTTCGTCCCAGATGCATGAGTCGAGCGTTGAAATTTGATCATTAAATGGACTGGCCAAAATGATCATCTCCAGCGGAGCCGTTTTACTCCTGCGGCGCGATGCGTGGAAACAGCGGGACGGGCTCGCCGAGCTGATGGCCCTCCGGGAGCACGCCCCATGCTATGGCTGCGAGGGAGGCGTCGCCCTGCCAGTTGAGTTGGGAGCGTATGGCATCCGCTTCGCGGGGGATGATCGGTGACATGAGGATCGAGATGATGCGCAGGGACTCGGAGAGCGTGTAGAGGACCTCGTCGAGTTTATCGGATTGGGCCGGGTCTTTGGCGAGTTTCCACGGGGCGGTTTCCTCTACATAGGCATTGCAGCGGGTCACGATCTCCATCGCGGCTTCGATGGCGGCCTGGACCTGATAGGATTTCATGGCTGCATCGTAGGCTGTGGTTTTTTCCTGAACGAAGGCGGCGAGAGGGGAGTCCATTCGGCGCAGGATGCCGCTGCTGTAGCGCTTGGCCATGCTGAGGGTGCGGTTCAGCAGGTTGCCGAGGCTGTTGGCGAGTTCGGCGTTGTAGCGCTGCTCGAGTCGCTCGATGCTGAAATCGGCATCGCGTCCGGTGGAGATGTCGCTGAGCAGGTAATACCTCACTGCAGCTTGGCCGTAGCGGGCCACGAGGACTTCGGGGTCGATGCTATTTCCCAGGCTTTTGCTCATCTTGGCGCCGGAAATGTTCCACCAGCCATGGACGAGCAGCGTGGGCATCTCGGCATCGGTGAAGCCGAGGGCGCGGAGCATGATCATCCAGTAGATGCCGTGGGGTGGGATAAGGATGTCCTTGCCTATGACATGCAGGGCAGGCCAGCGGGATTTGAAAAGGCTGAGATCGGCTCCCGGCTTGGCGTCGTAGCCGGCGAAGCTGATGTAGTTCGAGAGTGCGTCGAACCAGACATAGGTTACAAAGGCGGGATCAAACGGAAGCTCGATGCCCCAGGTGAGGCGGGATTTTGGGCGGGAAATGCAGAGGTCTCCGGTGAGTTTCTCCACGGCATTTCGAAGCTCGGCGACGCGGAAATCGGGGACGACGAGAGGATTCCCCGCTTGTGTGCGGGAGTCGATGAGGTTGAGCAACCAGTCGCGGTGTTCTGCGAGTTTGAAGTAGTAGTTCTCCTCCTCGATCTCGACGACCTCGCCCCACTCGGGGCCGAACTCGCCGTCAGGGCCGCGTTCTTTTTCGGTGAGGAATTGCTCCTGGCGCACGCTGTAGTAGCCGCTTTGCGTGGCTTTGTAGAATTGGCCTTCGTCCCAGAGTCGCTGCAGCATGCCTTGCACGCAGGATTTGTGCAGGTTCTCCACGGTGGCGGCCCAGGCGTCATGGCTGAGGTCGAGTTTTTTCCAGAGTTCCACGAAGAGGCTGGTGATTTCGGCAACAAACTCTGCTGGTTCGACGCCTCGCTTCTGGGCGGATTGCTGCACCTTCTGTCCGTGCTGGTCCACGCCTGTGAGGAAGAAAACCTCGCGTCCGGCAAGGCGCTGGTGGCGGGCGATGGCGTCGGCGAGAACCTTCTCATAGGCGTGGCCGATGTGCGGCGCGCCATTGGTGTAGTCGATCGCGGTGGTGATGAAGAATGTGTTCGGCATGGTGTGTCAGGAATCGGTTCTGATTTTTCCGCCCCAGGAGAGGATGCGCGCCTTGCCGCCTGCGGCCTCGGCCTCCTTGATCTGGTTGTTGCGGACATGGAAGAGCGACAGGCTGGACCAAGCGAGCATGTCTTGCGGACGCAGCTTCACGGCTTGCAGGCCGGCTTCCACGGCCTCCGCGTTGCGGCCGTTTTTCATGAGCGACATACCGAGTGCGTGCCAGCCCTCGAAAAAATCGGGATCCATCTCGACACAACGGCGGTATTTCTCGATCGCCGCCTCCAGGTCGCCAACAGCGATGTCGCCCGTGGCATCGTCGAAAATCTCGTCGATCTTTTGATCCATCAGCCTTGGCGGCCCGCTGGCATGGTGATGCGCGCGGCTTCGCGGCTCACACGCAGCCACTCCATGAAGAGGAGGTCGCGTTTGTTGCGCAGCACGCTCTCACGAATCTGTGACTCACGGGCGCCGAAAGCCATTTGATCGATCGGGCCACGGGTTTGAAGTTGAGCAACGAAAGCACCCCAAGGCGCGCCTTCGAGATTCGAAACCTCGCCTTCTTTTAGCAAGAGGGTGGAGCCCGCGATGGCCTGATTCTCGGGGGATGTCGATTCGGCTGCGGCTACGACATTTTTGATTTCCTCGACTTTGAGTTTCTGCGCCGCTGCTGCATCGGCAAACGATTTTCCTCCGGTCACGGCGGCACGAAGGGCGTTTGCGGCGGATGTCGCGTCGGCGGTGAAAATTTGCTCGGCCTTCTGCGCGCGGAGTTGGGCTTCGATACGCGGACGGGCCTCGTCGAGGGTGAGGGGACGGGCCGCATTCAAGGCGGTGACTTCGATGATATAGAAGGCATCCCCCGACTGGATCACATCGCTCGTGGCGCCGACTTGTGGAAGAAGGAATGAGGCTCGGGCAATGTTGGACATGGTTTCGGCATCGAGTGTGGAGGATGATTGGGCTGGATTTCCCGAGCGGTCGAACGCGGTGAGTTTGACGATCTTTGCGCCGGCCTTGGCGGCGAGTTGTTCGAGGGATAATCCGGCTTGCGCCAAGGAATCTGTAATCCCACTGGCGGCGTTCGCGAGCTTCTGCAGGGCGTCGACCTTTTCCTTGCCCTCGAGCTTTGAGTCGGCTGGAAGCGCGAAAACCACGCAACGCGCTTCGCGTGTCTCATCCGACACGAGCGCGGACTGGTTCTGCTGGTGGATCGCGGCGACTTCCTCTGGCGTGATCTGGATTTTTTCAGCGTCCTGCTTGCGTTCGAACTTCACAAAGCTGGCTGTGACGGGTTGAAAAGCCCTCGCCATCGTTTGCATCTCGCCTTCGCCGATGGCGGCGGGGGCTTCCACGATTTTGCTCAGAGCTTCGAGCCGGAGGGAGTCGCGAATCACATCTTCAAGTTGGCGCTCCGTGAATCCACGCGGTGCGAGTTGCTGGCTCACGAACTGGCCGTATTTGAGGGGATCGAATTGCCCAGCGGCTTGAAAAATCGGAATCTCTTTGATGCGATTGGCGACCTGATCGTCAGTCGGTTCGATGCCGAGTTCGCGCGACTCATGCTGGAGAACCAAGAGGTTCCACACAAACTCTGTGAGCGCCCGATCTTGATCCTGAGAGGTTCCCCCGAGTTTTTGCAGAAGCTCGAACTGCCCGAGTGCGAGCGTGAGTTGGTAGTTTTTAACCTGACGGTCGATCGCAAGGGGCGTGAGGGACTTTCCGTAAATCGTCGGGTTTTTGATCGTGGCTAGTTCGTCAAGCTGCGTCGTATTATAAAGAAAAATGAATGCGACGATTGTCAAAACGGCCACCACCAGCATTAGGACTCGCTGATTTTTTCTGAGAATTTGAATCATAAAATTTGATGAAAATATTGATTAACGAGCGGGAAGGTATTAGAGATTCACGCTAATGAAAGCAAGCATCCCCCGTTTCTGGTTCGTGGCAGCCGCTCTTCTCGTGGCGCCTTTTTCGTTGATGAAGGCTCAGGATGTCATAGTTCAAAAAGATGGTCAGCGGCGCGAAGGCGAGATCACAGGAGTCAAGGCCGATGCTGTCCGCATCAAGATCGGGCCTGTCGAAACAGCCGTTCAGATGGCGAATGTCCAGTCTGTGGAAAAAGCGGCGCCTGCCGACTTCGACGCCGCTAATGAACTCTGGCGCGCGGGAAACGCCGCTGGTGCACTGGCCAAGCTCGAGCCGCTCACGCAGAAGTTCAGCGGCCTCCCCACGCCATGGGCCGAGCGGGCAACCTCCCTGCTCCCCGAGTTGTATATTTCCCAAGGGCGTGCTGCCGACGCGGAGACGGCCTTCAAAAATTTTCAAAAACTCTACCCCGGTTCGGGATCTTCCTCTGAGCTCCTCCTTGCTCGTCTCGCGATGGCCAGGAAAGATCTTATCACAGCCCGCGCGAAGCTTGCACCGATCGTCGAGGCCGCCAAGCAAACCAAGTTGCCGGCTGGAACCGACGCCGTGGCTATGAGCCAAGCGCTTTGCCTTATGGCCGAAATTCAGGAAGGCGCCGGTGAAAAATCCGAGGCTCTCGGAAATTATCTTCTTGTCACAACCATCTTCAAAAACGATCCATCTTCCGCCACTCGCGCCGCAACCCGCGCCGAGGCCCTCGAAAAAGAAAAAGTCATCGTTCCCTGATTTTCCCAACTCCGCCTAAAACCATGCAAAAAACAAACTCAGTCATCCATCGCATCCTCCCGCTCTTCCTCCTGCTGGCAACCGGCTCCTTGACTCACGCCGCGGACAAGCCGCCAGATCAGATGAGCATCATCGAGATGATTCTCCACGGCGGTCCGCTGATCGTGGGAATCTGGTTGTGTATTGTAGGCACATCGATGGTTCTTTTCACTTATTGCATTCAGCTCTTCATGACCCTGCGTGCCGAGAACCTCGCGCCAAAGGCCTTGATGGAATCTTTGAAATCCACCATTGATGCTGGTAATTACCAAGAGGCTTGGGAAACATGCAAAGCAAACAAGGCTTATGTGGCCAAAGTCCTCCAAGGCACGCTCGAGCGTTTGGGACGAGGTCAAGATGCGGTTCAAGCAGGATTGATTGAATACGGACTACGCCAATCCCAGCCGATCAAAACAAAAATCAGCTATGTTTCGGTTATCGGAGTTATCGCTCCCATGATCGGGTTGTTGGGAACGGTTATCGGAATGATGGGCGCGTTCGCGGTCCTCGGTCAGTCTGGCGTGGCCGATCCGCGCGGTCTTGCTCTCCGAATCGGTGAAGTGCTCATGGCGACGGCTGCTGGTCTCTTCATCGCTATTCCCGCGTTTATTTTCTATTACTACTTCCGAAATCTCTCCACCATCCGGATCGGTCTTTCGGATGACAAACTCCTTCATCTCATGTTGGATGTGCCTTACGAGGAGTTGCACGGGATCATCATTGGTGAAGGCGCGGACGGATCCTTCACGCCTCACGCTGCTGCTTCTGGCACCTCGCAAAATATCGCGGCAGCCGCCGAGGCGAATTGCCCGGTTTGTAACGGTGCTATCTCTGTTGGAGAAACCCCTTGCCCTCATTGCGGATCGCCTATTGATTGGGGAACATAATCTCTAAAAAATGTCTGACGCAGCCAATCCCCGCGGAAAGAAAAAACTCGTCCGCAAGCCAGAACACGAGCCCGATCCGGAGTTCCAGATCGCTCCCATGATTGATATTCTTCTGGTCTTGCTCGTGTTCTTCATGTCCATCAGCTCGACGGAAGTGCTGCAGTCAAACAAGGAAATCAACCTCCCCATTGCCAAAGAGGCCAAGGAGGCCAAGGACAATCCCGGTCAGGTTATCATCAATGTGACCTACACAGCCATGAATGGCATGACAGCCATCGAGGTGGACCAAAAAGATTATGCCATGCCGGCTGAAATCGTTCCCATTCTTCAAAACAAAGTCAGTTCTAATCCACTCATCCGCGTTCTCATCCGTGCCGACCGGGAAGTCCGTTATGACTATGTTCGCAAGATTCTTGAGGCCGTTGGACAATCCGGCGTGGGCAATGTAACTTTCTCGGTCGTGGACAAAGACGCCACCCCGCCAGCAGCATCCTAAAAAATCCCCATATTCTAAACGACATGCAAAACATCTACAATTTTTCAACCGGAGGGCTACGCTAAGCCATGGGTGGAGGTGGTGTATCCGAAGATGGAGATCCGGGCTTCCAAATCGCCCCGATGGTCGATGTGGTATTCGTGCTGTTGCTGTTCTTCATGGCGTCAGCGGGATCTCAAGTTATTGAAAAAGAGTTAAATATCAGTCTTCCTAGCGGGCGCTCCGCCGGTGCAGCCGGAGGCGTGCCATCGACGCCGATCATTATCGACATCCTGCCTGACGGAAAAGTCCAGATGAACAACAAAATCTATGATTCTCCGCAGAGCCGGGAACTCCCCGAGCTTAGGAATTGGCTCAAAGAGACGATAGCCAAGTTTGGTGACAAGGATCCCGTGATTCTCCGGCCCGATCCTATGACGACGCACGAGCGCGTCATGGATGTGCTTAACGCGGCATCGGCATCCGGCGTTACCAAACTCTCGTTCAGCTGACGCTCGGCCGTGCGCGGCGCAAGGCATTCTTCGAACTCTCGCCGAAGAGTGCTTATCATCTTGTTTTTTTGTGCACTGCTCGCAGGTGCTGTGGTGTTCCTTTCCATCCAGATCGGACGCTTCGTCCACAGTCCGGATTTTTCCCACTTCATAGCCTCCCGCGCCGGAGCGGCATTGAAAGCGGAGGCCACGCTCCAACCCCTGCGATGGGATGGAGATTCCGCGCTCAGTGAGAGTTTGATGCTCATCGGCCGCGAGTCGGCTGCGTTGGATCGATTGGAAGCCAAAGGTCTGCGTGCCGAATGGAACTGGCGCGCCCTGCTCGCGGGGGCTTGGAAAATCGAAAATATCGAGATTCAGGCCCTCTTGGCCGCATTCAAATTGGAAACCGGAGCCGCACCGGACGACGCACCTCGCGACGATTCCAAGAAACCGGCGGCCCCTTCGTTTCTGGCCTCGTGGCTTCCCTCCCGCTTCGAACTCGGGGGCTTTGATGTGCGGAAGGCCGATCTGCGTTTCGGGGATATTCAAAGCACCGGCCAAGCTCTCACAGTGCGGCCTGTTGCTGGGGGATACAACATCGAGGCGAGGGGAGGTTCTCTATCCATTCCTGGGCTGCCCCCTCTCTCGCACGCGCAGAGTCGCATCCGCGAGCGTGAAGGTATCTACTACCTCGACGATTCCCGCTTTTTTCTTCCGAGTGGCGGATCGGTTGTGGCGTCAGGAAATTCCGGCACGAAAGCGCGGTTGACGCTCGTCTGGGACGGCGTGCCAGTCGCAGCGCTGCCTGTTTCCGATCTGGCAAAATACCTCGACGGCACAAGCCATGGGCAGGCCACACGCGACGCTCAAGGCGTCTGGCGCGGCAACATCGCCTTCACCGGAGCCCGTCTCCGCGACCTCCCTTTGCTAAAAAATGCAGCCTCCTTTCTTCGCGATTCGTCTTGGACCAATCCTTCGCTCCAAAAACTCAGCGCCGACTTTGAATGGTCTCTGGGAAACCTCACGCTCACAAATCTCGTTGTAGAGTCCGCAGGAGTCGCCCGTATCGAGGGCAGCATGCGCATCGCCAAAGGGGGTGATCTCTCCGGACAACTCGAACTGGGCCTCGATCTCAACACGCTGAAACTGCTCCCAGGCGCGCGGGAAACCATCTTCGCCACCTCGCGCAATGGTTGGTATTGGTCTCCCGTTCAGATCGGAGGCACCTTGTCCGCCCCAAAAGATGACCTCTCCCCCCGACTCACTGCATGCGTCGCCGGAGCCGTCCTGATCAACCATGGCACCCAAACCCTCGACGCCGTCCCCGCGAAAGCCATCGACACTGCCAAAGATCTCATCAACATCTTCGCCCCCCTCATCCCGTGAAGCCCAATAATCCTGCATATTTCATGTCTCGTTTCGGCGCCCTCGAAAACGTTGGGCTTTCTACCATTCAGCGAATTTTCGCATTCTATCCAGACCTCTGACCTATGAAAAATCCACCCGTTGTCCTTACGATTGCCGGATCTGATAATTCCTGCGGGGCAGGTGCCCAGGCGGATCTGAAGGCTATCACGGCCCTTGGGGGATATGCGCAAACGGCTATCACCTGCGTTGTGGCGGAGGTTCCCGGCAGGGTGGAGGCGATTCAGCCTGTGCGTCCGGATATTGTTGCGGCGCAGATACGGTTGAGTTTTGAAGCGTTTCCCGTGGCTGCGGTGAAGACTGGCATGTTGTTTTCCACGCCGATCATCCGAGCGGTGGCGTCCGCTTTGGGGTCTTGCAAAAAGATTCCGCCTCTTGTTGTTGATCCCGTCATGGTCGCATCGAGTGGCGATCCCTTGCTGAAGGCCTCGGCTGTGAAAGCCTACCGGGATTTGATTTTTCCTCTGGCGACTTTGGTGACTCCGAATCTCGACGAGTTGCGGATTCTCTCGGGCATGCCGTGCCGCGATCTCGATGAAATGAAGGCTGCAGGGGAGATGCTCGTCGCCCGGCATGGTTGTGCGTTTTTGCTCAAGGGCGGCCATCTTCGAGAGAAGATGGCGACGGATATCCTGGCGACGCAGGATGGGTTTGAGGCACTTGAAGCGCCGTTCCGCCGGAAAATCGATGCCCATGGCACGGGTTGCACCTTCTCGGCAGCGATTGCGACTTTTCTCTCAGCGGGATTGTCTCTCTCCGAATCTGTGGGCCATGCAAAAAAATACATCACGCGGGCGATTGAAGAGCATTTGCGCTGGAAGCAAGCGACCGCGCTGGAGCACCGCACGCAGAGGGTTTACCTGCCCGGCATGGATTGAAGCACGATGCCTTTGAGGTATTCGGTTTCCGGTAGCCCCAGCACGACGGGGTGGTCGAGCGGTTGGCCGATGCGACGGATGAGCCTCATGTTTCGCTTCGCATCATGAAGTCCCTCCGCGATTGCTCCCTCAAACTCATGGGACGCGACATGGTGCGAGCAGGAGAAGGAGACGAGTATTCCGTTTTTTGAAAGCAGTGTTGCTGCCCGTGCGTGGAGGTCGCGGTAGCCGCGTAGGGCCTCGGCGATTTTGCCCCGCGCTTTGGTGAAGGAGGGCGGGTCGAGGATGATGAGATCGTATTCGGGTTTGTCGGGACGGCGGAGGAAGTCGAAGACATCAGCCTGTCGGGCTTCGACAGGGAGCCCATTGCGTGCTGCATTGTCGCGGAGGCGCGCTGAACTTTCCGTGCCGGATTCCACGGCGGTGACATGGGTTGCTCCCGCCTTGGCGCAGGCGAGAGCGAAGCCGCCTTGGTTGGAAAAGCAATCCAGCACGGTCAGGCCGTGCGAGAGTCCGGCGACAATGCCGTAGGATTCAACTTGGTCCAAGTAGAGACCAGTTTTGTGGCCGCCGAGGGGATCGACAAGGAATCTCACGCATGAGGTCTCAACTTCCACCTCGCCGGGATTTTGTCCTGCCAGAACTCCCGTGACGGGCGGCAACCCTTCTGCGGTGCGAACCGGAGCGTCATTTCGCTCGATCACACACGCAGTGCCGGTCTTCTCCATTAGGATGGCGGCGATGGTTTCCTTGTGCCGATCCATGCCGGCAGTGAGTGTTTGGAGAACCACCACATTTCCATACCGGTCGGCAATGACGCCGGGGAGTCCATCGCTTTCGCTCCAGATCAGGCGCCCCAAATCGCTCCGGCAGCCCATGCGCTGGCGGTAATCAAGGGCCTGCTCGATGCGGCGGCTAAAAAAATCCGCGTCCAGATCCTGCCTCCGCCGCGAGAAGCGCCTCACGACGATTTGCGAGCGGGAGTTGTAAATGCCAACGCCGAGAAGGTGGTCACGGCCGTCCTTGATGGAAACGACATCTCCATCCGCTGGTGCGCCGAAGGATTTTTGAATCTCGCTGGCATAGACCCAGTCATGCCCATGCAAAATTCGCGAGCGCGGACGAACGATCACGCCGCTCATGAGTTGGCCTCCTCTTTGCTCAAAAATTCCCACTTCGAAAAGGTCGCGGCTTGTCCGGCATAGTTGCCGAGGGCATCGGTGACATTCCACACCGTGGCTTGGCCGATTCGAAACCGGCGGCCTTTGCTCGAGATTCGAATGCCCGAGTAGTCGTCGATAAATCCCCGCTCCCTGACGCGCCGCAGGAATTCCGCGCGCTCGTCGCGGTGCATCGGTTCAGCGGTGAGTCGCGATGGCGTGCGTGTGAGCCTGTCCCAATCCATTTCCCAAAGATCCATTGCCGTCTTGTTGCCGTAGTTCAAAATCTGATCGCCCTCCGCTCCGTATGAGACCACTGCGAAAGTCGCTTCGAAAAGCATCCGCGCCTCATCGCGGGAATCTCCGCAGGGTTCGATCAAGTGACCTCCAGTCAACAGATGGTAGGTGCGCAGCAGTTCCGCGCCGTGAGTTTCTATAAAATCCATCGCGTGAGGCTATCCGCTTCGAGCTTCTCTGACGACGGATTTTCCGATGCGAGACTTGTCTCGGCGCAGGCGATGCGTTCAGATGCCCACCATGAAAAAACAACTCCGCGATGTTCCCGGTGGTCCGCCGGCCCTTGGTCCCTACTCGCTTGGCGTGGTGGCCGAGGGGAAATTCGTCTTCGTCTCGGGCATGACGCCATGGGATCCCTCGACAGGAAAAATCGAGCGCGGATCGATCGCCCGCCAGACCGAACTTGTCCTCGAGAATATCCACAAGGTGCTCGTCGCCGCCGGGGCAGGATTTGAAAATGTTGTCAGCACTCGGGTCTATCTCTCCAACCTTTCGAAGGAAAATTTCCAAGAGATGAATGCGGTCTATGCCCGTTACTTCGGGGAGTCCGCGCCAGCCCGCGCCACGATCGGCGCACAACTTCCGGGTGACTTCGATGTCGAAATCGAGTGCGTGGCAAATCTTTTGGGTTGACGCCTTGATTTTCGCCCGTAGCATCTCACCTCCAATTTTGAGATTATGAAACGCACTTACCAGCCTTCCAAGCGCACGCGCAAGCAGCAGTTCGGTTTCCGCGCCCGTATGAAGACCAAATCCGGTCGGGCCATCCTGAACCGCCGCCGCCGCCATGGCCGCAAACGCCTGCTTCCAAAAGGTGTCGAGGTTCACTTCGCAAGACACACCGAAGCCTGATCCAGTCGGCCAGCGTTTTCCTAAAACCGCCCGGCTCCGTCAGACCAGGGATTTCACACGGGTTCGCGAGCACGGGAAATCATCCCAAGCCCGCCTCATTCGCATCGGTCTCCTCCGCACCGGGGGAGACGACTCTGCGAAAGTGGGCATCATCACTTCCCGCCGCGTCGGTGGTGCGGTCGCTCGCAATAAGGTGCGCCGCCGTCTGCGGGAAATCCTCAAGTCCTGTATCACCCAAATCCCGGCCGGATTTCTCGTGGTGATAGTTGCCAAGTCGGCCGCTGCCGAGGCGTCCTTCGAACAATTAAAAGCGGAATGGTTGCTTCTTGCGCGCCGACTTTCTATTTTGCCGCCTCTCGAATGAAACACCTGCTCATCGCTCTGATCCGCTGCTACCAGCTTGCGGTCTCTCCGTTTCTGCAGGTGATCTGCGGTCCGGGTTGCGGTTGCCGTTTCGATCCCTCCTGTTCCCGGTATTTCATTTCAGCCCTCCAGAATCACGGAACCCTTCGTGGCACGCTTCTCGGCCTTCGTCGAATCGCGCGCTGCCACCCTTGGGGCGGTTGTGGTTATGACCCCGTGCCGCCAGCATTCAAACCTCTCTCACCTATAAATTAATGGACCGTAAATCCTGGATCGCCATCATTCTTTCAGTCACCGGCCTCTTCGCCTGGCAATGGTATATCAGTAAATACTACAAGCCAGAGCCCCTGCCCGCCGGGGCGTCTGCCGCGCCGACTGCCACACCATCCGCTGCCGTGGCTGCGACGCCCACAGTGACTCCAGTCACAACGGCCGAGCCTCCACCCTCCATGTCGGCGCGCGCTGAGAGCCTCAGCACGAAAAGCACAGAATTTGTTTTCAACAACGACGCTGGCGGCATCGAGCAGGTCATCCTCCGCATGCACCTCGGAGAGAATCATGACAATGTCGCTTTGAATCGCAGTCGCTCCATGCCCATTGGCGCTTTCGGGTTCAACCCCGGCGAGGTGTTGGGCGGATTTGAAATGACCGCCGACCGCGCCAAGGGCGAGGTCTTTTTCAAGCGCACACAACCCGATGGACTCGAGATCAGCAAGCGATTCACGCTTCCGCCGGGCGACGGCACAAAATCCCCCTACACGGTGAATCTAGAGGTCACCTTCACCAACCCCGGCTCTGCGGCCATTCAAGTCCCGGATTTCTTCATCTCTGCAGGCGGAGCCGCTCCCATCCACATCCACGACCTCCCCATGTATACTCGCTTCGATTGGGGGCATGAGGCCAAAATGTCGAACATCGATGTGAATTGGTTCTCCGCCAGTTCGGTTCCCTTAATTGGAATTCCTATCCACGGCGAGCGCCCGCTCTACCTCGAGAGCAATCCCGACATCCGCTGGGCAGCTGTTGCCAGCCAGTATTTCTGCACTATCGTGACTCCGCAGGCCGGCTCCGCCACAAAATCCGTTTGGGCAAAACGCTTCGACGCCCCGAAATTCAACGGCACTCCCGTGTTTGGCGTGCAAGGCGGACTCATCCAAGGCGGGCTCTCGCTTCCTCCCGGCACGCGTGAGACACGCACCTTCCAAATTTACTCAGGCCCCAAGGAAATTCCCCGCCTGCGCGAGCTTGGCCCCACACAGGACCAAGTCATGAGCTTTGGAATGTTCGGCTTCGTGAGCGAATTCCTGCTCTGGGCGATGAATCACCTCTACGCACTCCTCGGCAACTACGCCACAGCCATCATCGTTCTTACCATTTTGATCAAGACCATCCTCTGGCCTGTTCAAAACAAGGCGACGAACGAGATGCGTAAGATGGCACTTCTCGCGCCCAAGATGACCGAGATGCGGGATAAATACAAAGACAGCCCGCAGAAGCTCAACGAGGAGACCATGAAGCTCTACAAAGAGTATGGGGTGAATCCTTTCAGCGGTTGCCTGCCCATGCTCATCCAGATTCCGATTTTCTTTGGCTTCTATTCGATGCTTGGCACCGCCATCGAGCTTCGCAATAGCTCGTTCTTCTGGGTCGCCGATCTCTCTCAACCCGACACGATCGCCCATGTGCTTGGATTCCCCATCAATGTTCTGCCTATCGTCATGGCAGGCACCATGGTGTGGCAGATGGTGATCACACCGAAAACCGGTGATGCCATGCAGCAGCGCATTTTCTACTTCATGCCGATCATTTTTCTGGTCTTCTGCTACAACTACGCCAGCGGACTCGCGCTCTATTGGACAACCCAGAATATTTTCTCTATCGTGCAGCTCTACCTCACGCGGAACAAACCACTTCCCACGCTTGAGAAAAAAAGTGTGGTCGCCAAGCGGACCGCAGTCGAGGCCAAGAAAAAAAGTAAAAACCGCCACAGCCCATGAATGCGACACCCGTTGAGATTCTTGATACCCTCCTTGGCTACCTCGGCTTTGTGGCCGAAGTCAAAGAAGAGCAAAACGACGGCAATACCACGCTTCAGATCCTCACCAACGAAACCGACCGGCTCATAGGCCGCCATGAAGAGGTGATGGATGACCTTCAGTATCTCGTCAATCGCATCCTCACCTCGCAAAATCCCCCTGGTGCCCGGGTCATTGTCGATGTCCAACACTATCGCAGCATGCGCGATGACGCCCTTGTAGCCAAAGTGCGCCAACTCGCCAGCGCCGTCCGCGCCAGCGGCCGCCCGATGCAAACCGCACCGCTCAATTCCTACGACCGCCGCATCGTGCACAACGCCTTTAAAGACGATCCTGAACTCGTCACCTGGAGCCCGCCTGATGAAGCCCGAGTGAAACGCATCACAATCCGCAAGCGCCCCGTCCGCCGCTCCGATTCGCCCGCCTGAGCGAGCCCGCCCATTCATGTCCGAACCACGCCTCAGCGACCTCAAAAGCCGCGCCCAGCTCCTCAAACCCGTCCTCAAACTCGGCAAAGCCGGAGCCACCCCGGAGTTCCTCGCCGCCCTCGAAGAGCAGCTGAACCTGCATCAAATCCTGAAAATCCGCTTCGAAGGATTCAAAGAGGAACGCAAAACCCTCTCCAAAGAACTCGCTGCCAAAACAAATTCCCTCCTCGTTCAGCAGGTCGGCCACACCGCCGTCTACTATCGCCGAGCCAGCGCGTAAGCAGCGCAAACATCTTCCAGTGGCCTGTCTGCCTCCCCGTGCTTCTTGGTCAGTTGATCTTCACAGTGCCCGTTTTCTTTTTGCGCTTTGGAGATTTTTTTACCGGTTTCCGCTTTTGGGTAATCGCCTTTTTTGCGGTCGGTTTGGTCTTTGACGGTGAAGGGACTTTTTTTCGGGAGGCTGGAGCTTTATCAAGAGTCTGCGCTGGCGCTTTGGAGTCGATTTCCACGCCGAAGATGGAAGAAAGATCGTCTTCGGCAAGCGAGGTGGCCTCGCCAAGCGGGGCGGCCGCGCTTTCACTGGCCGCAGCGAGAAGGTCCTGCATATCGACACCGCGGAGAGTAAAGAATAACTCGGGCGAGGCGTCCAGACGCGCTCCAACTCCGTAAAGAACGGCTGCAACATGCTTACACATATCGGCCCAATCCGGACAGCTGCAGTCGAGCTTGATCTCCTTGGGTGATGGAAAAAGCCCGCTGTCCTTGGCGGTGAGCGAGGCCAAAAGGTCTTTCGAAAGGCGCCCTTGGAGGAGGTCTAGCAAATTTGTGACCTGCCCTGTTGAGGTATTCACAAAGGCTTTCCAGCGATCGCTCGCGAGCGGGCTGATCGTAACAGCAATTTTGTAAAGCGAGGATCCTTGAACGAGTGCGGTGACACGCCCGGCTTCAATTTTCAGATCAATCACCGATCCGTTGCGGGCATAGGTGCGCCCGCGGGGGAGGCGGTTTTCGTAATCGCTATACGCCTCCAGATTTGCGCACCACGCCTTGCCCCAGAATGTCTTGGCAATCGCCCGGCCTTCGATGACCACCGGTTCGAGTTTGAGTCCGTTTTTTTGCAGTTTTGTGGCTGCCTTTGCCGCTTGGGCGCGACGTGCTGCGACTGGAACGTATGGTTTGTAAAATCCTTGGAACATAAGCGGATTTATTCAGTCAAGGCCGTTCGAATGTCGAGAGAAACGAAGTTCAGCAGTTCTGCATTCGACATTTCAGTGAGCTGGGTTTCAGCTCCGCCTTCGCTGTCGAGGAGCGAGTCAGAGAGGGATTTTTTGCGGGTGATGAGTTCGTCGATCCTCTCCTCTATCGTTCCACGACAAACGAATTTGTGGACCAGAACATTTCGTTTCTGGCCGATGCGGAAGGCGCGATCGGTGGCCTGATTCTCAATCGCGGGGTTCCACCAACGATCGAAGTGGATGACATGACTGGCGGCTGTCAGAGTGAGCCCGGTGCCACCGGCTTTGAGCGAGAGAACAAAAAACGGGGGACCATCGTTTCGCTGGAAATCTTCGACCATTTTGCGGCGTTGAGGCACCGGTGTGCCGCCGTGAAGAACCAGCCCAGGCCTGCCGAAGAGTCCATGCAGATAATCCGCCAGCGGCTGTGTGATTTCCCGAAATTGGGAGAACACGATCACCTTTTCCTGCCGGGAGGCGATCTCGTCGGCCAGGGCGGCCAGGCGCAAAAACTTCCCGCTTGCCTCCGGTTCGTAGTTTCCACCACCCGTCCAATGATCCGGATGGTTGCAGATTTGTTTAAACCGCATCAGGTAGGCCAGAACCAGACCTCGACGCTGGATGCCATCCGTGATCGTCTCCAGCTTCTCCGCGAGTTCAGCGACGGTTTTTTCGTAAAGCACAGCCTGCTTCTTGGCCAAAGGACACCAGGCGGTGAGTTCGGTTTTGTCAGGGAGATCGGCAATGATGCGGCGGTCGGTTTTCAGTCGCCTCAAAAGATAGGGCGTGATCAATCGGCGCAGAGGCGCGAAGTCCGGTGGACTGCCGCCTTGAATGCGCTTCACTGCAAGGGAGAACTCCGGCGAAGTGCCAAGTAAACTGGGATTCAGAAAATCGTAGAGTGACCAGAGGTCGCCTAGGCGGTTCTCAATCGGAGTGCCACTCAGGGCAATGCGCGAACGGGCGGGGATCAATTTGACCATGCGCGTCTGTTTACTGCCTGGATTTTTGATGGCTTGGGCCTCATCGAGAATGAGCAAACGCCACTGGCGCTCCTTCATCCACTCCAAGCGCGATGCCTGGCCGTAAGTCGTGAGAGCGAGGTCGCAACCTAGTATGAGCCGATCCGCACTGGCTGCATCGCGCCAGTCCTCCGGCGGTGTCTCGGAGGGATGCAGGCACACCGCACGCAGGCGCGGAGCGAAGCGTGCGATCTCCGATTTCCAGTTCGCCAGAAGCGATGCCGGTGCGATGAGTAGTGAGGGCGCTCCGGGGGCTTCCTCCTTGAGTCGGTTCAGCAGGGCGATGATCTGAATGGTTTTTCCAAGCCCCATGTCGTCGGCAAGGCAGGCTCCCAGACCGAGATTTTGCAAAAGCCAAAGCCATTTCACACCCTCGGCCTGATACGGCCTCAGTGTCGCAGCCATGTGTTCATTCGGATCAAATGTGACCGCTTGTGCCGGATCGGCCATTTTTGCAAGGGCATCCCTGAGCACGCCTCCAGCGACAACCTGGCTCCACTCCGGAGCGTTCGCTGTAGAAGCTTCAGTTTCATTGCGTGAACCTCCCCGGTAACCAGCGAGCAGGCGCATGGCCTCAAGAAAGGAAACTCCTTCGGTTTTTGCCGAAACCGTTTCCCAGTGCGACAGGACATCCTGCAGCTTGCCATGATCGACCTCGATCCATTGTCCGCGCAGCGAGACAAGGCCGTCCTGCCCACTCATCAGGTCCTTCCATTCCTTCTCGCTGAGAGGTTCGCCGTCCAGCGTGGTGTGGATGGAAAAAGACATCATCGCATCCAAGCCGACGCCCGAGCTTTCAGCGCCACCGATGCAAATGCTGACCTTAGGACGCGAGGCGCGACCATTTTTCCACCAGTTTGGAATGCGTGTCACAATGCCTGCCTCCTCAAGCGCCGGAACCTCCCGCAGAAATGCATGCGCTTGTAAAGGCGACCACGATTGGGCTTGGAAGACGCGCCGACTGTCGAGCAGGTCGCGCACCCACGGGCTTGTTTCCGCTGCCTTCTGCACAGGCTCGAGAAGAGACCTCAGCGCAGCTTGGTTTTTAGCGCCGGCATATTCCTGCAAAGCTCGCGCTAGAGGCAGGTGGACCGGCTTTTCCCCCCCGCTCAGCCGATGGGTATAAGTCGCCATGAAAGCAAAAGGCGTGTCGGGGGTTCGTTTATTCTCGGCGAGATGGAAAGTGACTTTCCCGAGAAGGCGCAGCGCAGGATTGATCGAGGCCAAGCATTCACGCAAGCCGCCGACTTGGAGCGAAGCCTCCCGCGCGGACTGGACGATGGCCCCCCATAGCGCCTCAAAGACCTCCGGACTCGCATACTCGGCCCCGCGCATCGCAGGAATCCGCAGAGTCAAATCAAAGGCCATATCCTCAGGCATAGGAACGGACTCTGGAAATGTGCCATCCGATGATACGGGCGTGTGTGCGAGGGCTGTGAGGCAGGCATTGGCAAACCCACGCCAAAAACCAAAACTTGCACCGGTCTGAATTTCCGGACGTTTACAAGCAGCCAGTGCCAACAATCCCGCTCCATCTCCCGCAGCAAAGGCAGCGTGGACGGCGTTGTCCGTAACGGGTGGGCCTTGGTGACCTGTGTCTACCACCACCCTCCCAAGAGGTGTCAGCGCAAAATCCATCAATCAATGTTTTGCAGTTTGGCGCCGAATGAAAATGGAAAAAGCCAATCGTCGCCATTTGGAATCGGACTCTAAAAGCAGAGCTCCATGTTGTTTGCACAGTCCCTCTACCGAAGAGTCGAACTCTAAGGGACTTCGAGTTCTATCACGCAGCGAGATGCATCATGTCACCGGTCTTCACAAAGGTTGGGCCATCTGTTTGACTACATCCATGCCACGTGAAGCAACAATCCACCGCACGACTTCGGAAACCTCGATTCAACTCACCATCAAGCTCGATGGTTCAGGCGTATCCCGCATTTCCACCGGGATCGCTTTTTTCGACCATATGCTCACCCTGTTTTCAAAACACGGCCTCATGGATTTGGATGTCACCGCGAAGGGCGATATCGAAGTGGATTTTCATCACACTGTGGAGGACACCGGCATTGCGCTCGGGCAGGCGATCACGCAGGCGCTGGGGGACAAGGCGGGCATTCGCCGGTATGGATTTTTCTATGTTCCGATGGATGAAGCCCTCGTCCGCGCTGTGGTGGATCTCAGCGGCAGGCCGTTTCTGGCTTACAATGCTCCGGAGCGTGTCTCGCCGATCGGCGGCAATTTCGAGTTTCAGTTGGTTGAGGAATTTCTGCGCGCCCTCTCGGTGCATGCTGGCATGAACCTGCATGTGGACATTCTAGCCGGTCGCGATGCCCACCACATGGCTGAGGGGGTTTTTAAATCCCTCGCCCGCGCGCTGGATCAGGCGACAGCGGTGGACTCCCGCGTTCAAGGCATTCCGAGCACGAAGGGTGTCTTGTGAGTGGGAAAAAACTCGGCGTCATTGACTATGGCAGCGGCAACCTTCGAAGCGTCTGCAAGGCTCTCGAAGCCTCAGGATCATTTCCCACTCTTGTGACCGGGCCCTCCGGCCTCGCCGGATTGGATGCCATAGTTGTCCCCGGCGTGGGAGCCTTTGCGCATTGTGCGGAGAACCTCCGCGCTACCGGGCTGTGGAATCCGGTTCGCGAATGGGCGCTCTCCGGCCGTCCCTATCTTGGCATCTGCCTCGGCTACCAGCTTCTCTTCGAATCCAGCGAGGAATCCCCCGGTGTGGACGGGCTTGGTGTTCTGAAAGGGCGCGTCGTGCGATTTCCCGATGCCGGCCTCAAGGTTCCGCACATGGGCTGGAATACGCTCTCGAAAACTTCAGGTCCGCTCTACAACGGCCTCCCCGGCGATGTTTCCATGTATTTCGTGCATTCGTATTATCCCGTGCCCGCCGACTCCTCGTTGGTGAGCGCATGGAGTGACTACGGCGTTTCCTTCGCCGCCGGGGTCTCCTCGGGCGCACTGCACGCCGTGCAATTCCATCCTGAAAAAAGCCAGTCCGCCGGACTCGCTCTTCTTCGCAATTTTCTTTCGACACTATGATTCTTCTGCCAGCCATCGACCTCATGGGCGGCGAAGTCGTGCGCCTCAAGCGCGGACTTGCCACCGAGAAAACCGTTTATTCCTCCGACCCTGTGGTATTCGCCAAAAAGTGGGAGGACTCCGGCGCTGATTGGCTCCACATCGTCGATCTCGACGCAGCTTTCACCGGTGAGCCGCAGAACCTTGATGCCGTTGCAAAGATCTGCGCCGCCGTGAAGGTTCCCTGCGAACTCGGCGGCGGTATGCGTAGTGTGGAAAAAATCCAAGCCGCCTTCGATGCGGGCGTGAGCCGTGTCATCCTCGGCACCAAGGCTTGCCAATCTCCTGAAACCATCGCAGACATCTGCTCCCAATTCGGAGGCGAGCGCATAGCCGTGGGCATCGACGCCCACGGCGGCAAGGTTGCCGTGAAGGGATGGACCGAGACTACAGCCACATCAGCCACCGACCTCGCCCTCGCCGCGCAGCAAGCCGGTGCTGGAACCATTATCTACACCGATATCGCCACCGACGGCATGCTCGAGGGGCCAAATTTCGCGGAGTTGGAAAAAATGCTTTCCCTGCTGAGCTGCAACCTCATAGCCAGCGGCGGAGTCTCCTGCGCCGACGACCTGCGCCGCCTGAACACCATGCCCAGCCTCTACGGAGCCATCATCGGCAAAGCCCTCTACGACGGCCGCATCACCGGAGACCTCCGCGCCATCCTCCAAAGCGCGCCCTAAAAAAACACGCCTCGGAGGGTCGTCGTCTCGCATGACCCAAATTTCAAGCACGGAAGGCCTTTCAAGACAGGATTTACAGAATCAGTGGATAAAATCGGCCTCTGAGACAGAAAGACAAAATCTGGTGGAGGGAAAAGGGAAACGCCGCTTCTCTCCGACCCAGGGCGCTACGAGCCGGAAGCTCGCCTGAAAAATGGGCCATGCGAGGACGATTAACTCTCCTGCAATCACGAATCGTGCTGGCGCGCGTCCGAAATCCCCCAATTTTTTTGCTGTCCATCATCCTGTCGAACCTCTGCGCCACAATTTGTCAAAATCGTCACATTCCTTCCGTTGATGCGATAAGGCCTTTTTGCGAATCCTTCCGTCATGCCGATTCGCAAGGCCACGATTCACCAACCGCACGACAAGTTGGTCAAGTCGACCTTTTCGGACTCCGACAACGCTCGCGTCTTTTTCCAAGCCTACCTGCCGCGCAAGCTCGTCCGCCGCATGGATTGGAACTCGTTGACTCTGGTCAGTGGCACTTTCATCGACCCGGAATTCGCCGCCACCTCGAGCGACCTCCTCTTTACCGCGAAAATCGACGGCCAACCCGCCTTCCTCTACATCCTCTTCGAGCACCAGAACCAGGAAGACCCGCTCATCGGCCTGCGCCTGCTCACCTACATGGTCCGCATCTGGAACGACTATCTCCGCAACAATCCCGGCGCAACGAAACTGCCGCCCATCCTCCCTCTCGTGCTCGCACAGGACAACAAACCCTGGAAAAGTTCCACCCGCTTCGCTGACTTGATCGACATCCCCGAAGGGGCAGGGGAGGACATCAAAAAACACATCCCCGACTTTGAATTCCAGCTCGTGGAGTTATACCGGATGCCATTTGAGAAAATCCTCGGCACACCGATGGGAATTCTCGCCCTGCGTGCCCTGAAAGCCGAAAAGCTCCATGCCCTGCTGGACGACACGGTCTGGGACGAATCGCTGTTGATCCAGTTGCCATCGGCCTCTTTCGAGATGCTGATGCGCTACATCCTGGACCGCGACCTTGACAAGCCCGCCTTTCGTCGGAAATTACAAACGCTGCACAACCCAAAACTGAGCAAAAACGCCATGTCACTCGCCGAACAATTCCGCCAAGAAGGTCGTCAAGAAGGTCTGATCTTCTCCCAGCAACAAGCCATCCTCGAAGCGCTGGAAATCCGCTTCCAGCGAGTCCCGGCAGGCCTGCGCGAAGAGATTGAGTCGATCGCCGACTCCAAGAAACTCACGCACCTTCTCAGGGCCGCCATAACCAGCGCCGACCTCGAATCGTTCGCCGCAGAACTCTAAAACCCACTGGCCTATGCGGCGGAAACTTGAGGCGCCGACGGCGAGACTTTCCTACGATCTGGCAAATCCAGACGGGATTTTATCTTAGCGGGTGCCTTGCATGGCCGAGCCGAGGGCTCCTGCGCCTTCCCAAGAGGCAGGGCGATTCCACGGAAGAGAGCCTTCGGCGTGGGCGGCAGATCGTGGTTCGTCTGTGGCGCAACCGGTCAAGAAGGCGGCCGAGAGGATGAGGAGGCTAAAAAGCGACACTCTCATTTTGAGCCGTTTGGTAAACGATGTCATCGCCGGGTTGAATACTGAGTCCGCGAGCAAGGCTCGCTGGGATGATGTCTGCAATGGAGGTGGAAGGTTCGACCGTGGTGGTGCGGACTTTGCCGATGAGTGTGCTGCCGCGTTTTACGAGAAATTCCATATTGCTCTCGATGCCGCTTTTATTGCCGAGGCTCAGGACGACGAAGTTCCACGCTTGATTCACGGCTAGGACGCGGCCAGTGACGCGGGTGAGACCTTGCTTGGTTTCTTTTTCGCGGGCGGCTTTTTGGAGTGAAGCTAGTTTGCCTTCGAGGTTCTTGTTATCCTCGTCGAGTTTGGTGTTCAGGGTTTCAAGCTCGGTGATGCGGGCTTTGTCTTCCTCGGTTGAGACTGGCGTTTGCACGGCGGTAGCCGCTGCGGCGATTTGAGATTCGAGTTGAGTGATCTTTTCCCCCTTGGTGAGGATATCCGTATTTGCCGTGGCCAACTCTCCTTCAGCCTTGGTTAGTTTTGATTGGGCCTCAGTGAGCTGGGTTGTTTTCGCGGTGACTTCGCTCTTTTGCTTCGCGAGGTCGGAGTCGAGGCTCTGCTTCTGGGCGGTGAGCTCGGAAATGGTCTTATCTGCCTCGACGTATTTTTTGATCTCTCCCTCGAGGTTGGTTTTGACTGTGGCGGTCTCTTGCTGGGATGCCGCCAAGTCCTCCTTGGTTTTAAGGAGGTGGCTTCTATTTACAAAGCCCACACCGGCGGATGCCGCAGCGAGAACAATTGAGACAATGATGAGAATTTTTCCCATGAAATGGAGGAATTGTGAAGGCAGTGTTTGTAGTAGGGGTGCGGAGTCGGGGCAAGCGGGAATTTAAAAATCTCGTCAGACCTTTTTTCGCGATGAAGTGCTGGGGTCAGGCGGGTTTGAAATCCACCTGCTGCTTGAACATATCCACGCGGTCGACTGCGACCTCCAAAAAGTCGCCTACCTGATAGACTTTCTTGGTTTTTCGTCCGTAGAGGCGTCCGCGTGAGGGTTCGTGGATGTAGAAGTCACCTTCGAGTGAGGAAACATGGACGAGGCCGGTGAGCAGAAACTCGGGCAGTTCGATGAAGAAGCCGAAATTCCGAACATCCATAATCATACCGCGGAATTTCTGGCGTTTGCCTTCGGTGGTCTGCAGTTGGAAGAACTCGAGTTTTTTGAGGCGCACGGATTCCTTCTCGGCATCGGCTGCCGAGCGTTCGGTGGTGGAGATATGTTCGGCCATGGCACCGAGGGCGGAGGAATCCGGGCCGCTCTTGGTGAGGCCGAGTTGGCGCTCGAGGGCGCGGTGCACGATGAGGTCGCTGTAGCGCCGGATCGGGCTGGTGAAGTGGGTGTAGTCCGGCTTCGAGAGTCCGTAGTGGCCGAGTGGTTCGGGAAAATAGCGGGCGCGCTTGAGGCTTTTCAGCAGGGCGATCTTCACGGCGGACGCAAAGGGTTTGCCATGCAGGGAGGCGAGGAGTTTTTGAAGCTCGGGACGGTGGGTGAGGTCGCCGGCGCGGATGCCTTGCGAGGCGGCAAATTCCCGAAACTCGGCGAGTTTCTCGGGGTCAGGCTTCTCGTGGATGCGGTATACGGCGGGTTGTTTCCGGTGCTTGAGTTCGCGTGCAACGAGCTCGTTCGCGAGGAGCATGAGTTCCTCGATGAGTTGGTGGGAAATGTCGTTCTCCACCCGCTCGAGCCTCACGGGGCGGCCGGTTTCGTCGAGCCAGACTTTGATTTCTGGGAACTCCAGATCGAGGGACCCGGCGGCAAAGCGTTTTTTGCGCAGCAGGGAGGAGAGCTCCCATGCGGTGTGGACGCGCTCGGAGAGGAGGTCGCCTTTTTTCGGCGGCTTCTCGAGAATGGCAAACGCCTGTTTGTAGGTCAGCCGCGCGGCGCTGCGGATCACCGTTTTGGCGAAGCGGACGGATTGGATTTTTCCGCTCTGGAGGATTTCGGCAAAGACGGAGAACGCCATGCGGTCGACCTGCGGCTTGAGGCTGCAGATGCCATTGCTGAGCGCTTCGGGTAGCATCGGGATGACCCTGTCCGCCAGATAAACGCTATTCCCCCGCGTGTGCGCCTCGCGGTCGAGGGCGGACTTGGGTTTCACATAGTGGGACACATCGGCGATATGGATGCCGACTCGCCATCCGCCGGGGATGCGCTCCACATTGATGGCGTCGTCGAAGTCCTTCGCGTCATCCGGGTCGATGGTGAAAATAAACCGGTCGCGCAAATCCTCGCGCTTGGCGGCTTCGGCTGGATCGACTTCTGGGGAGACGCGCTCGGCCTCGCGCAGGACATCATGGGGAAATTTCAGTGGCAGCCTGTGTTTGCGAATGATCGAGAGCATATCGACGCCCGGCGCTCCTGTCGGCCCGAGGATTTCGATGAGGTGTCCTTCGGGGTTCACATGGCGCGATGGCCAGGAGTCGAGCTTCGCCACCACCTTGTCGCCGACCTTCGCCAGAAGCGGCGGTGCGGGCGGTTTGACATAGAGGTTCTGGACGAATCGCGGATCGTCCGCGACGACATAGAAAAAGTTTTTCGAGCGCTGGAGCGTGCCGACGATGGTTTCGTTGGCGCGGGTGAGGACGCGGATGACCTTGCCTTCGCGGCGTTTCTCGGGTTTGGAAAAAAAGCCCGGTTCTTCGGGTTGACTTGATATGCGTGCCACGACGCGGTCGCCGTGCATGGCGGTGAAGCAATTCTCGGCCCGGATGTAGAGGTCTGGCTCGCCCTGCTTTTCATTGAGCACATGTGCTCCGCCATTGGCGTGCATTTGGAGGACTCCTGTAAAGAGATCGGCTTCCTTGGGGATGATATAGCGGTCGCGGCGTATGCGGGCGATGTCGCCGGCCATCTCCATTTCCTTCAAAAGGTGGAGGAGCTTGCCTTTCCAAGCCGGCGGGAGGTCCAGGGCGGAAGCGATGCCAGCGGCGTCCAGCGGGCGTTGCGAGATTTGACGGAGAATCGAAGCGCGGAGTTTCTGCGAGGGCTCGCCGGTGGATTTTTGGAATGTGCCGCTGCGTTTCGATGGCTTCGCGGCGGCAGGCTTTGCTGCGCCTTGGCGCGGCGATTTGCGGGAATCGGCTGTCTTACTGTGGGAACGACTTTGCAAAGGCTTGTTCCGTCCGCTTTTTTTGGGATTCGGCATGACCCATCCATCGCCCCGCTGGTTGGCGCTGGCAAGCCCCGCCTTTTTCCAATCGACTCAGGCGGCCTGCATGGCGAAAGTGGCGGTATATGAAAAATGTGCGCATCGTCGAACAACTCGTCATCTTTATCGCCAACCGCCCGGGAACTCTCGCGGAGCTGTGCGATGCCCTCGGAGATGCGAATATCAATATCTATGGCCTCACCGTTATCGACACGGTGGACCACGCCTCTGTTCGTATGGTGGTGAGCGATACGCAGAAGGCGATCGCGTTGCTTGAATCCCGTGGCACCTTGGTTCTGGATAGCGAAGTGCTTATGATTGAAAATGACAACCGCCCGGGCAGCTTGTCGCGTGTGGCGCGTCTTCTTTCAAAATCCAAGGTCAATATCGAATACGCCTACCTCGCATCCATGCCCAGCGCCAAGAAGGGTCTGCTTATCCTGCGCGTCAGCGATGTGAAGAAGGCTTTCAAACTTCTTTCCGCAGCTGACTCGGAGGATTGATCACAGCCCTGTCGGGTGATCGATAAATTGCCAAGGTAAGGCGAGCTTACCTGCCAAGAGTTCCGCTGCGGCTTTGACTCCGAAGGTCTCTGTGGCGTAGTGGCCCGCGTAAAAGAGATTCACCCCCAACTCCTCCGCTGCCGTGTAGGACCAATGCGGCCCCTCGCCGGTGATAAATGTGTCCACACCGGCTTCGGCGGCTTTCGCCACATCGCCGCCAGCTCCTCCGGTCACGATTCCGATGCGCCGCGCCAGCACAGGTCCGCCCGGAGCCAGATGCACCGCCCCGCCGACGGCTCTCGCCAAGTGGTCCCGCAAGACCTCCCGGCTCACTTCGGCTTCAAATTTCAATCCCACATTCTGGCCTGCCGTCGGAAAAAACGGCACGCCATTTTCGAGTCCGAGGGCCGCAGCAAGAAGTGCGTTGTTGCCGATCTCTGGATGGATATCCAACGGCAGATGGGCGCTGTAAACCGCCATGTCAGCCTCCATGAGCAAGCGCATCTTCCGGTAGGCCGCGCCGGTGACCCTCTGCGCTCCGCTCCAGAAAAGACCATGGTGCACGATTAAAAAATCCACTCCGGCCTGGGCCGCTTCGCAGATCACGGCCTCAGTGGCATCCACCGCTGCTCCAATTCGCGTCAGACCCCCCGAGTTCTCGACCTGAAGTCCATTCATGGCCTGTGGAAAGTCCCCGACCTCTCGTGTGCGCAGGAGGTCATCAAGGTAGCGAACGGCTTCGGTAAGGTGCATGGGAAAACGACTACACCCGAACAAGCGCCGATCGAAGTTTTTTCCCGCGATCCTTGAGCATTCAATTCTCAGAAAAAGCAAACGCTTGACGACGGTGCGCGAAGTTTTACTTTCCGACCCGTTGGTTCGCTGGGTCGGCATTCCAACAACAGGTCTTCTCAGTCTCCCGTCGGTAGGGAGGGCGCCGCTGGTGTCCGCCGATTCGGGTAATTCGAAAATCAAACCCCCTCCCAGAACGCAGGGAAATGAACCGTAAGGGATATCTTTTGGATATGGATGGGGTTATCTATCGGGAGAACCAGCTTTTGCCAGGGGCGGCGGAGCTTGTTGCTCACTTTTTAAAGACGGCTACGCCATTCGTCTTTGTCACAAACAACTCGGCTCCGACTCCGGAGGATTTGGTCGTTAAGCTCCGTCATCTTGGTGTCGACGACCTTTCGCCCCGACACTTCTACACCTCGGCACAAAATACCGCCGATTTTCTTGCCGAGACTAATCCTCGCTGCACCGCATTCGTGCTCGGCGAGGCGGGCCTCAGCTCGGCCCTCAACAACTCAAAAATCCCCAACGATAGCATCCATCCCACCTATGTGATCGTTGGCGAGGGTTCGCCTTCTGCCGAGAAAATTGCTAAGGCGCATGAGCTGATCGAAAAAGGGGCCAAGCTGGTTTGCTCGAATCCCGATTACTGGTGTCCTGTCAAAAGCACGGTGACCCGTCCAGGTGCCGGAGCGCTTGCAGCCTATCTGGAAGCCAGCACTGGCCGGCGTGCCTACTACCTTGGTAAGCCGAATCCCTATATGTTTTTCCGCGCTCGCAGGCTGCTGCACCGCCAGACACATGAGGTGGTGATGGTCGGCGATACGATGGAGACCGATATCCGGGGCGCGATCGAGATCGGCATGCAGGCTTGCCTTGTTCTCACAGGCTCCACGCGCTTGGAGGACTTGGTGGACTATGTTTACCAGCCGACCTGCGTGATGTCCGGCGTGGACCAATTGCTGGCGGAAATCAAGGGAGAGGGATCCACGGCGAGGCTCCAAGCATCTTCCAGTGCGGCTTCCGGAGCAAGCCTGCAACAAGGCGAGCGTCACCACACGGAGCATCCCCTCCGCTCCAGACCCCGCCCGGCCATGACGCGTTGATCTTGGAGAATATATGTATCGAGCATTTCACATATTGGACGAGCCGACGGGTTCCGATGCGCGTTATCGGCGGGCTTTGAGGATGCGCAATCAACTCAGCTATTCGCCATTCACCTCTCGTCGGCGGAGAATCGTCGAAGAGTTTGGAAAAATCCTGCGAGCAAGCATTGCCAAGGGCCTTATTGCCGGCAAGGCCATCGCCCTTCCGGCCTTGCTCATCCAAGGATTAATCCTCCTCATCGTATGCGGGTATTATTTTTACCCGCCGGCGCGACAAATCATCGAAGTCGCCGTGAACCTGAAAAAAGAAGGCGGGTTCTTCTTTTCCTTCTTCGGCACGGCCAGTATCGCCGTCTTTGCGGAGTGCCTGCGCGCCGTCTTTGGGGATGCCGAGTCGCGTCGGAGGCTCCTGCCGAATTGCGCCTATGGGTTTCTTGTTTTCGGAGTTTTGGGCATTCTCACCGATACATTCTATATTCTGCAAAAAAGCCTCTGGTCCGGCCTGCCATCCACGCTGCAGGTCGTGGCCAAGGTCGCAACAGATCAATTCGTGTGGACCGTCTTCTTTGCGAATCCCTACCAGACGCTGCTCTATGTCTTCAAGGATTGCGGCTTCAATTTCGAGTCGTTCGCGCAGAGGTTGAATCCATTTAAAATATTTTATGTCAGAGAAATGCTGGCCGTTCTTTTAACGAACTGGGTTTTCTGGATTCCCACAGCTGCCATCCTCTACAGCCTCCCGCTCGACCTCCAGTTCGTGATTTCCCGCCTGGCGATCGTGATCTGGATCCTCCTCCTCACAACCATGACAAAGAAATGAGCAAAAAACACACACGCGAAGGCATCACTGCTGCTGGCACTTGGATCGTTGATTATACTAAAGTCGTTTCCCGTTTTCCCAAGGAAGGCGCCTGCACCTCCGTGCTTAGCGAGACGCTTGGCAATGGCGGCGCACCTTACAACCTCCTCGTCAACCTCTGCCGCCTCGGATTCACCGCTCCACTGCGTGCGGTGGGATGGATCGGTCAGGACATCGACGGCGGCAGCATCGTGAAGGATTGCCGCGCCCATGGTATCGACTCCTCGAGGTTGCATGTGAGTCGCGAAATTCCCACCTCCTTCTCGGATGTCATGACCAATCGGGATACAGGCATACGAACAAGCTTCAACCACGCCGGGGCAAACGCCCTTCTCAAACCCGACGACTTCGATCTGCAAAATGATAACAGCCGCATTTTGTATCTGGGCACGCTGTTCTTTCTTGCCGAACTGGACAAAAGCGACCCCAAGCACGGCACACGCGCCGCGGCAGTCCTCGCCGCCGCACGAAAACAAGGCATGCTCACTTGCATTGATATCGAAAGAACGGACATGGCGACGGATGCGTTTTTGGAAGGAGCCAAGGCCGCCCTCAAGCAGACCGATCTGCTTATTCTCAATGTCGAGGTGGCCGAGCGCCTCTCAGGCATTCGTCTCCGCTTCCCCGCCGGCGTCGATTTTTTTGCCATCAATCACGCCGCGCAGGCGTTGCAGGCAATCTCCGGAGGTCAATGCGTTGTCATTCGATTCCCGGCTGGAGCCCTCGCCATCACCGCCGATGGATCAAAGCATGTGGAGGGCAGCGTGAATCTTCCAAAATCCCGCGTCGTCAACGCCGTCGGCGCCGGTCACGCCTTTGCCGCAGGATTTCTCCATGGATACCATGACAGCCTCGATCTGTCCGCCTGCCTGAAAAACGGCCACGCCGCCGCTGCTGCCTGCCTCGCCGCCACCACATCCTCCAGCGGAATCCGAACCATGTCCTCCTGCCTCGACCTCTTCAAAAAATACGGCCAGCGCCAAGTGGGTTGAGGCTCAAAAGCTCCATTTCATCCTCACTTGGAAAGCCACTTCTTGAATGCCTTGAGCAGCGTGTCTCCCAGGCTGGGCTCGATCGGAGGAGGTCCTGTGAGCGTGCTGACGCTCAGGTGCTGAACGCGACGGAGTTCATCGAGTCGGAGATCGAAGACCAAGGGGACAATATCCTCCAAGTCGAATTCGCAGTCGGGTGCATCGGAGACAAATTCGCCCCGCTCGTTTTGAATCCCTCTCCGGAGCGCCTCCTGGCAGCAAAAAGAGATGGGGATCCGCTACGATTCGATTTTTCCCTGTGTGGTTAAAAATCTGTGAATTCCCCCAATTTTGCCTAAAAAAATTTGTTTATGCAGCGGCTTGTCATCATTGGCGGGGGGATCATCGGCTTGGCTACCGCGCTCAAAGCCGCCCGGCACAAGGTCGCGCGGGAGGTTGTTTTATTGGAGAAGGATTCCTCTACTGGCGGCCACCAGAGCAGTCACAACTCCGGAGTCCTGCATTGCGGGCTCTACTACAAGCCTGGCTCGCTCAAGGCGAAACTGGCTGTGGAGGGCATTCGGGAAATGGTGGCATTTTGTGGCGAGCATCGGATTCCGTATGATATTTGTGGGAAGATCGTGCTGGCGGTCGACGAGTCCGAGGTCGTGCGATTGCGCGAACTGGAGGCGCGTGGGAGGGCCAATGGACTGCGCGGCTTGCAGTGGCTCGAGGGCGCAGCGATCCGGGAGATCGAACCCCACGCGGCAGGACTCGCCGCTCTGCGCGTGCCGGAGGAGGGCATTGTCGACTACGCGGCTGTGATGCGAAAGATGGCGGAATTGATTCTCGCCGCCGGACACCAGATCCGCACAAACGCCCCCGCGCTTGGCATTCGGACAAGCGGTGGACGGCAAATCGTCAGCACCCCGCAGGAGGACATCGAGGCCGACTTCGTCATCAACTGCGCCGGTCTCCATTGCGACCGCGTGGCCAGGTCCGCCGGTCTGCGACCCGAGTCCCGCATCATTCCCTTTCGCGGCGATTATTGGAAATTGGCACCCGCCGGCTCGCACCTCGTCAGGCATTTGATTTATCCCGTTCCCGATCCCACGCTGCCGTTCCTCGGCGTGCACTTCACGCGCATGATCGGTGGCGGCATCGAAGCCGGGCCAAATGCCGTGCTTGCCTTCAAGCGCGAGGGCTACCGTAGCACGGACATCTCCCTTCGCGATTCGTGGGAAACCTTTACTTTTCCCGGCCTCTACCTGTTTCTGAAAAAATATCCCGGCACCACATGGAGCGAGTTGAGAAATTCCTTCAGCAAAAAAGTCTTCCTGAAAAACCTCCAGCGCCTCATCCCCGAAATCCGCATGGAGCACATCTCCCGCGAAGGCGGCAGCGGCGTGCGCGCCCAAGCCATCCACCACGACGGCTCCCTCCTCATGGATTTCGCCCTCGAGCAAAAGCCTGGCCAGATTCACCTCCTTAACGCCCCATCTCCTGGAGCCACGGCCTCCCTCGCCATAGCAACCCACCTTCTCGCCCAAATTCCGAAAGCGGCAACCGACAAGTAACCGGCAGCCGATTCATAAAAATTTTACCCTGTGCCCGAAACGATTTTTTTAAGAAAACAGACTGCGCTGGCTTCTCAGGTGGCGGAGGTTTTACTCAAAGACGAGGGTGGAGATTTGAGCCGAGTCGAGGTGTGGATTCCGACGGCGGGGGCGGGGCGCAGGATTCGGCGGGCTTTGGCTGAGAAGGGTGTGCTTTCGCCGCGTTTCAGGCAGCCGATGCGGGCGCTTTTGCCAGATGGTGTGCGGATCGCAGAGACGTTTGAGCGAGAAGGGGCTTGGGCAAAGGCGCTCAAGGAAGTCAGTAGGGCATTTTTGGAACCGCTTTTTTCAGATGCTAAGTTGGATACGGATGCTGCTCGCCTCAAAAGCGGCGGCGTGTTGTGCGATCTCTGCGATTTGCTAGCAGAGGCAGGTTGGCGCCCTTTGGATGCCCATGTAGGTAAAGTGTGCGGCGAGGATGGAGCGCGATGGGAGGTGCTCGGTCGAGTTTACCAGTGTTATCTCGCTGTTTTAATGGATCATGGCCTGACAGATCCCAACGAGGCCAGATTCGAGCAAATGGCGACTCCCTCTCAAGCGGTTGGGATCGGTCGATTGGTCATCGCTTGCGTTCCTGATTTGCCGTTGGCCGCGCAGCGTTATGCCGAAGCATTGGAAAAGGTCGGCGTTAAGGTTGAGGTTCTCGTGTGGTTGCCAGGGGAGTTGAGTGGAGGCTTCGATGCCTGGGGTCGGCCTGATTCGAAGGAATGGGCAGGATGCCAAGTGATCGTAGATTCCAGGAAGATTGCCGTTGCGCGTTCGCCAGAGGATGAGGCGCGCCAGGCTCTGGACTTTGCTGTCTCCTCAAAAACGCCGGGCGACTATGCGGTGGTTTTGGCTGATGCAAAGCTTGGAAGCACTTTTCGCAGCGAGGTGGAAAGGCGCGGAGGCAACGCATTCTTGCCAGATGGAGGCCGCTTGGATCTCACTGAAGCGGGAGTGATCGCCCTGGAATGGGCGCGTTTTCAGTCATCCGGCGATTTGCGTGTTTTGCGGAGGTTGATCGAGTTGCCACGCTTCAGTCGTGTGTTGCGAGGCGATTCAGATCTGAAAACCGACGAGGCCTTGGCGGCTTGCGATTTTCTGATCGGTGAGGCGGTTCTTTCCGATCTGTCCCAAGCAGAAGCCTTCGTCGATGTGACCTTCGATCCGGAAAAAGATAAATCCCAACGCCGTGCACAGTCGCGGATTGTTATTAGGCTGGTGAAATCGCTTTTACCTGAGTCCGCTTCCGACATTCTCGCGAAGGCTTGGAGATCAGGCGGCGAGGGGCTCGAAACCGCTCGAAATGTGGCGAGTTTACACAGGGCCATTGTCATGTCCCCACTCTGTAGCGATGGCGAAGCCTGTATCGAAACCGCATTTGCCCGGGCTTTGAAATCCGAGCCTGTCTTTGATTCCTCCCAATCTGGGGATGTTGAGTTGTCGGGTTGGCTCGAAGCGCCCTGGATTGCGGCGGGGCGTCTGGCTTTATGCGGGTGCGTCGAGGGTTCTTTGCCATCCTCGGTTAATGGTCATCCATTTCTTCCGGATTCCAAACGCCGCGCGCTTGGCTTGGCAGATAACGCCTCCCGATTTGCCCGCGATGCCTACCTTTTTCAATGCTTGTTGCTCTCGCGACCTGCAGAGGAATTCCTAAGTTCGTTCAGCCGCTTCGATGCTGAGGGGAGTCCGACCTTACCCTCCCGTCTCTTCCTGCGCTGCCGTGAAGAGGCATTGCCAGCGCGCGTGCTGGAGCTTTTTGGCGAAATACCTAGCGGCGGGACTCGCGCTCAGCGTCGAAACAATTGGAAATGGAGCCTGCCCGAAGACATGCGCCGCAAGGTTTCTAAAATGAGCCCGACGGATTTTTCGGAGTATCTTGCATGCCCTTTCCGCTATTACCTCAAAAAAGTCCTTTGGCTCGATGCTTTCATCCCGGATGCGCGCGAGATGGATGCGAGACGATTCGGGACTTTGGTGCATGAGGCAGTCGAAAAGTTTGGGAGGGAAACGCCACACGAGGCTGATCCCGTTAAGATAGAGCGTCTGGTCCTGAGCCATCTCGATGAATCGGTTTACCGGCTTTTCGGTCCCTCACCGTCACCTGCCGTGCGTATCCAAGTGGAAGCCGCTATGCTGCGCTTGAAAGCATTCTCGCGCATTCAGTCGGAGGTGGTGGCCGAAGGGTGGCGAATCGTCTCCACCGAGCGCAAGCTCGAGGCCGTAGGCGAAAATCCTCTGCTCATTGGGCCACTGAGACTTTCCGGAAAAATCGATCGCATAGAGCAAAATATCCTAACCGGTGCCTGGCGGGTGCTGGATTACAAAACCCATGCTAAGGCGATTCCCCCCTCAAAAAAGCATTTCGGGCCGAGACTATCCACCGAATGGTTGCCGCCAGCGTTGGTGGAATACCACGATGGCAGGAGGCAAAATACAAAGCGTTGGGCTGATCTGCAGCTCCCCCTCTATCGGAAGATTCTGCGTCATTGGCACGGAGCTGAAATTGGCGATATGCCCGTCTTCACAGCCTATTTCACGCTCTCTGCCGATCCGGCGGAAACGGCCGTGCAGGAATTTACTGAACTCAACGATGAGGTCATGGCTTCCGCGATGGATTGCGCGAAGGAGATCACCGAGCGTGTGCATAGGGGGCTCTTCTGGCCGCCTCAGCCTTTGAAAACTTCGTGGGATGATCCCTTCGAGCCACTCTTTCTCAATGGAAATCCCACCGCCTGCATCGCGCCGGAGACCATCGCTTTCTTGGAGGGTAACCAATGAGAAACGAACGACTGATCGCCAATGCCGGGAGCGGTAAGACCTATGCGCTCACCACGCGCATGATCCAGCTCCTCGCCCAAAATGTGGAGCCACGCAAAATCGCAGCGCTCACATTTACCCGCAAATCTGCCGGGGAATTTCTCTCAGGCGTCTTTGAGCGCCTTGCCAAGGCTGCCTTGGAGCCGGACAAACTCGCCGAACTCCAGGCCAAGGAATATCTTCAATATATCGATGCAGCTCAGTGTCGCGCCATGCTGGCCAAGCTTGCCCTGCAACTCGGCAGTCTCGGTATGGGGACTATAGATAGCCTCTTCGCCCGTATCGCCCGCGCCTTTCCTCTCGAGTCTGGCCTTGCCGAAGACTTTTCCATGGCGGGAGAGGCCGAGGTTCAAGCCGCTCGTGAGAGAACGCTGGCCGCCCTCTTCGCGACGGAGTCATCCGCCTCACTCTCTAGTTTTATTGACCTCCTCCGACGCATCAGCCGCGCTCACGGCGAGAGGAATGTCTTTGAAAATCTCCTGCGCGAAACAAAAAACCTCCACGGAAAATTCCTCGCCACGCCACAGGATGTGGCATGGGGTGATATCGATGGAATCTGGGGGGCGGAAGGATGTGCGATACTGAATGCTGGAGCGGTTTCCTCAGCTGCTGATGTTTTTCTTGATGCGGTTCTGCAAACGCACGAGGACTTCTCAGACGAGGCGGAAAATATTCTTCGGAGTAATTTGAATTCTTTGCGCAGCCTTGATGCAGGGGGCAAATGGACCAATGACATTTCAAAATTCATCAAGGATCGCCTCTGCGCGGAGCCAACATCTGGAACCCTGCGGATCACGCCCAAAAAAGAAGGCTGGTTGAATCTCAATACGCGGGTCAGGGCCGCCCGACTGGATCTTCTCCATGCCGCTCTCAAGCCCGAATTCGAAGCCGTGCTCCAGCGCAGTCGCTCTCTCCACGCTTTCATGCGAAAATTCGAGACCTCCTACGCAGCGCTGGTCCGCTCGGCGGGATTGGTCACTTTCAGCGATATTACGGATTCGCTGGCTCAGAAGGCTGATGATATCTCTTGGCGCACATCTGCCGGTTATCGCATTGACCAGACATTCGAGCACTGGCTCCTTGACGAGTTTCAGGACACCAGCCGTCCACAGTGGAAAATTCTCAAAACCTTCATCGATGAGGTGTTCATGGATCCAGAAGCCCAGCGCAGCTTTTTCTATGTGGGCGACACCAAACAGGCGATTTACTCATGGCGTGGAGGAGATCCGGATTTGTTTTTTGAGATCTTCGATGAAATTAACGAAAACGCTCCAATCATTCAGATTGCTGATCCTCTCAGCGAATCCTGGCGCTCTTGCCAGCCGATTCTGGATTTTGTGAACAAGGTTTTCGGTGACCTTGCGCCCATCAAAGGCCCCCTTGAAATTCCTCATGCCGCCGCTGAAAAGTGGGCTAAAGCCTGGTCGGAACATGTCACCTCGCCAAGAACCTCCAAAATCAAAGGCTACGCAGAGTGGATACCTGTTCGGAAAAGCGACGAGAGCAATGAAGAAGAGGGTGAAGCGCCCGACCAAAGGATTCTCGAAATCCTGCAATCCACCAGGGCCTGGGAGCGAGGGCTCTCCTGCGCTGTTCTCAAACGCGACAACAACGGCGTTGAGGCACTGGCCGCGCTCCTGCAGTCCAAAGGAATCCCTGTGGCAGTCGAGGGTAAAACAAACCCCTGCATGGACAATCCGCTGGGAGCCGCGATCATGGCAGCTCTCCGCTTATGTGCCTCTCCGGACGATGCCCTTGCGGCCTCATTTGTGCGCGGATTTCCGGCCACAGAGGCATGGGGGGTGGGTGATATTTGGAAATTCCGCAACCAAACTTTAGCCCGTCTGGCGCAATCGGGATTCGCCGCGACGATTCGCCAGTGGATCGAGGCGTCTGGTCTCCAAGCCGAGCCGTTTTTACAGGAACGCGCCGACGCTTTCTTGTTGGCTGCTGAAGAATTCGATGCCTGCCGCAAATCGTCGGATGGAATTCTGAATTTTCTGAACTTTATCGAAAAGCGACAGACCCAGGAAAATGAAGCTTCAGATGTTGTTCGTGTGATGACCGTTCACCAATCTAAGGGTCTTGGTTTCGACATGGTCATCGCCAGCGGACTTGATAAAAAAGGTGGCGCGAATGATGGATCCCATCTCGCCCTTGGTCCTACTGCCAAGGAAGTGAAATGGGGAGTTCTTATGCCCGCAAAAGATTTTGCCGAGCAGGATAATGAGCTTCGCAAGCAGGTTGAAATCCAAGACGCTGATGACAAATACAGTGAGATTTGCACCGCCTATGTGGCACTGACCCGAGCCAAAAAAGCCCTCTATGTTGTGACAACCGAGTTGGCGGAAAAGACAACATCCAAGAATTTCGCTCGCCATCTCGCTCTTCAATTCGGCGCCTCATCAGCACAATTCGGCGATGCCAATTGGTTCGAGGCTTATGCAATAAAAAAAACCGTCTCAACAGGCGCAGTCCTGCCGCTTGCCTTTCACGCTCCACTCGAGGGAACTCCCAAGCCGACCTCGCCTTCCTCTTTCAAATCCCAATCCGCGCCGGGGGCGGGCTTTTCAGGGCTTTCCCTCGATGCGGTGGAACTTGGAATCGAGGTTCACAAGGTCCTTGCCGACATCGAGTGGATGAACTCATCCGTTCCGCAGAGCGGAGATCTGTCGCACGAAGCTGCCGGACTCTTGCATGGCTTTCTTAAAAAACCAATTGCTCGGGAGGTATTCTCCAAACCGACAGGATGCTTCGACCTCTGGCGCGAAAAGGCGTTCGATCTGATGATTGATGGCGAGTGGGTGAGCGGCATCTTTGACCGTGTCGTCATTCATTGTTCACCAGAAGGTCAACCCGTCTCGGCAACGATTTACGACTTCAAAACCGACCATGGCACCGACACAGAGATCGAGGAACGCTACATCGGCCAAATGGCAATCTATCGGCAAGCAGTTTGTAAATTGCTCGCAATCCCGAGCGAAAGCGTAACTACGAAAATCGTCCGCCTCCGTGGTTGAAATCATCAGCCGGCTAATGAGTCATCAGCAGAATTGTGCTCTTGGCTTGAGGCGTTGAGTGTATTGCGTCAGATTCGGGCCAATGAAAAAATCCGGGTGTCTCGTGGCGTTTCTGCTCGTGGCGGTTTGTGCGAGCATGTTTGTGAATTTGCTTTTGCTGGCTTTGATTGGAACCAGAGGAGCAGCGGCGATGGCGGGGGTGAAGGTTCTTCCTCAGAAGGAATATGAGGAGGAGGTGCTTTCCGAGGGTTCGGAGTCGCATTCCAAGGTTGCCGTCATTCCGCTGGATGGGGTGATCGGCTTTGGCATGAGTGGAAGCCTAGGGGATTCGATGGTCGAGGATTTCAAGGCCGCATTGGAGCAGGCTGCGGCGGATCATCATGTGAAGGCTGTCATCGTTGAAATGGACTCGCCCGGTGGTGAGATCACGGCGTCGGATGTCCTCTACGATGCGTTGCGGAATTTTCCTGAAGAGAAGCCGGTGATTGCTTATTTCAATTCGATCGGGGCCTCGGGGGCATATTACACGGCCTGTGGAGCGGATTGGATCATGTGCAACGACACGACTTTCACCGGCAGCATTGGCGTCATTATTTCAACTCTCAACTACCGTGATCTCTTCGGAAAAATCGGCCTCGAGTCGGTGGTTTTCAAAAGCGGAAAGTTCAAGGATATGCTCAACGGTGCTCGTGAGATGAGCAAAGAGGAGAAGGAGTATGTGCAGGGGCTCGTCATGCAAAGCTATGAGCGATTCCTCGGCATCGTCGCCTCCGCGCGCAAGCTGGATGCCGCCACGCTGCGAAATGGTCCTGCCGATGGGCGCATTCTCAGCGGCACGGATGCCTATGCCGCAAAGTTGGTGGATGAGTTAGGCTACATCGAAGACGCCTACGAAAAGGCCCGCACGCTCGGCAAGGCTCCTGGCGCCGAGGTAGTCCGTTATGTGCGGACCTACAGTTTCGACCGCTTCCTGCGGCTGTTTGGCGAGTCTGCATCGGCAAAGGTCGAGATCGGCCTGCCGGGCAAAAAATACGCCCTTGAGCCCGGTCGCATCTACTTGCTGCCTCCATTCTTCGCGCCCTGAGGAGGGACGACTCGTGAAAAAAACGCGTATCGATACATCTGGGCAGCAGGGGGCGTTGCAATCGCCCTTCGCCGCATTGCAAATGGAAGGGCTCCCCGAGGCGCCGCCGCAACCTGAGCCAGAAACGATCGTCTCCGCGCCAACAAAAATGGGTCGCGTCGTTCTGCGTCGCGAGAAGGCCCAGAGAGGTGGAAAAACGGTCGTGGTGGTATCGGACTTCGAAGCCCGCATTTCAGAAGCCGAAATTGAGGACCTTGGCCGCAAGGCACGCCAAGCCTGTGGATGCGGAGGCACAGTGCGCGGACGCGAGATTGAACTTCAAGGCGACAACGCACCCAAAGTTCGAGCCTTTTTCGAATCCACCGGATTCCGCGTCGCTGGTGTCTAAGCGGCGCGGGGTTACTTTTTTAGCTCCACAATTTTTCCGCCGTTGCGGTTGGAGATGCGCTTGAGTTCTTTGGTGTCTTCTTTGTTGGCTTCGAAGGTGATGAAGTTGAAGCGGCAGGGGTCGTCTTTTGCGTCTTTGACGGCATCGGCGGCTTTTTTGAAATCGTTCCACGGGATGCCTTGCGGGTTGAGGGATGATTGGAAGCTGCCGTCGGAGATGAGGAAGACGACATCGGGTTTCATTTTGGCGGCGAGTTCGAGGACGCCGATGACGCCGTTCGGGCTGGAGATGCCCTTGCCGGAGGAGGGGATCATGCCGGATTCGACCCATTCGTTTTCCACCCAGGCGGTGGCGGCGTCGCGATTGGATTGGGATGCGGGGACGAGTTCCTCGCTGAAGGGTTTGTAGTTTCGGGAGAATTGGACAATGCCGAAGCGGGAGGTGATGGGGAGTTTTTTGATGAGCTCGATGGTTTCGAGTTTGATTTTCGTGAGGGGGACGCCTGCTTTTTCGGCCTTGGTTTTAACCGAGGTCGAGACATCGAACATGAGGAGGATGCGTTGGCCATCGGATTGGATGCCGAGAAAGCTCATGCCTTTTCCAAATCCACCGCTGCCGGTGGCGGCGGAGCCTGCGCCCGCGCCCATCGCCTCGCTTGTGCTGAGGGAGGAGACTTGATCGGCGATGATTTGGGACCGGTCCAGTGGCAGCATCTGGTCGAGTGGCAGGTCGGGCACTGCGGGCAGGGAAAAAGCAGTCGGGCGGCTGCTTTGGAGTTTGTCGTTGAAGGTTGGCTTCGGTGCGATGGCATCGAGCGCAGCCATGTTCATTTTGTGTTCCCGTTTTTTTGCCGGGAGGCGGATGTCGCGTTGGACGACAAAATTCGCGGGTGGGGGGAATATGTATTTTGCCACGATGAAGATGCCCGCAACCACGCCGGCAGCGAGGTGAAGGAGGATGACTCCGATGAGAATCGAGGAGAGCATGGCCCAGCGGCGTTTCTTGGCTGCGGCGCTTTCGGAGAGGAATGATTCGATGGCGGCCATGTTTACTCCTCCTCTGCGGCATCGGCGAATGTGACGCCGGTGATTTTTGCCTGCGCACAAGCATTGAGCACTTGGACGATGCGTTGGTGGTTGGCGGCGTCATCCGCATCGATCGTTATGAGGGCCTCGGTTTTATTGGAGTCCGCCGATTCCTTGAAGCGCTTGAGGGTGCCGAGAAGAGTCGGCAATTCGGCGCTTTGCGGGGCATCCATCGGCTGGTCGTTAAGGAGGACTTGCCCGTTTGGTTGGATCTGTATGCGTTGCTCGTCGGGTATGTCGAGGGCCTCCTCTTGGGCGACGGTGCCGGGGAGTCCGATGTTGATGTCGCTCTCCTGTTTGATGGGCTTGGCGGAGACCATGAAAAAAACGAGCAGCAGAAATACCATGTCGATCATGGGTCCCATCTGCATTTCGACGGTCTGAACATCTTTTCGGCGGATTTGCATGAGAGGTGAAATGGCGGCGTCAGTCCTGATAGGTTCCGAAAATGACATTCACGGCACCGGCTTCGCTGGCTATGCGCATGAGTTCCTTGATCTGTTTGCCGGGCGTATTTTTGTCGGCGCGGACATAGAGGCGGAGGGGAGGAGTGACCTTGAAGCGCTCCTTGAGGTGGGTGGTGAGTTGCTTTTTATCGGCAGGGGTTTGGCCTATGTAGTAGGTGCCGTCTTTATCGATGCTGATGATGTCGCGGTTTGAAAGGTCATCCGGAATGGAGGCGTTGGAGGCCGTCGGGAGTTTGATTTCCACATTCACCTGCTCCTTGGAAATCTTGGTGGTCACCATGAAAAAAATGAGCAGGAGGAAGGTCATGTCGATCATGGGGGCGAGCTGAAAGCCGATCTCGTCCTCCTGTTTCTTTGCAAGCTTCATGGGGCGATGTGGGGCCTGATGGAGCTTAGTGCGAAGCGTGGTCGGCGGACTCGATTTTGATTTCGCCGCTGAGCAGATCGAGCATGAAGGTGACGCGCTTTTGGATGTTCGCCATGTTGATTTGGAGAAGATTCCGAAAATAGAAATACAGGAACATGGCGGGGATGCCGACGAATAGTCCGCCAGCTGTGGTGATCATGGCCTCGCCGATTCCGCCTGCGAGGTCGGCAGGTTCGGATTTACCGGCTGCCAGCATGTCGAAGCTGGCGATCATGCCAGTGACGGTGCCGAGGAGTCCCAGCATCGGGCCGATGGTGGCGAAGACATTGAGGTAGTTCACCCAGAGGTTGAGCTTGGTCTCCTCGTTGGCGAGGGCTTCACCGGCGGCCTGATCCATCGAGGCCTTGTTGGCGAGGTCGCGTTCGAAATTCACCTTGAGCAGCGCCGCGGACATGGTGTTGGAAAAAACATTCGGCTGGGCGAGGCAGAGTGCGTAGGCGGATGAGGCGTCCCGGGCCTGCATGAATTGACCGATCGATTCCGCCTGCGCGGCGGGGAGCATTCTTCTGCCGCTGATTTGAATGAAGCAGTAAACGGTTACGGCGGCTGTTCCGATGGAGCACGCGAGGAGTGGCCACATGAGAGCCCCTCCGGCGTAGAAGGTATCGAGGAGTGTTTTATCCTTCGGAGGTTTCGTAGCAGAGGTCTTTTCGGATTTGTCGGCGGCGAATGCCGGAATCACCAAAGCCAGTGATGCCAAGGCGATGGCTGCGAGGAGTGGTTTGCTGATGGTCTTCATGTGTTTTTGGGTTTCTTCTTTTTCTCTTTTGCGGGCTTGGGAGATTCCTCTGGGGTGGGGGAGGCTTCAGGAGAGGGCGGCTTTTGGGAGGTGTCCTCGTGGATTTCTTTTTTGCCTTCGGCTTCCCAGTCGGTGGCGAGTTTTTCTGGTGACAGGGAAGTCAGGTAGGCCTTGGCGTGGGAGGCGTCTGGCGTTGCGGGATAAAAAGCCACGATGTCGCGGGAGGTTTCGATGGCCAACTGCTGGTCTCCGCAGAGTTGATAGATGCCGACAGCACCCCACAGGCCACGAGCAGCCTTTTCGTTGTTTGTTCCGAAAAAGAGGGACGGGTAAAGATAGAGTTCGAGAACGCGTGCGTGGAGTTTGTGGCGCACATCGATCACATTCGGATCGATATCCCAGCGGGGATTCTCCTTGAGAAAGGCGCGGAGTTGCCTCTCGGCGGCTTGGGCCATGAGATGGTTCGCCTCGATGAGGATTTCGGGATTTTCGGTTTCGGCGGCGAGGGCTTTTGCCTCCTCGATCGCCTTCTCGGCGCGACCGGTTGCACTCATCGCGCGGAGGCGTCCCTCGCGGGCCCTGTCGCGGTCTGAAGGTTGCCATGCTTTCTCCTCCACCAATTTAAAAAGCTGAAGGGCCCTTTCGGCATTGCGGCGTTCCTTTGTGGCGAGCAGGGCGTTGCCGAGAGCGCAGGCGATGGCTGCTGACGGGGAACGGGGCGTTTCGAGCCAAGGTGTGAACTGTTCCCAATAATCCTCCAAGGCCGGTATGTCTTGAGGTCCAGCGGAACGCATAGCGCGTTCGCGCTCTGGGTCGCTTGCGAACTCGATCGAACGGACATCCGCTCGGGGAATGGAGATGGAGGGAGTAGCACGCGGGACGGATCCGTCTTGTGTGGGAATATCGAGTTGGAGGCGGATGGATTTTTCATCAATCGCGATGATTTTCCCCGTTCTGGGCGCGCCTGCTTTCATCTCAAGCACATCTTGAGCATCGGCGAGGCAAGCTGAGGTGAGGAGTGCGAGGAGCGCGCGTTTCATCCTTTTTCGGGTGAATCTTCCGGCGGGGTTGATTTATCGAGGGACTTGTTGGGCAGTGGACCTCCGAGGGCCTGGAGGCGGGATTTGGCGGTTTTGGTTTCCGGAAAATCCTCGAGCTCGGTTTTGGAGAGGAACTCGCTGTAGGTGCGACGGGCTGCGGCGGAGTCCTGGATTTTCTCAAACGCCTCGCCGCTGCGTGCGTAGGCGCGGGCGACCCATGGTCTCCAGCGTCCGTGCATGAGATAAACGCGTTGGAAGTAGGGTATGGCGAGCTTGGGGTTTTGCTCCGCCATGTGAAGGTCACCGATCAGGCATAGAGCTTCGGCTTTGTTTTCGCCGGGTGTGTTTTCTTGTTTGAGCACTTCTTCAAGGACTCTGCGCGCCTCGCTGAAGCGACCGCGTTTCTGGAGGAGTTTGGCTTTCGAGAGCATCGTCGGGGCGAAGAGTTGCGTGCCGAGGTTTTCGCGTTCGAAGCGGTCGAACAAATCCAGAGCGGCCTTGTCGTTGCCATTCTTCAATTCCATCTCGCCAAGCGCGGCGAGGATGCGGTCTTTCTGCATGGCACGAGGGTTCCAGCGCAGCGCGTCCCGCAGCATTTCCTCGCCTTCTTTCGTCTTGCCAGACTCCAGCAGGGCATTTCCAAAATCCACGAGCAGTGCGGGATTGGCCTCGCGCACATCGGCCAAGGCCGCCGCCTCGACCAAGAGGGCTTGCGAGCGTTTGGGGTCGGATTTTTTGATCGCCTGGGCCTGGGCGTGCAGGAGGCGCATGCGAAGGGTGTTCTGTTTCTCATTGCCCGCTTCGGACTGCAGGTCGCCAAGCAGCGCTAGGTATTCGGCAGATTCTGCGGGGCCCCTGTAAAGACGAGCGAGCGAGGGAAAGAGGTCATCGACGGAGCGGATTTCGGGGTCGTTGCCGAAATCGCGGATCGCCTGCCAGTAGATTTCACGGGCTTTCGCGGGTTCCTCTTGTTTGCGGTAATACCAGCCCAGATTGGCGAAGGCCTCCGCAACTCGTGGGGATCGGGGATTTTTCTTGGCGAAATGCTGCATGAGGGTGCGGTATTGTTCATAGTCCTCAAGAAGCTTGAGGGCCTCAGCGGTGCGGAAGACTCCCTCCTCGTAGGGTTTGGTGTCCGTCGAGGGAATCTCTCGAAAAACTGCAATTCCTTCCGGGACGAAGCCCTCGTTCATGAGGGCGTTGCCAAGCAGGACGCGGGCCTCACCGTTTTCCGGCTCGTCGGGGAATTTCTCGAGGTAGTCGTGGAGTTCGTCGATAGCGGTGCCGTAGCGTTCGAGTTGTTGCGCGCAATAGGCTTTGCGGAACACGGCCGAGCCCCGATGCAGGCCCTTGGGATGCTTCTGCAGGTAGGCATCCATCAGTTCGCGGCATTTCTCGAATTGCTTGTCGAACGAGTAGGTCATGCCGAGCCAGTAGGCACCGCTGTCGGCGAGGCTGTGTTTAGGATATCGGGTCAGGAAGTCTTCGAATGCCTTTGCGGCGTCAGCGTTTTTTTCCGCCTGAAGCAGCGAGAAAGCTTTGAGGAAAGTTGCCCTCGGGGCGGATTCGGAGTTTGGAAAACGCTTGGCGATCTCCTCGAAGGCGCTTGCAGCTTCCTCGTAGCGCAGGCTGGATTGCAGCGCCTCGGCTTGCATGAGACAGACCTGCGGCAGGAGTGGGGACTCGGGAAATTTGAGTGTGAATTCCTTCGTGGCCTCGATGGTTTCGGGCCAGTCCTCCAGTGCGCTCCAGCAGCGGACGACATTAACGGCGGCTTGTTCGGTAACCTTGTCGGATGGAAGGTCCTTGAGCATGCCTTGCATGATGAGAGCGGCCTCGCGGTGGCGTTTCATTTTGATATAGGCGACGGCGAGGCGAAAGCGCAGGGCCGTGTCGAAGTGCTCGATTTTCTGGAAATTTTCCGTCTCGCGTTGCACTTCGTTCACCAAGCGCGTGTAGAGGATTTTTTGGTAGGGATCATCTGTCGCGCGCACTGCTCCAAGGCGGCTTTGCAATTCCTCAAGACGCGCGGCCTGGTGCTTCATCAAACGATCCCTCGGCCACACGCGCTGGAGGCAGATGATGGCTTTGCGGAACTCGCCGTTTTCCAGCCAGCGGTTTCCAAGTTGCAGCGTGAGGGTTTGAAAGGAGATGAGTTGAGCAATGTCCTCCATGCGCGTGAACTCCTCGTTCACCAAAGCCATGGCGGCATCGTTGTCGCCAAGTTGTAGTAGCGCGTAGAGTTGATAAATCACGGCACGCCCTCGCATGTCAGGGGCGAGAGAGGGCTTCAGTCCGGCGTAGTGATCTGCCGCTTCGCGGTATTTTTGTTCCAGAATCCACGAAGTGCCGACAAGCATGCGGGCTTCGCCGAGGCGTGCTGCGGTGGGGTTTTGGCGGAGAAATAACGGGCTTTTCTCAGCCCCGCCTGGGAATAGCGCGATGAATTTCTCCAATGCAGTGCGCGCAGTGGCGTGGTCTTGGTTTTGAAGGTTGGCGATTCCCAGCCAGAAAGTGAGTTCCTGAATCTGCTGTGGAGAGAGTGGTGGTTTTGCTTCCAGGGCTTCCGTAATGGCGGGAACCGCTTCGGCAAAGCGGCCCTGCTGCACGAAGCACATGGCGAGAGGGTAAAGCGAATCTTGCAGCGCCTTTGCGGCGTCAGGTGATGTGCTAAATTCGGCCTTGAATTTCAGGTAGGCCTCCAGCGCGTCCTTGTAGTTCTTTTGGTTGAACAATGTCCGCGCTTGCTCGAACAACTCGTTTGCCGTGAGGCCGGCGTTTGCCACCGGAGGCTCCTGTTTTTTAGCGTTCTGCGCCTCAGCCGAAAGCGATACGATCCAAAGAGCGGCGACTATTCCTGCGATCTGAGTGACGAAGCGCGGCATTGTGAAAGTGGGCTTGGAAGCGCATCTCTAATAACCAACCGCTCTGGTGTGACCAAAGCGATTCCATGTTACGATTTCGTCGATTTTAGCCGATCTTCTGGGGCAAATTCCCCATGGCAGTCGCCCCTCGGCCTGGCGACTTTCGAACTATGAGAACTATCGTTTTTTTCCTTTTGGCGGTTGCGGGCGTGATGGTGCTATCCGATGCCGTCCTAAATGCCCTGCGGAAATCCTGAAAATGCGCTCTCTACTCAAAATCGTGTTGCTCGCGGTCGCGGGATTGTTGGTCTCGTGCACATTCAGCGAATATCCCTTTGGAAATGTCCTGCCCTACGGCGGTGTGACCTCGCTTCCAAGCGGCTACACCGGGAATGCCTACTTTTGGAATGGCAGTTATTACACCGGCGGGCGCTACGAAACGGGGCGATTTCATTACATCGACCGTTTTTACAACAATCGCTATATGTTTAACGGGAGATACCTGTATGGAGGCAGTCAGCAATACATCCAAGGAGTGAATGCCTATCCCGGCAGGGGCTTCTACTCAAACCAGAGATACTACAACAAACACCGATACTATCAGCCGTTTCACCGCCATCTTTACCATTGAACAACCCGTGGGCGCTGCGTGGTTGGCAGGGAAATAACCACGGAGAGCACGGAGTGTGAAATGAGGTTTTGTAGTTTGTCGAAAGTCGCGGAAAGCCGTGCAGATTAGCAGCCGTTTTTGTGGGCGCTTTTTTCGACCCAATCCAAAAGCCCACCTACTGTGCAGTGACCTTCCAACGGGTGGCGCAAGCGCGCCTGGCGGCGAATTTTGTAGCTGTTGCGGCGCCCGAGTTTTTCACGCTCGAGAACACCGACGGCTTCGAGATCGGCGAGAATCCTTTGAATGGCCCGCTCGGTGATGCCGATGGCGGTCGCCAGATCGCGAACGCGCAGTTCCGCATTGGCATTCAGCGCGACGAGCACATGGGTGTGGTTCGTGAGGTAGGTGAAGCCGGGTTCGTGGGTTTCTGTAGGCGCGACGGAAAGGCTTTTTGAATTTTTCATGAAAAGGGGTTGACGCAGGAATAATGACATATAATACACGACATTGTTTTCCTGTTTTTCATATCAGGAATAATATAACACAAAACAGCAGCCAACAAACCACGAAAAAACCATGGATATCTTGAACTCACTCGTCCTGAGCCTCCTTTCCCCGATGGTGCTCGCGTTTATACTCGGCATCGTTGCCAGCCTGATCCGGAGCGATCTGAAGATTCCGCCGGAGATTTATGCGGCCATGACGATTTATCTTTTGTTTGCCATCGGTCTGAAAGGTGGGGCGAAGCTCGACGGGGTAGCTTTTTCGGATTTTTGGAAACCGCTGCTCGCCGCGTTGGCCTTGAGCCTCGCGATTCCCGTGTGGAGCTACATGTTGCTGCGGAAATTCGGAAAATTCGACGGCGTGAACTCTGCCGCGTTGGCTGCGCACTACGGGTCGGTTTCAGCGGTCACCTTCGGCGAGGCGTTGGCTTTCCTCGAGATTCTGCAGGTTTCCGCCGAGCCCTATGTAGCAGCATTGCTTGCTGTGATGGAGGTGCCTGCCATTATCGTAGCCATATTCCTGGTCGGCAAGGCGACGATCAAAGCCGGCGGGGGCAGCATTCGGGAAGTGCTCCGGGAATTGATCACCAGCAAATCGATTGTGCTTCTCATCGGCGGCATGGTTATCGGATTGCTGGCCGGCAAGAAAGGTGCCGAGCAGGTCGCGCCACTCTTTGACGCGCCCTTCCGGGGAGTTCTCACCCTGTTCCTGCTGGAGGTCGGGCTTGTGACCGGGCGGCGGCTTGGGGATTTGAAGCATGCCGGATGGCGGTTGGTCGTATTCGCACTAATGATGCCCTTCCTGCACGGACTGCTGGGTGTATGGCTTGGTGCCTTGTGCGGAATGAGTGTCGGCGGGGCCACAATTTTGGGCACTTTGGCCGCCAGTGCGAGCTACATTGCGGCTCCGGCCGCCGTGCGGGTCGCCCTGCCTTCGGCGAGTCCGGCAATCTATCTCACGGCGTCGCTGGCATTGACCTTCCCGTTCAATGTCATTTTCGGAATTCCCGCTTACTACTCTTTCGCCCGCTGGCTCATTCCAGCTTGAGGGGCCTAATGCAGGAGATAAAAGCAAATGACAACAAAAAGGCTCTCAGTTTGTGTGGCGTTTATTGCCACTTCCCAGCTCCATGCCGATACATCCATCGCGGTTCCGTCTAAAAACAAACTGCGAGCTTGCTGCAAAGGGTTCGATCAAGATCGAGGGCAGTCTCGCGATCTCGCCACGGTCGAGGTGCGTTTCCTTACGGATGCAAACTGAGAATAATTCAGAAACCCAGGTGCGCACCTGCTATGCGGGTGCGTCCTTTGCCTTGTTGACCAAGCACGCCAAGGAACGCGAAATCGCCCCGCGTTTCCAGCAGGCGCTCGGTGCGTCGGTGACGCTGGTCGATTCCTTCGACACCGACACGCTCGGCTCTTTCACCCGCGATGTGCCGCGATTTGGCAGTCAACTCGATGCCGCTCGCAGGAAGGCCGAACTGGCCATCGAACTCTCCGGCATCCCTCGTGGCCTTGGCAGTGAGGGATCATTTGCTCCCGGCCCCTTTGGGTTGGTGTCTTTCAATCTGGAGGTGCTTACCCTCATCGACAGGCAGCGTGGTTTGGAAATCACCGGCGCAGTCCGCCTGCCGGGACATCACTCCTCGGGAAGTTTCGACGATTGGGACAAACTCACCGCGTTTGCCGAAGACATGAAATTCCCCTCGCACGCCGTGGTGCTGCGGCCAAACGACGAGTATGATTTACGCATCCAAAAAGACATCGCCGATTCGGATGCGTTGCGCGCTGCCTTCCAAAAATGCGTGTCACTCTCGGAGCGAGGAATTGTTTTTGTCGAAAGCGACCTCCGCGCGCACCGGAATCCATCACGCATGCAAAACATCGGCGCCGCATGCGATGACCTGCTCTCCCGCATGCTCTGCGCCTGCCCCGCATGTGCCGCGCCGGGATTCGGCCTCGCCCGCTACGAAATCGGCCTGCCCTGCGCCTGGTGCGGCGAGCCAACCAACGATTGGAAAGCTCAGGAATTCCGCTGCGTGATTTGCCCGCACCTCGAATCCCGTCCACGCACAGATCTCAAAACCGCCGATCCCGCGCATTGCCCGTTCTGCAATCCCTGAAGGGCGGTCGCCTCAACTTGAAAGGGCAGAGGCGTGGGCGCTGGCAATTCTTCGAAATGATTCCGAGATTTGTGCGGTTAGATCATTGCGACTAAGAGTTTAATTCGCTCGTGTGAATAGATTTGTTTATCTATTCAGATGTTTAATATATTACTTATAAAAGCATTGTATGAATGCTTGGTTTCAAATGAATAGATTTTGCAGACTATTCAAGTTTGTAAAAATCGATTTCAAAGTGACAAGTCGCGGGATCGACTCTTTTACGAATTGCTCCAATAGGCAAAGAGATGGCAACTTCGCCCTTGCAAAAACACCCGTTTTCCCATAAATATGGGAAATGAAAACAACGATCGAGCTTCCTGACGAACTTTTCCAACAAGCCAAGGTCATGGCGGCCGAGCGTAGCACCACACTCAAGGACATCATGGTTCAGGCGTTGAAACTTTGGTTTCGCTCCCCAGCGGAAGACGAGGAAAAGAACCGCCAAGCCACTGTGAAGCGTTTGCTCGAAGCGATGCGGGCTTCCAACACGGAACCCATGATCCCTCTCAAGCGTGAGGAAATTTATGACCGCTGAGATCTTCCTGGACGCGAATGTGCTGCTCTACGCCAGTTCCAACGCGACGGCGGACAAAACCAAGCGAGAGCGAGCCCAAGCGTTGATGATCGCGGCGCCATTTGCGTTGTCCGCCCAGGTCTTGCAGGAATACATCGCCAACGCGCTGAGGAAGAAACAACTGAGGATCAGCGAATCAAACATCCACGCCATGCTGGAACTCGCCGCGACGGCGACAGTCCTGCCCGTCTCCCTCGAGTTGATTCTCGCCTCCGTGCAAATCCGTCGCAGGTTTCAAGTCTCGCACTGGGACGCCACGATTATTGCAGCCGCTTTGGAACTGGGGTGCACCACACTTTATTCCGAAGACCTGAACCACGGCCAGAATTACGACGGAGTCCGAGTAATGAATCCATTTCTGGGCTGAAAGCCGATAAAATGCGGCATAATCTCCAGGGCGGTTCCACCACATCGCCTGTGGCGCAAGCCTCTCACGGAGATACCAAGACACGGAGAAAAATTCTCGGCCGGAACGCCGACGTCCTCGTCGGCATCAGCACCTCAGAGCGATGACACTGTGGCAACTCCGCCAAACCCAGCGCGTCAAAATGCGAGGCAATTTTTTGTGTTTGATGGATTTAAACGCGTGCTTAGTGTGATTAAATGTCAATAATTTATGCCTGACCCCTCTGACAGTGCGTAAAAATGCGTGGCCAATTCTTAAACCTCCCCACCTACGCCTTTGAACTTTTCAACAAAAGCGGCGATTTTCTGGAAAACGCTTTGCTTCATAGTGAGATACTTGGGATTTAGTGGGCTCATCTTGGGCAGGATGCTGTTGAGTTCGGTGCCGTTCTCGCTGACGTATTCCCGCTTCAGCGAGGTGAGGAGATAGCGCTTGGCAGCATCTTCATTGAGGCTTTCTGTCTGGATGAGCGTTTCGGCTTCGCGCTTTTGCTCCGCTTGGGCGTAGGCAAAGAAGGCTTCAATGATGCTCGCTTTGTCCCGGAACAGATCAAGATCAGCTTGGTTGATAAAATCGACCACCAGACTCTCCTTGGCGCGGTTGCCCAGGCTAGCACGGATCACTCGGCGCACATCTTCGATCAAGGCACTCTTGTCTTTGACCTTCTGGTTCTTTTCAAAAATCAGCTCCAGGATGAAATCCAAGTTGATCTCTTGCGATTTGAGCAGGTCGATTTCAAATACCACATCATCCCAATCCACCTTGGACTCCTGCTTTTCCTTGGCACTTTTCTCGCGGCGAAGCCAATCGCGGATGTCGTTGTAGGTGGAGCGGTAATCCTGAACATTGCGCTCCGGTAGAATATCCGTCGCTTTGAGGTTATCGAGATCCTCGTCGCTCAGATAGCGCTGCGCCTTGAACGCTTCGACGGCCTCTGGATCATTGGGATCCACATTTTGCAGGGCTTTCAGGCTGACGAATTCATCAAAATTCTGGAGCGCGTTTTCAATCTTCAGGTATTCCCCAAAGAGTTTGGTGAATGCCTTTTTATCGGCCTCTTTCTCGATGGCTGCCGGATCGGGGAAACGATCTTTTAGCTCCGCGACGACCTCGACAAAACCTCGCCTCGCTTCACCAGTGGCCACTTCGATGAAGCCTTCCATGTATTCCTTGTAGCTCTTCTCCAGGACAACATTCTTGGTATTGGCATCCCCAAACAAAGTGATCGCATCGATGGTCGCCTGCTCCAGATCGCGGAAGGTGATGATGTTTCCGAAGGTCTTCGTCGCATCAAAGATGCGGTTGGTGCGGGAGTAAGCTTGGATTAAACCGTGATAACGAAGGTTTTTATCGACAAACAAGGTGTTGAGCGTCGGCGCATCGAAGCCGGTGAGAAACATCCCGACCACGAGCAGCAAGTCCACTTCCTGCCGCTTTACCCGCTGCGCTAGATCCCGGTAGTAGTTTTGGAAGCCATTGCTATCGACGCCGAAGTTGGTTTTGAAAAAGGCGTTGTAGTCGGCAATAGCTGCGCTCAGGAATTCTTTCGCGCTGCTGTTCATCGCAGAAACCTCGAAGCTTTCGTCAGCGATCGTGCCGATGGCTTCCTGCTCCTCATTGGCGGCGAAGGAAAAAATCGTCGCCACCTTGATCGGCTTCTCGCTGTCTTTTTGGAGCGTTTTGAATGTCTCGTAGTATTGTTTCGCCGCATCCACACTGCTGACGGCGAACATCGCGTTGAAGCCCTTGCCGCCTGCTTGCAGGCGGTGAGTCTTTTGGCGGTAGTTGTTGAGGATGTATTGGCTGATCTCTTTAATGCGATCCGGGTGCAGTAAGGCTTGTCGGTTCTCGGCGGCGTTGAGCTTGTCGGTGTCCTGTTCGCTTTCGACGGCCTTGAAACGCGGGCGCACATCGTTGTAGTCCACCTTGAACTTCAGCACCTTCTCATCGCGGATGGCATCGGTGATGACATAGGAGTGCAACTCGCGGCCGAACACGCTGGCGGTGGTCTCCGCCCCGCTGGCGTTTTCCGGGAAAATGGGCGTGCCAGTGAAACCGAACTGGTAGAACCGCTTGAACTTCTTTTGCAGATTGGCCTGGGCTTCGCCGAACTGGCTGCGGTGGCACTCATCAAAGATGAACACCACCTGCTGGCCGTAAACCGGGAGCGAAGCCTCGGTCTTCATCAGGTTGTTGAGCTTCTGGATGGTGGTGACGATGATCTTGTTGTCGTCTTTCTGAAGGTTGCGCTTGAGGGCAGCGGTGCTGTCCGAGCCGTTCACGCTGTCTGGCGAGAAGCGCTGGTATTCCTTCATGGTCTGGTAATCCAGATCCTTGCGATCCACGACGAAAAATACTTTGTCGATGAAGTCCAGTTCCGTGGCCAAGCGTGCCGCTTTGAAGCTGGTCAGCGTCTTGCCGGAGCCGGTAGTGTGCCAGACATAGCCACCGCTCTCCGGCTTGCCCCAGTTTTTCGATTCATACGAGCTGACGACCTTTTGCAGGATACGCTCAGTCGCGGCGATCTGGTAGGGACGCATCACCAGCAGGGTATCGCTCACATCAAAGACCGAATAGTGGAGCACTACCTTGAGCAGGGTGCGCTTCTCGAAAAAGGTCGCGGTGAAGTCCTTCAAATCCTTGATCAAGAAATTGTCCTTCGTTGCCCAGTGCATCGTGAAGTCGAAGCTGTTCTTATTGCGCTGGGTGGTATTGGCGAAGTAGCGGGTGTCCGTGCCGTTGGTGATGACGAACAATTGCAGGAATTTGAACAACGAATTCTCGCTATTGAAGCTCTCCTTACTGTAGCGGTGAACCTGGTTGAAGGCCTCCCGAATCGCGACGCCGCGCTTTTTCAGCTCCACTTGCACGAGCGGCAGGCCGTTGACGAGGATGGTCACATCGTAGCGATTGGCCTGGCTGCCGCTTTGCTCAAACTGCCGGATGACTTGGCAGGTGTTGCGCAGCACGTTCTTCTTATCCAGCAGGTAGATGTTCTGGATGTGCCCGTCATCGAAGACGAAGTCGTGGATGTAGTCATCGTGGATCTTGCGGGTCTTTTCCAGGATGTGGTCGCTCGGGCGGTCGAGGTAGGTTTCGACAAAACGCACCCATTCGGATTCGGTGAACTGGACGTTGTTCAGGGTTTGGAGCTGGGTGCGGGCGTTGGCGAGGAGTTTTGCAGGAGTGTTCAGCTCACGCTCGAAGGTGTAGCCCAGGTTTTCCAGATCTCGAATCAGCTCCCGCTCCAAGGCGTCTTCGCTCTGGTAGGACTCCATGAGCTTCCAGTCCTTGTCGTATCGATCGAGGACGATGAAGCGGTTCGTTTCCGCGATGGTTTTGGTTTCGATCATATTACACCTTCCGGTGCTTGCGGCTGTTGGGTTTCCGCCGCATTCATAAAGGTGTGGCCACTGCTAATGAAATGCTCGTAGATGAGTTTGAGCATGTTCTTGATTTCTTGGGGGACAGGCTCGATTTCGTCTCCCGCGTGTTTCGAATGCACTCCATAGTTTGCCAATCTTTCAGCATATGGATCAGTCGTGCCATCGGGGGTTTGTGGCAGAAGCTCCTCCCAACTTTCATAACCTAAAAAAGTCGATGTCTTCTCCAGGATGTTTCGCATGAATCCAAAATGATACTTTCTTACACTTCCGGTCTCTATAGCCGTTCGGACTTCACCAAGGAGAAACAGATGATAGGAAAATGGAGCATCGGAAATTTGATCACTTAACACGAACCTGCCATCAATTGTCTTCTCTAATAAATGCTTTGAATGCGTTTTCTTTTTCCAATTGCTAGAAAAGCCACGCCTAAATTCATTTGCTAGCACGTTGAAGTATAGAGGACTGTGCGTAGAAATTATAAATTTTAAAGCGGAGCTATCGCTTTTAATAAGTCGGGCTAAGTCCACAGCCGACTGGATGAGATGATTTTCATCCAATGAACTGACTGGGTCGTCAATGAATACATACTCAAGATGCGCAAACTGACCCGAGGACGCGCTCTCTGGCTCACTCAAGGTTGAAACGATCTGATCAATCACGCTATAGAAAATACTCCAAATGAAATTACTTTCTTCGCCTTTAGATATCTTGATATTATGTAAAGTTTGTTGATCTCCACTCTCCATGGAAAAACGCACCTCTTTAAAGAGGGGATCAAACAGAGGGGTTAGCTTGCTATTCGTGTAGCGTTGAAAGTGTTTTGTCGCGTTGATTTCTTGCCCTTGATCCTTGAGGGCCCACTCGGTGTAGCTATTCGGCTGAATTATTAGTTTGCGTTCGGTGTCACCGTGAAGGTCGTTATCCCAGTAGAACAAATCTTCCGTGAAAGCGTTGTAGTAAAGAATCTTTGATTTGTGTTCCTCATCGGTCTCTGCGTCTTGATCAGGTTTTGGGGATACCAGGTCCTTGAACTCACGGGATAGCCGCGTCTTGCCATTTCCATTGAAGGCGTAAATCAACTGCACCTTCTTGTTCGCATCTCGCAACTGCTCGGCGATTTGTCTCAGTGTGTGACTCATTTTATGCCACTACTTCGGGTTTGAGGAAGTTCAGCAGCAGATCGCGGTAATACGCGTATTGCTTCTGCCGCAGCTCGATTTCGCGAGGCAAGCCTTCGCTGATGGAGTGGGTGAGGGTGTCGAACTTGTCGAGGATGGCGACGATGCGGGCTTGCTCGGAGAGGGGTGGGATGGGGATTTGTAGCTCTTTTAGGTTTCCTGCGTTTAGCGCCGGAATCCCATCAAAGGTGCAAAGCGCTTGAATTTCCCGCTGCATATGATGCAGCAGGTGGAATAAAAATCTGATGTGAAGATTTGTGTCGGCTTTGATGCTTACAGAATAGTTCAAGTTCCCGCGGAAATATCTCCCTTCCTGCCAGGTGACTGAACCGACACCTGCTCCTCGGGATGTAATTCCGATCGGATCGTTATCCGTATTCCATTGATCAATGTAACCAAGCGGCTCTCGCCCGCTGTTTATCACGGGGTAAGGCCCTGGACTCGCGGCAATCAAATCTTTGTTCACAAGAGCGCCAGTTTTGATCTTTACGACCTCCCCCAATGTCTTCTGCTCCACCTTCCCATCCTCAAAACTGAGCAATTGGTTGCGGTAGTGGTTGTATTGTTTTTTCCGGTTGGTCAGCTCGGTGGTCAGCTCGGTGGTCAGCTCGGTGAACGCGTCCAGAATGCGGACGATTTCTTTTTGGACTATCGGGGGAGGGATGGGGATTTGCAGAGTTTTTAGAGCTCCAGCGTTAAGGGCGGGAATCCCCTGATGAGTGGCGAGCGCCTGAATTTCGGGGGAGTGTAAAGATTCGTCTGTAAAAGTCCGCACGAGGCATTGGACAGCCGCACTGGCAACCGATGGAGCGTAGCG
>JBIIPZ010000023.1:0-48893 GCA_044342325.1 Terrimicrobiaceae bacterium
GCCACCCTCGAAGCCCTATGCACCGAACTCAACGCCACAGAAATCTGCTATCCCGGCACCACCCTCCGCCTCGTCTACCGCCCAATCAGGTCATCCGTTTTCCCGAGAGGTCAGGATGTCTGAGGCTCTATTGCTCACGCCTTCTCTCAACAAGACAACGCTCTGTCGCGGCGAGACAACGCTCCGTCACGGCGAGACAACGCTCCGTCACGGCGTGACAACGCTCAGTCACGGCATGACAACGCTCTGTCGCGGCATGACAACGCTCTGTCGCAGCGTGACAACGCTCTGTCGCGGCGTAACAAAGATACGAAGAAAAAATCCCGCCGGAACGCCGACGTCCCCGTCGGCATCAGCGCCTGATAGCCATATTTTTACAGCAACTCCGCTAAACCAAATGCATCAATACGCAGCACCCCGTTTTTTCCTGCCTTCGGCATTCCTGTGAATCCTATCTTGTCCCGCCGGAGTTGTAATTCCGTGGGCGGATCATCCTGTCTAAAAATTCCTTTTGGGCTCAAGCGATCGCCCGGTTTCTTACCTCTTCGAGGATGGAGATGAGTTCGTCCACTTGGGGGCTGTCGAAGACGCCTTCGACGCCTTGGTCGTGGATGAAGGTGTAGGGCGGTTCGTAGAGGCGGGCGGCTTCCATCATGCCGTTGGCGGTGAGGTGTTTCACGACCTCTTCTAAAAACTGGATCTGGTTGGCGGTGGGCGTGCGGCCTTTGAGGAAGGCGCTCATCGCGTTTTTGGCGGCTTCGCGGTCGAGGCCGACGAGCGAGCGGACGAAGAGGCCGAGTCCTTGGCTGGCTTCCTTGGCTCGGACGACATCCTCGGGCGTGCCGGTGCCACTTTCCACCAAGATGCGTTCGAGTTCGCGGAGGTCGATTTTCGTGAGGGGAATATTGGTGCGCAGTTTGTGCACGGTCATATGGCTCTCGTGGGCGAGGAGGAATTGCCGGGCCTTGGCGCGGAATTTCTCGAAGGTGTCCGGTGCGGAGAATCCCGGCAGGTCGAAGGGTTTTTCTTCGCCCATTTCGTCCTCGAAATCGGTGAAAACCACCTTGCGGGAGACGGTTTTGATGATGGTGATGAATCCGCGAAGTTTTTGGCGAACATTCTCGAGCATCCCCAAGTTCACATATTGCCACCACTCGTCGGTTTGCAGGGCTTGGATGAGCGGCATGTGTTGCCGGTAGGTCGGCACATTGTTTTCCTCGAGGATGGCGGCGATGGACTGCAGGCGCTTGGCAAGGCGGTCGAAATACTTTGCGTTTGTTAGCAGGCCGAGTTGCAGGGTCAGGAGCAGCAAATCGAAACGCTTGGCCTCTTCCTTCTCGGGTTCGAGGCGCGTGGGGAGCCCGGAGACCTCGCGGCTCAACTCCACATATTCATTGATCGTCAATTTCTCCCACGCCTTAGGGTCTTGATATTTTTCGACGAGGTGGAGCCTCGGGCGAACGATGAAGTTCTCGAAATTCATCGACGCTACCTCGGTTCGCAAAAGCGTGGAGAGGTCGGCCCGGAGTTCGGCTTCAGGGCAGGGGCCCTCGCGGAGTGTTTTGTCGAGTTTCTCATCGAGCGCCTGGATCAACCCCAAGCGCGTTTTGAAGATTCGTTTGCCGAGCGGTTCGCCCGCCGAGCCATCCGTCGTCTCGGGATTCTCGCTGAAGAATTCTAGGTTCTGGCAGTAGTCGAAGATGTAGAAGAACTTCTTGTGCTTGTCGGGGCCGAAGAGGTGTGTGCAAGGGCGCGTGCCACGCCCGACCATTTGCCAGAATTTCGCCTTCGAGCGCACCATCTTGAAGAAAACGAGATTCACCGCCTCCGGCACATCGATGCCGGTATCGAGCATATCCACCGAGATCGCGATGTGGGGCTCGGAGTCCTTGACTTTGAAGGCCTCGATCAATTTATCCGCCTTCTCCACCTGGCAGGTGATGACTTTGGCGAATTTGGCCTTGTAGTGCGGATAGTTCGCATCGAAACGCTCGGCGATGAATTGGGCGTGGCTTTGATTCTTGGCGAAGATGATCGTTTTGCCCAACCGGTCGCCACCCGCGACCTTCTGCCCCTTGCTCATGAGGTGCTCGAGCATTTTATCCACCGTATCCTTGTTGAAGAACCACTTGTTCACCGCCTGCGACTCCACGATTTCCGGCACGGTGCCTTCGTCGTTCCATTCCAGCGCATCCCACTCCTCGCGCTCCTCTTCGCTGAGGGTGCCTCGGCTCAGGCCTTCATGTTGGTATTTCAGTGGCACAGAGACCGCCCTCGGCGGCACCAGATAATCCTCCTTCACGGCGTCTTCGAGTGTGTAGGCATCGGTGGGCACACCGTTTTCGAGATTGAAGAGGCCGTAGGTGTTGCGATCCACCTCATCCTTGGGCGTGGCGGTGAGGCCCACGAGGAACGAGTCGAAGTAATCAAAAATGGCACGGTATTTCTGGAAGACCGAGCGGTGCGCCTCATCGATCACGATCAGGTCGAAATGCCCCACGCCGAAGCGGCTCTGGTCCCCCTCGAGCTTGTCGATCAGGCCCATCATGGTGGCGTAGGTGGAAACATAGATGCGGCTATCCGTGGTCTTGTCCTCGCGGAGATTCACGGGAGGGGAGTCGGGCAGGTGTTCTTTGAAGTCATCTGCGCCTTGTTTGACCAGTTCCTTGCGGTCGGCGAGGAAGAGCACTGTCTTCACCCAGTTGCAGCGAATGAGCAGGTCGCAGAGCGCCACCACGGTGCGCGTTTTTCCCGAGCCCGTGGCCATCACCAGCAGGGCCCTGCGGTCGAGGTCTTTCTCAAAGGCCTCGCCGACGCGCCGGATCGCCCGGTGTTGGTAAGGCCGATCCACGATGTCTTCATTGATTTTTTCGCCCGCCATGGGCTTGCGCGTTTTGCGGCGCTGGATCATCAGCTCCAGTTCGTTCTTCTTGTAAAAGCCCTGCACCCGCCGTGGCGGGCAGTTCGTGTCATCCCACAGCCAATGGACCTTGCCGTTCGAGTAGAAGATGACTGGCCGCTGGCCGAACTGCTTTTCCAGCGCATCTGCATACAGCTTGGCTTGCTGCTGACCCACGCGGGCATCGCGACGGGAGCGCTTCGCTTCGATAATGGCCAAGGGTAGCCCGTTGTCGCCCCACAGCACATAGTCCACAAATCCTTGGTCCGATTCCGTCAGCATGCCTGTGACGGGGAATTCCCGGTCGCGCTTCTGGGTGAGATTCCAACCCGCCCGCTCCAACGCCCAATCGATCTGTTTTAGCCGCGTTTCCTCCTCCGTGTAGTCGTGGGTATCCGGCTCGGCGGCATTCCGCCGTTTTGCCTCGGCGACAGCGGCCCGCAAAATCTGAAGTTCCTCGGAGAGCGATTTGTTGTCCGCCAGGAGGAAAGTGAGCTTCTCATCCTTTTCCCGATTCTCGGCCGCGATGCGCTGGAGTTCCTCGAGCGTTTGCTTCGGCAATGCCGACACTTTCGGAATCCGCGCAGCATCGAAGTTGACGCCCGGCGACGGCTTCTCTCCGCGCCCGTAGGTATGCGCCACCCAGTAGGCGATGTGAAAAAACTCCCGCACCGCGATGTAGGAATCCTGCTCGAAGATGTCTCGCTTGCTGTGCACCGCGTGATTGCCGAGATCCTTGATGATTTTTGCCTTCGAAAAAATCTCCTCTCCGGCCGTGTTCCGGAAGGTCGGCTCGTGCAGGAGCGCATTCAGGCTGTCCTGATACGGCAAGCGCAGGGCGGCATCGTGTTTGTAGAGCCACGCCATCGCCATCTCCAGAGCCCGTCGGGCATAGAAACACGCCGCTCTTGGATCGGAGTAGGCCAGCGACTCCGCTTTGGCGGCGGGTTCCAGCACTTCGGGCCATTCGGCGGCGAGGAAATGGAAGTTGCTCGTCATCGGTTTAATGCCTCCTCGGCACCAGCCAGCACGGACATCATCTCATCAAAGGAGAGCGGCTCGGCGAGGAACATCGGGCGCATCGCGAGGTAATCGCGACGAAGCTCCGCCATGCGAAATTCTGGCGGGTGCAATCGCAGTGTTCCCGGAACCGCCGATTCGTAGTGGGCCCAGCTTGAGGCAAAATAGCGACTCTTGTGCAAACGCACGCGCTCCAGCAAATCCAGTCGCTCCGCCGCAGTCCGTCCCGATGGATGCCGCCAGAGCGCGACGAAGTCCGAGAAGTGCCGTGCGTAGCGTGGTGGCTGGGCCTTGTCTGTAGGGCGGTGGAATTCCGCGTGGAGGATTGTCGCCTTCTCCCAGAATGTCCGCTCGACTTCCAACGCCACAACCTCCGCCTGAAAGTCTACGAACGCTTCCGGAGCCAACTCCGCCACCAGCGGAACGATCCGGTGCGAGCCCGTAGGGCGCTGGTCGGTGAGCGAGCCGAATTCGATCTTCACGGCGGATCGAATGTAGGGAAGCGGATTCGGGAGCGTAGTTGGGTAATCGAAATGGATCACCGGCGAATGCGACGCCTCCTCGAGTTCATAGCGCAGCCAAGGGCGTCCTCCGGTTTTCTCGCCGAGTTGCCCGGAGATGAGTTTTTCCAATAGAGGCAGAAACTCCGTTTCCACTTTGTGGGCGCAGGCGGCGAGGAGTGTCGCGGCGCGCTTCGCACGGGCGGTCTTGGTTGGCGCCTCGTCGATTTCGCTTTCCGGGTGGCCGAGCGATTCCGGACTGAGGCCGAGATCCACATCCTCCGAAAACCGATTAATCACCCCAAATACCTTCGAGAGCGAAGTGCCGCCCTTGAAGACGGCACTGCCGCCGAGTTCCGGCGTGCCAAAAATCAGGCCCAAGAGCCAGCACACCCAGAAATCCTTTTCGGTGATCGCAGGATCCACGCGGGTGCGCTCTTCGTAGCGGATGAAAAAGTCCGTCCGATCTCGTTCAGGTATGGTTGCAAAGCGGTTCACGGCGATTCCTCCCCAGCTAGGGCCTGCAAATGCGGGTGCATCCAACTCGGTGCCAATGTGAGATCATCCAGCAGGTGGCGGCGTTCTTTCGCTGGGATCGTTGCTTGTAGTCGGCGCAGGTGCTCCGGCGTGATTTTGCTTTTGCCAAGATTTCGGAGTCCCGCAATAACCATACCCACGGTGGTATTTTCTGGCACGATGGTGCGCGGTGCCACATGGCGGAATTTGATGATATGTGGACCGGCTTTCACCGTGCGACTGCGCCCGTCCGTGAGGTAATCCACCTGCGCAGGCACCTGCTCGCTCAGGCCAAGCAGATTGGCGGCGCTGGCGTCGATCTTGCGCACACGCATGTGGTCGCGACGGGCGAGCGCGGTCACCACGGCCTCCTTGGATGGAGCGACTTCTCCCAGCCAGGGATTCATGCGCGGTCGAAAATACATACCGCGCGCGAGACGGCGAATCTCTCCTTTGCGGGTGAGCCAGGAAAGGGCGGCGTCCACCGCCGAGCGCGAGTCCAAATCCAAAAAATCGCCCGTGGTGAAAACCGCATCGTTGCGAGCCCGCCGGATGCGGCGTGCGATGCGCGAGGGCGTGCTGGATTGGTGAACAGGTCTAGCCATTATCTCGGAAATATGTGCACATTTTTCTGAGTTAATCAAGGTCTTTTAGCATGCGGACGGGAAAGCACCACGTTATAAAAATGGGCGCGTTTTTATAACATGATTTCAAGTGGAGCCGCTTTCCCATTCAGCCCTTCCTCCTCGGTTTCGAAGCGTTTTTGCGCTCCGGGCGGAGCAGGTCTTTTAAGCGCAATTCCGGCTCGGTGGCAGGAATTACATCCCCCAGCGCCTCGGCCAGACCCAGCGCCCCCAGCGCCCGCGCCACATGGCGAAACTCCACCGTCCCGTCGCCCTGCTCGATCTTCCGGTAGGTGGGCACGGACACCCCCACGACTCCGGCCACATACTCCTGCGACAAATTCCGCCGCAACCGCAGCGCCTTCAGCCGAATTCCGAATTTCTCCAACGCCTCGGCATCTCCTAAAATAGAAATTATATTTTCTAAAGAAACCATTTTATTGAGGATATGCAAAGGATAGTTTGCGAAGTAAAAGTGAAAAATGAGATGGCGAATGGGCGAAGGAAAGCCACCTCTTGGAGCATCAACCTTTCGATTTTCCTCATCCTACTTTTCATTTTCCTCCATCCACCCCGCCAAGGCCAGCAACCTTGCACTGCTGGGGCCGTTGAATCCGTTGCCGTAGCGGCTGTCGTAGTTCTGCGCCCAGTCGGAGGCGAGCTTGTAACCATTTGAGGGATGCGGATGGCCTTCGAGGACCAGTGCCAGGCCCTCCTCGATGAGATACAAGGGCCAGGAGTTCACCACGCGCACGGGCCCCCATTGCTGGCCGCGAAACTCCCTCTTGTATTGAGCCGCCTCCTTTTGAAGCGCCTCGATGGATCGCCGGCTCAAGCGGCGATCCCGATTCCCTGCTTCGTTCAGCCCTTGTAAAAAAACTCGCGCCTTCTCGATCAACGCCGCCTCTTCAGGTTCCTTGCCGGCATTGTCAGTGGCCGCTTGGCTCGCAACCCACAGCCCCAGGGCAGGCAGCCGATTCGGGGCCTCCAACCACTTTTTTAACACCGTCAATCGCGTGAGCGGCGCATTGCCGCGCAAATCGATATCCTGAACGATCTGGCGAATCTTTTCGGAGGTGGAAACTCGCGCGCTCATGTCTCAAAGTTCCCCGCGAAAGGCTCGGTGCTGCAGGCTCGCAAAGAGCGCGTCCAACTCTGTCAACGCGGCGCGCTGGGCGGTTTTCAGCTTTTCCACGGCGGCCACGCGGCGGGCGAATTCGCGCTGGAGGGAGATGGGGGGAAGGGGAAATAAGATTTGCTCAAAGCGTCCCTTGCTTACCATCCCCTTCATTCCTGCAGTTGATGCTTCTTGAATTAGCCGTTTTCCAACAATCATCTGTGCATAGATGAAGTGGGCGTCTTCTTTGTCCGGGATAAACGCATTGATCTGTTGGTTGAATGCAACTTCGCGATCTGTCATCGAGGCGTTGCCGATACACTCAGGACTTCCGGCGATGCAGGTTATCAAAATCGAACCAGCGGGGACAGTCCGCGCTATGGACTTTCCGGATTCGGATAATCCTTCGGTGGCTTTGGTCAAGTAGTAATGCGGGGTGTTAATATTGTCTGATTTAATCCACTCGATGTGCTTGCCGTAATAGTTAGGGTTTGATCGCGGTGGTGTATTTCCGGTGATGACTTTGCCGATCTCTCCAAGTGGCTTCGTTGGCCAACCCTTTGGGTTGGTTGCCGGATCGCCAAAAAGATCGAGGAAGAGGGATTTTGTGAGGGAGTCGAGTTGGGCGAGGGCGGCGCGGCGCTTGGCCCGCAACGCCTCCGCCTTGTCCAAAACCTCCGCAATCCGCCGCTGCAGCAGCAAAGGGGGAAGTGGGATGTCGAAAGTGGAAAGGAAATTTGCAGGCACGCGGCGTTGACCTGCGCTGCCGGTCATTCTCCGTTCACCTTGAATTCGGAAAAATGGCACTCGCAGAAAGTGAAGAAGGAATCTGGGATCGAGTTTATCTGGCCTTGGACGAATGACATGAAACTCAGTCGAACCGAATCCGAACGCGTGTGGAATATCGGCCATCACGATTTTCCCGTTTTCGAAGCAAGGGGTGATCTTCGCCACCAGAACATCGCCGCGTTGAAAAGCCGTATAACCCTTGCGGCATTCCGCCACCGTTCTCACATCATGCTCTAGAACGGACGCTGTGACCTCGCTCACCCCGGACATTCCGACAAACGAGACTTCCATGCCGGGATCATCGACTGCCGCACGAGGAATTGGCGGATTAATCTCAGCGACTTCCCCAAGCGCAATCTCATTCCACCTACTCACTCGATGCCCCCTTTTTCCCGAATCGCCAGAATCTCGCGCTTCAACTCTGCCGCCAGCTCGTCCTCGGAGGGCAGTTGCAGTCGGTATTTTTTGGCGAAGAGTTGCCGACTTTCCTTGAGGACGGAGTAGCGGGCGATGGTTTGATTTTTCTCGGAGCAGAGAACGAGGCCGATGGTGGGGTTGTCGCCTTCGACTTTGAAAAGGTCTTCGTAGAGTCGGACATAGCCGTCCATCTGGCCGATGTCCTGGTGGGTGAGCTTGCCGATTTTCAGATCAATGAGGACGAAGCATTTCAGGAGGTAGTTGTAGAAGACGAGGTCCACATAGAATTCGTCATCCTCGAAGACGACGCGCTTTTGCCGGGCTACGAAGGAGAAGCCGCGTCCCATTTCGAGAAGGAAGGTCTGGAGGTTGTCCATGATGGCCTGCTCGAGATCGGATTCGTGGAGGCGGGGGCTGTCGGGGAGACCGAGGAATTCCAGGACGGCTGAGGATTTGAGAATGCTGGCGGGATCGTAGGGGATAGCTTTGCGCTGCTCGCGGAGCATGCCTTTCTTGTCGCGGCTGGCGAGGAGGCGCTCGTAGTAGAGGCTGTGAATCTGGCGCTCGAGTTCGCGAACATTCCAACCGGAGGCCACGGCTTCCTGCTCGTAAAATTCGCGGGCTTCGGGCTTCTCCACACGCATGATGGTGCGGTAGTGGGTCCAAGAAAGGCTGGGGTGGAAAGGCGGGGCGAATTCAGCACACGCTGTGTGCTGAATTGGAGCTGTCGATGGGAATTGGTTACGCGTTGCGTGGCTTTTCTCGAAGGAGGTTTCCAATTCGGCACTCAATGAGTGCCGAATTCGTTTTTGTGCGGCAGCATTTTGCGGCAGATCGCCTTTCCCAGAAGATTCGGCACACAGCGTGTGCCGAATTGAAGGCTCCCTGTCTGCGTAAATCACAAAAAAGAAGCGGAAGGCCTTGAGGTTGGTCGATGAATAGCCAGTTCCGAAGCGGTCGCAAAGTTTCGCGGCGAGTTGATCAATAACGGAATTCCCATAAGCCGCCCGCTTCTCCCCTTCCTGCAATTCCTGAACGATCTCGCGGCCGATGAGCCAATGGGCGAGGACCATGCGGCTGTTGACCGCGCGGACCGTACTGGCGCGGGCCTCCTCAAGAATCGTCGCAACCCGAGCGAAAAGCGCGTCGGCAACTTGTTCCGGCGAGGGCGCAGGCTTGGCTTTTTTTGCCAGAGAGGTTTTGGCGGGCTTCTTTTTCATGAGATCATGGCCTGCAATTCCTTCATGCCAGTTTGGATTTCGGATTCCAGTTCGCGCAGGCTTTCCAAAATCTCCCCCGGCGGGCGGTGGGCGATTTCTTCATGCACGACTTCCTTGTAGCGGTTCAGCGAGAGGTCGTAGCCCTGCGCGGCAATGTCGGCCTTCGGCACGCTGAAGCATTGGGCGGTGCGGTCGGCGAATGCGGACACATCCTTTCGATTTTCGCCATTCCACTTTCGCCATTTCTCCAAAACCTCGGGCAGGTTGTTTTTCGCGTGTTCCCCAGCGTCGAGCGCGGTGGCGGGAACGGGGCCGAGTTTTTCGTCGGGCAGGAGCGGGGTGCGTTTGTCGTCGAGGCTCCAGCCATCGGCTTCGAGATCGTAGAAGAGGACATGGTCGGTGCCGCCGGAGTTGGTTTTTGTGAAGACGAGGATGGCGGTGGAGACGCCGGCGTAGGGCTTGAAGACGCCGCCGGGCAGGGAGATCACGGCATCGAGTTTCTGCTCCTCGACGAGCATCTGGCGGAGGGTCTTGTGGGCATTTGACGAGCCGAAGAGCACGCCGTCGGGCACGATGATGGCGGCGCGACCGCCTGGCTTAAGCGTGCGGATGAAGAGGGCGAGAAAGAGAAGCTCGGTCTTCTTGGTCTTCACGATCTGGAGGAGGTCCTTCGAGCAGTTCTCGTAATCGAGCGATCCGGCGAAGGGGGAGTTCGCGAGGATGAGGGAGTATTTTTCCACCTCGTCGGCGTGTTCCTGCGCGAGGGAGTCGCGGTAGCGAATGTTGGGATTTTCGACGCCGTGCAAAAGCATGTTCATGCTGCCGATGCGGAGCATGGTGTTGTCGAAATCGAAGGCGTTGAAGAGATTGTTGTGAAAATGGTTGCGCATCGCATCGTCGCGGAAGATCTCGGGATGGTGAATGCGCAGATACTCGCTCACGGCAACGGGGAACCCACAAGTGCCGCTGGCAAGATCACACATGACATCCCAGGGCGTGGGCTGGAGGATTTCCACCATGAGCTGGATGATGTGGCGCGGGGTGCGGAATTGGCCGTTCCGCCCGGCGCTGGCGATCTTGCCGAGCATGTATTCGTAGAGGTCGCCCTTCGTGTCGCGGTCCTCCATGGGCACTTGCTCGATCATGTCCACCACCTTGGCCAACAGGGCGGGCGTGGGGATGGTGAAGCGGGCGTCCTTCATGTGGTGCGCGTAAGTGGAGCCATCGCCGCCTATGGAGCGGAGGAAGGGAAAAACATGCTCGCTCACAACGGTGAACATCTCAGCAGGTGCGAAGTGCTTGAAGCGGGACCAGCGCATGTCCTCGTAAGCACGGCCGCGTGCATCGGCGCCCTCGGGGAAAATCCGGCGGGCCATCGGCTGCTTGAGGCGGGCGGATTTGCTCTCCTCCAGCGTCTCCAAGTCATCGAGCCGCTTGAGGAAAAGCAGGTAGGTGACCTGCTCAATGACTTCGATGGGATTCGCGATGCCTCCAGTGGCGAAGGCATTCCAGAGGGCATCGACTTTGCTGCGTATATCGCCAGTGAGCATATGGCTGCGGAGAGTGCCAGCTTGCGCGGATTTATCCAAGGCGGAAGGACTCAGTTTTTTATCTCATCCCCGAAAATGAGTGGTGAAACCTTGGCAAGGATATGCGGATGCGGCTGAAGGAGCTTCCCGGCATGTCTGCGGGCGCAAAAGGGCATGGCAGGCTCGGGGGCTGCGCCGATGGGCTCGATCCAGAAATTCTCGACGAATTTCCGGAACCGCTGCACGGCATCGCCCGCGTAGGTCTCGTGGAGATGGAAATTCTCGACGAGCCACTCGACGCTGTTGCGCACGAGCTGCTGGGAGAAATACACGGCGGCATGGTAGCTGTGCGACTCGAAGAAGAGGGCGCGACCGGATTGGTCGGGAAGGTGCGGGTGTTTGTTCAGATACACGCGGTAACCCTCCTCGAGTTTGGGATTCTTTTTAACGGAGGCTTGGGACTTGTCGGAGGCCGACGCTGGTGTGGTTTTTTTATTCACGAGCGCAGTGATGGATTTTTTTGTTCTTTTAAAAAATGGGAGATCGCGCAGGTAATATGACCGAAAGGTTATGTTTGAAAAATTACTCTCCCGGCGCGGCCTCTCCTTCGAGCGCCTGAAAAACTTCGCCGACATCGCCGAGGCGGGCAGCATAACGCGTGCGGCAGATGGCGACCCGGCGCGGCAGAGCCTCATGAGCCGCCAGATCCGCGAGCTGGAGGAATTCTTCGGCGCGGAACTCACGCGCAGAAAAGGCAAGGGGCTGGAGGTCACTCCCGCCGGTCTCGAGCTGGCGCGGCAAATCCGCTTCCAGCTGCAGAGTCTGGAGGATTTCAAGCTGAGCTGCGCCAACGAAGCGCTGGAATACCGCTTCGCCGCAGGAAACAGCGTGCTGGAGTGGATGCTCATTCCGGCCCTGCCAAAAATCGAAGCGGCGGTGCCCTGCCTGCATCTCAGCCTCTACGACACGCGGTCGAGGGATATCGTGAACGGGCTGCTGGATCACCGCTTCGACTTCGGCTTTGTCCGCAAGTCTGCCGTGGTCGAACCGCTCAAATACACGCCGCTGGGCAAGATCGGCTACGCCCTCTACGAGCCCGCTGAGTGGGCAAAAAAGCGACCGCAAACAGCCAAGCTCGCCGTCACCGAAGGCGTCGAGTTTCTCAAAGAACTCGGGCAGGCCGCCGCCCAGAAAAAGAAAATCCTCACCCCCACGCACCTCTGCACCAACTTCACCCAAGCCGCACAACTCGTCCGCTCGGGAGTCGCCGCCGCCATCCTCCCCGTAGTAGCCGAAATCGCCCTAAAGGACTGCGCCACCCGCATCGAACTCCCCTGGCTCTCCAAATACCGCCGCGAAATCGGCATCGCCTGGCACGAACGCCTCCTGGACACCCGCCCCAAGGCCAAACAACTCCTGGAGCAGCTCAAAATCCACATGTCTTAAAAAAGCGTCATAAGCGAGCAGCTATGAGCGCGGCCCCTTCGTTAGGAAATAAATGCTCCGCTGACGGAGGTAGAATTTTTCTTAATGCCTTGGCAACCGCACCGACACAAAGGCAATGGGAACGAATTGCGAGTTGCGGAGGGTGGTGCGGCCTGCGGGCATAGGATTTAGTGGTTTTCGGCTGACTCGCATTAGCTTGCTGATGCCGGGCTGGACTGTCTGGCGGGCGTGGGTGTTAACAAAACGGATTTTGCGAGTTTCGGAAATTCGCCTCAAAATCCATGAGCTGCAAATTCATGCTGCGTCAGTCCTTCTTTCGGCCGTATTCCGGCGGATCCTCCCTTAAAATCAAGTAATTCTCTTGGTCTTCCTTTACGAGCAGCGCGGCAGTCCGGCGGGGTCGCAGACTACCATATTCCGGGGCAGGTTTTTTGCCGACCAGTCCCGCAGTTGCTGGCAAAAGACATGAATGTCCCCGCCGGACTCTGCACCTGCTGCAGCACCTTGATCCTCGCCTCTGCCATCCCGGTATTGCCCCGACTAGCAATAGACCGCTCCGATTTGAAAGGCGGTTGACCGTGGCAGAGTGCTTTAGTGTTCGGTATGGAAAACCGATAAAAGCGCGGTAGCTTGAGCCATGACAGTGGCAAACCAACTCACCATTGCGCGGATTCTTCTGATTCCGGTGTTTGTCTTTTTGAGTATTTCCTATGGGCAGAGTCTGGATGCAGGTGCGCCTCTCGAGTGGCAGCGTGTTGCCGCGATTCTTGTTTTCATATTGGCGGCAGCAACGGATGGGTTGGATGGCTATATCGCCCGGCACTGGAATCAACGCAGTCGCCTCGGGTCGGTGCTGGATCCCATCGCAGACAAGGGGCTTTTGCTCACAGCCATTGTTACGCTGAGTTTCAGCAACTGGAATCAGGCCTTCCCTCTTTGGTTTCCTGTGCTGGTCATCGCGAGGGATGTGGTGATCCTGGCCGGTTGCGGTGTTCTTTATTTCTTAAATGGGGGGCTTGATGTGAAACCGAGTTGGACGGGGAAAGCCGCCACGGCCGCGCAAATGGTCGCGATCGCTTGGATGATGCTTCAGTTGCCGCATTATCTGGCTTCTGTGTATTTGGCTGGTATTCTCACCTTCATCAGCGGGGTGGATTATTTGATCCAAGGTAGCTCTCAAGCGCACCACCACGCCAAACCACATTCCTAATAAATGCGAAACGTCGCCATCATAGGCCGTCCGAACGTCGGAAAATCGGCCCTCTTCAACCGTCTTGCGGGACGCCAAATTTCCATTGTCCATGACCAGCCCGGCGTGACACGCGATCGCATCGGCTCGATCTGCACGCTCGGCCAAGCGCCGTTCGAGATCACGGACACCGGTGGCATCGGCTCTGAACCCGACCCCGACTTCGCAGAAAGCACACGCGAGGGGGCCTTCATCGCCATGGGGAGCGCGGATGTGATTCTCTTTGTGACGGACTCGATCGATGGCGTCACGCCTCTGGACGGCGAGCTCTCCTCAATGATTCGCACCGTGGCAAGGCAGGTTGTTTTGGTGGTGAACAAAGTGGATACCGAGGGTCACGAGTCGCGCTCCTTTGAGTTTTCGCGTCTGGGATTTAAAAATCTCGTCACGGTGAGTGCCGCCCACGGGCGGGGCATCGGTGAGTTGGTCGATGTGATCGAGTCGCTCCTGCCCGAACCGGAGCCCGAGTTGGAAGCACATGAACTGCCGCCGCTCAAGCTGGCGCTGATCGGTCGTCCGAATGTCGGGAAGTCCTCGTTGGTGAATCAAATCCTGAACGACAACCGCACGACGGTGAGCGACATCGCCGGCACCACGCGCGACACAATCGATGTCGAAGCCGAGTATGAGGGGCAGCGATACATCCTCTGTGATACGGCCGGCATACGGCATCGTTCCAGACACAACAGCTCGGTGGAGGTCTTCAGCGTGATGCGCTCCGAAAAAACCATCCGTCGGGTGGATGTCAACATCCTCGTCATCGACGCCACAAGCGGAGTCACCACGCAGGATAAAAAAATCGCCGGGCTGATCCAGAAGGCCAAAAAACCAGCCATCATCGTTCTGAACAAGTGGGACCTGATCGAGAAACAGACGAACAACGATCCGGACTTGCTGCGTGAGCATGTGGAGCGAGCAACATCCGAATTGTTCTTCCTCGATTATGCTCCTGTCGTGATCCTCTCAGCACTCACCGGGGAAAATATTCGACGCCTCTTCACGATGGTTGAAAAGGTGCGCCAGCACGCCACGCGCCGCGCAGGAACAGGTGAACTCAATCGCGTCCTGCGGGCGGCCATGGAACGCCAGGCCCCGCCTTCGCGTGGATCCCGCCGCTTCAAACTGCTCTACGCAGCCCAAGCGAAGGAGAGCTCGAACTCGCAAATCGCCCCACCACTTTTCGTTCTCTTCGTCAACGACCCGAGGCTCCTGCCGGAAAGTTATCAAAACTACCTCTGCGCCCGTATCCGAGACGAGTGGGAATACCCCGGCCTCCCGATCCTCATGCGCCTGCGTGGCCGCGAAGGCGTGACGCAGGACATCAACGAATAGATTTCTCACGAAGGAGTGGAGTCGCCAAAAATCCTTCGTCTGATCCAGAACGAAGTCTTGAGCGAAGTCCCGAGAGCCATCAACCTTGATCCCTTATGTCCGCGATCCCATCTGAATTTTCAAATGTCACTGCCATCACCAAGGCCAATATCTATTTCGACGGAAAAGTCGTCAGTCACAGCATTGTCTTTGCGGATGCCAGCAAGAAAACGCTCGGTCTGATTTACCCCGGCACTTACCACTTCGGCACAGACAAAGCAGAGCGCATGGAGATCGTCTCGGGCAACTGCGAGGTCAAAATCGACGGCTCCGAGGCGCGCACGACCTACACAGGCGGGGAGTTCTTCGATGTGCCAGCCAAGTCGGGCTTCGACATCTCGGTGCCAGATGGCATCTGCGAGTATGTCTGCAGTTTTATCGACTGAGTTTGCCTCTTAATCTACGGAGCATGGGAGGAGTCGTCTAAGCAGCCGTGGTGGCCTTTGTAGGCGCGGCTGGTAGGGCTTCCAGAGCGGCGAGGATTTTTTGAACGGTCGCCTCAATCGTTAATCCGTGCTTGGCTCGCAGGATTGGCACAGTGCCATGCTCGATGAACTGGTCTGGCCAGCCGATACGGACGACGGGTGTCGTGATGTGTCGGTCGGCGAGGTGTTCGATCACAGAGGTGCCGAAGCCGTTGGTGAGGACATGGTCTTCCATGGTGCAGATTACATCGCAGCCGCCGGCGAAAAATTCGAGGGTCGCGGTGTCGAGTGGCTTGATCCAACGGGCATTGATGACTGCTGTGGAAACGCCGAGTTTTTCAAGTTCCTCAGCGGCGGGGATGGCGAGTTCGCACATGTTGCCGAGGGCGAAGATTGCAGCCTTGGTTCCGTGTCGAATGACTTCGGATTTTCCGATCTCAAGGAGCTTGGGCTTTTTAGCGGGAACGGCGCCTGTTCCTATGCCGCGCGGGTAGCGGATGGCGCATGGACCGTCGTGGTGCACCATTGTCCAAAGCATGTCGGCGAATTCCGCCTCGTCCTTGGGCTGCATGTGAATGATTCCTGGGACTGGGCGCAGGTAGGCGATGTCGAATAGTCCGTGATGAGTAGGGCCGTCATCTCCCGAAAGCCCTGCGCGGTCCATGCAGAGCGCGACATTCAGGTTTTGCAGGGCGATGTCGTGAATGATCATGTCATACGCGCGCTGCATGAAGGTGCTGTAAATCGCAAGAAAGGGCTTCAAGCCGCGTGTGGCCATACCGCAGGCGAAGAGGGCGGCATGCTCCTCGGCGATGCCGACATCGTGGCAGCGTGCGGGGTGGCGCTTGGCAAAGTTGATCAAGCCCGTGCCCGTCGGCATGGCAGCGGTGATGGCGACAATCTTGTTATTGTCGTCGGCGAAATCCGCGAGCTTCGTGCCAAGAAGTTCCGAGTAGGTCGGGGTAGGGGAGGCGATGGTCTCACCCGTATCGAGGTGGAATTTCCCAAGCCCGTGAAACTTGTCGGGCCTCTCCAACGCGGGCGCGTAGCCTTTCCCTTTCTGAGTAAGGATATGCAGAATGACCGGCTCGTTTTGGGTTTTTAAAAACTCGAAAGTCTGTGTGAGGAGCGGGATGTCATGGCCATCGATCGGGCCGTAGTAGCGGATGCCAAGATCATCAAAAATGACGCTCGGAGCGATGAGGCTCTTCAGTCCGGCCTCCGCCTTGTGAACGAGTTTGCGTGCGGTTTTTCCACCGATCCACTCCACGAAGCGCGCCGCGTTTTCATGGAGGTTCGCATACGCCGGGTTGGTGACGAGGCGGTTCAGGTAATCCGCCACGGCGCCCACATTTTTGGCAATCGACCACTCGTTGTCATTGAGAACAATGATGAGCCGCTTGGTGGTCGCCGCGACATTGTTCAGGGCTTCAAAACTGACGCCGCAGGTGAAAGCGGCATCGCCTGCAACGCAGACGACATGCTCGTCGGAGCCTATCTGATCGCGAGCGGCAGCCATTCCCAGTGCGGCTGAGAGGGCCGTTCCGGCATGTCCCGCACCGTAGCAGTCGTGCTCGCTCTCGCTACGAAGAAGAAAGCCGTTGAGCCCCTCGTATTGACGGATCGTCGGAAAGCGGTCGAGTCGTCCGGTCAGAAGCTTGTGGACATAACCTTGGTGGCTGACATCGAAAACGAACTTGTCCTTGGGCGTATTGAAAACCCGGTGCAGGGCAATCGTGAGTTCGACCACACCGAGGTTGGGCCCTAAATGGCCGCCTGTCTTCGATAGCACGCTAATCAGCTCGTCGCGGATATCCTGTGCAAGGCGCGGCAAATCCTCCGCTGCGAGCGCTTGCACATCTTGTGGCGAATGAATTTTTGCCAGCAACGGGCCGGGAATTTGATCTGCCATGCCTCAGTTTTCTACTGTCTCAAACTCACTCAGCGCGACACCTCCTCGGGCGTTGCGTGTGATGACTTGAATTCTCTTCTCTGCGGCATCCAGCTTTTCCTGACAGTCTTTCACAAGGTTGATGCCCTCCTCGTAGGAATCGATGAGTTTTTCAAGCGGCAGGTTGCCATCCTCCATCGCACTGACGATTTCGGAGATCCGCTGCATTGCGGATTCAAGGGATGGAGTTTCTTTTTGGTTCTTTTGAGACATCGGACTTGGAAGCCTTGTAGACGCATTACAACGAAATCAGCCGCTTCGCGCAATGCGTATATTGCGTGGTGAGGCAGATGGGTTCTGCATCGTAGGGGTTACTCCCCATACCGCAGGACAGGGGCGGCTTTTAAGGTGCGCGTCGTGAAAACTTCGAACCTTTCCAAAAAGTCATTCCACTCAGCAATCCTGCCCGCGCTCCTTGCCGCAGGACTCGGATTATCCGCCCTTCAGGCTGCTTCAGGCGAAAAAACTCCCGCAACCAAGTCCTTTGAAGTTCCTCTTTTCTCAGGAACTCAGAGCCGCCTCGAGGGGGTGCTCTCCAAAAAAGAATACGCCTTCAAGCTTCCCGAGCATGTCAACTTGGAGCCGGGCAGTGAACTCATGCTGGTCTGGCATGCCTCGCCGCTTTTGTTGCCGGATGTCTCGACCATGAGTGTTCAGTTGAACGACCGTGAGGTCACAAGCGTCCGCCTCGGGACCAAAAAAGACACTCCTGATGCCCAAGATCGCGGCAAAATTTCGGTTCCGCTCGCCCCGGATATGCTGCAACCAGGCTGGAATCGCGTGATCGTGAGTTGCCTCCTGCAGACAACTTTCTCTCCCTGCCGGGATGTGGACAACCCTGCGTCATGGGTTGAACTGGGCACGGGCAGCGGCGTGCGAGTGGCTTGCGCTGTCGCGCCCCTCTTTCCCGAGTTGCAGCGATTTCCGGAATCCCTCGTCGAACCCGCTCTGATGAATCTTGCGGAGTTCCGCCGCAAGGCATCCAAGGACCGTCCCGAGCCCGTTGTCTCGATGCTCGTGCCGTCCGATGCTGGTGAGGCGGAACTCCGTTCCCTGCTGATTGCGTCGGCTCGAATGGGTCAGACAATCTACACCGAGCCGAATGCCGTTCAGGTAAAGGATGTCGATTCCTTCCCAGCCGAGTCAATCGCCAGAAGCGGTCTCTTGATCGCGCTTCGCTCCAACCTCTCAAAGACTCCACTTCCACCGGAAATTCAAAAAGCCATCACATCACTTGGCGAGGGCGAAGGCCTGCTGGCGGAGATCATCACAGGTCCGTCAGACGCACAGCGGCGTTGGATTATTGTCAGCGGAGCGGATTCCGATGGTCTCGAAAAAGCCGCACAGACCCTCGGCAGCGAGATCGCTCTCCGCAATGTGCCGGCAAATCCTTGGGTCATCAATGCGGCACCTGCCATTTCACCCATCACGGAGAAGTTGGCGCAGCCTCCCGCCGGCCCAGTGGCTTTCGATACCCTGCGCGACGGCGCTGTGACCTTGCGTGGACTTTTTCGCAATCAAACCTCGAGGGACATTAATTTTCCTCCGGGCTATCAGACGACTCCTGGTGGCTATATGGAAATCGACCTCGCCCACTGCGGCGCGCTTGAAAAAACTTCGGCACTGGAGGTGCGTTTGAATGATGTCGTAGTCGGCAGCATCGCTCTCACTCCGCAAAATGCCGTAGGCACCCGCCAGCGTCTTCTCATTCCTGCCGGTATCACGGGCCGCGATCCCTCGAAGCTCTCCGTATCGAGCTATCTTGATATCGGGACTGTCGATTGCGCCCATCGCAATGACGAGCGTGCCTGGCTGGACTTGGGTGGGAATTCGACGGTGGATTTTCATGCCGCTCCAGTCTCGATCAATGATCTCAGCCGTCTTGGACTTCTCTGTCTTCGGGATGCGTTTTTAAGGCGCGCGGCGATTCTTGTCCCGGCTGAGAGCAGCCCAGAGCGCAACGAACTCCTTAAAACCATTGGCATGCACCTTGGTCGCCAGCTTGCCGATATGCCGGTGCTCTGGCCTCAGGTCGCAACCTACGGCCCCGGACTCCCTCCCGACCCGGCTCGTCTCAACGGGCGCTCGGGATTGATCTTGGGTTCCGCATTCCAGTGGCCTCTGGCTTTCGGCAAAAATCTCCACCTTGCGATCGAAGGCGCTGAATCCCCAGCCAGCTCGATCATGCTGCGGGGCGAGGCCATCCCCGTCGTGGACTTCGATTCATCCCTCAGTTTTGTGCAACTTCTGCCATCTCCTTGGTCGAAGGGGGAAATCTTCGCCACAATCGGTGGAGTGAGCGGATACGGCGGAAAAACGACGCTGGATCTTCTCACAGACCCCAGTGTCTCCGAACGCCTCAGCGGCACAGTGGCAGCGGCCGACGCCAGCGGTCGTGTTATCACCTATGATGTGCGATTCATGCAGGAAGTCTCGCTATCGAATCACATCCGCCTGGGCTTCGCCTCGGGCACGACGGCGGCTGATATCGAGGACCAGCGTATGGACAAGACTGAGGCCGGGTTCATGACCCAGAGTGTGAACTACTGGATCGCTGGGGCATCGTTCGCCGTCATGGCGGGGATTTACATCATCCAGCGCATACTGATTCGCCGCCGCAAAAACCAAGGGAACGGAGACGATCTGTGAAAAATATTCTCTCTTTGGCCGCGATAGCGCTTGTTTTTGCAGGAACACAGGCAGATGCGGCATCCAACACGCTGTTGATCTACGACACGCTCTCGAAGCCATTCTCACTCGTGAACGAAATCGCTCCGATTCAAATGAGCCTCACCCACTTTGACACGCATGTGGACACGCTCACCGACACGAAGGTGACGGCAGCGGATTTGGAAAAAGCCAACTTCATTGTGCTGGCGGGAATTTCCGGCTTTCCGAAGCTGAAGCCGGATTTGCTGGCCATGCTCGAGCGGTCGCCAAAGCCTGTCATGGCGGTCGCAGCAGCGGCCTCCTTTGCCTCGGAAAAGCCGTTGGCATCGTCCAAGGTCTCCGCCCCGCTTGAAAAAACGAAGGTGTCGTATCGCGGTCAGGAGTGGACGCTCAGACTCGATCCCTTCTACGGGGAATCCTATGCCGGTGCCCGCCCGCTTGCCGGAACATCCTCAAAGGGTGCTCAACCACTGGCTTGGCGGTTTGGCAACCGCTTTGGCTTCGGCGCGTTGCCGTCCGAGCCACCTCTTTCCATGGTGTTCTCGGATGTCCTTCTCGACTTTTATGGGGGAAGCCAGGAAGCCCCTCCTGCAATGGTTTTTGTGATTCAGGATTACAATCCGTCCTGCAACCCTGCGGCCCTGCGGCGGGCAGTGGATTATTTCGAGCATCAGAAAACGCCCTTTGTCGTGACGACTCAGATGAAGGAGGTCCCTCCAGGGGTGGAAATCACACCTCGCGAAGAATTTCTCGATGCTCTCCGCTACGCCCAGGCCCACGGCGGGCGTATCTTTTTGCACGGAGGCAATGGCCCTGAGCGCACAGAGGTTTTTCGCAAAGAGGGCATCCGAATTGAGGGCGCCGAGGATACTCCGTCAGCCTCCGCAGGAATCGAGGTCGGAAGTGCATTTGTGCAGCGGATTCCAAGTGAACCGCCCGTTCCTTTTGCCAGCGCGGTGCCGCTGCGGTTGGAGGGCGGAGGGGTGCTTATTCCCGCAAATGTCCATGCCGGGATGGATGGTTCCGCAAATGTGGAACTCAAGAAATCCATCCGCGACATATCCAGCTTTCGAGGGGGACTTGCCGTAGTCGTCGTTCCAGCCTGGATGAGATTCCAAGACATGCTTGCCGCTTTGGAGGCGGCACGATCCAGCGCTCTTCCAGTTATCGATCCCGTAACCCGTTTTTCCGTTCCAAAAAGTTAAGAATTCCATGAAACCATTTTATTTTTCATTGGCCCTGCTCGCCTCAACTGCCTTGTTGCAGGCGCAGACCCCCGATCCTGTCGCCGAGGCCGCGACGCTTTCGAATCAAGGGCGTCATGCCGAAGCTTCCGCTATCCTTCAGAAGGCCACGGACTCAAACCCCGGCGACGAGGGGCTTCGATTCCGCCTGGCTACGGCACTGGTCTTCGACAGGCGCAATGCCGAAGCCCGCGCGATTTTTAGTGAATTGGCAAAATCTTGGAACGCCGACATCGCTTCGATGGCGGCATCAAGCCTTCGCGCACTTGATCGCGCCGAGGCGATCGAAAAGGCCGCTCAGGCCCAGCCTCCCTCGCCTGAAACACTCCGTCGTGAAGCGGAATACCGTGCACGCCAAGCCCGTCTTGATCGCCAACAGGCGGCATATGACCTCATCAAGGCCCAACGCGACGAGGAAGCAGTGCGGGCGATTGATGACTTGGAGCGGAATGGCGAGGTGACGCCGGAGTTGATCATTGAAAAATCCGCCGCTTTGCAACGAATGGGGGACACCCTTGCAGCCATCGTGGTGCTGCGCGATGTGGCGGCAGGTGACAATCCCGACCCCCGCGCCCGCCTTCTATTGGCCGCCTTGCTGGCAGAGCAGGGACGCCGCGCTGAAGCCTTTGAAATCTGGCGCGACCTCCGCGATCAAGGCGGCGACGCGACGCTGAGTCGCATGGCTGCAGCCGAGATCGAAGCTCTTGCCCCATCCTACAATCTGGAGCGTTGGGCATGGGGAGAGCTGGACCTCTATGGCACTTATCTCTCCCGCTACAACATCGGCGTTTCCTCAGGGCGTCTCCGCGAGGGAACATTCATTCCCGGTGCACGATGGATCGAGCCGTTCGTCCAAGCCGACTTCAGCCTCGACTCCTCAAACACGAGCAACGGGCAAGGGCCAGGGCAGGGGATTCCGACGATCTACAACGAAAACCTGGCTGGTTTTCATGCCGGAGCGCGCATTCGCCCTTTCGCCAACCAATCGTTCGTCCTCTATGTCCTCGGTGGCATTCAGAAGGATCTGCGCGGCACGGAGGAGCACGGCGGCGAATGGTTCGCCGAGATCATTGCTGGTCTCAATGGCTACTGGGCCTGGGGGCCGGGCAAGGAATGGACATACATCGATCTTGAAGGAGTTTCACCCGGTGGGCTCGCTACACTTCCCTCTAATAGCCAAGCATCCCGCTGGGCTCTCAACAACTGGTCCCCGGTTCAATTCCGGCTCGACTGGTTCGTTGAGGCCGGCGGTGATGCGGCCTATTACAGCCGCCTGCCGGACTGTCTGGCCTATGGGCAGTCGCGCCAAGGTGCCCGCATCATGCAATTCGGTAAGGCTGCCGCAGTGGACATCTACGGACTCGAAAACCTCACGATGGATACGAAGGGCAACTACTATGACAACTACTTCGAGGCCGGTCCGGGAATGCGCTTCGTCACGGCACCTGTGGGCGCCGCCGTTCTGACAACCAGCATCGACTATGTTTTCGGTTCCTACCTCGGACGCAACAGCAACAACACACGCGGCGACACGGCTGCGAACTACTCGGATTTCCGTCTCACCCTCGCACTCTCCCTCCGCTGGTAATTCCTATGGACACTCTTCACACACTATTTGTCGTTCTCGCCTATATCTCAGCCGTCGGATTCCTCGTTTTTGGGATCGATGATGTCTTCTTTGATATGCAATTCCTGCGCTACCTGCGCGGCCACCGTAAAGCCCGACCGGTCTCACTCGAAAAGCTCAAAAACGAACCTGAAAAGCTTATCGCCATCTTCATCCCTGCATGGATGGAGGGCGGAATCATCAACCGCATGGCCGACTATGCGAGGAAAATTCTCATCTACGAACGCTACGATATCTTTATCGGAGTTTACCCCAATGACGATGAGACGAATCGCTGCGTGGATGAACTTGTTCGCCTCTCGCCCCGTATCCACAAGGCGGTAACTCGTCGCCCCGGTCCCACATCCAAGGCCGATTGCCTCAATGCCATTTTTGAGGTGATGAAAGCACGGGAGATACCTGGCCGTCGGCACTACGAAATCATTGCTCTTCACGATGCGGAGGATGTCATGCACCCGCTCACGTTGAAGGTTTACAACCACTATGTGCCCGCACTCCTCGATATGGGCCAGATTCCTGTTTTCCCGCTGGAACTCAATCCCTGGCGTTACTGGGTAGGTAATTCCTACATCGATGAGTTCGCCGAGTGGCATGTGAAGGACATGTATTCCCGCGAGGCGATTGGCGGTGTGGTGCCATCCGCCGGTGTCGGCACGGCATTCTCCCGCAAGTCGCTCGATTTTTTAGCCTCAAAAAATGCCTCAGGACCATTCCGTGAGGGCCATCTCGCAGAGGACTACATGGTCGGTCTGGAACTCTGCCGCGCCGGATTTCGCGCTGGCTTCATCGACCATCCGGTGGAGCGCGAAATCGTGACGCGAAATGCCCAAGGTGATGTCGTCTCGACGCGCACAGTCACCGAGAGCGTCGCCGTTCGTGAAAATTTCCCGCTGCGATTCATCGATGCCGTGAAACAAAAAGCCCGTTGGATTGTCGGCACAGCCTTCCAGGGATGGCAGCACGGCGGTTGGTGGGGATCTCCCGCTGTCCGCTACACGCTATTTCGCGACCGCCGCGCGCCGGCAGTGCATTGCATCAATGCCGCTGGCTACTGCGTGATGGGCTATGTGCTTTTTGAATTTGCCGTGCTCCACACGGACTTCCGAAATTGGATTTATGTGAAGCCGCTCTTCGAAGCCGATAGCTTGCTCTGGCGGATCGTTCTCGTCTGCACCGCGCTCCTTGTTTACAGGGTCGCCCAGAAAGTTACCTGCGTGTCTAATGTCTATGGTCTTCGCCAGGGTCTTTTTGCGATTCCTCGCTATCCGGTGGTGAATTTCATCAACATGGGGGCGACTTTCCGCGCGGCTTGGCTCTACACGCTCCACCGCCTTTTCAATACGCCGCTCGCATGGACTAAAACGAACCATGTTTTTCCAGGGGCGGCGGAACTCGAGGAATACTCGAGAACTGTCGAGGATTTGCTTGTGGACGAGGGTTATGTGTCCCGTCCCGAGTTGCAGGATATCCTCAGCAAACACAGAGGCCTCTCCGCCCCCCGGGCCCTGCTCGATATGCAACTCATCGACGAGGATCAGTTTCTCGACATCTGGGCCCGCTTCTCGCGGCTCAAGCCTGAGATTATTACTCCAGAAGATATCTCGCCGGATTCCCTTGATGGATGGTCCGAGGCCCAAGCTGTGCAATACCATGCCATGCCTTCCACGACAGGCGGTGATGGTGCCCTAGCATTTGCTTTCACCGAACCGCCCTCCAAGGAGGAAATCCAAGCTGTCGCTGAAATCGCCGGTGCCCCCATCGAGGCCAGGCTACTCCGGCCTTCGAACCTCTCTGCGCTGCGAAACATGATCTACCCAGCACGGATTCTGGATGGTCAACCGCGCCATCCGCTGAGAGATGATTTCGAGGCGCTCTCCGAGAAGGATCGTCATCGCGTCCGTCAATTTCAGATGACCCGTGCCCGCACAATGGCGGATGCCATGGTCAGCCTGCGATTGATCTCGACCGAAAAAGTCCGCCGTCTAGTGGCAGCCGATCTCGGAGTTGCCGAGGCCGATTTCTCGCGTCTCACCATCAGTGTCTCACTCATCAAAGCTCTTGGGGCGGTATTCTGTGAACTGCACGGGCTCATTCCTCTCAGTGACGGGAAAATTGGCATCCTCAATCCGATCCATCCCAATGTGGGCACCCGTATCAACGAGATTCTCGGCTCCGATGTCTCCTTCTGCGCAGATGCCCCTCCGGCCTTTGCAAAGCTTCATCACGACCTTGCCGCTCTCCGTTTCGGCGAGGACGCCCTCATCGAATACTTCGTCGATGCGGGCGAACTCACACGAGACCACGCCGTAAGAATCCGCGATATGCGGCGACTCATTTCCGGTCCGGTGGATCGCCTGCTCATTCAACTAGGTCTCGTCAAACAGCCCAAGGTCCTCAAGGCGCTCCGCCAAATCTCAGGCCTTGCCATGGCAAATGGGTCCGAAAAACCTGTCGGCCTCGAGGCCGAGGAACTTCTATGCCCGGGCTTCAGCGAGCGCACCGGTGTGGCCGTTCACCAGATTCGCGACTCCGGAATCATCTTCCGCATCAGCGGCCTTCTCTCGGAACCCGACCTGCATGAAATCACCGAGCGCTGCGCAGGAATGCCACTGGAATTTCAACTCTCATCTGTATGAACTCTCTTTCATCTAAAAAAACTGTCGCGGTCATCGTTGGCACGCGTCCTGAGGCCATCAAGTTGGCTCCTGTGATTCGTAGCCTGCAGGCATCCAAGTCACTTCAGCCACTCACGATCTCCACATCTCAACACGCTGAAATGACAGCCCAGATTTTCAGCAGCTTTGGCATCACTCCCGACCTCGACCTCCGCGTCATGCGTCCCCGCCAAAGTCTCTGGGATCTCACCGCCTTGCTCAGCACCAGTCTCGGAGAGATGTTCAATGGAAACCGCATCGACGCCGTCGTTGTCCAAGGTGACACCACGAGCGCCTTTGTCGGGGGGCTTTGTGCATTTTATCACAAAATTCCCGTGGCACATGTGGAGGCGGGGTTGCGCTCGCACGACCGTTACTCTCCCTTCCCCGAGGAACTCAACCGCACCATGCTCAGTCGCCTTGCGAGCTGGCACTTCGCCCCCACCGAGTTTTCCGCTTCGCTTTTGCGCGCCGAAAACATCCCGGAGGAATCTATTTTTGTTTCTGGAAACACCGTGGTGGATGCCTTGCAGTGGATGATTAGCCATTCCACCGCCTCGCACCTTCCTGCCGGTGTGCCGGAGAATTCACAACAACTGATCTTGGTGACTTGCCACCGCCGCGAAAATATCGGTGCGCCAATGCGCTCAGTGGCCCTTGCCATCAAGCACCTCTCGGAAATGCACCCCGAGATTCACTTTCTCTTCCCCATGCATCCGAATCCCTCCGTGCGGGAAAATGTGACTTCCGTCCTCTCCGGCCAGCGTGGAATCTCGCTCTGCGAACCACTCAATCACGATGAGTTCCTCTCCGCGCTCAGGCAGTCGCGATTCGTCCTCTCCGATTCCGGCGGGGTGCAGGAGGAGGCCACTGCCCTCGGCAAGCCAGTTCTCGTCTTGCGACGCGAGACCGAGCGCCCCGAAGGCGTAACAGCCGGCACACTCCGACTCATCGGCACGGAGGTGCAGGACATCATTCAAGAAACTGAAACCCTCCTCACCGATCCCGCCGCCTACGAGTCCATGACGAAAGGTTCCAATGTCTTTGGTGATGGCCATGCCGCCGAACACATCACCCGCATCCTTGAAGAAAAACTCGCGCCCTCTGCGCCAAGCCGTGACCCGGTCGCGAGAATCGCTGCCTTTGATTTAATGCACTAACTCCACCCCAGCCATGACCACCGCCGCACTTCCTCCTATACTTTTGATTGATGACGACCCCCTCGTGCTTGAAACACTCAAGGACCTTTGCGAAAGCATGGACTGCCGACGTCAGGTCCACCACCTCGACACCGCCAACGCCTTTGAGGCCGCAGCCGACCCCGAGATCGGGCTCATCGTCTGTGACTACCGCTTCCCCTACACCAGCGGAGTCACCTTCATCGAACAAGTCCGCCGCCGGGGCATCGAAACCCCCGTTCTCTTCATCTCCGGCGCGCCGGACAGTGATGCCGTCATGAAAGCATCCCTCCTACCCCGCACCGCTTTCCTCTCAAAGCCCTTCACCATCCAAAGATTCCGCGACGCCATCACCTCGCTCCTCTACGCCCCTGTCTTGGGGACAAGCACAATTTAGCTGACTCTCCAAGGCATTCGGAGGGTGACATGGATGGAGATGCGACTAGGTTGCCCCACATGATTCCCTTTCGCAATCTTGCCGAGACACGGACGCCGGACGGTGCTCGCTTTTCCCTTCATGAACACGACGGGGAATATTTTCTCAAACTCAATGGCCGACAGCTCATGGGCTCGAACTCCACGGTTTCGGAGCTCCTTCTGGCCGATGTAGCCTGCAAATTCCGCTACCCAGTTGATCGTCCAAGCGTCCTTATCGGAGGTCTGGGCCTGGGATTCAGCTTGCGGCGCGTTCTAGAAATTGCCGGCCCAAATTCTTTTGCACAGGTTTCCGAACTGCTGCCGGAGGTTGTGGACTGGAACCGTGAGTTTCTACAAGACCTCAACGGCAAGCTGCTCAATGATCGCCGCGTCGAAGTCCTGACCCGTGACGTCTTCGATTGCATCAAAAACGGACCAGGGAGCTACGATGCCATCCTCCTTGATGTCGATAATGGCCCCACTTCATTCGTTCAGGCAAAAAACTCGCGCCTCTACAACGGCAAAGGCCTCGCGCTGATTCGGCGAGCCCTCCGACCGGGTGGGCGAGTCGCTTTCTGGTCAGCGGACCGGGAGCCCATGTTTCTGACCAGCCTGTCACGCGCAGGTTTTCGAACAGAGGAGCACGAGGCCAAGTCAAACGAGCGCGCCAAACGCGCAGCCCACCGCATCTACGTCGGCGAAGTCGCTGGATAAACGCCTTTTTTTCAATATTTAAAAAGTTATAAGCCGCTTTTTAGCTTATACTTTTTTGTTATAAAATGCCCAATCCCTCCTAGCAAAAGGAGCATGGCAACGACGATGGTCTGAGCTTCTGGAACTGTCGTAATTTCTCCAGTGCTGGATATGAACGCGTTGCCGATGAAACTATTTCCGAAGTCGCTGTAGAACGAAATTTGTTGCAACTGAGCGTCGCTAAGACCTTGTGAGTCGGTTCCGAAGTAGATGTGGTTCGTGTCGCTGAAATCCCAGTTCCAGATCGAGAGGCTTGTGTTTTTGGCCCAGCCTTCCTGCAAGTAACTGGAATCGAAATATAAGGAATTGTTTGATCCTTGTAGTTCCCTGACATCAATCACGGAGTTTCCAGTGAGGGTCAGGGCGCCGACATGCTCAGTGATGTCTTTTCCACTTAACTGAAGTTGGGCATTACCCATGACAATATTCGCTTTATCGTTCATGGTCTCTGATGCCGCGATGAGCAGTGAACCTCCTTGCACATCAATGACATTTGTCGCGCCAAGGGCGTTCGTTGCGTTGGCTTTAAGCGTGCCGGATTGGACGGTTGTTGATCCTGTGTAGGTATTATTGGCACCTAGAATGAGCATGCCACTGCCTGTCTTTGCGAAGGATTTCGTCCCTGTGATCACCGTCGAGATATCGAGCGTTGCTCCTGAGTTGAGGACATTAAAGTTCCCATCCGCATCCAGTTTTATCTGTAGTTCTCCATTGCCGGGGATCGCCTCGAATTTGAGCGTGTTCGTTTTGGCATTTTTGCCCATGAGCAAAAGATCTCCGGCTGAGCCGCCTCCAAGTGTTGCGGCGGCACTTCCAGCGGTGCCGGAGAGTGCGAGATAGCGAGTAATGCCGGTGGCCTTGAGCGAAAGACTTGCGCTGGTGTTGTTGTTCCACACTATGTCGCCGAAGTTTAGGGACCCCGTGCTGGTGATGGTGCTGTTGCCTATATTGAAAACAGCTGAATCGCTGGAATTCGGGATATTCTGTGTGCTCCAGCTTTTTTTATCATTGAGGTCGCCTGAGCCCAAGTAATTGACTATTCCAGATTGTGTTGCCTGAGGCGCCCAAAAAGAGACGCCAACAAAAATGGCAACCAGCAACCGAAACCAGCCGCAGCATTTAGCAATACCCGGCCCTTCCTCGTTCCGGGAGGACGAGGAATCATATGTTTTCATGTGGCCCGAAACATCGATGCCCTCATTCCCGAAAACTATGGGGAGTCCACCGCACGGCTCCACCGGAGACTGAACATCGATGGCATTAAAAATGCACACCCTCGCTCCGAGGGGGAGGCGATGCGGGTTTTGCCATGGGTGGTTCGGTGTGGTATCCCATGCGGAACTAAAATTCTCGTATTTTGAAAACTGTCATCCATTGGTTCCGCCGCGACCTTCGCCTCACGGACAACACCGCTCTTCACGCTGCTGCTTCTACGGGCGCGCAGGTTGTTCCAGTTTATATTTTGAGCGATTGGAAAAAAAACCATCGTTGGACTGGTCCGAACCGCCAGCATTTCCTTTGTGGATGCCTGCGCTCGCTGGATGCCAATCTTCAGGCTGTTGGTTCCCGCCTGATCCTTCGTCAGGGGGAGGCACTGGCAGAGTTGGAAAAACTCGCTGTGGAAACCCAGGCCGAGGCGATTTTTTTCAATCGCGACCCGGATCCCTACGGGCGTGCCGTGGAAGGGAAATTGGAACAACTCGGAGAGCGCTTGGGTATCGCGATCAAGCCGTTTAAGGATGTCGCCATTCACGAGCGGCGCGAGGTTTTAACGGGCTCTGGCGATACCTTTCGCGTTTTCACTCCTTATTCGAAAGCTTGGGAAAAGTTGCCCAAGCCACCTGTCGTTCCACGCATCAAGTCGCTGGCCACGCCTGCGGGATTGGCTTCACTGCCGCTGCCCGACAATTCCTTTTGGGATTTGCCGCCTGCCGCCGACGGGGTTCTGGAGGCGGGCGAAAAGGCGGCGCGTGCCCGCATGAAGGCGTTTCTGGACGGCGGCCTTTCTCGCTATGGCGAAACGCGCGACCTGCCGGCTGGTGGGGGCACATCCCGCCTCTCACAGGATCTCCGTTATGGCCTGCTCTCGATTCGTGAATTGCATCAGGAGTGCCTGAGAAAAGCTGATTCGCTCGATGCCAAGGGTCGCGGCAGCGCGATGAAATACATCGCCGAGCTCGTCTGGCGCGAATTCTACATGCAGATTCTCTGGAATTACCCCGAGGTGCTGGAGTTGGAGTTCAATGCGAAATACCGTGGCATGGTCTGGCCCGGCCAGATGGCAAATCTGGAGCGGTGGAAGAATGGCGAGACTGGGTTTCCGATTGTGGATGCCGCCATGCGCGAACTTCGCGAGACGGGATTCATGCACAACCGCACTCGAATGATCGCCGCCATGTTTTTGACGAAGGACCTCCACCTCGATTGGCGGCATGGTGAGTCCTATTTCATGCAAACACTCACGGACGGCGAGATCGCCAGCAACAATGGTGGTTGGCAGTGGAGCGCGGGGACGGGGGCAGATGCCGCGCCGTATTTCCGCATTCAAAACCCTTGGAGCCAGACGAAGCGTTTCGATGCCGACGGTGTTTACATCAAGCGATGGATTCCTGAACTCCGCGATGTCGATCCCGCAAAATTCCAAGACCCACCCGCACCGGGCCTGCGCCTTGCCAAGGGCTATCCCACCCCGATTGTGGATCACTCGGCTGCGAGAGACATCACTTTGGACCTGTTCAAAGCCATGCGGCCTTAATTCGGGATGTCTCAGGCACTGCCCATCTACGATCTCGATGAGGAAATCGTTTCCGCCCTCACGCGTGGGAATCGGCTCATTTTGCAAGCTCCAACGGGATCTGGAAAATCCACTCAGGTTCCTCAGATTCTCCTCGATGGCGGGATTCTTGGTGCTGGGCGTTGCGTGATCCTTCAACCCCGCCGTCTGGCTGCCCGCATGCTGGCCACCCGCGTGGCCTCCGAGCGCTCGGTGCGACTTGGCGGCGAGGTGGGCTATCAAATCCGCCTCGATAATGTTTCCTCGAAGGAAACGAAAATCCTGTTCGTCACCGAAGGCATTCTTCTTCGTCAGATGCTGGCCGACCCGCAACTGCGGGGCATTTCCACCTTGGTCTTCGATGAATTCCACGAGCGGCACCTCTACGGCGACATCACGCTCGCGAGGGCGTTGGATCTCCAAGATACGGTCCGGCCTGACCTGAAAATCGTCGTTATGTCGGCAACGCTCGACGGTGCCGAATTGCAGGAATACCTCAAACCCGCCGAAATCCTAACCTCCGAGGGGCGCATGTTCCCCGTCGAGATCAGTCATCTCTCGCACGACCCAAAAGACGAGCCGGTTTGGGAAACAGCGACGGATGCAGTCGCCGAGCACTTTGAAAGCACCGATGGCGATGTGCTGGTCTTCATGCCCGGGGCCTATGAAATCCAACGCACCATCCGCGAGTTGCAGGGGCGGCTTGGAGGGCGTTGCGCCGTTCTGCCGCTGCATGGAGAACTCCCCGCCGCCGAGCAAGACCGTGCGGTGAACCGCTCGCAAGGCCGAAAGGTCATTGTTTCCACCAATGTCGCCGAGACATCGCTGACGATCGATGGCGTGACGCTCGTCGTGGACTCCGGTCTCGCACGGGTGGCCCGCTACGACCCGAATCGCGGCATCAATACGCTTCTCATCGAAAAAATCAGCGCCGCCTCCGCAGCCCAGCGGGCAGGCCGCGCAGGCCGCACCGCGCCTGGACTCTGCGTGCGCCTCTGGACCGAGCGTGACCACACACGCCGCCCTCTACGCGAACTCTCCGAAATCAAACGCCTCGACCTCGCCGAAACCCTCCTGAGCCTAAAGGCCGCCGGGGTGGGGGATTTACAGTCATTCCGCTGGATCGAGCCACCCGAAGCCCAAGCGCTTGACCGCGCGGAGACACTCCTTCGCGATTTAGGCGCTCTGGATTCTGTTGGTGACATCACCGCCATCGGACGCCAGATGTTGAATTTCCCGGTTCATCCCCGCTATGCCCGCATGTTCATCGCCGCCGAGGAACTTGGCTGTGTGCGTTCAGCGGCCCTCATCGCTGCGATCACTCAGACCCGCTCGATGTTGCTGAGGGTGGATAAAAAAATAGAGGACGAACGCGCGGAAATCTTCAGTGGTGGCACTTCCGACTTCCTTGTTCTTATGCGTGTCTTCGAGTGGGCACGGTCGCGGGATTTTCGAATGAATGAATGCCGCACTCTTGGCATTCACTCCGACTCCGCCCGGCAGGTGGCGAAGCTCTTCGAGCAGTTCCTCGACATCGCTCACGCCGAGGCTCTGCTTCTTGAGGATACACCTCCCAATGACTCTGATATCGCCAAATGCGTGCTGGCTGGTTTTGCGGATCAGGTGGCCGTGCGCCGTGGCACAGGAACGCTCGTCTGCGATATCGTTCATGGCCGCAGGGGGCTTCTTTCGCGGCAGAGTGTGGCAAGCGGGAGTTCCCTCCTCGTCGCCGCCGAGATTGCTGAAATCGAGGGGCGTGACGGCGATGCTCGCGTCCTTCTCAGCCTCGCCACGGAAATCCAAGAAGCCTGGCTCCGCGAAATGTTCCCGCAGGATTTCTCAGAGAAGGCGGATCATTTTTTCGATAAAAGCCAGAACCGCGTTGTGGTGCGGCGTGCGAAGGTTTTTCGCGATCTGATCCTTGAGAACCGTGATCGCGACGCCGAACCAGGCCCGGAGGCGTCCTCATGTCTTGCTCAGGAGGTTCTGGATGGAAATTTGCGCCTCAATGCCTGGGATGACGCCGTCGAGCAGTGGCTCCACCGCATCAATTTCCTCACGCGTCTTTGTCCCGAACAAAACCTCCCCGTCATGGGCGAGGACGAGCGGCATCATATCATCCTCTTGGTTTGTGATGGTGCGGTTTGCTACCGCGACATCAAAGACGCGTCTGTCCTGCCCCATGCGAAATCACTCCTCACTTGGGAGCAGCAGCAATTCGTCGAAAAACACGCCCCCGAGCGGATCGAACTTCCCGGTGGACGCCGAGCGAAGGTGACTTATGCCGAGACGGCGGATCCGTTCCTCTCGGCCAGAATCCAAGATTTTTACGGAGTCACAGACGATATCAAAATCGCACTCGGCCGCCATGCGCTCACTCTGAACATCTTGGCTCCGAGTCACCGTCCGGTGCAGGTGACGCGCAGCCTCAAATCCTTTTGGACTGAAACCTACCCCGGGCTGAAACAGCAACTCCAGCGCCAGTATCCGAAGCACGAGTGGCGGTGAGGCCAGTTACCGATCAGACTTTGACTGGTCGCCATGACTCCCGCGCCGCTGGATTCGATGAGGGTTTCATGCTCTGGCAGACTTGGAAGCACGATCACTCTGAAGGATAATTAAACCGACAAAACGCCAGCGCACTCTATTGTTCAAGTTAAGATAATTATTTTAATTCGGTCCAAGATTATACCGCCTTGCGTGACAAATTTGACACAAAGGGAATTTTCTTTGCCCAGCGGGCTTGCGCCCACCAAAGCCCGTGCGTAGTCTTGCTGAAATGCGCTACTTGGATCCCAAGAACGACCTGACCTTCAAGAAGGTGTTTGGTCAGCATCCGCATCTTCTTAAGAGTTTTCTCAACGCGCTGCTGCCTCTGGAGCCTGATGCCCAGATTGAGGAATTGGAGTATCTCCCCAGCGAGTTGGTCCCCGAAGTTCCAGAGGTGCGCAACAGCATCGTGGATGTGCGCTGTGTGGATCAGAAAAAACGCCAATTCATCGTCGAGATGCAGATGCTTTGGACCGATAGCTTCATGAACCGGGTGTTATTCAACGCGTCGAAGGCGTATGTGAAGCAATTGAAGACCGGTCAAGAATACCACCTGCTCCAGCCCGTCTATTCACTCAACCTTGTCGATGACACATTCATCAAGGACAGTCCCGAGTGGTATCATCACTATCGGATTGTTCACGCCCTCGATACAGACCGCCAGATCGAGGGGCTGGAATTCGTCTTTGTCGAGTTGCCGAAGTTTCGGCCGCAAACGATGCCCGAGAAGCGTCTTCAAGTCCTTTGGCTGCGGTATCTCACCGAAGTCGGTGAGAAGTCAACGGAGGTTTCCACCGACCTACTCGCACAGCAGGAAGTGCGCGAGGCGGTGGAGTATGTCAAGGAATCGGGATTCAGCGAGGGCGAACTGGCCACCTATGACAAATACTGGGACGGCGTGAGCGTCGAGCGCACGCTCCTCGCCGACGCCATTGCCGAGGGCAAGCTACTCGGGCAACAAGTGGCGGCTCTCAAAATGTTGCGCAAGGGATTTGGAGTTCAAGAGGTCGCCGATCTGCTTGAGATCGAGGCCGAAGAAGTTCTCCGGCTTTCGAGATTGCTCGCGGAGTTCGGCCCCGCTGCCGAAGAGCATTGCGCCATCTGAGAATCGAAAGTATTCCCAAAAGCCAAGTAGTCAGAATTCTAATCAACTGGAGCTGTTTAACCTATAGACGGACAGTGGTGTTATGCTTTATGATTTTCAAGTCGCAAAATAGACAAGCGCTCCCGAGTAGTGACGAGTGGCGGTAAGATCAGTTGCCGAGCAGGCTTTGGTTTGCCGCCATGACTCCCGCGCCGCTGAGCAGCAGAAATTGCGTCATGCTAACGGGGCCGCTGGATTCGATGAGGGTTCCCTCGGTGGTGCGCTTTTGCGAAAGCACGATCGGGGGGAGGTGCTTGGCGATGGTCTCAGCCTTCGGCAGTTTAGAAACATCGATGCGTTTTTTCAAATCCGGCATCATGGCTGCTCCAAAACGAATGACCGGCACGAAGGAGTTGTAGACTCGGGTGAACACCGTGCGTGTGTCGATGTAGCAAAAGGCCTCATTAGCGGATTGGAATGCAGAGACAGCGTCTTTAAAATCCGGCGCGTCCCGCAGCGTGCTTCCGCTGGTTTTGATCTCCCCGGCTTGGACCAATGCGTCCGGGTTCATTCCAAGCAGGAGGAATCCATTGCGCTGCGCCACCGACAATGAGGTGTAGCCAGTCGGGAATGAGTAAACGGTATTTCCATTCAAATCCTGACGGATTGCGCCCGGCAGGTTGCCGAGCGTTTGCGCCAGAAAATCGCTCGAGCGCGCCTCATCCTTGACCGTCACGGCCAGCAGAGGTGTCGGCGTCATGTTGCCATCTGGCCAGTTTGCGACGAGTGCGCACTCGGGGCCGTAGATTTCCGCCGCTGCTTCAGCCAAGGGCCCAGCAAGCACGCCGATTCTTGGATACGCCTCGGAGAGTCCTTCCACCAAACTCGGCAACGCTGCGAAATTCAGAACAAAATCAAAAAACACCGTCGTATCCTTGGAGGTAAGCGCCATGGCGGGATGGGCCAGCTTGGGCAGTGAATCCGGGCGCGATGGACGCAGCACAAAAATGGCATCGCGCTGAAGGCGTCCATCGATTTTGAGGATGCCGCCGACAGCTTCGGCTGACTTGAGTTCCTCGATCTGCGAAGGGATTTGGTTCGCGCCGACCGATCGGCCAACGGAGAGCAGAGAATCCACCGCTTTTTCAGGCTCGAAGAAAAACAGCAACTCCGGATCTGCTGGGAGTTGGGCAATGACTTTCACAAAGCGTGGATTCGTCTTCAGGGAAGTCAGCGGCGAATTCCCGGTTGCCCGGTCGAGAGCGATTTTTATTTGCTCCAGATTCGTGGAGAGGAATCCCCATCGCCCAGCGGCAGCGGTGTGAAGTGTGAGATCGCCGTGGCGTGTCGCAAGAATCTCAAGGCCGTTGTGGGATTGCTTCTCAGGCGTCTGGTCGGGGGCAGGCAGTTCTTTTCGCAGACGGGCTATCGCATTGTCGTAGTCCTTGCGGTTTCCCCAGAATTGGAAGCCGAGCAAAGCTTGGGCGTCGCCGGCTTCAGAATGCGTTGCAGCGAGGAAAATATTCCCGGGCTTGAGTCCGACCAGCACCCCACTGGCCTCGCCGGTGGATGGCGATTCCTTCAGGTTTTTCAGCGGCAGCTCGAGAAAGGCCTGCATCTCCGGATCGGCCGCGATTTGTGCCAGCGCTGTCCCGATCCACCGAAAACCGGTCTGGGGGATGTTCGGGATGTTTACAAAAACAACGGTGTCCTCTGGGGCCAAGGCTGCAGCCTGAGACTCGCCTCCGGAGCGTTTGAAAAACACAACGCCGCCAAGGATCAGGAGGGCCACAATGACAAGGCCGATGGTGATTTTTTTCATGGGGTGTTCAACTAAGCCCAAATTCATTGACACGGCAAGGCGCTGGAAACAGAGTTCCCACCTATGGATACCACAAAATTCAACAAATACCTCCAACCCGCCCGCGATAGTTACAACCGGGAAAATCTCCGCCTTCTTTCAGATGTTTGCCTTTATCTTGGCTTTATATCGATCATTGCCTCAGTGGCCACATGGTTCACCGCAGCCCGCGAGAACCGCGCCTACGGCGAGCGTTTCGGCATTTTCATCGGCCTTTGGGTTCCGAGCTTCTTCATTCTTTCAAACCGTCTCAGCCGTAAAGCCGACGAGTTGGTGGAAGTAGTTTTAGAGGACGAATAAAAATCACACACGCCTTGAACATGAAAGCGAACCGGCGACCCCGGTTCGCTTTTTTTGTCGAAAAACAAAAAAATGGCTCACCCCGCTTGAATTCAATTGAAGCGGATGTATTTTTTGCCCGCATGAAAAAGACATGGCTTATTCCGTTGCTCTGTCTCCCGGTGGTCACCGCCTGGGCCGCAGAGAATGTTGTTCCGCAAGTCGCATCCGCGCCATCCGCCCTGCGGCAGTTGAGCGATTCCTTTGCGGCTGTTTTTGAAAAAGCAGCCCCCTCCGTGGTCGTGATCGAATCCCGGCAAGCCGGAGAAAACCCCGTGTCCGGCCTGCCCGGCGGGTTGGAGTTTTTTTTCCGAGGTCCGAATGGAGCTCCTTACCGCGTGGTTCCCGAGACGAACGCCAACCCCGACACCCCGCCGAATATCGGCTCGGGCTTTGTATTCTCTCAGGACGGCCACATTATTACGAACAACCATGTCGTCGCCGGCGCCAGTGAGATCAAGGTGAAGCTCCGCGATGGACGCCGCTTCGACGGCGAAATCATCGGTGCCGACGAGCGAAGCGACATCGCGGTGATCAAAATCAAAGCCCCGGATTTGAGTGTGGCCTCGCTCGGCGACAGCGATGCTGTGCGCGTGGGTGAACTCGCCTTCGCCATCGGAACTCCTATGGAGCTGCCCTACACCTTCACCTCGGGCATTATCAGCGCCAAAGGCCGCACACTCGCCCTCGGCGGGTATTACGACGAGTTCATTCAAACCGATACTTCGATCAACCCCGGCAACAGTGGCGGCCCCCTGTGCGACATCGACGGACGCGTCGTGGGCATTAATACCCTCATCAGCGGCATCAATCGCGGCGTCGGCTTTGCCATTCCCATCAACACAGCAAAAAACATCGCTGACCAGCTCATGACCAAAGGCCATGTAAGCCGTCCCTGGCTGGGCATTTCCATAGCCAGTCTGGAAGAGGACAGCCAGCTTCGCCAACTCTTTCCCGGCATCGATCAAGGCGTCGTCCTTCGAGGCATCGAGCCTGGAGCGCCAGCCCAGCGCAGCGATCTCATCCCCGGGGATGTCATCACCAAAGTGGACGGCAAGTCCGTAAGCGTCTCGGCCGACCTCCAGCGCGAGATTCTTGGTAAAAAAATCGGCCAGTCCGTGGAACTCGAGGTCTGGCGAAAGGGCCGCACGCTCCGTGTCAATGTCCAGACCGGCGAGCAGCCTGATAAATTCGTGCGAGCTTCCATGCGCCCGCCAGGCAAAAATTCTCGCCCTGCTCCAGCTCCGAAGCCCAATGGCGGCGAATACCCCGTCGGCCCTGGCTTGACCGTGAGCGATGCCACTCCAGCGCTTCTTCAGGAAATGAACATCCAACGCAAATCCAGCGGTGGAGTTCTCGTGACAGAAGTCGCTCCCCTGAGCCCTGCAGCCGCTGCCGGCGTGGAGCGCGGGGACATCATCACCGAGGCGGGTGGTCGCCCCATTCACAGTAAGAAGGATTTCGAAACCATCTTGGAGGCCATGGACAATGACCGTGGCATCCTGCTACTCCTCGAACGCGCAGGCCAAAAAACCTTCGCCATCCTCAAACCCTGAAATAAAGCGCCGCGCTGTCGGAACCAACGGGAGGGTCATCCTCCGGCATGACCCAAATCTCAGCCGCGAAGCAGCGTCCGCCTACGAGACGATGCTTGGGCAGTCGGCATGCGATGAAAGGTTACGAATTTTTTCTAAAAAAAATCTTCCAACATCCATCATTCCCATTTTGGATGACCGATGTGTCGCCGATCAGGTCTTACATTTCGGGTTTTCTAAAACCTTTCATCCCCACTGCGACAGCCGCATTTTTGCTCTTCGCACCGGGCGCAGCCTCTTTCGCCGCTGAACCGCAGGCTTCCCCGATTCCTGAGATTCATCGGGTCGCAGACATATTCCAACCGCTCTCGCGTCCAGCTGAGTTGCTCCTCGAGCCTACGCACCTCGTGCTCCTCATATGCTTTGGCATTTTTATTGTGGTCATGGCCGTGCTGGCTTATGTCCTCATCAAATTCCGCCCGCGTGGACCGGAAGACCATCTCGAGGAGCCTCCGCAGGTTTACGGCAGCTACAATATCGAAATGGCCTGGACGGTCATTCCCTGCCTGATCGTTTTCGTGCTTGTCCTCGTTTCCGCCCGCTCGATCGTGGAAATCCAAGATCAGCCCATGCCGGAGGATGCCCTTGAAATTCGCCTCATCGGCCACCAGTGGTGGTGGGAAATTCAATATCCCGACCTCGGCATCATCACAGCCAACGAAATCCATGTGCCAGTGAGTAGCAAAGATGGAAAACAGCGCCCGACGCGCATCACACTTGAATCAGCAGATGTCATCCACAGCTTCTGGGTGCCACAACTCGCAGGAAAAACCGACCTCGTCCCAAACCGCGTCAACCAGACTTGGATCGAGCCTTTCAAAACCGGCGTCTTCCTCGGGAATTGCGCCGAGTATTGCGGCACCCAGCACGCCAACATGCTTCTGCGCGTCATTGTTCAAACGCCAGAGGATTTCCAAAAATGGGTAGATAATCAACAGCAGCTCCCAGCCGAGCCAAAGGATGCCATCGCCATTCAGGGAAAGAAGGATTTCTACGAACTCTCCTGTGTCTCCTGCCACAAAATCGAATCGACCCCAGCCGAGGGCGTTTTTGGTCCGGACCTCACGAAATTTGCCATCCGCCAAACGCTTGGCGCAGGCGTCGCCGACAACACGCCGGAAAATCTCCACGCCTGGCTCCATGATCCAGACTCCCTTAAGCCCGGTTGCTACATGCCGGATATGAAACTCTCGCCTCAGCAACTCGACTCGCTCGTGGCCTACCTTCAAACTCTCAAGTAGCCGCCCACAAGAACCATGTCTCAAGAAACCATCATCGACGAGAACTACCGCATGCCTGAACCCGTGAGGGTAGGGGAGGAGACGGGTTCGCTGACCCGCGTCATCCAGCAACTGGTCTTCACGGTAGACCACAAAAAACTCGGCCTCATGTATATCGGGGCGGGACTGCTTTTCTTCGTCATCGCCGGCTTCCTCGCGGCGCTCATGCGCATTCAGTTGGCATTTCCCAACAACCAATTCCTCCCGCCGGATGTTTTTAACCAGAGCTTCACCATGCACGGCACGACCATGGTGTTTCTCGTCGGCATGCCGCTCGCATTTGGCTTCGCCAACTACCTCGTTCCACTGATGATCGGTGCGAGGGATATGGCATTCCCTCGCCTGAATGCTTTTGGCTTCTGGGTTTTCTTTTTCAGCGGTTTATTCCTGTATTTCAGCTATGTCGGCGCACCAGGTCTCTACGCGGCAGGTTCCGCACCGGATGTCGGTTGGTTTGCTTATTCACCATTGACCACCAAGGCCTTCTCTCGTGGACATAGCACCGATTACTGGACCCTTTCACTCCTCCTCGGCGGCATCGGCAGTGTGGCAACGGCGCTCAACATCCTCGTCACCGTCTTCTGCATGCGCTGCCCGGGAATGACTCTCGGTCGCCTGCCGATTTTCGTTTGGTGCATGGTCGTGTTGGCATTCCTTGTCATTCTGGCCCTGCCTTGCCTCTCGGCTTGCCAAATCATGATTTCGTTGGACCGCTACCTCGGTGCGAAATTCTTCGACACTCAGGCTGGTGGTGATGCCGTGCTCTGGCAGCATTTCTTTTGGATCTTCGGCCACCCCGAGGTTTACATCCTCATCATGCCGGCGTTTGCGATTACCTCCGAGGTCATTCCGGTTTTCTCCCGCAAACCCATCTTCGGCTATCCGATCATGGTGGCCGCAGTCGTGGCGATTGCATTTATCAGCTTGGGCGTCTGGGCCCACCATATGTTCTGTGTAGGCATGGTTTCCCTCGCCAATGCCTTCTTCGTCACCTCGACGCTTCTTGTTTCGGTTCCCACAGGCATTAAAATCTTCAACTGGCTGGCAACCATGTATGGCGGCAAGCTTCGCTTCGAGTTACCGCTCATTTTCTGCATCGGCTTCCTCTTCCAGTTCCTCGTCGCTGGTCTCACGGGCGTGATGCTTGCGGTGGCGCCATTTACCTGGCAGCTCAGCGACTCATATTTCGTCGTGGCCCACTTCCACTATGTGCTCATCGGTGGATTGCTTTTCACGATCTTCGCTGGCATTTATTACTGGTATCCCAAGGCCTTCGGCAAAATGCCCAACTACAAACTTGGACTTCTGCACTTCTGGCTCTTCACGATCGGCTTCCATGTGACCTTCCTGCCGCAGCATTTCTTGGGCTTCCTGGGAATGCCCCGCCGTATCTACACCTATCAAGATGATCGTGGTTGGGACACGATGAACCTCATCTCGACCATCGGCGTGGCCTTCCAAGCCGCTGGCATTCTCTTCTTTGTTTACAATCTCATTTATTCCTACATTTGGGGCAAAAAGTCCGGCGATGATCCGTGGGACGCCTGGACACTTGAGTGGGCGACCACATCGCCGCCGCCGGAATACAACTTCGCAAAATTACCCGTTGTCAAAAGCCGCCGCCCGCTCTGGGATGCCAAACATCCAGAAGATCCAGACTGGAAACACGAATGAACTACGCCACCACAGAAAATCCAGCCGACTGGAAATTGCCATCCCCAAGGAAGCTTGGCATCCTCACACTCATCCTCGCCGAGTCCGCCCTCTTCACGATCTTCGTCGTGGCCTACCTCTTTTATATGGGGAAAAGCCTCAACGGCCCGTATCCGCATGAGGTGTTGGAATTCCCGCTCCTCGGCACAATCGCACTCTTCAGCAGCAGTGGCACGATTTTCTTGGCCGAACGCTGCCTCCGCGCCGGCAACAAGCCCGGTTTCTCTCTCTGGTGGGGAGTCACAGCAGCCCTTGGTATTTACTTCCTCTACTTCACTGGCGCGGAGTGGTATCACCTCATTTTTGAAAAAAATCTCACCCTCGCCTCAAATACTTTTGGCACCACATTTTACTCGCTGGTAGGTCTTCATGCCTTCCATGTCATCGTCGGCGTCCTCCTTCTCTTGGCGATCCTTATTTCTGCCCTGCGCGGACGCCTGCATTCCGACCACACCGAGCATGTCGAAGCCATCTCATACTACTGGCACTTCGTCGATTGCATCTGGATCGTTGTCCTCACCGTCGTTTACATCCTCAGCGTCCGCGTCCCACAATGAAAACTCCTGACTCGGAAGACCCCAAATTTGTCGAAATTCCGGAACCCACTGGTTGGCCCATCATAGCCGCCTTCGGTTTGGTGCTCCTCTTCGCCGGTCTGGTGACCAGTTTCTTCATCACTTTCCTCGGTGTCCTCATCGCTATTGCCGGATTCGCAGGCTGGTTCCTTGATGTTTTTCCTCATCCAAAACACTTCACCGTTGTGCTTGAAGAGGCGCCTCAACCACACACCACAGCCCGTTCCATCAAATACCTCAAGATCGGTCAGCGCGGCCACCGCATGCGCCTCCCCGTGGAAGTTCCGCCACTCATGGCCGGTGTTAAAGGCGGCATCGTGGGCGCAGTGGCCATGGCCATACTCGCATGTGCTTGGGGATTTTTTAAATACAACAGCATCTGGTATCCGGTGAATCTCCTCGCAGCCGCAGCCGTTCCATCACTCGCGGAGGCCTCGCAAGCCGCCCTGTCCCAATTCCACCTCTTGGGCTTCATCGTAGCGGTCATCAGCCACGGATCGGTATCCATCATGATCGGACTCCTTTACATCGTCCTCCTTCCCATGCTTCCCGCGAAATTCGAGTGGTTCTGGGGCGGTATCATGACGCCCCTCATCTGGAGCGGATTTCTCTTTGCCACAATCCGTTTCATCAATCCCGCGCTTGCTGTGCATGTCGATTGGCCATGGTTCATCGTTTGCCAAGTCGCGTTCGGCATGGTCTGCGGCTATGTCGTCTTCAAGGAGGAAAAAGTAGAAACCATGCAGTCGCTCTCACTCGCCGCCAAGCTCGGCATCGAAGCTCCGGAGGAAAACTCATGAAACGCAGCCTCCTACTCATTCCGCTCCTTGCTCTCGTTTCCTGCGATCCTCCAGGAAAACCGACTCTCGCGGACAAATGGAAATCACCCGCCGATGTCACAGGCTTTACGCAACTCTACGCGCAAAACTGCGTGGCGTGCCATGGTGATGGAAAATCCATCGCCGGCTCAATCACGCTCAAAAATCCCCTCTACCTCGCCATCGTTCCCGAGGAAAAACTCCGCGATGTCATTGCAAACGGCGTCCCCGGCTACAACATGCCGGCCTTCGCCAGAGAAAATGGCGGATCCCTCTCGGATGAGCAAATCGACACGATTGTGAAAGGCCTCATGGACTGGAAGGATGCCTCGAAGCTCCCCGCCGCGCCGCTGCCACCCTACAGCGCGCCACTCGGCGATGTCGCCGCAGGCAAGGCCGCCTTCGGCCAATCCTGCGCCTCCTGCCATGGAGCCGATGGCACAGGCGGAAAAGCCGGATCCGTCGTGGACCGCGACTACCTCAACCTCGTGAGCAACCAATACCTCCGCACCGTGACCATCGCTGGACGCCCCGAACTCGGCTGCCCGGACTTCGCCCATCGCACGCCCGGTTCGCCCATGACGCCTGCCGCCATCTCGGATATCACCGCTTGGCTGGTCTCCCAGCGCCGCAACGAATTCAATCAACCCATCACGCCAGCTCCCGCTAAAAAATGAACCAAGACCCCGCTCAAGATCCTAAAGACCAGGCCCCTTGCGCTTGCTCCGGTTCCTCACCCTGCGAGGATCCAAAGAAAAAGACCCGCCGCGAGTTCATGCTGGCTCTTGGTTTCGGCCTGAATGCCTTAGCTGGTGCCGCCGTGGGTATCCCGCTCCTTGGCTATGTGTTGTCTTCTTTTTTAAAACCCCATCAACTCGATTGGGTGAGCCTCGGACCAGTCGAAAAATTTCCCGAAGGCAAAACCCGCCTCGGCAATTACAAAAATCCCATCCGCCGTTCCTGGGATGGCTCGACTGCCGACATCCCTTGCTGGGTGCGACGCATCAAAGGCAATGATTTCCAAGTTTTTGCTATCAATTGCGCCCACCTCGGCTGCCCGGTCCGCTGGTTTGAGGAGTCCAAACTTTTCATGTGCCCCTGCCACGGCGGAGCCTACTACGAGGACGGTCAGCACGCTGCCGGTCCCCCGCCTCGCGGCCTTTTCACCTACGAATTTAAGATCGACAACGGCAACCTCATGATCCTCGCAGGAGCCCTGCCGACACTCGCACAGCCCAACGCATGAAGGTTCCGATCCAAAAACTTACCGACCTCGGCCTCGGCGTCTTCAATTGGGTGGATGACCGCCTGCATGTCAAAAAAATCTGGGAATCCACCGCCGGCCACCATGTTCCGCAGAGTGCCGGCAGTTGGTTCTATGTCTTCGGCAGCGCCACGCTCCTCTGCTTCATGCTGCAGCTCGTCACTGGCATCATGCTCGCGCTTGTCTATGTGCCTTCCGCTGACGAAGCCTATGCGACACTGGAGTATCTGACCTACCACCAGCAACTTGGTTGGTTCCTGCGCGCCATGCACTACTGGGGCTCCGACTTCATGGTGGGCATCATGCTCTTGCACATGACGCAAGTTTTCCTCTTCGGTGCTTACAAATACCCCCGCGAAATCACTTGGCTCTCGGGACTTGCCCTCCTTGTTTGCACCCTCGGCCTTGCCTTCACCGGCCAAGTCTTGCGCTTCGACGAGGACGCCTACTGGGGTCTCGGTATCGGTGCTGCCATCATGGGACGCGTTCCATTTATCGGCCAGCAACTTGTGGACTTCATGCTTGGTGGCCAGATCATCGCCTCCGAAACGCTCTCACGCTTCTTTGCGCTCCATGTTTTTGTTCTCCCAGGCGCCGTCATCGCTCTCGTGAGTCTCCACCTCCGCATGGTCCTCACCAAGGGTATCAATGAATACCCCGTTCCTGGAATGGTTGTTCGTCGTGAGACTTACGACAAAGAATATGCTGCCATCCTTAAAAAAGAAGGCGTCCCATTTTTCCCCAAAGCGATTGATAAAGACATCATCACTGCCGCATTCGTCATCGGCGGTATCGTTACCTGTGCGCTCCTTTTCGGTCCGAAAGGCCCAGGTGGTCCTGCCGACCCCCTTCAAATCGACGCAAACCCACGCCCCGATTTCTGGTTCCTCTGGATTTTCTCCGTAGCCGCCCTCATGCCTGCGGAAATCGAGACCTTCGCTCTTCTCGTTGGCCCAGCCGTTATAGGCCTTGTCCTTGTCGCCCTGCCATTTGTTAACGGCACTGGTGAGAAAAGCTGGCGCCGCCGCCCCGTGGCAGTCATCGTCACGCTCCTCGTCTGGATTTCCCTTGGAATGCTCACATACCTCGGCGTCACATCCCCATGGTCGCCCGTGATGGATGGTTGGTCCGCCGAAACCACACCCGACGCCAAAATTCTCAACCGCACGCCCCTCGAACTCCAAGGCGCCGTCACCCTCCAATACAAACAATGCCGCAACTGCCACGCCATCGACGGCCTCGGCGGCGAACGCGGCCCCAGCCTCAGCGATGTCGGCCTCCGCCTCACCAAACCCCAACTCGTCCGCCAAGTCGTGCAGGGTGGAGGAAACATGCCCGCCTATGGCCAAAACCTCTCACCCAGCGAAGTCGAAGCCCTCGCCCAATACATGATCTCCCTCCGCCCCGAAGGTATCCCCCCCGCCCGCGACACGACATTGCCACGCAAACCGAATAATTAACCACGGAGGACACGGAGAGCACGGAGAAAATAATGTGTTTAGAAATCTGTAAAATTCGTCTCTCAAATAACAAAAACACTCCTATCTATTCGCACGCGAGTAATTTGCTTTCACAAACAACAAAAGACTCATATAAAAACCAGCCCTCCTCCTCTGTGCTCTCTGTGTCCTCTGTGGTCAATCCCAAATAACCGCTTCCGCTCATCCACGACTCCCAAACCACAACCTACCTAAAACTTAACCCTTAATCCTTAAAACTACTATGTCCCAACTCGGTATGATCGGCCTCGGCCGCATGGGGGCCAATATGGTCCTCCGACTCCTTCGCAACGGCCACAAAGCCAATGTCTTCGACCGCTCGCAAACCGCCATCGATTCCCTCGTCAAAGAAGGCGCCACTGGCGCGACTTCCCTCGCTGACTTGGTTTCCAAGCTCGAAGCTCCTCGCGCCATTTGGCTTATGGTGCCAGCAGCTGCGGTGGACTCCACCATCGAGGAACTCCTGCCGCTCCTGGAAAAAGGCGATACCATTATCGACGGCGGCAATTCCTACTACATCGACGATATCCGCCGCGCCAAGCACATTGCGCCAAAGGGAATCCATTATGTGGATGTCGGAACCAGCGGTGGCGTCTGGGGACTTGAGCGCGGATATTGCATGATGATCGGCGGCGAGAAGGAAATCGTCCAACGCCTCGACCCGATTTTCCGCACACTCGCACCCGGCATCGGCGACATCCCCCGCACCGTGGGACGCCCTGAAAATCAAGGCACTGCCGAACTCGGTTACCTCCACTGCGGAGCCAACGGCGCTGGACATTTCGTGAAAATGGTCCACAACGGCATCGAATACGGCATCATGGCCGCCTACGCCGAAGGCATGAATGTCCTCAAAAATGCCAATATCGGCACCAAAACCCAAACGATTGACGCCGAAACCACCCCGCTTCGCGACCCTGAGCAATACCAATACGACTTCAACCTCACCGACATCTCCGAAGTCTGGCGCCGGGGCAGCGTCGTAGCCAGCTGGCTCCTCGACCTCACCGCAAACTCGCTCGTCAAAGACCCCGCTCTCACCGACTTCGCCGGCCGAGTCAGCGACTCCGGCGAGGGACGCTGGACCATCAAAGCCGCCATCGACGAAGGCGTCCCCGTCCCAGTCCTCACCACAGCCCTCTACGAACGCTTCAGCTCCCGTGGAGATGCCGACTTCCAAGACAAGCTCCTCTCAGCCATGAGATTCCAATTCGGCGGACACCTCGAAAAGAAGGATTGACCACAACCGAGCGAAGCGAGATGGAGCGCCAAAGGCGGCCCCGAAGGGGTGAGCGAAGCGAATCAAAGGACACAGAGAGCACAGAGGAGGGGATGAAGAATTAAAACTAATGTGTAAAAACACATAGTTAAAACTTCATCATCAACCTAAAAAAGCATAAAAATTTTAACCGCGGAGGACACGGAGATCACGGAGAAAATTTTAAAGCTTAAAGATGCCCCCTTACTTTCCTCCCTTAAAAATAATTCAAAACCTCTTCTTCTACTCCGTGCTCTCCGTGTCCTCCGTGGTTAATTCCCAATAAACCGCTTCCGCTTCCCAACGAATTCCAAACTACAACCCACTTAAAACTTAATCCTTAAAACTCTTATGCTCACCTCACACCCCGCCTGGGAAACCCTCTCCATCCAATCCGAATCCCTTCCTCACCTCCGCGAGCTTTTTGCCTCCGATCCGGCCCGCGCTGAGAAGTTCCAACTCGAAGCCGCTGGGCTTTTCTTGGATTATTCTAAAAACCTGATCACCAGCGAGACAGTCGCTTGCCTCATCGATCTCGCGAATGCCGCCGATCTGCGCGGCAAGATTGACGCCATGTTTCGTGGTGATAAGATCAACATCACCGAGAACCGCGCCGTGCTCCACACCGCCCTCCGCGCTCCACGCACGGCGTCGATCAAAGTCGATGGCGTTGATGTCGTTCCAGAGGTGCATGCCGTTCTGGACCGCATGTCCGAATTTTCCAATCGCGTCCGCTCCGGCGAGTGGAAAGGCCACACCGGCAAGCGCATCAAAAACATCGTCAATATCGGCATCGGCGGCTCGGATCTCGGGCCTGTGATGGCCTACGAGGCGCTGCGCCACTACACCGACCGCTCGCTCACCTTCCGCTTCGTCTCGAATGTGGATGGCACCGACTTCGCCGAGGCCACCCACGACCTCGACCCCGCTGAGACGCTCTTTATCATTTCCTCCAAGACCTTTACCACGCTGGAGACCATGACCAATGCCGCCTCGGCCCGCGAGTGGTCGCTCGCCGGTCTGGGTGGTGACAAAGCCGCTGTCGCCAAGCACTTCGTCGCCGTTTCCACAAATGCCGAGAAGGTCTCCGAGTTCGGCATCGACACCGCTAACATGTTCGGCTTCTGGGATTGGGTAGGGGGTCGCTATTCGATGGATTCCGCCATCGGCCTATCGAACATGATCGCCCTCGGCCCGGACAACTTCCGCGAAATGCTCGCCGGATTCCATGCGATGGACGAGCACTTCCGCACCGCGCCGTTCGAGCAAAACATCCCCGTCCTCCACGGCCTCTTGGCCCTGTGGTATAACGACTTCTACGGCGCGCAAACCGTCGCCGTTCTGCCCTACGACCAATACCTGAAACGCTTCCCCGCCTACCTCCAGCAACTCACCATGGAGAGCAACGGCAAGCATGTGAAACTCGATGGCACCCATGTGGATGCCGAAACAGGTCCGATCTACTGGGGTGAGCCGGGCACCAACGGCCAGCACAGCTTCTACCAACTCATCCACCAAGGCACCCGTCTCATCCCCTGCGACTTCATCGCCTTTGCCCAATCGCTCAACCCGCTCGGACGACATCACGACCTCCTCATGTCCAATGTCTTCGCGCAAACCCAAGCCCTCGCTTTCGGCAAAAACCTCGCCGAAGTCGAAGCCGAAGGCACCCCCGCCGCACTCGCCCCACACCGCGTCTTCGACGGCAACCGTCCGTCCAATGTCATCCTCGCCGAAAAACTCACCCCCGCCATCCTCGGCAGCCTCGTCTCCCTTTACGAAATGAGCGTCTTCACCCAAGGCGTCCTCTGGGACATCAACTCCTTCGACCAATGGGGCGTCGAACTCGGCAAAGTCCTCGCCCAACGCATCATCCCCGAACTCGAATCCACAGGGGAGCCTGACCTCAAACACGACAGCAGCACGAATGCGTTGATCCGCAGGTATAGGAAGATAAAGGGCTGAGGCGGCTAAATCTGCCCTTACGCCGCAGAAAATTTTGAGATAAACATCAATAATTCATGCCTTTTCTGAAAAATCGGTGTCAATAGGAAAATTTTCTTTTTGTTTGTTTAAAGCTATTTATAAATTATGTATGTTTCCCGATTTGCGCAACTTTTTCTGAACCTGTTGTTAAAGGTTTTTTAAAAGTATTATGAAAAATAGTGTAGTGAGTTTTTCCACTTTTTTGGAAAGCATTGTATTTTCAGAACCAATTCAGCTTAACACAAAGTTGGGTCCGCGCTTGTTTAAAAAAGCATCAATGACGGTATTGAGTTTGCAAATTTTCCGAGAAAATCTCAAGTTTTTTGAAACAAACTTTAAAAAACTTGGAATCGAGGTAAGATATAATCGAAGTGGCGCGGCGTTATGGTGGAAAAGCAGGGAAGATTTATCTTTTCATGAGATAGTTTCAGCTGAATTATATACAGAAAATGAGCTGGCAGATCAAATCTCCGAAATTTTCAAAATAGATTCACAATTCATAGAAAAAGTCCCTAAAACTGATTTTTTATACGCAAAAGAACCCATTAAAATAAACGAGACCTTTGAGAAAATGGAAAAGAGAACCTTCTGCATTTTACAGCCCGCATCATTTTTAATTCACAAAAGCAGAACAATAAACGCAGATAATTTAAGTATTGATGGTGAAATTTTAACAGGACTTA
>JBIIPZ010000024.1:0-48659 GCA_044342325.1 Terrimicrobiaceae bacterium
TGACAAGCCCGCCTTTCGTCGGAAACTACAAACGCTGCACAACCCAAAACTGAGCAAAAACGCCATGTCACTCGCCGAACAATTCCGCCAAGAAGGTCGCCAAGAAGGTCGCCAAGAAGGTCGTCAGGAAGGTCGTCAGGAAGGTCTGATCTTCTCAAAGCAACAAGACATCCTCGAAGCGTTGGAAATCCGGTTCCAGCGGGTGCCAGAGGGGCTGCGTGAGGAAATCGAGTTGATCGCCGATACTGCCAAGCTACAAGAATTGCACCGCGCTGCAATCCGTAGCGCCACGCTCGAAGAATTCGCTGCAGAGCTTTAAAGCCGGGAGGGCCATCCTCCGGCATGGCCCAAATATTCCCACGAAAGCTGCCGAATCACTCCCGGAACTTCTCTGCCCAAAAAACTCCCGATCCACACCCGGCACCAGCGCGGTCGAGACGACCATGCCTCTCCCGGACGCCGCTTCTCTCCAGCCCAGGGCGCTACGAGCCGGAAGCGTGCCTGAAAAATGTGTCATGCGAGGACGATGAACCCTCCCTAGTTACGAATCGCGCGGCAGCGCGCCACTCCACCTAAAAAATGATTTTGCTAACCATGACTTTGTCAAACCACCCCCCCGCCCCTCAAACATTCCGGGCCAGCCGGAACCAAATCATGCCGTGTGGGTTTTCCGGGGTGCATGTGAAGCAGAAGTATGGGTATGGGGAACTGCCATTGATGTGTTTTCTACAGCCTCCGCGGATTCGGTGTGGTGTTCCGCTTCCTTCGGCGTCCCAGCACCATTCCCAATCGGTATCGCTCATGAGGTGGACTCCAAGCTCCGCTCCCGAATGGCACAAGGGGTGATCCTCCGGTGCTTGGCCTTCCACCATGACACCTGCCGCGTTCGGCGCGCTGCCGGTATTCGTCGAGGGGTTGTTTTGTGACAATGGTCCACCGCGTGCCGTCCATTCCCATTCAATGTGACTTGGCAATCTGTAGCCGTTGGCCTTGGCATTCATGCTGATTTCGAAAGGTTCCACCGAGCCGTGCACCCTATGCCGGAGGGTCTCGCCTTTTGCTGAATACACCTGCTGAAAGCCTTCGTGTTCGCTCTTCGCATTGCACCATTTGAGCGAATCGCTCCAGCTGACCTGCGCCACCGAAGTCCTGTTGGCGTGGAAGTAGCGGCATCTATCTCATAGCCGTGTGCCAATCCCCAAGCTCTCACCCACTCCCATTCCTCGACGAGCACAGGATATTTTCCGATTTCGAAGGAAGGCACCCGAGCGTCGGCAAATGCTGAATCGCTCGGCAAATTTCCTCCCGGCACCTCCAGCAGAACTGTGCCGTCCACTGTGAACTCGGATGGCCGCGCAAATGCCAGTAGCAATCTTTTCCTGTCACCCAGCTTGTTGATTCCCAATTTTTCCAGATCGCTGTCGTCTAGATAATTGATAATATCGTCCTTGACAGCTTGATCTGCAAAAAGAGGCATGAGGTGCTCGAGCTTTGTTTCCTCGAGGATCGCCTTGAGCCGGTTTTTCATCCCGTTATGACTGGGTGCTTCGGGCCAAGCGAAAACCAATGACGCCGTAGCGGGTTTCGGGACTTCGGCTTATGCGGTAACACACCGTGCTTTCGCCTTCTTTGTTTCTCCAACTGCCCCCGCGTATGCGGTGCGCGTAGCCGCTCTCGTCGAGATCCCAGCACCATTCCCACACATTTCCGCTCATGTCGTGAATCCCAAGCTCGTTCGCCGCCTTTTTGCCAACCGGCTGGACCGAGCCTGTCGAGTTTTCTTCATACCATCCGACATCCGTTGGAGTATTGCTGCCGCTAAATTTGTAGCCCTTGCTCAGAGGACCGCCGCGAGCCGCCCATTCCCACTCCGCCTCTGTGGGAAGGCGGTAACCATTCGCCCTCTCGTGTCTTGTGATGAGCCGTGATCCATCTGGGCCAAACTCGCCGCTTCGGTAAACTTTTCCCTCCATGTGGTAGACGGGTCGCAGTAGCTCATGTTCGCTCTTCGCGTTGCACCATTTGACCGCATCATACCAGCTCATGTGCGTGATGGGATGCCAACTGCCTTTGGCTTGGCCCGCTCCGAGTTCATAGCCGTTAGCCAATCCCCAGATGCGCACCCATTCCCACTCATCCTGCATCACGGGATACTTCCCGATTTCAAACTCCTCGACATGCAGTCCCGCCAGCTCCGAGTCTTCAGGTAGAATCCCGGCGCTGACGGTGATCATCACGGTGCCGCCGAGAGGCAGGTCGATATTGTAGGCAAAAGCGGCGAGTAGTCGCTTGCGGTCGCCCAGCTTGTGAATCCCGAGTTCCTTCAAGTCGGAGTCCGTCAACTTCGTCAAAATATCATCCGTGATGCCCTGCTCCGAAAAGCTCGGCAGCAAATGCTCCATTTTCTCCGACTCTAGAATTGCGGTGAGTTCTTTGCCCATGCCGGAAAATACCAAGCCTTCCCCCGCGTCAAAGGTGGGTATTCCCCGAATGAAAACAAGGAAGTCGCGGGGTAATACCAAAAGCTGAATGCTTTTAGACTTACTGTAGCGGCGGTCTATGACCGCCGATGGTTAACTCCGACGCTCATAGAGACGCCGCTACAATTTAAAACGGCGCGCTAAAGTTGAAAACCTAATAGATACTGGTATAACCCTTCTGCCCCGATCAGATCGTGGCCAGGATGCCGTTGAATGTGGCACTCGGGCGCATGGCCACGGAGGCCTTGGCGTCATCCGGCATGTAGTAGCCGCCGACATCGATCGCGCTGCCTTGGACGGCGGCGAGTTCGTTGACGATTTTCGCCTCGTTGGCGGTGAGTGCTTCGGCGACGGGAGTGAAGATTTTTTTCAGTTCGGCGTCTTTGTCCTGTGCGGCGAGTGCCTGTGCCCAGTAGAGGGCGATGTAGAAGTGGCTGCCTCGGTTGTCGAGTCCGCCTACCTTGCGGGCGGGGGATTTGTCGTGCTCGAGGAGTTGGCCGGTCGCGGCGTCGAGGGTGTCGGCAAGCACTTTGGCCCTGGCGTGGGATTGCGTGTCGGCCAGATGTTCAAACGAGGCGGCGATGGCAAAAAATTCACCGAGCGAGTCCCAGCGGAGGTAATTTTCTTCGAGGAATTGCTGCACATGCTTGGGAGCCGATCCGCCGGCGCCTGTTTCGAAGAGTCCGCCGCCGTTCATGAGCGGGACGATGGAGAGCATCTTCGCGCTGGTGCCGACTTCCAGGATCGGGAAGAGGTCGGTGAGATAGTCGCGGAGCACATTGCCGGTTACGGAAATGGTGTCCTCGCCTTTGACAATGCGCTCGAGGCTGAATTGGCAGGCCTCGGCGGGCGGGAGGATGCGAATGTCGAGCCCTACGGTGTCGTGGTCGGCGAGATATTTCTCCACCTTGGCGATGAGTTGGGCATCGTGGGCGCGCTTGGCGTCGAGCCAGAAAATGGCCGGGGAGCCGGTGGCGCGTGCGCGGCGCACGGCGAGTTTCACCCAGTCACGGATGGCGGCATCCTTTGTCTGGCAGGCCCGCCAGATGTCTCCGCTTTCCACGCTGTGTTCGATGAGCGTTTTGCCGTCGGCATCCGTGATGCGCACAATGCCGTCAGCTGCGATTTCAAAAGTCTTGTTGTGTGATCCGTATTCTTCAGCGGCTTGGGCCATGAGACCCACATTTGGGACGGAGCCCATGGTCTTGGGATCGAAAGCGCCGTTTTTGCGGCAGAACGAGATTACGGTTTCATACACTGCGGCGTAGCAACTGTCGGGAATGACGGCGAGGGTGTCCTGCGTTTTGTCCTCGGCGTTCCACATTTTGCCGCCCTCGCGGATCATGGCTGGCATGGAGGCGTCGACGATGACATCGCTCGGCACATGCAGGTTGGTAATGCCTTTGTCGGAGTTTACCATGGCCAGAGCAGGGCGCGCGGCGAGGGTGGCTTTGAGGTCCGCTTCGATCGCGGCTTTTTCATCGGCGGGGAGTTTTTGAATCTTGGCGGCGAGGTCGCCGAGGCCGTTGTTGAAATCGACACCGATCTTTGTCAGCGCTGCGGAATGTTTTTTAAGAAAGTCGCCGAGAAAAACCTTCACCGCATGACCGAACAAAATGGGGTCCGATACCTTCATCATGGTCGCTTTGAGGTGGAGAGATAAGAGAACACCCAAATCCTGTGCTGTGGCGATCTGCGTCGCAAGGAAGGCTTCAAGCGCCTTGCGGCTCATGAAGGTGGCGTCCAGGACTTCACCAGCCTGGAGCTTGAGGCCGTCTTTGAGCACGACCGGTGCTCCACCGCTTGGCGTAAACTCAATCTTCGCCGTGGTGGCTGTGGGGAGAGTCACGGATTTTTCATTCGAGAAAAAGTCGTTCGCTCCCATCGTGGCGACGCGTGTTTTCGAGTCCGTCGACCATGCGCCCATCTTGTGCGGGTGCTTACGGGCATAGTCCTTCACCGCCTTCGGCGCGCGGCGGTCGGAATTGCCTTCGCGGAGGACAGGATTCACAGCGCTGCCCTTGACCTTGTCGTAGCGGGCCTTGATGTCCTTCTCATCATCATTCGCGGGAACTTCGGGATAGTCCGGCAAAGCGAACCCACGCTTTTGCAGCTCGGTAATGGCGGCCTTCAGCTGCGGGATCGATGCGCTGATGTTTGGAAGCTTGATGATATTGGCCTCAGCCTTGAGCGTGAGGGCCCCCAACTCGGCGAGGGCATCCTCCGTCTTTTGCTCCGCAGGCAAGCGGTCTGCAAATACAGCCAAGATGCGGCCTGCAAGCGAAATGTCCCGCATCTCCACCGCGATCCCCGCATGCTTCGTGAATGCCTCGATGATTGGCAGCAAGGAATAGGTGGCCAGAAGAGGGGCTTCGTCGGTTTTTGTGTAGATGATGGTCGGTTGGGTAGGCATATGCGAAAGCGGGTTATTAAAGACATTTCCTGCGTCGGGTCAAAGCAAACCACGCCGCTGATCGGATTGGGCAATGGCGGTTTGATCGAGAGGCTTTGCACACAAAAAAAGGCGGGGCATTGCTGCCCCGCCTTTTTTGTAAGGGTTGATTGAGTTTAGGCCTTCTGCTCGAGGATGGCTGCCTTGACCTGGGATGGGACTTCCTCGAAGTGCGAGGGTTCCATCGAGTAGGACGAGCGGCCTTTGGAGAGTGAGCGGATGGCGGTGGCGTATCCGAACATCTCGGCCAGAGGAACCTCGGCGTTGATTGTGCAGAGGTTGCCTTTGGTTTCCATGCCTTGAATGCGGGCGCGGCGGCGGTTGAGGTCGCCCATGATGTCGCCTTGGAACTCGTCTGGAGTCACGTTTTCGACTTTCATGACTGGCTCGAGCAGGATCGGCTTGGCTTTTTTAAGGCCGTCCTTGAGCGCAAAGATTGCGGCCATCTTGAATGCCATTTCGTTCGAGTCCACGTCGTGGTAGGAGCCGTCGGTGATGTCCACATGCACATCGATGACGGGGTAGCCAGCGACGACGCCGTTGAGGACCGCTTCCTTGAAGCCTTTTTCGACAGCGGGAATGTATTCTTTGGGAATGGTGCCGCCGACGACTTTGTTATCGATCGTGAGACCTTTGCCGCGCTCGTTCGGGCGGACTTTGCAGACGACATGGCCGTATTGACCGCGACCGCCGGACTGCTTGACGAGTTTGCCTTCGCCTTCGGACTCGTTGAGGATGGTCTCCTTGTAGGCGATCTGCGGCTTGCCGGAGTTTGCTTCAACCTTGAATTCGCGCAACATGCGGTCGCGAATGATTTCGAGGTGGAGTTCGCCCATGCCAGCGATGATTGTTTGGCCGGTTTCCTCGTCTGTGAACACGCGGAAGGTCGGATCTTCTTCAGCAAGACGCTGAAGGGCGATGCCCATCTTTTCTTGATCCTGCTTGGTCTTTGGCTCGACGGCCATGGAGATAACGGGATCAGGGAACGATGGTGGTTCGAGGAGAATCGGATGATCCTCGTCGCAGAGCGTGTCACCGGTTGTGATGTTCTTGATACCCACAATGGCGGCGATATCACCCGAGTAGCAGGTGTCGATATCTTCGCGCTTGTCGGCCTGAATCTGGATGAGGCGGCTGATGCGCTCGCGCTTGTTTGTGCGTGGGTTGTAAACGGTGTCGCCTTTGGAGAGCTTGCCGGAGTAAACGCGGAAGAAAACGAGTTTTCCGACGAAAGGATCGCTCCATAGCTTGAAAGCGAGCGAGCAGAACTTGGCGTGGTCGTTCGAGACGGCTTCCATCGGTTCGCCGTTGTCAGGGTTTTGACCCTTGGCTGGGGCAATGTCGAGAGGGCCGGGGAGGTAGTCCACCACTGCGTCGACGAGGTATTGAACGCCTTTGTTTTTGAAGGCGGATCCACCGGCGACGGGCACGAATTTATTGGCAATCGTCTGGCGACGGATGGCTGCCTTGAGTTGCTGGATGCTGATGGGCTGCTCCTCGAGGAAGAGCATGCCGATTTCCTCGTCCAGGTCGCACATTTGCGAGACGAGGTCCTCGTAGGCGGATTGGGCGATATCTTTCAGATCTTCTGGGATTTCCTCGACCGTGTAGGTCGAACCCATCGCGTCGTTGTCATGGTAAATGACGACTTTCTGGTTGATGACGTCGATTTGCCCTTTGAGGTAATCCTCTTTTCCAACGGGGATGAGGACTGGCCATGCGTTGGCGCCGAGTTTCTGGCGCATCGAGTTCACGGCATTGTTGAAATCCGCGCCTGTGCGGTCCATTTTGTTCACGAAGGCGATGCGGGGCACACCATACTTGGTGGCTTGGCGCCAAACGGTTTCGGACTGGGGTTGCACGCCTGCCACGCCGCAGAATACGGCAATCGCTCCGTCGAGAACGCGGAGTGAGCGCTCGACTTCGGCCGTGAAGTCCACGTGGCCGGGAGTGTCGATAATGTTCACGCGCATCTTGATGCCTTCGTATGCCTTGTAGATGCCTTCCTCTGGGCGCTGCATCCACGAGCAGGTGGTAGCGGCAGAAGTGATCGTGATACCACGCTCACGCTCTTGCTCCATCCAGTCGGTGACCGTTGTGCCCTCGTGCACTTCGCCGATCTTGTGGATCATTCCCGTGTAGAACAGGATACGCTCTGTAAGTGTGGTTTTGCCCGCGTCGATGTGGGCGGCGATACCAATGTTGCGTGTGCGCTCAAGCGGAAACGCGCGGTTCGGAGAGTTCGGGTTCGTGGAGTCGGTCGTGGCTGCCATAGGATCGTGTGAGGTTGTGTTTTTTAGATTGTAAGTGGGATTGTTTCGGGAGGGACCGCTTGAGGGTTGAAACCTTTCTCGCGGTAAAAAAAGAGGGCGGTTTTTTCCGGGGAAAAAACCGCCCTTCCGAAATTTGCTACCAGCGGAAGTGGGCGAAGGCGCGGTTGGCCTGTGCCATCTTGTGCATGTCGTCGCGCTTCTTGATCGCGTTGCCTTGACCAGCAGCGGCGTCTTTCAACTCGTAAGCGAGAGCATTTTCCATCGGAACTCCCTTGCGGTTGTTTGCAAAAGTCACGAGCCAGCGCATGGCCAAAGCGACTTGGCGTCCAGCAGGGACTTCCATCGGCACTTGGTATGTCGAACCACCCACGCGGCGGGATTTGACTTCGAGGCGTGGCTTCACGTTCTCGATGGCTTTGTTGAGCGTTTCGAGAGGATCGACCGTATCAGTGCCCTCGCGGGTTTTGTCGATAGCGGTGTAAACGATTTTCTCGGCGATGGATTTCTTGCCGGACTGCATGACGCTGCTGATGAGGCTGGCGACGAGTGGGCTGGCGTAACGGGCGTCCTTTTTGACTTCCTTGTGAATGACTCTGCGGCGACGGGACATATCTTATTGTATCTATTTAAAAATTTCGGTTCTTGGCGATTACTTCTTCTTGCCCTTGGCTCCCTTGTCCTCTTGGCCTGGCTTCGGACGCTTGGCGCCGTATTTCGAGCGGCCGCGACGGCGACCATCAACCCCGAGGCTGTCGAGTGTTCCGCGAACGATGTGGTAACGAACGCCTGGAAGATCCTTGACCTTGCCTCCGCGAACGAGAACGATCGAGTGCTCCTGGAGGTTGTGTCCCTCGCCGGGGATATAGGCGATGACTTCTTGGCCGTTTGTGAGGCGAACCTTGGCCACTTTGCGGAGAGCCGAGTTCGGCTTCTTCGGTGTGCGTGTCATCACCTGCACGCAGACGCCGCGACGCTGTGGGCAGTTTGCCAGGGCGGGCGACTTGGATTTGACTTTGATTTTTTGGCGTCCCTTGCGGACGAGTTGATTAATTGTGGGCATTCTAAATCTCGTTTTCTGACTCGCGTGATTCGATAGGATTTCCGTTGTCTGAATATTGACAATGGCACACCACCGACACCTTGCGGGAAGCGAGGAGGTTAGGGATCATTCCGCGTGTTGCAAGAGAAAAAAACAGATTTTTCAATGCCTTCGGATCATGTATTCCATGGGCCTATGAAGAGGATTTCAGCAGGTTTAGTCATGGTGGTTTTGCTGTGCGGTTGCGCCGGTCCTGCGGTTTACAATCACGCTGGACCCGTCGTGGAGGCTGAGTCTTCCAAGCCCGGAGTAATTCTCGACGCCGAGGCCGAGCGGGAGGCGATCGGGCGCTTTGACGCTTTCTTTGGCGATGTCACCGTTGAGAGCATTCGCTCGCAGATAGACGGCTTTTATGCGCCGGATGTTTATTTCAATGACACTCTGAAAACGCTGCGCGGTCGCCAAGCGGTGGAGGCTTACTTTCTTCGCATGCCCGAGCACACCGACTTTGTGCGGGGCAAAACACTCGATCATTCGCGATCCGGTGCGAATTACTATGTCCGCTGGATTCTCGACGTGCGCTACAAGGGTGCGAAGGAAACAGTCAGCACTATGGGCATGACGCTTCTGCGTTTTGACAAGCAGGGTCGTGTCGTGCTGCACCAGGATTTCTGGGACTCCTCGGCCGGCTTCTACGAGCATCTGCCTGTGCTTGGCGGTGTGATGCGATGGATCAAGTCGAAAATCTAACGCTGCTGCCTGAAGTGCGCGGCAGGGCGCTGCGGAGCCTTTTCCAGAGTGGATCTCCGGTTCTCTCCCTCGCTCCGATGCAGGATATCACGGACCTTCCGTTCTGGCGTCTCATGTCCAAATACGGTGGTGCGGATTTGTATTTCACCGAGTTCTTCCGGGTCACTCCACACTATGTGCCGGAGAAAAACATTCTGCGTTCGATCCTCGAAAATCCCACCGGGCGTCCGGCTGTGGCGCAGATCATCGGCAATGATCTCGAGGCCATGGCAAGGACGGCGAAGGCGCTCGAGAAGCATCCTGTCGCAGCTATCGATCTCAACCTGGGATGTCCCGCGCCTGTCGTTTACCGCAAGTGTGCCGGAGGCGGGTTGCTGCGCGATCTGCCGAGGGTGGATGCCCTTCTCTGCGTCTTGCGTGATGCTGTGGAGGGGGCGTTCACGGTGAAGACGCGGATTGGATTCGAAAGCCCCGGCGAGTTTGATGCGCTGCTCGAGGTTTTTTCAAAACACCGACTCGATTTGCTCACGGTGCATGGCCGCACCGTAGCAGAAAAATATGGCCCGCATGTGCATCTGGACCGCATTGCCCAAGCTGTGCGCTCCCTGCCATTTCCTGTGCAGGCGAATGGCAATGTGATCTCTGCCGCCAGCGCAGTGGAAACGCTGCAGCAAACCGGCGCGGCGGGTCTGATGATCGGGCGCGGGGCGATTCGCAATCCTTGGATTTTTTCGCAGATTCGCGACCGCCTGGCCCGGCGTGAGGTGTCTTTGCCGACAGGTCGGCAGGTTCTGGACTATATCTCCGAGTTATATGAGGCCGTGTGCAGTCCAGGTGTTCCTGAAAAGGCCCAAGTTCAGAAAATGAAAAAATACATGAACTTTCTCGGCGAGGGATTGGAGACCTCGGAAGCCTTCCTACATGACATCCGCCGCTGCTCCACGCAGGATGAGTTTTTCGCCATTTGCTCGCGTCACCTTGACCACGAACTGGCGATGCCGCTTCAACCGTAGATGATGAGCTGGATGTTGTCCGGCAGGTTTGCGGCGACCTGGCTGGCTACATTGCCTCGAAGAACCTTGGCGAGGGAGTTGCGGTGCGTGGCTCCGAGGACCAGGAAGTCGGCTCCGATTGTCGCCGCTGTGTCCACGATGAGCGGCGCGCTCTCTGCGGCTGTTGCAAACAATGGAATCGTCGTGATGCCGCGTGCTTTTCCGATCTGCAGGGCGGTATTGAGGATCGCACTGACCTCGGGATCATCCCGCCAATTGGTTGGCCCGCCGGAGGACTTTCCTGGGTAAAGCACTGCGATTTCTCGAACGCAAAGGACATACAGGGCGGCTTTGCGCAGTTCGGCTTCATCAAATGCAAATGCCAGAGCCGGCGTGAGGCCGCGCACGGAAACCAGGATTTTCTGGGTTTCCTGGACAGGTTTCCTAAGATTTTCGATGAGCTCTGGTTTGACAATCTGGGCCACCTCGCGGCTGACTGTGAGTGTGGTGATGCCGCTCAGGCGGCGCGCGTAAGCCCAGAGGCCCAGACCGACTATCAAGACGCAGACGACAAAAAACAACGCGTCATGCTTAGTCTGTGCGAGTGTGAACTCCACCGCGATCAGGATGAGCGCTGTAAAACCCATCAGCAAACGCTCGGGAACCGACATCAGCAGTTTTTTGTTGGTCGCTGATGATGCAAGATTGATGGCAATCGCCCCCACGACGCCGATGGCGTAGAGCGCAGCAAGGCTTTCGAAATTGTCTGTGACCAGCAGCACGACAATCGGAAGGGCTACCGAGATCGCCAATGGCACCTTTGGCACGCCGAGGCGGTTCAGTTTTGAAAACTGCTTCGGCATGTCGCCCTCGCGGGACATCATGAAAAGAAGGCCCAACAGGGCAGCCACAGCCGTATTCACCGCGCTGAGCAGGAGGAGGGCGAAAATAATACCGACGATGAGCCCGAAAGCGTTTCCGAAAGTGTTTCCGAAAGCCATGGCTCCGTATTGCTCGGCCATGAAGCGCAGCGTGTCCTCCTTGCGTTCGACGATCTCCGGTGCGAGCGACTCCGGCAGGGAGAGCATCGCCCAGCCAAGGAGAAGTGTGCCCAAGCTCACTTCAATGGCGACAGGGATGATTGCCTTGGCCGATGTTTTGCCAATGCGAGGATTCCCTGGAGGCGAGCCCTTGTCGGGTTTCATTGTGCCTGTGAGATTGGCAATCGCCTCGACGCCGCTCAGGGCGAGGATAACGCCAACGAAGGAAATCCAGATATGTCCCCAGCTTCCTTCAAGGGGTCTCAGGTTTTGAAAGGTGAGGTGGGGGATGCTGAGTGCTATGATGCCAACGATGACAATCACCGTCGGCAGCGCCAAAGCCACTGCGAGATTGCCGCTGTGTCGGGGGCCTAGCAAATTGATGGCTCCGATTACCAGAATCACCCCGATCGTCGCCACCATGATGTAGTCCTTCGGGATGCCAAGGTAGCTCATGGCCGCCCATCCGCTGAGTGCCGCAGTGACGGTGAGGTCTGCCACAAGCAGGAGGGCCGCCACAACCGAGAGGACTTTTCCATGCGCACCGGCTGCCGAGTAGACGCCGCCTCCTTCGGGGAAGCAGCGGCAAATGACAATGTAGTTCAGGCCCACGAGGAGCGAGAGCACGCAGACGGCTATGATGATCGGAAACGAGGAAAAGCCGATTGCCGCAAAGGTGAGGCCCAAAACATACGCTTTGCTGGTTCCCCAGTCGCCGTAGAGGAGCGCCGAGGCCCGCTGCCAGTCGAGATTGCGGGGGCGTTGAATAGAGATGTTGTCCAAAGTGGGAGGAGTTTTCAACAGAGGGGTGGCGTTGTGGCAAATCAAATCTTGGCCCCTCCGCGCCTCTGTTGTCTTGCTTGAAGCCCGCTGCTGCCTTAGCAGGAGGTGAGTGAATATCTACGCGAGAACGACCCGCTATTTCCGCCCCTTTGCTTTGGCCACTGCGGGAGGCGTTGGGCTCACTCTGGTATCCATCGGATTCAATCTCCTAAAGCCTTGGCCCTTCAAATTCATTGTCGACGGCGTCCTTGACTCGTCGGCTGGAACGGCCGAGACGCGTGTGCTTTTGAAGGAATGGTTCGGTGCCACCTCGCTATCACTCGTTGTTTTCTGGCTCTGCCTCGCGATGGTTTTGATCAGCCTCCTCGCAGGCTTGGTGAATCTCGGCTCGAATTACCTTTTCGTCCGCGTGGGGCTCCAGTCTCTGCTGAAGCTGCGCACGGATCTCTACACGGCTTTGCAAAACCTGCCGCTCAAGTTCCACGACTCCCGTCGCAGTGCAGACTCGAGTTTCCGCGTGGCCTACGACTCGCAGAGTATTCAAACGATTTACAACAAAGGTTTCGCGACCGTGCTGTCATCTGTCGTCATGCTGGTGGCGACTTTTTTTGTGATGGTGCGGATGAATTGGCCTCTCACGCTGGCTTCTCTTGCGATTTTGCCGCCGGTGGTCTGGGCGATCCGCTTCTACGCCGTTCGCGTGAGGAACCAATCCACCGACATCCATGAACGCGAGAGCGATCTGCTCACCATCGCACAGGAGGGTTTGAGTCAGATCCGCATGGTTCATGCTTTCGGGCGCGAGTCCTTCGAGGTCGATCAATTCCGCCGCCGTGCCTCGCGTAGCTTAGAGGCGAACATGAAGCTGAACATGACTTCCGTAGCGAGCGCCCTAGTCGTGGGAACCCTCATGGCTGCTGGAACCGCGCTTATGTATTACATCGGCTCGCTGCAGGTCATGAATCCCGCAGCGTCTTTCACTCTGGGCGACCTGCTGGTTTTTTCCTCCTATCTCCTCATGCTCTATCAACCTCTTGAGCAGCTCACCTACACAGCGTGGGCGCTTGAAGGTGCCGCAGCCGGGGCGCAGCGCTGCTTCGAGGTTCTGGACCGCCAAGACGATGTGCCCGACGCGCCGGATGCTGTGGATTTGAAAGAGGTGAGGGGACGAATCGAGTTTGCAGGGGTTGGCTTCGGCTACACGGAAGATCGGGGAGTCCTGCAGGATATCAATTTCACCATCGAGCCCGGCCAGACTGTGGCCTTTGTGGGCGGCACGGGCACGGGTAAGAGCACCCTTTTGAGTCTCGTGCCGAGATTCTACGATCCCACAGGCGGCACGGTATCCCTCGACGGGCGCGACCTCCGCTCCATCACAAAAAAGAGCCTGCGCTCACACATCGGCATGGTTCTTCAGGACACGCTCCTCTTTTCAACCACGATTCGCGAAAACATCGCCTATGGGAAACCTGGCGCGACGGATGCCGAGATCGAGGAGGCTGCGAGAAAAGCCCAAGCGCTGGACTTCATTCAACGCATGCCGAAGGGTTTCGACAGCCCCGTGGGAGAGCGCGGCGGCCACCTGAGCGTCGGTCAGCGTCAGCGCATCGGCATTGCCCGGGCCTTTCTCAAAAATGCGCCGATTCTTTTATTGGACGAGCCGACCAGCGCCCTCGATCCCAGCACCGAGCACGCCATCATGGGAACAATCTTGGAACTCATGAAGGGCAGGACGACCCTCATCATTACCCACCGGCTTACCACCATTCACGGCCTCGGCCGCATCGTGGTGCTTAAAAATGGAAGTGTTGTGGAAGATGGATCCGGTGCGGAGCTCGTCGCGCGCGGTGGAGCGTATGCGGCCCTCTATCGCGATACCATGGCCCAGAGCGGGTAACCCGCTGTCTTCATTTTGCCGCCTTCTTAGGTTTTGTCGCCTTGGCCTTAGGAGCTGCTTCCTCTGGTGCCGCAGCCTCCTCAGCGGGGGCTTCAGTCGCGGGTGCGCTCGCTGGCTCCTCGTCCGCTGGCGGTTGATCACTTTTATCGGTCGAGAGCAAGGAATCCACAAGCGCCTGATTGGACTCAGCGGATTCCGCTGCAGGCTCGGCCTCCGCTGGACTTTCTTTGTCGCCTGAGAGCAGGGAATCTATGAACGCCTGATTGGAATCAAAAGATTCTGCAGAAGGCTCCGCGGGAGCGTTCTGAATTTCTGGAATCAATGGCGCAAAAGTTGGCTTCGGCGGCGGCGCGGGACGCTCGAATGTCGCAGACTGGTCGCGCTCTGGGAGCTCGGACAGTAGGCGGTCAACGATTTCAAAAATCTCTTCTTCGACACGCACAGGATTGCTTTCCTTCAAGACAAACATCGACCGCTTGTCCTCATCCGGAAGTTCCGTCCAACCTTGTATGCTGTAGTCCTTCGATGTTCCGGTCTGCCGTGCTTGGATCGAGGCCTTCGTTTTGGCGACACCCGAGGCATTCTTAAGAACAATCTGCAGCGAACCCGTGCGCTCGCTGAAGTTCACTGAGCGCTGAAAACCCCACGAGCCGCCGCCAAGTGGGGGCGAGGAGAGTGCGTCTTTGATGAACGATTCCGCCAAATCGACAAAACCAAATGAGGTTATTTTCATAGTCCAACTGCATCAACATCCCAATCCTCTCGCGGTGTCAAGTTTGTGATGGGGGAAGCTTGAATGCCGGAATTCTTCTGGTAGCATCACAAGTTGGATGTATTTATCTTCCTCCTGCTAAGACCTGATGGCTCTTGACCGCATATTGATTGTTGATGACACCGCGATTATTCGCAAATCCCTCGAGGAGCGACTGCGGGGCAAGCGGTATGCCGTTTCCACGGCGGGGTCGATTGCGGAGGCCGAAAAGCGCCTCGCGGCCAATTCGTTTGATCTCATCTTCCTCGACATGGAATTGCCCGATGGCGACGGGCGAGTCTTCATCGAACGCGTCTCCCACAATGACAATAAACCGCTTGTAGTAATGATTACTGCAAACGGATCGATCGAATCCGTCGTGGAGTGCATGAGGTTGGGGGCTTTCGATTACCTTCCCAAGCCGTTTGCGATGACGCAAATCGACCTGATTCTCAAGAAGGCCGCCGAGTTCCAGCGTGCGGTTCGCGTCACGGATTTTCTCAATCGCGAAAGCGTCGCCCGCCGCGAGATCATTGGAAACAGCCCTGCCATCACCCGCTTGAAAGATCTCATCCATCGTGTCGGCAGGACCAATGCCACGGTCATGATCAGCGGCGAAAATGGAACGGGTAAAGAGTTGGTGGCAAATGAGATTTTTCTCAATAGTCAGCGAGCGAACAAGCCCTTCATCAAGGTTAACTGCGCCGCCATTTCCGAGACGCTCATCGAAAGCGAATTCTTCGGCCACGAAAAAGGCTCCTTTACTGGCGCGACCGACCAGCGGGATGGCCGATTCGAATTGGCTGATGGCGGCACCATTCTCCTCGACGAGATCAGTGAGATCTCCCTCGCCCTCCAGGCCAAGCTCCTCCGCGTTCTCCAAGAGCGGGAATTCGAACGCGTCGGAGGAAATAAAACCATCAAAGTCGATGTGCGCGTCGTCGCCACTACGAACCGCGACCTTCTCAAGGCAGTTCAGAAAGGCGACTTTCGCGAGGATCTCTACTACCGCCTCAATGTTTTCCCCATCCAAGTCCCGCCACTCCGCGAACGCACGGGGGATGTCGAACTCCTCGCCAATCATTTTCTCGAGCGTTTTTCCAAGGAACACGGCATCAAAAGCGGTGGGTTTTCTGAAAGCGGCATAGCTGGACTGCTCGCCCACAATTGGCCCGGCAATGTGCGCGAACTCCAAAATGTCGTCGAACGCGCCGCCATCCTCGCCGAGGAAGGAGTGCCCATCAGCGCCGAACTCATGGGGCTCACCCCGCCAGCGCCCGTTGCTACACCCCAGGCGGCTCCCGTCGTTCAAGAATCCGCTGCTCCGGCTCCCGCTTCGAATTCCGAAGTGATGCCACTCCACGAACTCGAAAAACGCGCCATCTTCGAAGCCCTCGAGCGCACAAACGGCAACCGCACGCAAGCCGCCGAGCTCCTCCAGATCAGCATCCGCACCCTCCGCAACAAGCTTGCCGAATACCGGGGCGACAACGAGGAAGCAGCCTGATTTTTTCGCATTGACACCATCCCCTCGCGGAAGCCATTCTCCGCGCCCGTGTCTACGCTCCGTCGAAAAATCCTCGCTTCCTGCGGCCAAGTCATAGCCGCCGTAGCGTTGTTTTTTATCATCGGTGGCCACTGGGGAGTCCTGCAAACCGTGGCCTGGGCGAACATGATTTGGACCTACTCCACGCAGGACGGCTCAGTCCTTGCCGGTGCGAAAAAAACCTTCGATGGCGAGCACCCCTGCAACATGTGCGATTCGATCAAGGAGGCCAAAAAGCAGGAAAAGAAAGCCCCCGAGATTTTGTCGGCCACCAAGAAAATCGAACTCTTCGCCCTCAACGATGCCAACCTCCTCCCCGTGCCCGTGAGCGCCCCGTTCCAATTTCCTCTCCCCCGGAATCTCACGGCGGAATCCCGCCCGCATTCCCCAGCCACTCCCGTGCCCATAGCCTGAGGCGCGTGATTCTTTTCTAAAAAGCCGGACCCCTCGTCCGGATCAACCCAAGCCTTGGGCGCCGCACATTTCTTCGCGGCCATAAAAACCTCGGCCTCCTCTGCGGCATCACTTTTGTGCGTTCGATGTCGAACGCCACGCGGAGGGATGAATATCTAAATATTGTTAAATAAATGAAAAAAAATACTTTAAAACAAATTTTACAGCCTTGCCTCGCTTTGGTTGGCGCTCTTTTGCTATCCACGGCAGCAGCCTTTGCGGAGCCTGAGCCATCTCCCTCACCATCACCCACTCCTAGTCCTGAAGCCCCTCAAGTTCTTCCGGAAACGGTTGTGACCGCAAAACCAGAGTCTTTGACAAACCCCTCCATTTCAAGCCGCAGGGAGCAAATTGACGAAACAGTCGGAGCCGGTGAGATCATCGATGCCGAGACCTACAAGCGCGGACGCTCCACGACATTGAAAGACGCCTTGGATTTCGCGCCGGGTGTATTCGTCCAACCGCGTTTTGGCGCTGAGGAGGCGCGTATTTCGATTCGTGGTTCGGGCATTCAGCGCACTTTCCACGGCCGTGGACTCAAGCTCTTGCAGGATGGCATCCCAATCAACCTTGCCGATGGAAGTTTCGACTTTCAAGTGATCGAGCCTCTAGCTTCGAAGGCTGTGGAGGTCTTTCGCGGCTCGAATGGCTTGGAATACGGAGCGACAACGCTTGGTGGCGCGCTGAATTTTATTTCCTACACCGGATACGACGCGCCGTTGCTCGACGCCCGCTTTGAATTTGGAAGTTTCAATACCTACCGGGCGCAGCTTGCCAGCGGCGATGTGGTCGGCCCGTTCGACTACTATGTGAGCCTCACGCATTTTTCCACAGATGGGTATCGTGAGCACAGCAGTCAGAACAACCAGCGTCTCTTTGCCAACCTCGGCTGGAAATTCAATAACGAGCTTGAGACCCGCTTCTATGTGGCCGTCGCTCAGACGGATTCCGAACTCCCCGGCAGCTTAACGGCTGCGCAACTGGATGAGGATCCCACCCAGGCGCAACGCGTTCCGCCGTTTCTGCGTTCGCGTCAACCCGTGGCGCGTTTCGACTATGTTACCAGCAACTGGAAGCGCGATTACGACCTGATTCGTATCGCGAACAAGACGACTTGGCAGATTGATGACAACCGTCTCAGTATCGGTGGCTTCTGGTCGCGCAAGGATTTGGATCACCCGATCCTTTTCGTCATCGACCAGTTGACGAACGATTTCGGTGTCTCCCTGCGCAATGATTACACCGGCGATTTTATGGGTCATAAAAACAGCCTCATTTTCGGATTCTCGCCAACCTGGGGATATGTCAACGACTCGCGTTTTGTGAACAATTTCGGCGAGCGTGGAAGTCAGTTTGCGAGCACCGACCAGTTTGCGCTGAATCTGGATTTCTACCTGCAGGAGCAATTCTGGATCAATTCGCAGTGGGCGCTCTGCGTCGGTTCGCAATTGAACTATGTGCAGCGCACCAGCACTGACAACTGGCCCACGGGCCCCGACAACAGCGATTCCCAAAGCTGGTGGGGAGTCAGTCCCAAGGCAGGATTCCTTTATCAACCAGTCAAAGAGGTTCAATTCTACACAGACTTCAGTCGCAGCTTCGAGCCGCCCTCATTTGGCGAACTGGTCGAGGCTTCAAATGGCCAGGTCGGACTTGTCCAACTCGACGCCCAAACCGGATCAACGATCGAAATCGGCACGCGCGGGCGCTTCAAGCATCTGACATGGGATCTTTGCTACTATTATTCCTGGATGCAAAATGAGCTCATGGCTTATGAGATCGCGCCGGGCCTCACGCAAACGGTGAACGCCGACGACACGCGCCATCAAGGAGTCGAGTTCGCAGCGAACTGGGATATCTTCTACAATCTCTTCACCCAAGAAAAAGCCGACTCGAAGGGCTTTGAAGGAGACTACTCGAGTGAGCAGCCCGATTTCGACCGGGTTTTGCTGAGGGTAAACTACCTCTGGAACAACTTCGCCTATGTCAACGACGCGGTGTATGGAAACAACCTGCTTCCAGGTATTCCCGAACACTACATCCGGGCTGAATTGCTCTACGAGCACCCGTGCGGATTCTACATTGGGCCGAATTTCGAGTATGTGCCGGTGGGCTACAGCATCGACTCCGCAGGCACTGTGTTCACCGACAGCTATGCACTCCTTGGAGCCAAGATCGGCTGGCGCTCGCCCACGGGCTTGTCGGCCTACTTCGAGGTGCGAAACATTGTTGATACCACCTACACCGCGACCTCCGGCGTTGTTGCAAATGCCAATGGACTTGATGTGGCCCAGTTCCTGCCTGGGGATGGTCGTGGGTTTTACTTTGGGGTAGAATATCGCTGGTAATGAAAGCTTCCACTCTCCGTCGTCTCCACCGCTGGCTCGGGCTGATTTTCAGCCTGAGCATCCTGGCCTCCGCCCTCAGCGGCGTGCTCCATACCATCATGGCCAACAAGCAACCACCGCCGCCTGCAGTCAAGCCGAGCGGATCTTTTCTCGATCCTTCAGCGATTCGAATCGGAGTTGCCGATGCCATGAAAAATCTTGCGCCGGATTTTGGAAATGTGGCCGCCATCAATCTCAGAATGATCGGTGGCGAGCCATGGTATCAAATCTACGGAGCCTCTCCCGTGCCATCCTATGTCAGTGCGTTGGACGGCCGTATCGAGCCCTCGCAGGATGAAAAATACGGAGCCGAGATTGCAGAGAGGTTTCTCGGTGGCGCGAAGGTCGCGAAGACTGATTACCTGACCTCCTTCAACAAGGAATACATCAACATTTTTCGGGTGCTCCCGGTTTATCGCTTTGATAGCGAGGATGGCCGAGGGACCCGCGTCTATGTGAGCACAACCACGGGAAGCGTGACTCGATACACGAATGATCAGATGCAGTTTGAGGCAAATGTTTTCAGCAACTTTCACAAGTTGGCATTCATTCCAGACCGCAAGACGCGCGATATCGTGCTCGTCACGCTCACCGGCGGCACGGCCCTCGCGGCTTTGGCTGGTGTTTTCCTGTTTTTCTACACGCGCCGGAAATAATCCTAATGATCGAAATTTTTCACAAAGGCGGCCCGATCATGTGGCCGCTGTTGCTTGTCTCAGTGGTTGCTTTGACAGTTGTCATCGAGCGCCTGGTCTTCATCGCCTTGGAAAAAAAGAACCGCAATCCCGCATTGGTCGGCGATATTTTAACCAAGGTGGAAAACGGGCATGTGGATGAGGCCGCTCGGTTGGGGGAGGGGTCGAAGGACTTTGTCGCTCGGGCCCTGACCTATGCGCTCACACATCGCGAGAAGTCCTTCAGCGAGGCCATGCTGCGCTCGGCAAATTGGGAACTCAAGCGCTTCAACCGGGGACTTACCCTCCTCGATACAGCCATCACGCTTGCCCCGTTGCTGGGACTGCTTGGAACCGTGATAGGAATGATCGGGAGTTTCAATATGCTGGGAGGGTCTGAATTGGGCGCCCCCGCTGCGATCACCGGAGGCATCGCCGAGGCACTCATTGCGACGGCATTCGGCTTGGGCATTGCGATAACAGCCCTGCTGCCATTCAACTATCTCAACGCCCGCGAAGAGGAGGCCCGGCTGGAAATCCAAGATGCCGCCAGCCATGTGGAGCTGCATCTGAAAAAGTAGGCGATGGATATCCCAAGATTTCGCCAGAAACGCCGGGCCCGAATTGAGATCGTGCCGCTCATCGACATCATTTTCTTTTTGCTGGCGACTTTCGTCTTGGTCTCCCTCTCCATGGTCAAGCACAAGGGCATCCCCGTCGTTCTTCCAAGCGCCGCCACGGGCGTTCAGCAAGAGCAGAAAGACCATGTGGTGATCAGTATTTCCGAGGCGGGACAGCTTTACCTCGATAAGAATGAGCTCCAGCCTGAGGAGTTGTATAAAACAATGCGCTCTCTCTGGGAGAAGGACTCCGGGCTCCGGGTTCTCATCAACGGCGATGAGAATGCCCGCCTCGGCTTGGCTATTCAGGTGCTCGATGAAATCCGCAAAATCGGCATCACAAAAGTCGCTTTTGAAACGACTCCCAAGCCGGCTCATTGATTGATGCAATACGCCAATTCCGGCTTCAGTGGGCGTCGAAGAATTGTGCTGGGCTGTGGAATCATAGCTGTTGCCCTACACGCGCTGGTTCTTTTTTGCTGGGATTCACATCCCCGTCCCGTGGAAATCCAAGATGTGGCCGAGGGCTCTGTGGAGGTGGAGCTTTTTGAAGGTCCGCCTGCCGTCGAGTCGGCTGCGACTGATGAGCCAGCCGAGCCGATAGAAGAGATTCCCCAGCCCGAGCCGGAGCCCTCTCCGCAAGAGGCTCCCTCTGAAATGCCAATCCTGCCTGCGCCGGAGCCGCCCCCAGAGCCAATGGCCACGCCTCAACCCTCACCCAAACCTGCCCCTCGCAAAGTGGTGCAAGCATCCACTCCTACAAAAAAAGGAGTCGCGAATTCCCCAGCATCGGGGGCCCTGACCAAAGGAGCCCCGGAGGGAACCGGTCGCCAACTCATCGGCAAACCCACCTACATCGTAAAACCGTCGCCTTCCTACCCAGCGGAATCCCGCTCCGCGCGAGAGCAAGGCCTCGTGGTCCTGAGAATCACCGTCAACGCAACAGGACGCCCGACCCATGTCGAGATCCTCAAATCCAGCGGATACCCCCGCCTCGACCGCGCCGCCCTCGAAGCTGGCTGGCGTTGCCGAATTCGAAACGCCACCCCCGGCGACCAATTCGACGCCCCCCTGCGCTTCAATCTTCAAAATTAGCCGCCCAATCCCAGCGCTCGCTACGACCAAAAATTTGGACGATCGTCCAAAAAAACTGCTCAACGAGTCTGGGAGCGGCTTGGCGGGTGCAAAAGAAATGCGGGGCCGGGCTTTCACCTCGGCCCCGCATGAACTGGATTCGCGCGGTAGCGCGACTTAAAACTTAAGACTTAATTCTTAAAACTCCCCCTTACCTCGCCATGCGGCGAAGGAGGGCGTCGGCCATGTCGGCTGGTGTGGCGGCGACTTCGATGCCGGCGGCTTGGATCGCTTCGATCTTGCCTGCGGCTGTGCCTTTTCCACCGCTGACGATGGCGCCGGCGTGGCCCATGCGTCGTCCGGGAGGTGCTGTGGCTCCGGCGATGAATGCGGCGACTGGCTTTTTGCAGTTTTTGCCAATCCACTCGGCGGCTTCCTCTTCGGCGGTTCCGCCGATTTCACCGATCATGATGAAGGCCTCGGTGCCGGGGTCGTCGTTGAACATTTTCACGACATCGAGGTGCGATGTGCCATTGATGGGGTCGCCACCGATGCCGACGCAGGTCGATTGACCGTGGCCACGGCTGGAAAGTTGCCAGACGGCTTCGTAGGTGAGAGTGCCGGAGCGCGAGACGACGCCGACTTTGCCTTCCTTATGGATGTAGCCGGGCATGATGCCGATCTTGCAGGCGCCGGGAGTGATGATGCCGGGGCAGTTTGGGCCGATGAGGCGGGATTTCGATTTCGCCATGGCGGCTTTGACTTTCATCATATCGAGGACAGGAATGCCCTCGGTGATGCAGATGACGAGTTCGATTCCGGCATCCACCGCTTCGAGGATGGAGTCCGCCGCGCCCGCTGGGGGCACGAAGATCATTGTGGCGTTGCAACCGGTCTGTTTGCGTGCTTCGTAGGTGGTGTCGAAAACTGGGACCTTGCCTTCGAAAACCTCGCCGCCGCGGCCTGGAGTGACTCCGGCGACGACATTGGTTCCGTATTCCATGCAGGACTTGGCGTGAAAAGCGCCCGACTTGCCGGTGATTCCCTGAACGAGCAGGCGTGTGTTTTTATCAACGAGAATGGACATGGTTTTGAGAGGTTAGGCTGCGGCTGCTACGACTTTTTTTGCGGCGTCGGCGATATCGGTCGCCGCTGTGAGTTTGAGTCCGGATTCGGAGAGAAGTTTCCGGCCGGCGTCGACATTAGTGCCTTCGAGGCGCACGACGAGCGGGACGGGCAGGTTGACGGCCTTCACGGCATTGATGATGCCCTGAGCAATAACATCACACTTCATGATGCCTCCGAAAATGTTCACCAGAATGGCCTTCACGCGGCTGTCCGCGACGAGGATTTTGAAGGCCTCTGTGACCTGTTGCTCGCTGGCGCCACCGCCCACATCGAGGAAGTTTGCGGGTTCGCCGCCGTGGTGTTTGATGATATCCATCGTGGCCATGGCCAGACCTGCGCCGTTCACGAGGCAGGCGATGTTTCCATCAAGCCCGATGTAGCTGAGGCTGTGCTTGGAGGCTTCGACTTCGCGAGGGTCTTCTTCTTCGATGTCACGGTAGGATTGGACATCCGGGTGGCGGAAGAGGGCGTTGTCGTCGAAATTGAACTTCGCATCGAGCGCGAGGACTTGGTTGTCCTTGGTGATGACGAGAGGGTTCACCTCCACCATCGAGCAGTCGCGGGCGATGAAAAGTTTGTAGAGATTCTCAAAAAGCGTCGCGGCATTTTTGAGCAGGGCGGTCGGAATGCCCAGCATCTTGGCGAGCTTGCGTGCTTCGTAGGGCTGAAGGCCGATGAGCGGGTCAACAGGGAGGTGAAAAATCTTCTCGGGTGTGTGCTCGGCGACGGCTTCGATATCGACGCCACCTTCCGTGCTGGCGACGATGACCGGTGCGGAAATGGCGCGGTCGATGAGGATGGCAAAGTAGAGCTCTTTTTGAATTTCGACCGATTTTGCGATGAGCACCTTGCGGACGATGCGGCCGTCTTCGCCGGTCTGGTGGGTCACGAGAGTTTCACCGAGCATCTTGGCTGCGGTATCACGAATCTCGGCGGGCGTTTTGCAAAGATGAACGCCGCCTTTGAAGCCGTTTTTAAATGTCCCTTTGCCGCGGCCGCCGGCGTGAACCTGGGCTTTGATGACGAGGTCTTGAGTGTTCAAGGAAGCAGCGATTTTCTCGGCTTCCTCCGGCGTTGAGGCAACTCCACCGGGGCTGTTGGCGACGCCGAACAGGTCGAGGAGTTCTTTGGCTTGGTATTCGTGGATATTCATCTGGCGGTTTGGAAAGCGCGAAGGATAGCCACTCCCGAGCCATTTCGGCAATAGCGCAGAGATTTTAAATTTTTATGCCTTACCCACGACGGACTCCATTTTATCCAGCGCTTGGTTCATGGCATCCTGCGGGTGGATCATGCTGGCCAGTTGCGTTGCAGCGTTGGTGGCTGCTGGTGTTTTCAAAAGCCTTTCCAACTTCGCGGCGAGGTTCCGGGCCGTTATCGCGTTGCGGGGCAAAATCTCGGCGATACCGAGGCGCCGCAAGCGGGCGGCGTTATCCGGTTGATCAAAGGAGTAGGGGATAACCACCGAGGGGAGACCTGCCTTGAGCGCCTCGGCACAGGTTCCGATGCCGCCTGCGTGAACGATGGCACAGGCCTGTGGAAGGATGGAATGCAACGGGGCGTAGTTTACAGCCAATATGGACTCCGGCAGATTTTGAGGCACGGCGGCGTTCCGTCCGGTGAGGAGAATCGCTCTGCGGCCTAGCATTTGTGCGGCTTCCGCAGCTGCCTGGTAAAACGATGGCTCGAAATGCGCAACGATCGAGCCAAGCGTGAAAACCACGGGCGGGCTACCGCATTTTAAAAAATCCCGCACCACTTCGACATCCCCACCTTGATGATAAAATGGAAAACCAGCCTGTATTGTTTCCTTAGGCCAGTCGGGCTGCGGGCCTGCGAGAAAGTCGGGAAACATTGCCAGCGTGCCAAATGGGGAATGCTTTGCGTCAAAAATCGGATTCGCCCCAGCGGGCAGGCCCAGCGAGCGGCGAAATCGATAATACCCGCCGGCCCACATGCGTCCCTCGATGCGTCCAAAACAATACGCGAGACGGTGCAGCCATGGACCCAAATGCCGGAATTTGTGCAACCAAGGCGCTGGCGCCAGCACACAGGGGTCGGTGGCGGAGAGCAGCGAGGTCGGTGCCAGAACGACATTCAGCCATGGGATTTTCTCATCCGCCGCCACGATCGGCGCGGTGTAAAGCAGTTCGCCCACAACCAACAAATCCGCTCCTCTGGCCGCGCCACACAAGTCTTCATGAGTTGCGGCGACATCCGCAAAAATCATGTCCCGCAGCAAACGCCGTGGGCCGCGTTTCAAGTCGAAGTAATAGGCAAGTGACTCCGCATCCTCCGGAATCTCAGGACGGAGCGGATGAAAATCCACGCCGGCCCGTGCCACATTCGCCGCATATCCGGGAGCGGCAGCCGCCACGACATCATGGCCGCGACGCGCTGCGGCAACCGCCATGGCAAGCATGGGATGCAAATCTCCGAGAGACCCGATGGATGCGAAGGCGAACCTCATTTGGCCTATCCTTGGAGCGCCCGTGCTTAAACAGCAAGGTCTGACGGCTGGAAATTCACAAGTTGAGACACGATCTCAATAATTGACGCCCGCATGCAGTTCCGTATGGTAGGTTTAATGTTTGGAGGCATTTCCCAATTCATTTTGAAATCGCAGGCATGAAGCGGACACTCGACAGCCTGAAGGTGGGCAGCCGTGCAGAAATCGAAGACTTTGCCTCGGATTGTGACCGTGCGAACCGCATGGCTACGCTGGGGTTCATTCCTGGTCGCATGGTGAAAGTAACCCGCTTTGCTCCTCTGGGAGATCCGATTTCGGTGGAAGTCGATGGCCAGGAAATCAGCCTTCGTCGGGCTGAAGCGCACATTATTCAGGTGAAGAACATCGCTGAATGAACGCTCCAACCGAAGCTTCGCCGAAAAAGCGGTCGGGCCGTCCACTGGTCGCGCTCGTGGGAAATCCTAACACCGGCAAATCCACGCTTTTCAACCGCCTCACCGGCCTGCGCCAGCATATTGCGAATTATCCAGGCATCACGGTGGAAAAAAAATCCGGCCTCCTGCGCTCGGGTGGCATCGAATTGGATATTCTGGACCTGCCAGGCTGCTACAGCCTCACAGCCGTCTCGAACGACGAGCGGGTGGTGATGGATGTGCTCGGAGGGCGTCGGGGATTGCAGAAGCCGGACCTGCTGGTCTTTGTGCTCGATGCGACAAACCTCAAGCGCAACCTGCTTCTTGTCTCGCAATGCGCGGAGTTGGGTATCCCTGCGTTGATCGCCCTGAACCAGTGCGACGCCGCGAAACGAAATGGCATTCGTATCGATGTGGACTTGCTTGCCAAGAGGCTCGGCGTCCCGGTCGTGGAAACCATCGCCACACGCGGCAACGGGCTCGAGGAGTTGAAGCGGGCCATCGTCACCGCGCTCGATGCCCCGTCCGCTCTTCCCAAAATTCACTGGCCAGACTGCATCACCCACGGATGCGGATTGCTCCGTGCGGGTTTTCAGGGGGCTGGAAGCAGCGACCTCACCCAAGCCGAGGCGCTGCGCGTCCTTTTCGACAGCGACAGCGTCTTCACATGCGGCGTGAGCGACAAAGCCTGTGTGAAGAAGTTGCTCGATACCGCACACAAAGAAATTCGCGAGTCCGGCTTGAATCCCGGCTCCGCCGAGGCGGTGATCCATTACCGCCACCTGGAAACCCTCCTCGACGGCGTGGTCGAGGCCAGCGGACCGCTCGCCCGCTCGCACGACTCCATCGACGCCCTCCTGCTCAACCGCGTGTGGGGAACGCTCATTTTCCTGGGTGTGATGTATGTGGTCTTCCAAAGCCTCTACTCCTGGGCTGGGCCGCTCATGGATTTGATCGATGCGGGAACCTCGGCCACGCAGGATCTCATTCGTCCGCTACTCTCCGCCAACCCGGCGCTGCAGAGCCTGGTGTGCGACGGCATCATTGCCGGAGTCGGCGGCGTGTTGATTTTTCTCCCGCAGATTTTGATTCTCTTTTTCTTCATCGCGCTACTTGAGGACACCGGCTACATGGCCCGCGCTGCATTCCTTGTGGATAAACTTTTCAGCTGGTGCGGGCTCAATGGACGCAGCTTCGTGCCGCTTCTCTCAAGCTACGCCTGCGCGATTCCTGGCGTGATGGCCACCCGCACGCTCAGCGATCCCAAGGCCCGTCTCACGACGATTCTCATGGCGCCGTTCATGAGCTGTTCGGCGAGATTGCCGGTTTACATTTTGCTTATCGGAACCTTCATCGAGCCACTCTACGGGCCGCTTGTGGCGGGTGCCGTGCTTTTTGCGATGCACTTTGTTGGTCTCGCACTCGCGCTTCCGCTGGCGTGGGTGCTGAACAGGTTTTTTCTGAAAATCAAAACCCAGCCGTTCATCCTCGAGATGCCGGATTATCGGGTGCCGACGCTTCGGAATATTTTCCACCGCATGTGGGAACGCGGCCGCGAGTTTGTGCTCCGGGCGGGCACCGTCATTCTCGCCTTTTCGATTCTCATCTGGTCGCTCCTCTACTTCCCGCGCGATCCGGAGGTGAAGGAAAAGGCCGCTCAGTCCTTCCTTGCTTCGGCGGCTCACTCATACGCGCCGGCTGAAATCCAAGCGGCATTGGAAAATCCCGAATCCGACCTCAGCACCGCTTTGACCCACCACATCGACTCAGCCTACATCGAGCAAAGCTACCTCGGCCGATTCGGCAAGGCAGCGCAGCCGGTTTTCGATCCTGCTGGATTTGATTGGAAGATCACTGTCGGTGTCCTCTCCAGCTTTCCCGCGCGCGAGGTCATTATCGCGACCATGGGTATTATCTACAACCTCGGTGCCGATGTGGATGAGGGCTCAGACGACCTTCGCAGCGTGCTCCAAAAAGAAAAATGGACCAGCGGTCCGCGCGAGGGCCGACCAGTCTACACGCTGCCTGTGGTGCTCGGAATCATGGTCTTCTTTGCCCTCTGCATGCAGTGCGGAGCGACGGTGGCGATCATTGCCCGCGAACTGAATTGGCGATGGGCCGCGTTTTCCTTTTTTGGAATGACTGCCTTGGCTTGGCTGAGCGCTGTTTTGATTTATCAGCTTTCGAGCTTATTCTAAGGATATGACCTTACTGGAACTTTTTCTCATTCCCCTTGCGATATGTGCATCGCTGGCGTTTCTGCTGCGCGGACTCTGGAAGCCTCAAATCAAAGCACAGCCCGCCTGCAGCGGAAAATGCTCATGCAAAAACACCCTCCGCAAATGAATTTCGATCTTCAAAATCGCCGCCTCTATGGGATTCTCGACATGGGCTATGTCGAGCCATCGGAAACAATCCGGGTTGCCACAGAAATGCTGGAGGGTGGAGTGGAAATTCTCCAACTGCGCGCCAAGGGGGTTCAACCAGCCCAGATTCTCAAGCTTGCCGTCCCTTTGGTTCCGATCTGCAAGCGCTTTGGGGTTCCCTTTATTATCAACGACCATCCTGAAGTCGTCGTGGAATCAGGCGCCGATGGCCTGCATGTGGGACAGGACGATATCCTAGTGGAAACGGCGCGTGACTTGATCGGGCCGGACAAGATCGTGGGACTCTCCACCCACAGTCTGCTCCAGGCGGAATCGGCACTCCGCGAAAAGCCTGACTACATCGGCTTTGGTCCGCTTTTTTCAACGCCTACAAAACCGGACTACATGTCCATCGGAACTTCGCGAATCAGTGAAGTCCACCGCCTTGTGGCCCTGCCAATTTACTGCATCGGCGGCATCAAGCTCGAAAACCTCCCCGAAGTCCTCTCTGCTGGAGCGCAACGCGTGGCCATCGTGTCGGGAATTCTCAAGGCCGAAAAAATCGCTGACTACTGCCGCACCTGCCGGGCCGCGTTGGAGTAAAAATCAGCGGGCTGTTTTTCAGGTCTCAAGCTCCTCGGCATCATTCGGCTTTAGCGCGGGTTCGCCCTTTTTTCTCGCAGCGCCCCAGAGCACGACGCCTACACCGATGAGTATGAGCGCCAGGCTGGCTACCACCGGCAGCGTGATTTTTTCGCCAAGAACAAGGCTCCCTGCCAGCAAGGCCACTGCCGGTGATACATAGAATTTTGTCGTAACCACCGAGGCCGGCAGGTGCCGCAGGAGCCAATTCATTGCTGTGAAGGCCGCCAAGGAGTGGACGAAAAGGAGAAAGGCAAACGCTCCAAGCGTGCGGGCGGTAAAATCATCGGCGTGAATTTGGCCCGCTTCCCCGAAGATCAGACCGAGTGCGGTTAAAAGGAGGCCGCCAAAAATCATCATCCAAGCGGCTCCCGTCACGGGTGAATCCGAGGGCGGTCTGTGCCGGACAAAAATGCTGCCGATGGCAAAAAGAAAGGCAGAGAGAACCAGCAGGAGCACGCCGGTTGGCATCGAATCCGCCGAGTCCGCAGTTAATCGCGGCAGCACAATCGCCACCACGCCTGCAGCCCCAAGCAATAGGCCGCCGGACATCATCAGAGAAACCCGCTCTCCCTTCGGGCGCAGGGCCTCCAATACGGCGACCCAGAGTGGCACGGAGGCCTTGATGATCGCCGCCACGCCGGATGGGACGCCGAGTTTTTCACCCTGCGTGACCAACCCCACACCGCCAACGAAAAGAAAAAATGCCCCGATCGCCGCGCGCTGGAGGCCCTGCAATGGCAGCAGGAAATGGCCCCGGGTGCAGGCCTGCCAGGTGATGAGGATCACGCCGGCACAAAAAATGTGCGAGGCGGCGAAGAGAAAGGCGGGCAGGCTTTCAACCCCGATTTTGACAGCCAAGAAATTCAACCCGTAGCCGAGATAGACGATCCCGAAGGCCATGATGATCCGCCACAGCGCGGGATGGCCTGCATCAGCGGCGTTCGAAGTTGAATCTGTCGTTGGGACAACCATGAAGGTCAACACCATGCCATGACTGACCTCCTGCGAAAGCCCGAATTCCACAGCATTCGCAGCCTTCGCCGAACATTCGCCAAGGGATATCGAAGTCGTGTGAACAAAAAACGACATGCCGAATCCGTGTGTTGTTTTTTGGGCAACCGCCATGCTCGCCTTCCTACTGAAACGGGTTGGCACGCTGATTGCTTATTGGGGCTTAGCCCTAGGTTTCACCGACCAAGGACACTCAATAAATCAACACAACCATGCTCATAAAAAACAAAACACTGGCACACCTTGCAGCTGCGATTCTCGCGGCAGGGTCTCTCACCCTCTCGGCGGCGTTCGCTCAAGACGCCACCACAACCGTCGTTGAACAAACGACCACAACCACTGTCGTGAGCGAAACCACGGCTCCAGCGGAGGCCGCTGCACCGGCTGAGCCGACCATGGAACAGCGCCTCGCTGACCTTGAGGCCTATGTCAACAACTCGGCCCGCACGCCGGATGTGGCATCCAAGATCGCCGGCCCCGGCCCCGGTCATAATGCGTGGCAGATGGTGAGCACGGCTCTGGTTCTCTTCATGACACTACCCGGCTTGGCCCTCTTTTATGGTGGCTTGGTGCGCTCGAAGAATGTGCTTTCGATCCTGGCCATGACACTTGGAATCGCTGGACTGGTTACGATTCTATGGTTCCTGTGTGGATACAGCCTCACCTTCTCCGGTGGAAACGCCTTCATCGGCGATCTGGCACAAGCCTGCTTCAACGGGATGCTCCCGGGCAATGTCGGCGCGGGCTACTACTGGATCTCCGACTACATCTGGGCAATGTTCCAGCTGACCTTCGCGATCATCACACCAGCGCTCATCTTCGGAGCCACCGCAGAGCGCATGAAATTCTCCGCCGTGCTTCTTTTCACAGCGATCTGGATGTTTGTCGTTTACTTCCCGCTCGCCCACATGGTTTGGGCTGTTAACGGTTTCATGTGCGGTCCTCTTAATGCGGATGCCGGCATCAAGGCGATCGATTTCGCAGGCGGCACGGTGGTTCACATGAGCTCCGGATGGTCCGCTCTTGTTCTCTGCATCATCCTCGGGCCACGCCTTGGATTCGGCAAAGTCCCAATGCCTCCGCACTCCATGGTTCTCTGCATGGTGGGCACTGGAATGCTCTATGTCGGCTGGTTCGGTTTCAACGCGGGTTCCGCACTCGGAGCTGACGCAATCGCTGCAAACGCTTTCACCAACACATTCATCTGCGCTGCCACCGCTGGCTTTGTCTGGGGTGTTGTGGAATGGATTCTCAAAGGCAAACCGAGCGTGTTGGGTTTCTGCTCGGGCATCGTTTCTGGTCTCGTTGTCATCACTCCCGCAGCTGGATTTGTCACACCGGCAAGCGCGATGATCATGGCTGTAATTGCCGGCATCGTTCCGTTCTTTGCGGTCGTTTACCTGAAGAAAATGCTGGGTTATGATGACGCCCTCGACACCTTCGGCGTCCACGGCGTTGGCGGCACTTTGGGAGCCATCTTGACTGGTATCTTCGCGAGTCCTTCCGCTAACGGGGTCCTGGAAAGCATGAACCTCATGGACGGCCTCCTCCTCAATCAGCTCAAAGCCTGCGTCCTGACCATCGTCCTCTCCGTCGTGGCGACAACAATCATCGCCCTGATCGTGAAATACACCATCGGCCTCCGCCCAACTCAAGAAGTCGAAGATGCAGGTCTCGACACCTCAGAGCACGGCGAAGAGGGCTATCTCATTGACTAACGCAGCACTCATAACAAGGAGACAAAAATATGAAAAAAATCGAAGCCATCATCAAACCCTTCAAACTCGAAGAGGTCAAAGAGGCCCTTGCCGACCTCGGGATCGAAGGAATGACCGTTAGCGAAGTCAAAGGTTTCGGCCGCCAAAAAGGCCACACCGAAATCTACCGCGGCAGCGAATACACCGTGGACTTCCTGCCGAAGATCAAAATCGAGGTGGTCGTCACCGACTCGCTCCTCGAGGGCGCTCTTGCGGCCATCGTGAAGTCCGCCAAGACTGGCAAGATCGGAGACGGAAAAGTCTTCGTCTCGGCAGTCGAGGAGGCCATCCGCATCCGCACGGATGAAACAGGGGAAAAAGCCATCTAAGGGATAGTTTGGCATAGTGTGAAGCGGCGGGGGAATGTGAGCCCCCGCCGCTTTTGCTTTCCTTTCGGAATATCATCTGGCGCAAATGCAAATGGTTTTTCTAAACCCGCAAAAATTTTTTTCCAACTTTGCCTTGTCCTTCCGCTCCAGTAACGGAAAACCATTTGTCAAATGACTGAAACCAATCCCTCAGATAAAGGATATCGAATGCCGGCCGAGTGGGAACTCCACGAGGCGACTTGGATCTCCTGGCCCCAGCCTGATTGTAACAGCTTTCCGGGATCCTATGATCGCGTCATTTCGACCTTCGTAAAAATGGCGGAGGCTCTCGCGGAATCCGAGATTGTCCGAATCAATGTCAGCAGCGCCGATCAGGAGAAAGCCGTTCGCAAGCTTCTCCGCTCATGTCCCCCGGAGCGCGTCGAGTATTTCCATATTCCAACCGACGAACCCTGGTGCCGCGACCACGGGCCCATTTTTGTAAAGCGCGACAAGTCGCCGCAGCTCGCTGTGCTGAATTTTGGATTCAACGCCTGGGGCTACAAACTCTCGCCCTTCGACGAAGACAATGCCGTGCCGCCCGCCGTTGCAAAGGCTCTGGGCCTGCCCATTTTCAACTTCGAACATTTTATCCTCGAGGGCGGCTCGATCGATACCAATGGCCAAGGCACGCTCCTCACCACCGAGAGCTGCCTGCTCAATGCAAACCGCAATCCCACGCTCGACCGCACGGCCATCGAGAAAAAACTCCGCGACAAACTCGGGGTAAAAAAAATTCTCTGGCTCGGCGATGGCATCGAGGGCGATGACACGGATGGCCATGTCGATGACATCACGCGTTTCATCGGCCCATCCACCGTCATCACCGCTGTGGAGGAGGACGAACACGATCCAAACTTCGAGCCGCTCCAGCAGAATCTCGATCGCCTGCATACCATGCGCCTTGCTGATGGCGAGCCGCTCCATGTGCTCACGCTGCCCATGCCGACACGCATCATGCGAGACGGTCAGCGTCTGCCCGCGAGCTATGCAAATTTCTACATCGCGAACTCGGTCGTTCTTTTGCCTGTCTTCAACGAGCACAACGACTCATGGGCGGTCTCTGCTTTGCACGAGGCGTTCCCCGACAGGCGCATCGTCCCGATCGATTGCCGCGAGCTCATCTGGGGGCTTGGAGCCTTCCATTGCCTCACCCAGCAGCAGCCTCAGGCATCCTGACCACTGCCCTGGCTTATGAATCCCGCTGCCGCGCGCAAGAGGGGAGCACGGTCGTCTCGACCGTGAAAGTCACTCGCGCCGCCACCTCATAGATTCCCAAACCACATCTTGCGCCAACACAGCTGAGACGGCCATGCTCCCTTGAGACGCCGCTTCGCGGCTGAAAGATGGGTCAAGCCGGAGGTCGACCCTCCAACGATTTCGTGCTGCCGCGTGAGTCAGCCCTTTTCAGAAGGAACGAGGCGATGGCGCGGGAGGCGGAAGGCTTTTGAATCTGGACGAGATTCTTCCGCCAGGTCCGCCAGAGGGCGGCTTCGTTCGCCATCGCGCCTTTCACAATATGCAGGATGTCCGCAGGGCTGTTTGAGGCCAGGGCGCCAATAGCGGTCTGCTGGATGAGGGCGATGTTGCCCTCCTCCTGGCCAGGAACAATGTGATTCACCACAAATGGAATCTGCGCTGCGATGGCCTCCTGCACGGTCGCGCCGCCGGCTTTGCCGATGAAAATATGATGCGATCCCATGAGATCTGGCATTTTGTCGGTCCAACCGATTAGGTGCCCTCGCTTTGGCAGACCCGCACGGGAAAGGGCTGCATGGGCATCCTGCCGCCGGCCGGTGATGACTGTGACACTAGCTTTCTCAATCGTCGAAAGATGGTTTAGCGTTTCAAAAGCGCGTTGCAGTGGACCGCCTGGAAAAAAGAGCAGTCGCCAGTTGCCATCGTGGGGAGGCGGCGCGGGAATGAACTCGTCGAATTGAAGGCCGACTGGAAAACCCAGCACATGGATTTGATTTTCTGACACGCCATCGTTGCGCAGAACCTCTGCGGTGGGTTCATCGGCTACAATCGCTCCATCGCACGGGTAGCGATACCATGTCTGGTTGATCATCGTGGAATCTGTGATGACCATGTAAAAAGGCATAGCCACAGTCGGGTCCACGCGCCGGATTCTTTGCATGATGTAGCCGAAGACAGGATAAGTGGATGCGATCAGATCCGGTTGGAACTCCCGCACCAGTGAATGCACAGCGTTCGTGAGCTGCAGCAAAAGCGGCGCCATGCCCTCGATGACCTTCGGTTGGCTGAGCATCGCAAAAACCATCTTCCAAAGTCGGGGGTAGTTATTGATCGCCGCCGCATAACCGCGCTGGATGCAGCGGTTCACCACAGGGTTCGTTCGCGTGTAGGGGTCCACCACAAGCACCTCCACATCGCTTCCGGCCTCTGCTTGAAGCGCCTGCTGGATGTTACGGGCGGCGGTATTGTGACCCTCTCCCATGCTGGCGGTCAGGATCAGAATACGAACTGGTCTTTTTCTGGATGAAATCACTCGCAAGCGATCGTCTCAAAAAAAACCATGGAATCAAGCAGGCGAAGAGGGCCTTAGACTGAAAAAAGGCGAAAGTTTTCTTTTGCCTTTCAGGAAAAAAACGATTCACTGCGCTAACCAGCTTCCCCTATGTCCCTTAAAAGCATTCTGGAAAATCTCTCCATACTCCCGCCCAAGGCCATGCTGATGCTTCTTGCCACAGCTGTTTTGTTGGTCGGTGGCTATTTCTTTACTCTGTATGCGATTCACGGTTTTAGCCCTGATTTTCTAGAGATCAACAAGTGCGTTGAGTCCGGCGGACGCTGGAACTACAAATCGCGGAGCTGCGAGCAAGTTTACGAGTCGAAAAATTCTTACGACCAGGGCAGAGAGAATTCCTATCCTTAACATTTCCGTGTCCATAGGCTGGAGCGGACGGGCTTGCCACTGGTGTGCCGTGCTGAAAGGATGCAGGCCTCGATGTTGAATCAATTCAGTTCAGCCCAATTTCTGCTCGGGGAATTCCTGTTGCCCTGGGAAATTGCGATCGCCACCGTTGGCTTTCTCGCGGCTTGGTTACTGCTTGTTGCTATCGAACAACTCGGTTGGACACGGCATCTCTGGAATCTTCCCCTGCTTTTCATCGCTCTCGTCATCTTGTTCGGTTCCGCTTTGGGACTCTGCCTCGCACCATGAATAAAAGCACCGCCTTCATCGTCACCTCTACGGTTGTTGTTCTCGCCCTCCTGGCCGCTCTTGGGATGTATCAACGTTATTCCACACAGCCTTGGACCCGCGACGGTCAAGTGCGCGCGAATATCGTGGGCATCGCCAGTCGCGTCGCCGGTCCCATCGTGCAAATTCCCATCCGCGACAACCAGCAGGTAAAAAAAGGCGACCTCCTCTTCGAGATCGATCCCTCGACCTACATCGCCACCGTCAACAACTGCGGAGCCAAACTCCAACAGGCCCAAGCAGCCCAGATTCAGGCAAAACAGGAACTCGACCGCCAGACCACTCTCTACCAGACCAAAGTCAACGACCTCCGCGATCTCCAGAATGCCCAGGATTCCTATGTCGCCGCCGAAGCCAACACGGCCGCAGCCCAAGCGGATCTTCAGACTGCCCAACTCAACCTCAGCTACACCAAAATTTTCGCCCCCGTCGATGGCTACCTCACAAACATGAACACCTCGGCCGGCACCTATGTCTACGCCGGCGAGCAACTCCTCGCACTCGTTGACGCCAGCTCATTCTGGATAGCCGCCTACTTCATGGAAACCCAACTCCACCACCTTCAAGAAGGCGGCAAGGCATCCATCACATTCATCGGTCGAAATAACCAACCCTTCGAAGGCCTCATCGAAAGCATAGCCTGGGGCATTTTCGACCCCGACGGCTCCACCGTGGAACTCCTCCCCAAAGTCAGCCAGACCATCGACTGGGTGCGCCTCCCCAACCGTTTCCCCGTCCGCATCAAAGTCACAGGAACTCCCCCCATCCCCCTCCGCATCGGCCAAACCGTCTCCGTGTCGACATCCCCAGCCCGCTGAAAAAGCAGGCTAGGCCGGCCTCTCCTTTTGGACTGCTGCCCCTGAAAAACGAGTCTATTTTTGCCTTTGTAAATGGAGGCCAATCTTAGAAACGCATTCCCTCCGTTACAACCGATTTCAGCCACCTTAAACTAGGGGTCAGTGTTCATTTTCTTTCAAAATGATTTTTTAGATTTAAAAAATGCATAAATATTAATTAAAAAATGGTTTTTCTGAAAAAAGGAGAAAATGAACACTGACCCCCAGTTTGAGGGAAAAGAGCGTTTCTCATCTAAAATCATCAAGCGGGCGCTCTCCAAATAGTTCAGCGGGGGGCGGATTTTTGTTAGACCTCGATCGCTTCGCAGACCTCGCGCCAGCCGGTGAAATTCCATTCGTTGGGAAATCCGGAGCATTGGATTGGTTTGACTGGCTGGATTCGGCAGTCGCGGCCCTCCAGGAAAATGCAGGCACCGTCGGGCTGGTCGGTGAGGGCGAGTCCGTCTCGGCGGGGGCGGAGTCGGGTGAATTCTTGGATGAAGTCGATTTCCGAGAGACCGAGGAAGTCGGATACGGCGCTTATGTCTGAGTCCGTAAGTTTCACAAAGCCTGGCCAGCGGCAGCAGTTCGTGCAGCGCTGGCAGGCGTAGCGGGGTGGAGTAGGAGAGTTACTCGCCAAGCCGTTTTCCGGGCAGGAGGTAGTTGACGGCATAGTCGCGCACGGCGTCCTCGAGCGAGGTTGTGGGCTTGGTGTAGCCCGTTGCGCGGAGTTTCGAGATGTCCGCGCAGGTGTAGTATTGATACTGGTGACGGATGTTTTCGGGCATGTCGAAAAACTCGATGTTGGGAGTTTTTCCAAGGGCCGCGAAGAGGGAGTTAGCCAAGTCGATCCAAGTGCGAGCCACGCCGGAGCCGATGTTGTAGAGACCGCCTGCGTCTTCATTCTCGGCGAGGTGGAGTGTCATCTCCACGGCATCCTTCACATAGACGAAGTCGCGCATCTGGCCGCCATCGGGGTATTCCGGCTTGTAGCTTTTGAAGAGGCGAATGCGGCCGGTTTTCTGAATCTCATCGAATGCCTTGCAGACGAGGCTGCGCATGTCGCCTTTGTGAAATTCATTCGGGCCGAAAACATTGAAATACTTAATCCCGATGATGTCGGGCAGGATTTCCTCGCGTGAGGCGTGTAGGTCGAAGAGGTGCTTCGAGTAGCCGTAGAGATTCAGCGGACGAAAGCGCGAGAGGTCCTCGGTTTTATCATCCATCCCTGCGCTGCCGTCGCCGTAGGTCGCAGCGGAGGATGCGTAAACAAAGCGGGCTCCGGAGAAGAGCGCCCAACGGCAGAGGGACTTGGTGTAGGCGTAGTTGTTTTTCAGCACGAAATCGGAGTCCGTGACTGTGGTGGCGGAGCAGGCTCCCAAGTGAAAGACCGCCGAGAAGCGTCCGAAATGATCGGCATCCTCTTCGATTCCGCTCAAAAATTCATCCGCCGGCACATAGTCCTCGAATTTCAGTGGGAGAAGATTTCTCCATTTCTCGTCTTCACCGAGGCAGTCCGTGACAATGATCTGCGTGATGCCGCGTTCGTTGAGGGCATGGACGAGGGCGCTTCCGATGAATCCGCCGGCGCCAGTCACAAGCACCCGGGCTTTCTCGTGGAGAAGCACATCGGGCGGATTGAGTCTCTTCTCACCGCTGAGGCGGGAACGGAGCGGACGGGGTTGGGTTTTCATAGTGTCGGTGGTGTCTTGGGGAATCAGTGCAGGTTGATGCCCGCCGCCTCGAGTGTTTCATCGAAGAGGGCGGTCTTTGGGCCGAAGATGTATTTCGCGCCGGCCACATATTCGCGTGCCTTTTTTTTGTTGCCCGCATGGTTCTCATAGGCGGCCTGGGCGTAATACCACGCCGGGGAGTTGCCGGGATATTTGATGGCATTCATCACCTTCTTGGCCCGCTCGGTTTCATTGAGACCCAGATCGCAAAGCATGACTTTGAACTGGAGCAGTTCGTTCCCGGTATCCGTGCCTCTCATGGCTTGAAAATGCTCGCGGGCCTCGGTGTATTTTTTTTCCAGAAAAAGAATTTCTCCGATGTTGTAGAGCGCCGGAAAAAAACCGGGGGATTTTTTCACGGCCTTCCGAAAGTAGGTTTCAGCCGCGAGAAAATCTTTTTTCCGAGTATAAACGGAACCAATCAGATTTAGAATGAGCGGATCGTCAGGAAGTTTCTTCTGCAAGACCTCCAACTTGGCGAGGGCTTCGTCATTTTTCTTCTCACCAAAATCAGCCAGCACGGACTCAATTGCTGCTTGGGTCGACTCCTCGGGCAGTGGAGCGGAGACCTGTCCCCATGCGGTCGCTAGAACCAGTGGAAGTAGTAAAAAGATGAACGGATGCATGCGTGCGAATGCGGTAACTTTGAAGCGCTTCGCCATAGCGGGCAATCTCAAATCCTTTTGCATCCGGTCGGCAAAGCATTCGCCATCCCCGGCGAAAATCGCTATTCAAGCGGCATGAACAATCCCGGCGCCGAACCCTTGGAGATCGAACGAAAATTTCTCATCGTCAGTGATGGCTGGCGTTCCTTGGTGGAGGGCACTCCCAAGCGGCTCTCGCAGGGATACCTCTGCTCGGACTCCCGCAAGAGCGTGCGCGTGCGCATAGCCGGCGAGCGTGCGACTGTCACCGTGAAAGGCGCTCGCGAGGGCATCACTCGCTTGGAACTTCAATACGACATCCCCGTGCGCGATGCGGAACTCATGCTGGCTCTGTGCGAGCGTCCTCTCATCGACAAAACCCGCTACATTGTGCGTCACGACAGCATGAAGTGGGAGGTGGATATCTTCCACGCCGAAAATGAAGGCCTCATGGTCGCAGAAATCGAGTTGGAGCGCGAAGACCAGCCAGTCAACCTGCCGGATTGGGTCGGCCAGGAAGTTTCCCAAGAGGCCCGCTACTACAACTCCTGCCTCACAAAAAAACCCTACTCGACTTGGAAGTGAGCGTGGTTGAACAAGGATTTCAGGATTAACGGGAGGGGTTGCTAAAAACTCGGGCCTAACCCTCAAACGAAAACGCATAGACCGTGGTGTGGTCGTAGCGCCTTCCGGGGCGGAGGATGATGTTGCCGAGCGCGGGCGTGTGCACGGCGCCGGGGCAGCCTTGGCATTCGAGGCAGAGGCCTGCGTGTTTGATGTAGGGGATGCCGGATTTGCCAACGAGGGTGCCATCGAGAATCGCAGCGCTGTAGATTTGCACGGTGTCCTGCGTAGTGAGGGTGGTCATGGTCAGACCACTGCTCGGATGCCTTAAAACAGCGGTTCGCGCGAGTTCGCCTTTGGTGGAACGCCTGATGAAATGGTTGTCGCCATGGTTGTTTAAAAGCACGGGAATCGCGTCGCCCACGCGGCGGGGTTGGTTGAAATCATTCACCTCCGCGGTCACTGGCAATCGATGGCCGAGCAGCGTCATGGATGCGTCGGTGGCGGCGATTTCATCCGAGAAAATCTGCAGCTCATGATCAAAAATTTCGCCACTGCCTTCGCCGGCGAGATTGAAATACGAGTGGTTCGTGAGGCTCAGCGGCGTGGCCTGATCGGTCTCGGCCTCGTAGCGGATGACGAGTTCGTTTTTTTGAGTGACTGCGTAAGTCACCGTCACGCGCACATTGCCGGGGTAGCCTTCATCGCCGTCCGGGCTTAGATAACTCAGACGAAGGACGGCTTCATCGGCGCTTGAGGAGGGCTCGGCTTGCCAGAGTTGTTTATCAAAGCCCGATGGGCCGCCATGGAGATGATTCGGGGCGTCATTGGCGGCGAGCTGGAATTCGCGGCCATCGAGTTGGAATTTGGCATCGCTGATGCGCCCTGCAACGCGACCGACTAAGGTTCCAAAATAGGGATGCGGTCCGAGGTATCCCTCCAGATTATTGAATCCCAGCACGACATCGACCTCGGATTGATCGGGGCGTGTGACGCGAATCGCCGTGACGATGCCGCCGTAGTTCGTGATGTCGCACGCGAAGCCTGATCCATTCGAGAGGGTGAACAAATCGGCTTCGCGTCCATCGGGCAGATTGCCGAAGGGGCGGTGTGTTACGGAGGATTCAGACATAATTGCAGGTAAGAATTTTTAGACAGAATTAATAGAATTTCAAAATTAACGAAAAAAGTCGCCGAGTTCTTCGGCGACCCTTTTGGTGTATTTTATCAGGCCAACCGCCTTGGGGCTTATTTTTTGGCTGGGAGAACGGAGGCTTTCCAGGCTTTTTCGATGAGGCCTTTGAGCACGATGGCTTCCTCCCAGCTGTTGGGGAGGCTGTGGAGGTTGTAGCCGCCTGCGATGGGACCCATTTCGGGAACGACGAAGAGTTCGCGTCCGTCTTGTTTGCCTTGGCGCCAGACTCGGAAGAGGGCCTCGGCGAAAGGAACCCAATCCTTGATCTCCGGAGTGAGCTTGCCTTTTCCGTCCGTGACGGGAATCTGGCAATGGTGACCGTTGAACGGGCGGAGGTGAATTTGCTCAACGCGTTGGATGAGCTTAGGCTGGACCAGCAGACGCGAGGCGTAGTTACCGGGATGGAGGTGCTTCACGACGGAGACATGGGAATAATCCAGCGTCATGGGCAGGAGTTTGCCTGTCGCTTTGCGGTAGGCATCCGCTAGGGCGTAGGCTTTTTCAGGGGTCTCGGTGCATGTGTCGCGATGGATTTCCACTGCAGGTTCGCAACCGATTTTCTCTGCATCCTTCATGAGCTGCAGCGTGAGCTTAAGGGCCTCGGGCGTGAGGGTGTCCTCATCGGCCAACTGCACATTGATGTAATGCGCGCCGTTGTCGGCGTTTTCTTTGAGAAGTTTGTGGAATTCCTTGGGGTTGCCCGAGGAGACATAGCCAATGATGACGAGGCCGTATTTGTCGGCCAGTTTTTTGAGCTCAGGTGTGGCTGCCGTTGCAAGGCCGTGGAATCCGGCCTCCTTGATGGCGCGGACTTTTCTTTCCAAGGACCATTCGCTTTTGGCGCTTGGGTATTGGACGAGCGACCACATGGCCGCGATCATGCGAAGTTTGGGAGGGTTTTCTTTTTTCACTTGTTTTTGCCTCGGTTGGGGAAAGTGAGTTCGGCGATGCCGGACTTGTCGAGGTCGCCGAAACCTTCAGCCACCATGCGGTCGTATTGCTTTTTGGCTGCCTCGGCGAGAGGGAGATTGAGACCCTTCTCATGGGCGAGGGAGAGGGCGATGCCGCTGTCTTTCGCCGCATGTGCTCCTGAGAAGAAGCAGGAGTGATCGCGGTTCTGCATATCCTCGCCGTCGGTTTTGAGAACCTGTGAGTTTGCGCCGGTCTGGGAAAAAACCTCGCGCAGCATGGTGAGATCAAGTCCGAGGGAGGCTCCGAGGCCCAGGCCTTCGGCGAGTCCGGCGGTATTGATATTCATGACCATGTTGACGAGCGCCTTCACTTGCGCGGCCTTACCCGAGGCTCCGATGTGGCGCAGGGAAATGCTGAGGTCTTTGAGGATCGGTTCGGCGCGCTGGAAGGCCGCGTCCGTGCCGCCTGTCATGAGATACAGGGTTCCTTCGCGGGCTTGGGTGATGCTTGATGCCATGCAGGCTTCGAGAGACTCGGCACCGGCCTTGTGTGCGAGGGCCTCGACATCGAGGTGAACCTGCGGCGAGATGGTGGCGCAGTTAATGAAAAGTTTGCCCTTGGCACCAACCAGAAGGCTGTCGCCCTGTTCGGTGAAAATAGCCCGCATGGCCTTGTCGTCGGTCACGACAGTAATAATCACGCTGGCGAGTTCATTCACGCGGACCAGTGTTTTCGAGGCCTCCGCACCGATCTCGGCACCCAACTCCACAGCGAGCGGAGCGTGGTTGTCGAAGACAGCGGTGACATTGTATCCTTGATCTTTGAGTCGGCGCGCCATGTTGGCGCCCATACGACCGACTCCTACGAATGCGATGGTTTCTTTCATAAATTTTTAAGCGGCAAAAAAGGGATTGGCGTGTTTTTGTTCGCTGACGGTGGTGAGGGGACCGTGGCCGGAGCAAACAATTGTGGCGTCAGGGAGGGTGAGAATTTGTTCGCGGTTGTTGCGCAGCGCATCGGCGTAGGAGACCATGCCCCCGCCCATTGATCCTGCGAACATCGAGTCTCCTACGATTGCGACAGGTTTTGCGAGGCCTGGGATGAAATAAGTCACACCACCTGCCGCGTGTCCGCTCGTGAGGCGGGTTTCAACGATCAGGCTGCCAATTTGAAAACCTCGGCCAGCGGAAAATGGCTCCGCTCCGGCAATCGGTTCCTTCTCGCAAACCCAAGCATGCGCGCCTGTCTTTTCGACCAAGCGATCCAAATCAAAAATATGGTCGGTGTGGATGTGGGTGATGAAAATTTGTTTCACCTTCAGCCCGCGGCTCGCCGCAAAATCCAGCATCGGCTGGCCATCCGCCCCGGTGTCAAAAAACGCCGCCTCGTTCGTCGAGGGATCCCATACGAGAAACGAATTCACCGTCATGTCTTCGAACACGGAGTTGAAGTGCGCGAGGCCATCGATGTCCTCAACGGGAGCGGGTGCGTATCGGTTTTGTGCCAGCGCCAAAAGCGCATTGGCTCCCAGACCGAGAGCGGAAGCCACTTTGTGTAGGGCGGCCTCATTCAATGTGCCGGCTTTGAGATTTTCGATCTCTGAAACCGTTGCCCCCGACTTCGCCGAGAGCTCCTCGTCGGTGAGGGATTGCCCGCGTTGGGCTTTTCCAATGATGTCACTGAAGCTGTCTTCGAGAGGTATGCTGATCGGCATGATTTTTTGTCTTTCTGAGGCTGACATTCCTATCAGCCAAGGTGTTTTTGTAAACTTCCAAGCAAGTTAGAAAACGGGCGATTCCTAACCTTCGACGCGGTGGGTGTGGCTGTAGAATGTGGCTCGATTGTTGCGGCAGAAGCCTGCCAAGGTGATGCCCCAGCGTTCGCTCATCTCCACGGCCAGAGAGGAGGGGGCGGAGATGGCTGATAGGATGGGAATTCCTGCACGGGCGCATTTTTGAACGATCTCGAAGGAGACGCGGCCGCTGACCGTGAGGACATCCGCAAGGGCGAGCAGGTTGTTCTCGAGAAGGAACCCGATGACTTTGTCTACCGCGTTGTGGCGTCCGATATCTTCAAAGATGCACAACACATCGCCACCGGTTGTTGCCGCACTTGCGGCGTGACAGCCTCCGGTGCCATCGAACTGGCTCTGTCTCCGGCGTGCGTTTTCATGGATGGTTTTTAGGGCGGAGGCGTTGATTGATGCGGCTTTGGAGACTGGCGTGACACCCTCAAACATTTTCTCCATCGATTCCTTGCCGCAGAGTCCGCAGGAGGATGTGGAGGCCAGACGGCGGTTGGCCGGAGCCATGGCTGAGCCGGTCAGATCGACTCTGGCAAAGGTTCCAAGAGGCGTCTCCTCCTGTTCATAATTGATGAAGGGCGCGTCATTCACCGCTTCGGAGTGGAGCAGGCCCCGAACAAGGAACCGCTCGGCTCCGGGCGTCTGCATCGTCATGGAAAACAGCGAACCATTGACCATAATCTGCAATGGTCGCTCTACGGTGAGGCTGTCCACCACGGGCGAAGTTAGGTCGTCCTCTTGGCGAATCGCTTGGAATTTGCGGGTGTGTAAATCAATTGTCTCAAGCTCGGCCTCGCCGCATGCGATGGCTCCGTCCTCAAGAATGCGGCAACGCAAACCGCCGCGCCCAACAAGAAACGCATTGGCTCCGGGGGCCACGGCTTCGTCCATCCAGTAGCAGGGTTTGCATTCTTCGACTCCTTCGAAGACGAGGCCCCCGAGATGGAATTGGAGACCGATGAGGCTGTTCAAATCAACGCCAGAGATGAGGACATTGCGCCGCAGGGTGGAGCAATCGAGTGATGTCAGGCCGAGGGCGTCGCACATTTCCGAAACCACCTCGCGCGAGAGGAATGTGATCTGGGTTTTTCCGCCGGGTTGTTCATTGTAGTAGCGATCCCCAAGGATGCCCTTGCCCGCGTGGCACTCGGCCGTGTTAACGCGGAGGATTTCGTTATTTTGCCGTCCTTGGCCGTGGCGGCCTTTGAAATCATGTCCGCTGGAGATCCAGATATCGTGAAGTGTGACGCGCATGGTTGTCGTTTCAATGGGGGGAGGCGCAACGGCATCCCTCGATCCATTCGCCTTGGCCATCGGTGTAGGTTTCGCGTTTCCAAATGGGGACGCGGAGTTTGATGGCATCGATCAATTCCCGGCAGGCGGCGAAGGCCTCTTCGCGGTGGGCGGCGGCGGCCCCGACCCAAACCGCCAGATCGCCCGGCTTCAGGTCGCCAACCGCGTGGATCGCGGCGGCACGGATGCCGAACTTGCGGGAAACTTCTTCAACGAGGCGACGGCCCTCTTTTTGTGCCAATTCCAAATACGCCTCGTAATGCAGTCCCACGACCTCGCGGCCTTCGTGATGGTTTCGCACACGGCCCTCGAAAAAAACAAATCCCCCGCAGTCCGGCGATGTGAGCAATTCGCGCAGGGACTCGAAGTCGATGGGGTGGGATTCGATGAGAAACGACATGGTTTAACCTCCCGAAAACGGCCTGAGAAAAACCACCTTGTCGCCTGTGCAAAGGGGGTGGTCGGGTTGGGCGAACTCGTCATTCACAGCGATCCGCACATGGCCTCGAAGACCTGAAAGATTATGGGTGTTGGCAAACTCTTCCAAAAAAGCACCCGCTGTTTGCGCGGAGGTGACGACGGTTTCCTCGCGGCGACCACGCTCTTCGGCAAGCGCGCCGAACCAGCCAATGTGGATTTGCTTTTCTCCCGTCGCGGCGGCGATGTCTTCGGGAGTGTTCATGTTCTCAAGAGCGCGGCGGCAGGATGGAGGCAACTCCAGAAGCGTCGTGCGTTCTTCGATCATGATGTGGCGAGGGCAGAGGTGATTTCGCTCCGCGTGCCTTTGCAGAATGGCCCGTGCGCTTGGTTCGTAAATCGCGCAGAGGGGTTCGGGCAATCCATCCGTTGCGCTGGCGTAGGCGATGAATGAGGTTCCATCCGTCCGCGCATCGACGAGTTTGTTGAGAACCTCCGGGGTTACGAAAGGCAGGTCGCAAGCCATGACCAGCAAGGCGGCATCGGGTTCACGCTCGAATCCGGCAAGGATGCCAGCAAGCGGGCCGGACAATTTTGGATTGTCGCGCACGACTTCGAGATGCTCGCAACCCTCGGGAGCCGTTTGACCGTCACGCAGCGAGAGGAAGGCTTTTTGACAAACTGGCGAAAGCCCCTGAACAGCCCGCTGGCCTTGATTCAAGCCATCCGCGCCAATAACCATCGAGGCCTTGTCGCGACCCATGCGGGTGCTGCGCCCTCCAGCCAGCAACAAGCCAAAAAGCGAAGGCTTCATGCGTTGGACTGATAGTCGCTCTTGCCGCCCTGTTTTTCGACGAGACGGATATTGCGTATTTCCATCGCATGCGAAAACACCTTGCACATGTCGTAAATGGTGAGTGCCGCCACAGTTGCGGCGGTGAGAGCCTCCATTTCAACGCCGGTTTTATAGGTCACTTTCGCCTCGGCCGTGATTTCAAGAAGCCCTTCGTTCCGCGCTTGAATGGAAATGTGGATGCCCTCGAGGGGGAGGGGATGGCAGAACGGAATGAGGTTCGAAGTATTCTTTGCCGCCATCGTGCCGGCGATGATCGCGGTGTGGAAAACCGGGCCTTTCGGAGCCTGGATCTCGCCCTCGATCAAGCGCGAGGCGACCTCGGGAGGTAGCCGCATTTCAGCCAAGGCTGTCGCAGTCCGGCGGCTGAATGCCTTTGTGGAGACATCGACCATCGCGGGATTATTGGCCTCGTCGAGGTGGCTCCAATCGGCTTCTGGTTTGGTTTCCAACGAATTCATGCAATCCACGGAAAATAGCGGGCACTTGAGTGGGCCGCAAATCTTTCATCCACTTCGACAAAACCGGTCGAGCCGAGCAATCCCGCAAAGTCGCCTGAATTTGCAGTTGGCAGTGCTTGAGCGGTTCCATCGCCACGGTCGGCGACAGGAAGAAAAAGCGTCAATCCCTCCGGCCTAGCGAAGTCGCCCAGCACCTTTCGGACCTGCGGCGGGGCGGGCGCTTCGCCGCTCCAGTGGCGCAGGGCCGGAATAACATAACGATGCAGGCAGACCAGCGCGGAGACGGGATTTCCCGGCAATCCAAAAACAACCGGCCCACTTGGCACTTTCCAGACGGCCATCGGCTTTCCGGGTCGCTGGGCCACGCCGTGTAAAATCAGTTCGCCACCCAATTCGCCGATGATGTGTGGAACAAGGTCTCGTCGGCCCTTGGAAACGCCACCGGTAATGACCGCGATATCGCTCGCTGAAAAAACCTTTTGGAGCAATGCACGCAAGGCCTCCGCTTCGTCGGGCGCATGCGTCAATTCCATTGCGGGATGCCCGGCCAATTGAAGCGAGGCGGCGAGAGTCGGCGCGTTGGTATGACGAATCTTCCCCGGCGAGGGCTTTTCACCGATGCCCACCAACTCGTCCCCCGTGCTAATCAAGGTGATGCGTGCCCGATTTGTCACTCGCAGCGACCCGTATCCACAAGCCGCTGCTACACTCGTTTCCACAGGGCCAATTCTCACGCCCTCCTTCATCAGAACCTCTCCGGCGGGGTGGTCCGAGCCTTGGCGGTGAATGAAGACGCCAGCACGAGGGGCGGCATCATTCCGCAAGACCGCTCGGCCATTTTTGATGTCATACCACTCGACTGGCAAAATACAGTCGCTTCCGACTGGGAGCACCGCGCCGGTCATGACTTCGATGGCCGATGAGGGAGCGGATGGAAGCTGCTTTGAAGCCTGCCCAGCCGGGGCCGTTCCTGTGATCTCAAAGGCGCGGTGTCCCGCTTGAAAATCCGAAAACCTCATGGCGATGCCATCCATCATCACCCGGTCAAATGGCGGGAAGTCCTGATCCGCCCGAATTTCCTCGCGTAAAATCCGTCCCGCCGCCTCCAGCAGTGGCAATTCCTCGCAGGAAAATCCCTCTCGAATTCGCAGAACTCTGTCTTCCGCCTCGGCGGGGGTGATTAGTGTTTTCATGCGTTTCTGCCACATTTAGCCTTTGGAGCACTTGGTTTGAACAACAATTCCACAACATTCGCGGACGCGCAGGAGCCCGTTCTCAAAGACCTTCTGGCCCGCCCGCTGAGAGACCTCCGCGTTTCGCTCACCGATCAATGCAACCTCCGTTGCACCTATTGCATGCCCGCTGAGATTTTTGATCAGGAGCATGCGTTTCTTCAAAAAGACCAACTCATCCGTCTTGAAGAACTGGAGCGCCTCATCGGGGCATTCGTTCGCTGCGGAGTTAGAAAAATCCGCCTCACTGGCGGAGAGCCGCTCGTGCGTCGCGGCGTGGTGGAATTTCTCGGTTGTTTGAAAAAGTTTCCGGAAATCGAGGACCTGGCCATGACCACAAACGGCCTGCTCTTGCCGACCTTTGCCTCTGGCCTCGCGGAGGCCGGCCTCCATCGCGTCACGGTCAGTCTTGATGCGTTGGATCCTGATATTTTTTCTCGCATGAACGGACGCGGAAAGCATCCGGATCAAGTTCTCAAAGGCATCGAGGCGGCAAAAAGCGCAGGGCTCGCGGTCAAGGTCAACATGGTCGTGCAGCGGGGAGTGAACGATTCGCAAGTGCTTCCCATGGCGCTTCGTTTCAAGGCCGCCGGGATTCCGCTGCGGTTCATCGAATTCATGGATGTGGGAAACCACAACCACTGGGATTCTGCAATGGTCGTCAGCGGAGAGGAAATCCTCGCTCGGCTTGCTGCGGAGACCAGCTTTGAAGCCGTGCCACCCGCGCATTTCGGCGAAGTCGCCAACCGCTTCCGCTACACCGACGACGGCGTTGAATTTGGAATCATCACTTCCATCTCGCAGCCCTTCTGCAGGAGTTGCACGCGGGCCCGGTTGTCGGCGGACGGGAGATTGTTCACCTGCCTTTTTGCCAGCAAGGGCCATGATCTGCTTGGTGCGATGCGGGCGGGCAACCCCGATGACGAGGCCCTCTATCAAATGGTCGCCACCCTCTGGCGAACGAGGGATGACAGGTATTCCGAGCTTCGCTCCGCTGTCGCTGGCAACACGCCCGCCAAGGTCGAAATGTCCTTCATCGGCGGATGAGGCCGAGCTGCCCATGATTCTCGCCTTTTTGTTTTTTTGTGTGGCGCTGATCTACTCCAGCGTCGGCTTTGGTGGCGGGTCCTCCTACATCGCCCTTCTGCAGTGGCACGGAATGTCGGCCTCAGCCCTTCCCCTCCTGTCGCTCACCTGCAATCTGATCGTCTCCACGCAAAGTTTTATCCAATTCTCGCGGGCCGGTTTTTTTTCCACGCGCCGGAGCCTTCCATTTGTCGTCCTCTCAGTTCCCGCCGCCTATCTCGGCGGGTTGTATGCGATTAAGGAAACAACATTTCTCATCCTTCTGGCCGCATCGCTCACAGCCGCCGGAGCCCTCCTGCTTTTCCCAGTGTTCGAGAGCGGGGATCGGCCCGACAATCCGATTCGGCAATGGATTCGGCGCTTCGGGTTTTTGCTCGGCCTTCCGCTTGGCTTCCTTTCGGGCATCGTCGGAATCGGAGGCGGGATTTTTTTGGCTCCCATCCTGCATTTGGGAAAATGGGCGAAAGCCAAAGAAATCGCGGCGCTGGCGGCCTGCTTCATCTGCACGAACAGCTTCGCAGGACTCCTCGGCCAAATGCAAAAAACCGGATGGAGAAACGAGGTTTTCGCGTCCTATTGGATGCTCCCCGTGGCCGTTCTCTTGGGCGGATTGGCAGGCTCAAGATGTGGCATCACCATCCTGCTACCACTGCGAATCCGCCAAATCACAGGAGCCATCGTCCTTTTCGTCGCCTGCAATCTGTGGGTGAAACAACTCGCCGCGTTGAAGGTTTTTTAGATCGCGGATTAGTTGCTGGTTTATACCAAAAGCAGCTTGCTTTTAGATTTTTGGAGAGGAGCACAGGCGTCTCGCCTGTGTGCAGAGGCGTCCTGTTTGGGTTCGATAAACGCAAGCAAATGGATCAGTCTCCACACGGCCGGGACGGCCATGACCCCTTCTTTTGCAATGCAAAGTCACTACTGTCCGGCTATAAGTTAAACAGCTCCATTTGATTAGAATTCTGACTACTTGGCTTTTGGGAAGTGGTTTTCATAAGCAATTCATTTAAAGGCATTTTTTCAAACGGGTGAAC
>JBIIPZ010000055.1:0-15473 GCA_044342325.1 Terrimicrobiaceae bacterium
GTTTTACCCTGCCCCATTCGCGTAGCGAATGCACCCGTGCCCGTTTCTTCGTATCCGTGTTCATCCGGGTAATCAGTGGTTTTATATTATTCTTTCCTGTAATATGATGTGACTTGTTAGTTAGGAGATCGAAGTGAACAACCGTTTATCAGAGCAACCGGGGATCGAAAGAGAATGCCACTGGCTTGCGGTTAATGATTTTTTGAAAATCCGGGTGTGCCGGGTTGAGGAGATAGTTTGATTCACTGGGAATGATGGCGCTGGGAAGTTTCAGCACTGCGGAGCGTCCGTCTCTGACCCAACGATCGCCTAATCGCATAGTCGAGCCAGCAGGTGGTTCCTCTGTCCAATCCGGAGGCAAACTTTTCACACCAATCGTTTCGATAAGCCTGTCGTCGAACTCCAATCCAATCGCCACCGACTTGAACGGCACAGGAGGATTGAGATGAACAAGGTTCTCCAGAGCCGCTAGGGATAGATTGGCACTGCAATAAACGACACGCGTTCCTGGAGAATTCCATCTTCCCCCAAAGCGCCACGCGCCCTCTCCATCAAAGGCGCTGGAGGCATGGATTTTTTTAACAATGCGCCAAGCCCTCGCCATCACGAGTAAACCCCGTATTCGATTCGGCCGAGAAGGTTCTCTACCTCCCGTGCTCCAATTTCCGTTTTCGCATAGTCTAATGGCACCGATCCACCGAGACCGACCTGTGGAGCGTTCAGCCAAAGCTTGGCAGCATCAGGTCCGTTGAAAACTTTCAAAGCCTGTCCGAGCAGGCGGGCATATCTTAGCACCCGGTCCGAAACTGAAGGTGACAGTTTCCCAGCACTCCCCTTACGGCGATGGAGTGTGGCTTTGGAAATGCCGAGCATCGGAGCCAACCTTTCGGAGGGAATGGCAAGGCTGGTTTGCAGATCTTCGAGTTCACCGAATGGCAGTCCTGCCTGAAGCATCTGAACGAGCTTTGAAGGCGCGTAGATTTTCGACTCAGTGGATCCATTCGAACCTTGAATGCAAAACATGACCACTCCCCCGCAAGTTCGACCAGCTTTGGCAGCGCTCCGTTTTTTGCCGGACGAAACAGCCCGCGTAGCTGGGCGTTTTGGTTTTTGGGCGGAAGATGAAAGTCTCATATGCAAAGATTAATAATATCACATGCAACGAATGTCAAAGAAGGATTCGGGATTGCCTAAAAGGCCTGATAGCTAAAAAAAACCGCTATTGAGGGCATGACGGTTTTTTTCTTCAGCACCTTGGCGGTCGGTGCTGGTATCCACACATCAGGAGGCAAGAATCAGGCCTAGTAGTTGCATCGAACAAGCCATGCAACCTCAACCAGATCGAGTTCCGCGAGGTGGCGAAGTTCAAGATCACCTTCTTCTTCGTCCGTAACCCAGACCTGATGGGGAATGGTCGTCTGCCGCTCGTGGTTCAGGATTTCAAATACGAGGAGAAGCCGCTGTAGGGGTAGAGAAGGGATTTGCAAAATGCTTTCAAAAAGGATGAAATGCGCAATCAATAAGAATATCTTTGCGGATTCAATAAAAAGATACATTGTGCATTCAATAAAAAATGAAGACCCACGCCAAATTGGCCAAAGCTTTCGAAACGGCTCTCAAGGTTGCGAGAGAGCAGGTCGTGCGTGGCCGGGATTTGCCTGCTGGGGTTAGGACGTTTCTGATCCAACAGGGGTGTTTGTTGGAGATCATGAAGGGATGGTATTTTCTGATTCCTCCCCATGCACCCCGTGGTGAGACGGCACTATGGCATGGAAACTTTTGGGCTTTCCTGAGTCTCTATCTCGAGGACCGGGCGGGGAATGATTATTGCCTCAGCCCGGAAATCTCCCTGGATCTCCAGAGCGGTGAGACGGCAACGCCGGTTCAGGCAACGGCACTTCTGGCGCGTGGGGGGAATAATACCGTCACGCTGCAATTTGCGGAAACCAACATTTCCTGCTCCTTGCTGACCTACACCGGGAAGCTTCCTGCACAGCGCTCCACCTACCGGGGACTGAATCTGATTCCTGTCGGCTATGCCTTGGCAAGGGTCTCTCCGACCTATTTCCGCACAAACCGGCCGCAGGCCGAGGTTCTGCTCCGCACCACTCCGGCAGCAGAGCTCGCCTCCGGAATCATCGAGACGGATAACGAGGCGGGATCCATGAGAATCCTTGGCGGATTGGAGACGCTGGGTTTCAGGGAAAAGGCGGACCAAGTCAGGGGTCTCATTGCTCTTACGGGTTGGAAGAAGGCGACCAATCCGTTCCCTGATGCCGAGCCGCTCCTCTCAAGCCGCCTCATTCCCAAGAGCCCTTATGCAGATCGGATCCGGCTTCTTTGGGAGCAAATGCGTCCCATGGTTCTGAAACACTTTCCTGCATCCGCTGGAAAAGCTGATCCGAAGAGCTATCTGGACAAGGCTCATCATCTCTACCAATACGACGCCTATCACTCGCTCTCCATCGAGGGGTTTCAGGTCACTCCGGAGTTGGTGGCTCGTATTGCGGCCGGTAACGATCCCGATAATCCGTCGATCCGGGAGGAAAACAACCGGCTCGCTGCCAAAGGATACAGCATGGCCCATGAGGCCGTGCTTCAAAGCATCGGCAAAATCTTCAACGGGTGGCTCCCTGGAAAGACAGTCGAATCAAATCTCCCCTACTGGTATTCGGAACTCCATAAGCCCTTCGTCCAAGTGGGACGAGTCTCTATGGGAGATGTGGCGGGGTATCGCGAGAAGCCTGTCTATATCAGGGGATCCAGCCATGTGCCGCCTGCGCCGGGGCTTGGTGTGATTGATGGCATGGAGGCTTTGCATGCGGCACTCGCCTCGGAGCCGGAAGCCTCCGTGCGGGCGATCCTCGGACATTTCCTTTTTGTCTACATCCATCCTTTTTCCGATGGGAATGGACGCATCGGAAGATTCCTCATGAATGCCATGCTGGCATCCGGTGGATATCCATGGACGATTCTGCGGGTCACACGGAGGCAAGCCTACATGGATGCCCTCGAAGAAGCTTCGGTCGCACGCAACATCATTCCCTTCACGAAATTCGTAGGCGCGGAAATGGCGGTCGATTGGTCCTTTGAGTTGGCTGAAGCCGAGCGGTTACAACGATAAGCCGTCTGGAAAAGTCGCTCCCGATCGGGAGCACCAGGGTTCTTTTTTTCTGAAATTCTCCAAATGAAGCTCCCAATCCTTGCCGCTATCATCCTCGCAGGCTCTCTTGCACACGCCGGATCCATTGTCCAGAAGCGGCTCGATGCGTTCATCATCTACGACATCCCGGTGGCTTCGAAGACGGGAACCACGACGGTCATGTTCCCCTCGGAGATCTCGGGTCTCTTTGCCAAGTCGGTCGCGGTGCAGGATCAGGAAAATGCAGGGTTTCTGATCTCATTCACGCCGGGAAACTTCTACTTCACGATCCGAGCGCTCAAGAAGGATGCCGAGGATCACCTGACTGTGATCTTCAATCGGAAGGCCTATGTGCTGCGCATGACCTGATTTTGGAAGCGCGGTGTTTAGCTTTTGGTCACACCACGCGTTTCTCGAACTCGTCTGGGAATTTGGCGAGGAAGCTTTGGGTCGGCCAGGAACAGGCTTCACCGAAGGCGCAGATGGTGCGTCCGGCGATGTTGTCGGCGATGTTTTTGAGGTTCTTCGCATCGTCGGGGCGTGCGCCTTCGTCGATGATGCGGGTGGTGACCTTGGACATCCAGAGACTGCCTTCGCGGCAGGGTGTGCACTGGCCGCAGCTTTCGTGGGCGTAGAATTGATTCAGGTTGTTCAGGGCCCAGACCATGTCGCGTGTGTCGTCCATGATCATCACGCCGCCGCTGCCGACCATGGTGCCAGCGGCTTGGAGCGTGGAGGCATCCATCGTCAAGTCGAGGAGCGGGGTTTCTTTGTCGATCATCTGTCCATCGGGACCTTTGACCTTGAGTTTGAAAACCTCGCCGGCGCGGAGAACTTTCGCGGAGCTGCCGCCGGGGATGACGGCCTTGAGGGTGCGTCCGGGTTTGAGTCCACCGCAGATGTCATTGATCAGCTCGCCGAGAGTCACGGCGCCGCAGGGGAGTTCGTAGAAGCCGGGACGCACGACATCGCCGCTCACGCACATGGTGCGCGTGCCGCCGTCGCCGGGGGTGCCCATTTTTGCATATTCCTCGGGGCCCATGGCGATGATGTGCTTCACATGGCAGATTGTTTCAACATTGTTCACGATGGTCGGCTTCATGTAGAGGCCGAGCACGGCTGGGAAATAAGGTGGCTTGATGCGGGGGTAGGGGCGTTTGCCTTCGAGGGATTCGAGCAGGCTGGTTTCCTCGCCGCAAATGTAGGCGCCAGCGCCTTGGTGGACATAGATGTCGAGGTCGAAGCCGGAGCCGAGGATATTTTTTCCGAGAAAACCTTTGGCGCGGGCTTCCTTGATGGCGTTCCAAACGATCTTGGCCGCTTTGGGGAATTCGCAGCGGATGTAGATATAGGAGAGGTGGACATTCGTGGCGAAGGCGGCGATGGCGAGGCCTTCGATGAGTTGATGCGGGTCCTCGTGGAGGATGTAGCGGTCCTTGAATGTGCCAGGCTCGGATTCGTCGCCGTTGACTACGATGTAGTGGTCTTTGCCATCGTCGTATTTGATGAAGCTCCACTTGGCGCCGGCGGGGAAGCCTGCTCCGCCACGACCGCGCAGGTTGGCGGCTTTCACCATATCGATGATCTCGCCGGGCTTCATGGTGATGGCTTTTTTTAGGGACTCGTAGCCGCCGTGTGCGAGGTAGGTCTCGATATCGGGTGCGTAGCCGGGTTTGCTGATGTTTCCGAAAATGATGCGGCGCTCTTTCGGGTGCGGAGGTTGGAGAAGTGATGCCATATTATTTGTATTTCTCTACGATTGCCGACACTCCGGAGGGCGAAATCTTTTCGACAAGGTCGTCATTGATGAGCGCCACGGGGGCGCTTCCACAGCTGGCGAGGCACTCGACAAACTCAACGCTGAATTTGCCGTCGGCCGTTGTTGGCGGTGCGCAGCCGAAACCATGGTGCTCTTCGTGGGGATCGAGCCCCACAGCTTGGCAGAATTTTTCCTTCACCTCGTAGCTTCCTGCGAGGGCGCAGGCGAGTGTGCGGCAGACGCGGATAACCGTCTTGCCTGCCTGCTCGCGGCGGAACCAGGGATAAAAAGTGACCAGTTCGAGAATGTTCACCGGCGTGAGGTCGAGCTGCGCTGCGATCCATTCGATGCCGGTGTCGTCGACGAATCCAAAGTGATTTTGCCACAGGTGCAGCAACGGCAGGGAAGCGCTGCGCTTGGAGACAGGATAGTGGGAAATGAGTTCCTGCGCCTCGGCGGCGAACTCTGGCGTGATGGCATCCGCCTGACGCGTGGTGGTGTCTATCATGGCGGCATTTATCGGAGGTTGGGGCCTCCGCTTCAAGCAAAAGCATTTCGGCTGCGCAGATGTTCCATTTTGTGAGGGGCAGCCTCCGACCTGACCCAAGACTGAAGTGCTTTGTTAGCGCTCCGCCGCTTTCCCGTCACGCCGTTGTTGGACGCCGCACTGCGGCTGAAAAATGGGCCATGCGGGACGATGCCCCTCCCAGAGTCACGAGGGGCGCTGCCGCGCCGATTGCGCTTTTGGAGGGTCAGCCTCCGGCCTGACCCAAGACTGAAGTGCTTTGTTAGCGCGCCGCCGCTTTCCCGTCACGCCGTTGTTGGACGCCGCATTGCGGCTGAAAAATGTGCCATGCGGGACGATGCCCCTCCCAGAGTCACGAAGGGCGCTGCCGCGCCGAGTTTTCAATTGAAAAAAGCCTTCTCGCGAAGCAATGCGACCGTGCGGGCTGTGGCGCCGCGATGGACTTCGAGGCACCGGACTCCACGCTCGACCATGGCTGCGCGGGTCTCGGGTGCTGATAGAAGCGACTCGACAGCGGCTTGGAGACTGGCTTCATCGCGGATTTCAATGGCCGCTTGTGAGCGGAGGAGACCTTGGACAAGTGAGGCAAAGTTCCGCATGTGTGGGCCGAAAATAACGGGAACTCCTGCGGTGATCGGCTCGGCGGGGTTTTGTCCGCCGCGATCGCAGAGGCTTTTTCCAATGAAAACGACAGTCGCGCAGAGATACCAACTCGCGAGTTCACCGGTCGTGTCCACGAGGAGGACATCCGGTTTTAAAGATGTTTCCGTGCGGGTGCGGCGGGCGACTTTGAGTCCCATACGCTCCATTTGGTTCGCTACCGAGTCGCCGCGTTCCTGATGTCGAGGAACGAGTATGAGAAAGAGTTCGGGCTTGGATTTTCGGAGCTCCAGAAAAACGCGGGCGAGAATCTCCTCCTCGCCTTCGAATGTGCTGCCGCCAAGAAGGACAGGCGCAGTCGCCGGAACGCCCAGTGCATCCAGCACAGGGCGGAAATTCCGCACGGGACGCGGGGCGTTGGCTGAGTCGTCGAATTTGATGCTGCCAGTGACATGGAGTTTTTCCGGTTTCACGCCGAGGGATGTCCATCGCGAGATGTCCTCTGGTTCCTGCAGGCAAAGGGCGTCGAGTTGATTGAACAATGGCGCGGCGATGAGACGGGCGGCGCGGAAGCGTTTCTCGGAGCGGGGAGAGAGGCGGGCATTGACCAAAACAGCTTTGGCTCCGAGGCGGCGGGCTTCGCAAACGACATTCGGCCAGACTTCGGCCTCCACAAGGATGAGGGCTCTTGGGTTGATCAGACGCACCGCGCGTCGTGCTACCGGGAGGAAGTCTAGCGGATTGTAGATCGGTTCGAGCCATGTGGATTTGCGTGAGGCGGCGAGTTTGAAGCCGGTCGAGGTCGTGGTGGAGAGGATAAATGCCAGCGAGGGATCGGTGTCACGCAGAGCCTGGATGAGTTTGAGGGCAATATTCACCTCGCCTACGCTCACGGCGTGGACCCAGACCCGATTGGTGCCCGCGATTTTTTGCCGAACACCGGGTGAGTAAATGGCGAAGCGTTGTCCGAATTTGTGGCGGTATTTTCCACGACGGAGCATTCGCACAAGGAAGCCTGGGAGCATCAACAGGACCGCTGCGGGGAAGAGGATGTTGTAAAGGAAGCGAACCGGACCAATCATTTTCTGGCAAAGTAGAGGACTTCGCTGCCTCCGTAGCGTTTGCTGCGCAGGATTTCAAAGGCGGAATCTGTTAACGCCGGTCCGCCAGATTGCCTTTCCAGCACGAAAAGTCCGTCGGGCTTGAGTGCTGCCGCGAGCTTGAGAGAAGTGGCCAGTAACGCCGAGTGGTCGGTGTCACCTTGTTTCTTCGAATACGGAGGATCCGCAAAAATGAGGTCGAAGGAACCCTCCTCCGCATATTGGTCGAGGAAACGGTAGGCCTCCATCGTCTGGACGACGGCTTCGGCTTTGGCCATGCGCAGATTCTCGCGGATGCAGCGCACGCAGCGTTCATTTTCATCAACAAAAACAGCGGAGTCCGCGCCTCGGCTGAGGGCTTCGATTCCCATGCCACCTGAGCCGGCAAAGAGGTCGAGCACGCGGGCGCCTGGAACGCGCTCGCCGAGGCTTGAGAAGATGGCGGCTCGAACGCGATCCATAGTGGGACGAAGTCCGTCGGGAGGGGCTTTGAGAGGTCGGCCGCCTGCGCTGCCGGCAATGATTCGCATGGGTGTCAGTTCGTCGGCGCGGGTGTGGCGGCGGGTTTGGTTTCTTTTTTCTTTTTCTCTTTCTTCGGCATTCGGAGGAGGTTTTTCAGTAGTCCGCCCACATCGTCGCCGAGGCGCACGCCGACCAATTTGTCCAGCAGGTCGCTTTTTGGCCTCGTCATGGTGCCGGTGATCGAGAACGGCATGTGCGAGTAGCCCTCGCGGTCGGAGGTTTGGAATTTCGAACCCATGAAGCCGAGGGAGTCCTTGAGGAGTTTTTGGGTCACATGGAAACGAGCGTCCAGATCGAGCGATCCGTCGAGTCCGGCCTGCCCGGTGGCATCGACGAGGAGGTTGGAGGATTCGAGTTCGAGGCGGTCGACGAGGATTTTTCCGTCGCGGATGGTCAGAGTGGTCTGGGCGTTGCGGAGTTCGAGTATGCGAAGCTCGTTAATGCGGAGGAGTTCTCCAAGTTGGCGCAGAGGGTCGATGGGTTGCATGCGCGCTTCCGTGAGGTTGGCCGAGGCTTCGCCAGTGAATGACTCGGGCTGGCCGGGAATGCCCTGGAGGTTTGTTTTTGCGAAGAGAAATCCCTGCGTTCCCTCGGCTGTGAAGCCCGCGTCTTCGGCGAGTTTCTGGAGTGAGACATTTTCAGCGGCGAGTGAACTGGTGAAAAATGGCGTCGGCGTTTTAGAAACCTCCAAGCCTCCCTTGAGTGTTCCTTGAGCCCAGGAGCCCTGTATGTCTGTAATTTTGAGGTGGCCGTCGTGGTATTCAAAATTGCCCGTGATATCTGTGCATCGCGCCATTTCGGAGAACGCTGCGGTCTTGATGCGGAAGATTCCAGTGGCCGAACCACCTGGCGAGATCTTGCCCTCTGCCTCGAGACCTTCCAACCGGATCGGGCGGCCTTGCGCGGGGTAAAAAAATGCCTTCCCCTCATGAATTCGGATATTTTCGACAATTAGAGGTGTCGCGCGCACTTGCATTTCCTTTGGAGGTTGTGCGGCACGGGTCGAAGGGGGAGGGGTGGGGGCAGAATCTGGCTTCGTGTCGGGAGTGGGCAACTTCGCGATCTCTGCATCTTGGGGGCCTTGGCGAGGAGCGGCAGGTTTTTTATCTAAATCCTGAAATGGAAGGGCTGATCCGCCTGGCCAGACTCCGCTTTGGCCTTGAACAACTAAGAGCGAGGGGTGCTCGAAAGTGACATCTTTAATCAAGATCCGCCCTTGGAACAGAGCGGGCAGACTCACTCGGCATTTCATGGACCGGACCGCAAGCAGTGGCTTTTTTGCATTGTCGGCTTGCGGGATTTTGATTCCCGACAGAGCGAGGCCTGACCATGGGGTGTAGTATGTCTGGTTGATCACAGGTTCGAATCCGGTTGCTCGGGAAACGGCTTGGCGCAATTTGAGCTGCACGCCTGCTGATTGGAGATAGATGTTCAGACAGAGGACTGCCGTAGCACACAGGACAGATAATATCCCGCTAATGATCAGAATTGGCTTGGCAATCGAACGCACGGAATGAAGCTACCGCTCTTCTTTTGAAAGTGAAGTGTGAATAAGACGCTCATCATTCTAAACCCTGCCGCCCGAAGCGAAAAAGCCAGTCGTTTACAGGAGCACATTTCCGCGCTTTCAGGCGGAGTGCCCATGCGGCTCACCACCGAAGCGGGTGACGCCCGTCGCATCGCCGCCGAGGCTGTGCAAGCCGGAGTGGAGGTCATCATTGCAGCGGGTGGGGATGGCACGCTCAACGAAGTCGTCAACGGCATTGGCAACGCGCCGGTGCGCTTGGGAATTCTTCCTGTTGGCACGATGAATGTCTTTGCCACCGAGCTTGGTATTCCCCATGGCAATTTGGAGCGGGCTTGGGGGATCATCGAGGCTGGGAAGGTGGTGGCCGTAGATCTTCCCAAAGCAAATGACACCCGCTTCATTCAACTGGCCGGAGTGGGACTGGATGCCGAGGTGGTTCGCAAAACCACCGCCGATTCCAAAAAAGCGCTGGGGCCTCTGAGTTATCTTCTCACGCTTGTGCAGGTCGCTGCCCACAAGCCCGCCCGCGTCGAGCTCGTGGCCGAAGGCGGGCATGTGCGCGAAGGGTCTTTCGCGCTTATCGGCAACGGCCGTCTCTATGGCGGGCCATTCCCCGTTTTCAAACGGGCGAGTTTGTATGATGGACTGCTGGACGTGCTGGTTTTCCAAAACCAGAGCCACTGGGATGTCGTGCGCTATTTTCAGGCTATCGCCTTCGGCACCCATCCGGAGTTGCCCGATGTGGAGTATTTTCAGACAAGCAGTCTCCGGGTGACAAGCCAGGGTGACATACCGGTCGAACTCGATGGCGAAATCGCCGGAGTTCTTCCATGCTTATTCTCGGTGGAATCTGAAAAACTGCAGGTCATCGTGCCGTGACCCGCGAATCGACTTGCCTCCACGCCATTCGGTAAATAATCTTCACACTTCACTGCCTGCCAGAGGTTGTGGAAAATCAAACCCGATCTCCTGAATGGAATCCGCGCGATTAGCTCAGCGGTAGAGCGCTTGCTTCACACGCAAGAAGTCACAGGTTCGAACCCTGTATCGCGCACCATCCCTGCTAGCCCCCTTTACCCCCGGAGTCCTGCCATTGTAGTGAGCCTGACTCCTGAGGTATTCGAGATGGGATTCAGGCGGGTTCGAACCGGTCGAGGTTCATGACCTTGTTCCAAGCAGCGACGAAATCCTGGACGAATTTTTTCTCGGAATCTGCAGTCGCATAGACTTCGGCCACGGCGCGGAGTTGAGAGTTTGAGCCGAAGACGAGATCGACGCGGGTTCCGTTCCACTTCAGGTCGCCAGTTTTGCGGTCGCGTCCCTCGAAGACATCGGAATCCTTCGAGACGGGTTTCCACTCGGTCGCCATGTCAAGGAGGTTCACAAAAAAGTCGTTTGTGAGCGCGCCAGGGCGCTTGGTGAAGACTCCGAGACGGGAGTTTTCGAAATTCGCGTTCATGGCACGCAGGCCGCCGATAAGCACGGTTAGTTCAGGCGCGGTGAGCTTGAGCAGTTGTGCCCTGTCTAGGAGAAGCTCCTCGCCTGTTACCGAGAATCTTTTCTTTTGGTAGTTGCGGAAGCCGTCAGCCACTGGCTCCAGCACGGCGAAGGATTCGACATCGGTCTGTTCCTGCGAGGCGTCCATGCGACCGGGAGTGAAAGGCACGGTCAGCGTGTGGCCTGCATTCTTGGCAGCTTGTTCGATGCCTGCGCAACCGGCGAGGACGATGAGGTCGGCGAGCGAGATTTTTTTGCCGCTGGACTGGACAGTGTTGAATTCAGTTTGGATGCCCTCGAGGGTTTTAAGGACCTTGGCGAGTTGCTCGGGTTGGTTGACTTCCCAATCCTTTTGCGGAGCCAAGCGGATGCGGCCGCCATTGGCTCCACCGCGCTTGTCAGAGCCGCGGAATGTGGAGGCCGAGGCCCACGCAGTGCTGACGAGTTCGGAAACCGTGAGGCCGGATGCGAGGATTTTGCCTTTGAGCGCGTCGATATCCGCTGCGTCGACGAGCGGATGGTTCACTGCGGGAATCGGGTCCTGCCAGATGAGTTCCTCGGCGGGAACATCCGCTCCGAGGTAGCGCGAGCGTGGGCCCATGTCGCGGTGCGTCAGCTTAAACCAGGCGCGGGCGAAGGCGTCAGCAAATTGGTCGGGATTTTCCAGAAAGCGGCGGGAAATTTTTTCGTAGGCCGGATCAAAACGCAGCGCGAGGTCGGTCGTGAGCATTGTTGGCACAAGGCGCTTCGACTGGTCGTAGGCGTGCGGCACGGTCGCATCAGCACCCTTGGCTACCCACTGGTGCGCACCTGCCGGGCTCTTGCTGAGTTCCCATTCGAAGCCGAAGAGGTTTTCGAAATAATAGTTGCTCCACTGCGTCGGTGTTTGCGTCCAGGTGACTTCGAGTCCGCTCGTGATGGCATCAGCGCCTTTTCCAGATCCGAAGCTGCTTTTCCAGCCGAAGCCTTGCTCCTCGATTGGCGCGGCTTCGGGCTCGGGGCCGACATGCTTGGCGTCGCCGGCACCGTGTGTTTTGCCAAAGGTGTGGCCGCCCGCGATGAGGGCGACGGTTTCTTCGTCATTCATCGCCATGCGAGCAAATGTTTCTCGGATATCCCGCGCCGAGGCGATCGGGTCGGGGTTTCCGTTGGGGCCTTCGGGATTTACATAAATGAGGCCCATCTGCACAGCGGCAAGAGGGTTTTCCAAATCGCGATCGCCGGTGTAGCGCTTGTCCTCGAGCCATTTTCCCTCGGTTCCCCAGTAGATGTCCTCCTCGGGTTCCCAGATGTCGGCGCGGCCTCCGGCGAAGCCGAAGGTTTTGAAGCCCATCGATTCCAAGGCGACATTGCCGGCGAGGATCATGAGGTCGGCCCAAGAAATTTTGCGTCCGTATTTTTGTTTGATCGGCCAGAGTAGGCGGCGGGCCTTGTCGAGATTGCCGTTATCGGGCCAGCTGTTGAGGGGAGCGAAGCGCTGGCTGCCATTTCCACCGCCGCCGCGTCCATCACCTGTGCGGTAGGTGCCGGCGCTGTGCCAGGCCATGCGGATGAAGAATGGGCCGTAGTGACCGAAGTCCGCAGGCCACCAGTCCTGAGAGTCGGTCATGATTGCAGCAATGTCTTTTTTCAGCAACGCGAGGTCGAGGCTCTGGAATTCCTTTTTATAATCGAAATCCGCGTCCATCGGGTCGGACTTCGATGTGTGCTGGTGCAGAATGCGGATGTTGAGCTGATTCGGCCACCAATCGCGGTTCGTTGTGCCGCCGCCGGCGGATTTTGCGAGGAGTTGACCGTGATTGAAGGGGCATTGGGATTCGTTGGACATAAATTTAGGTAATGGTTGGCGGAGTTTCTACGATGGGGAGTGGGCTGGAGTTATGTTATTTTTCGCGGGAAAGAAAATAATAGCCTCTGACAGATTTCAAGGAATGTCGTCTCCTTTGACAATCCGGTAGCCGCGAATTCTGAGATATTCAGGGACTTTTTCGGACAGCATTTCCTCATCTGTGAGAGGCTGAATGGCAAAGCGTGATGCCGATGTCGCAGTGAAGTCTTTCAGGGCGGTGGGAGCGTCATCCTTTGCATGGACAACAAGCGAGGTGCACTCAGGGATGGTCACATTTTCCAAACGAACATCGCCTTCGAGGATAAGTGTGGCGTCGCCGGAGATGCTGCCGCCATGAATTTTTTCGCGAACCTCGGCCAGAGTCAGGGCAAACGAAGGCCTGAGAATGACGCGAGGGCCTGTAGTGAATGGAACGCCTCTGAGCATCTGGCGGGGACTGTCCTCGACTCGCATTCCTGCGGCGCGAAGCTTGGCGCGTCCCGTTTCGTAGAAATCATTTTCGGCGCTGGATGCACTCTCTGGCGGTCCATTTTGAATCACCTTCTGCGCCGCATCTGTGAGATTGTTTTTGCACGCACTGAAGCACCAGGTGCGATCGAAGACGGTCACGCCGACTTTTTCGCCTGAAGTGAAGTTTTTCGGCAGGTCCTGCATGAGCGTTTCCAGGCGGGCTGGTTTTTTGAAGCTGGTGCGGGTGGCATCCGAGAATTTGGGATTCACAAATTCCGCCACCACTCCGCCGGAGGACTCGAGGACTTTCAGGTAGGGGGTCAAGCGAACGATAAGAAGGTTGATATTTCCCGGAAACTTTGAGAAGCCGCTCTCATCTGGAACATCGCCTTCGGGGCTCACCGTGGCGCGGAGGAGGGGATCCAGGAGATTGTATTCCACATTGATCGTCAGATCGGAGGCGCAGTTTCGCACCAGGCGGGCGATGCCGCCTACAGCCTCGCCGGGAATACGGTTCACCGCGATGGAATTGAAGTCATAGCCGCGCTGTTCCGAGACTCCGATTGCTGCGAATGCGGCATTGAAGACTTGGCCATTCGTGTCCTGAATGAAAAGAAGGTAGCGCACGCCGGAGTCCGCCAGCTTTTTGGCTGTGCCGCTTGTGTGCAGGAGCGTGTGAATGTCGCCGTGACCATGTGGTTTCAAGAGGAGTTCGTATTTTTTCTCCAGCGCGAGGCTGGCCTTCATGTCCGAAAGGGCGGGGACGAGTTCCTGGCGAAGGATGGTGATCTGTCCTGCTTCGAGGCCGAAATTTTTATTTGCTGCGAGTGAGGCCCTGGTGCCTTCATCCGTGTCGCGGCTTGTCATGATAATGAGTGGAATCGCGCGCCCCAAGCGCTTCGATGCGGCCTTAATCACCGAGGCGTAGTGGGCGAGGTAGCTCGTCGTTTCGGTGACCTCGACCGGGATGTCGAGTTTGATGCCATGATAACCCAAGCGCTCGCCAAGCCCGCCTGCCACGAGAACCACAGCCGATTCCGCGAAGCACTTTAAGCCCACGGCTTCGGCGGCTTCGTAGTCCGACCCGAAGGACGAGAGGTCCACCAAGTCAGGTTGAGCCGGTGTGCAGCCATCAAAGGGATTCGACCCCGCAGCTGCCTCCGCCAGAAGCAGGCGCGCATTGCGGGTGTAGGCCGTCAACCCGCCGGGATAAGCAAGGTGGGCATTCAACAATGTCGCCATGAACCGCTGCTTCTCCTCATCGTGAATCCCTAGCGCATCCCAATCCGAAAAAAGGTGCAACTGGCCATCCGAGATCAACTCCGAAGCAAGTTCGAGCTGATCCTCGGAAAAAAGACCTGCTGAGGCATTCGCGGAAAATGCCGCCGGAGCTTGTGCGCTGAGATTATGCATTCCCCAAGCTCACTCGAAATCCAAGCGCCTTGCAATTTCACAATCCAATGGGAGTGTAAAGATTCGTCTGTAAAAGTCCGCACGAGGCATTGGACAGCCGCACTGGCAACCGATGGAGCGTAGCGGAATCGGCTGCCAGTGCGGCGGCGCGCCGACCTCCTCCCGGTTCTCCGGGGTTGTAGGCGTCCGTCCAAGGCCAGACACTGAAGGTGCTAAAACCAAAACAGCACCAGCCATGAACGAACACACACAGACTAACGAACTCGATCCACTCATCAATCTCCTTTTCGGCGACGGCCTTCAGAACGCCCTCCCCCGAATCGCCGAAATCCTAATGAACGCCGCCATGATGCTCGAACGCGAAAACCACATCGGAGCCGCTCCCTACCAGCGCGGAGTCGAGCGAAATGGCTACGCCAACGGCTTCAAGCCCCGCATGTTCCATACCGGAATCGGAGCCCTGAAACTTTCCGTTCCCCAGGTTCGTGAAAGCGACAGGGTCTTTTCCACATCGTTGCTGGAAAAGGGTTCTCGCAGTGATCGCGCCCTCAAATCCGCCATCGCCACCATGTATGTCGAGGGCGTCAGCACCCGCCGAGTCACCAAAATCATGGAGGAACTCTGCGGCTTCGAGGTCTCCTCCGGCCAGGTCTCCAATCTCAACAAGCAGCTCGACACCGAATTCGGAAAATGGCGCAACCGCCCCCTGCCTCCGACCAGCTACATGACCCTTGATGCCACCTACTACAAAGTCCGCATCGACGGGGTCGTCCGCGATTGTGCCACTCTCATCGCCTACGGGGTTCGTCGCGACGATGGCAAACGCATGATCCTCGGCGTCAGTTGCGCTCTTTCGGAAGCGGAAGTCCACTGGCGCGGCTTCCTGGACGGACTCAAAGAGCGCGGCATCGGCATCCCGGATCTCGTCACCTCCGATGCCCACAGCGGCCTGAAAGCGGCGCTCAAGGCCGCGCTCAACGGCACCCCGTGGCAGCGTTGCCAGTTCCATCTCCAGCAAAACGCCCAGGAATACGTCACCAAACAGCATCTCAAAGGCAAGGTCGCCTCGGACATCAAAGTCATTTTC
>JBIIPZ010000026.1:0-47553 GCA_044342325.1 Terrimicrobiaceae bacterium
TGAGAACATTCGCATCCACTGCCATGCCGATCGTCAGGATAATACCTGCGATGCCCGGCAGGGTGAGTGTGAAGTTGAACATCGCCATGGCTCCGAGGAGCAGGAGGATATTCAAGAGGAGTCCAAATACCGCGATGAGGCCTGCGAAGCGGTAGTATAGGAGGGTGGCGAACATCACGAGAACAAGGCCGGAAACGCCTGCCATCACGCCGCTGCGAATCGAGTCGGCCCCCAGTGTGGGCGAGACGCTGCGGGTTTCCTCGATCTGAACCGGCACGCGGAGAGGGTTCTCCAAGGCACTGGCGAGGTCGCGGGCTTCCTTGTCATCGAAATTTCCAGTGATCTGAGCGCGACCGCCGAAGTGGTCACTTTGAAGAACGGGGGCAGAGATGACCTCTCCATCGAGGACAATCGCCATCTGGCGTCCTTTGTTTTGGCGGGCGACTTCGTCGAAGATTTTGGCGCCCTCGGCATTCAACTCGAGGGAAACACCGTAGCCTTGCTGGTCAAAGTAGGCGAAGGCTCGGGTCACATACTCACCCGTCAACGCCGCGCGGCGTTTGACGAGGATTTGGGTGCTCTCGGTCTTATCCTTGCTGGGCCGGTAGGTTTTCAGCACGAACGAGGGGTCCATGACCTCCTCGCCTTTCTGGATACGCTCTACGCGAGAGGGTCCGCCTTCGTCCACGATGGCGAATTCCAGCTTCGCCACGCGCTGGAGTTGGGATTTTGCCTCCTCTAGTTGCTGGGTATCGAGGCCTGCGATCTGGACCAGGATGCGATCCTTGCCTTGGGGAGTGATGACCGGTTCGCTGACGCCGTATTGGTCGACACGCTTGCGGATGACCTCGACTGCCTGATCGAGCAGATCGGGAGTGATGCCGCGCTCCGTCTGGGGAATGAGGCGGATCAAGAATGATGTGCCGCCCTGCAGGTCCAGACCGAGGCGTATTTTTTTATCCGGCGGCGTAATATGCTCGATGCAGAAGGCGGCGAGCAGGACGCTGAGAATGAGTCCCAACCACCGTTTGCGAGACGGCAGGTCGCTGGCAAAATACCAGCCGAAGAGCACAAGTAGGAGGAGGCCGAAGCAAAAGGTCAGGACGGGTGACATCGTATGAAGCGTGGAAGAGGGCCGGACGGCCCGGATTTAAAAAATTAGGAACCAGCAGATTCCTTGTCGGCGGATTTCTCAACGGCTGCGACTGCGGCGCGGTCGAATTCCACCTTCACATTGTCTGCGATTTTGATGATGAGGGTTTTCTCCTTCACATTGGCCACTACGCCGTGGATGCCGGCATTGGTCACGACTTGATCGCCGGTTTTGATGGAATCTACGAGCTTGGCGTGTTCTTTCGCCTTCTTCTGCTGTGGGCGGATGAGCAGGAAGTAGAAAATGATGAAAATGAAAATCAACGGCATCATCGAAACAAAGATGTTCGGTTGCGGTTGCCCAGGGGCTGCTTGAGCGAGAAGAATGAGAGTGGCAAATGTCATAATGGAGTCGCGAAGACTATAAGACCGGATTTTCTTTGCAAGACCGATTGGCGGGGTGGCATGAAAACCAGTTCGTCAAGCCATCCAAAGCCAACTCAACATGCCGGCCCTGCCCGTCCATGCCACTGTGCGAATCCAGTTGGTCGCGACAAGTCGTCGGTGTGCGACGGCATTCCACCCTTGAAGGAGTGCACGATGGAGGGGGACTTGAAGAAGAAAGGTGGAGGCCCAGATCACTCCGAGGAGCACGCCGCTGAGGAGGAATGTATTTGAGCGCATGCCTTCCAAAAGCAGGAGCGCGAAGGTGAACCCCTCTCCGAGCATGAGGGGCACGACCACCCAACCGCTGCGGTCACAGTGTTCTTTCTCATGCGATGCGAAATTTTTCCGGTCGAAGCTGGCCATCATCGGGTAGTGGACGATTTGGACAAACCAGATCAGGCCCGCCATCGCGAAGGTGGTCAGCAGGTGGATGGCGGCAGCAATGCTCCCGTTCATCGGCTTACTTGCCGAGCAGGATGGAGATCGACCATTCCTTGGCCTCGTAGCTTTTCTGCGAGGGCAGGAGGACTTCGCCGCCGAGGTCGCAGATGTCGGTGGGTGTGGGAAGACTGGTATCTGCGAAGCGATGCCACTGAAGGGTCTTGGGCAAAACGGGCAGACCGAAGGTGATCGGCTGGTAATACATGTTGCAGACCACATAAATGAAATGGTGGTTGCCTCCGATGGCTTGTCCGTGGCGGCCGCAGAGCATGAATGCAATGGTTCTGCTGGTTGCCGACCAATCGGGATGCCAGGGCAGGACGCCGTGCCAGCTGATGTCCGGGTAGCCGCTGCCAATCTGGTCGAGTTCGCTTAAAAACTCGGGCTGGCGAAGCGAGGGGGTCGCTTTTCGGAAGGCGATGATGGATTTCGTGAAGCGGAGCATTTCCTTGCCGAAGGCATCGGGCACCCAATTCAACCAGTTCCAATCGGCATCGTGGCAGTAGGCGTTGTTGTTTCCGCGCTGGGTGCGGCCGCTTTCGTCGCCCATGTAGATCATGGGAACGCCTTGGCTGACCATGAGCAGGGCCATCGCGTTTTTGCACTGGCGGAGGCGCAGGGCGTTCACTGCTGGATCTTCGGATTCGCCCTCGGAGCCGCAATTCCAACTCACATTGTCATTCGATCCGTCCTGGTTGTTCTCGCCGTTTTCGAGGTTGTGTTTGCCGTTGTAGGAAAAAAGATCACGCAGCGTGAAGCCGTCGTGGCAGGTGATGAAATTCACGCTCGCCGTGGGCTTGCGTCCAGCGGCCGCATAGAGGTCGGGTGACCCCAGAATGCGTTGCACCATCTCGCCGACCTGCCCGGGATCGCCTTTCAGGAAGCGCCGCGCGCAATCGCGATATTTGCCGTTCCATTCCATCCAGCGTCCGTAGCTTGGGAAATTTCCCACTTGGTAGAGCCCGCCGGCATCCCACGCCTCGGCGACGAGCTTGCAATCCGCGAGCACGGGGTCGTGGGCGAGGAATTCGAGCAGCGGGGGATTCGCCAGCGGATTGCCTTGGCTGTCGCGGCCGAGGATTGAGGCCAAGTCGAAGCGGAAGCCGTCGATATGATACTCCGAGGCCCAGTAGCGAAGGCAGTTGATGACAAACTCCCGCACGGCCGGGTAGTTGCAGTTCAGAGTGTTTCCACAGCCGGAGTAGTTCGCAAAATTCCCTTTCTCATCGAGGATATACCAAGTCTTGTTGTCGATGCCCCGGAAGGAAAAAACCGGTCCGTCCGCGCCGCCTTCCGCCGTGTGGTTGAAGACCACATCGAGCATGACTTCGATGCCATGGCTGTGAAGCGAGCGCACCATCTCCTTCATCTCGGCGACCTGCATGCTGTCGGCTCCCGCCGCTGCGTAGCTGGCTTTCGGTGCAAAGAACCCCACCGTGCTGTAGCCCCAGTAATTGCACAGTGTCTCGCCATTTGTGGGATTCGTGCGGAGGTTCTCGGATTCGTCGAATTCAAAGACCGGCATGAGCTCGACGCAATTCACGCCGAGACTAGCGAGGTCCTTCACTTTTTCAGCCAAGCCGGCAAATGTTCCAGGATTCTTGACCTTTGAAGTGTCATGGCGTGTGAATCCACGCAGGTGCATTTCGTAAATGATGAGGTCGCTCGCAGGCACATGCGTGATGCCATTCGGTTCGAGCAAGCCTGCGCCCACAGGAACCCGCGAACGGAAGATCGGCTTATGGGAAGCTTTCGACTGGGCCATCCATTCCTCGCGGCCCACGACTTCGCGCGCATACGGATCCAAGAGGATTTTTGAGGAGTCGAAATAATGCCCATCCCGGGCACTCCAGGGACCATCCATTCGGAAGCCGTATTCCAGATTTTCAAATTCCAGATCCTGCACGAGCATCGCCCACACATGGCCCAGTCGGTAGTTCTTCGGAAACGGAATTTCCGCTACTGGCTTCTCCTGGTCTGCCTTGAAGAGCACCAGCGTGCAGCCGGTCGCATTGGCACTGAAGATGGAAAAATTCACACCGCCGGGCACATGACTCACGCCGAATGGCAGCAGGTGACCGCAACTCACGCGGAGGTTGCCAATTTGTTGAAAAGTTGCCGCAGGCGAATTCATCGTGCGCGGATCGTAATTTCGAAACACGGAATCGCAAGCATCGGATGTGTGGCCGCGCAAGAGATCGAAACGCAAAACACATCGCTTGTATTTTACGCTTGCTGAGATTCCATCCAGCCAGAAGATATCGACTTCTTCTACCCGCCTTGCCGGCGTGGCGAAATGGCAGACGCAAGGGACTTAAAATCCCTTATTCCGAAAGGAGTGTGCGGGTTCGAGTCCCGCCGCCGGCACTTCCCTCAACTCGTGCGAGGTTTTTTCTTTTGTGGAATGATTTTCAGCGGCTTTTTAGCGTTGATTGTTAGCTGGTGGGGGATCATAGAGAGCCTAAATCGTGTAATTTCCCAAAGAAAATGAGCAAAGGTCTTTTACTGGCAGTGGTGGTTGGTATTTCGAGTTTTTTTGCTTGGAAACACTTTTCCAAGCCCGAAGTTCTCACTCCGGAACAGGAAGTCGAACGCTTTGTCTCCAAGGGAACCGTTTCTGCAGTTGAACTGGCAGAGATCACAGACAAATTTCCGGCGCTTGTCGGCAAGGCGCTTCGCAATCGCCGCATCACGGTGACGGGTGTTTTGCAAAAAGCCTTTGTGAAAGGAGTGGGGTCCCATGATTTGATCTTGGATCTGGAAGGCTCCGGTAAACGAAAGATCACTTTCACTTCGGATGTGAACAGCTACGGGCAGGCGAACAATTTGTATGGCCGATCCAAGCAAAAATTTCAAAAAGTTGGTCGTGATATCATGGTGTATGAATCCGCGCCAACAGCTGCCAAGGTATCGCCAGGAGGTGGAGCAGTTCAAAAAATGCTCGGTCGTATCGTGCCGACTGCGACTCAATCAGAGTCAGTATCCGATGCGCCAAGTCAGCAGCAAAAACAGAACCAGGGCCCCACGGAGCGGGTTGTTTTTCGGGAACTGGACACAGTGACGCTGGAGGGGATTTTTCAGCACATCACCAATGCCGCCATCTTCATCGAGTGGAGGACATCGAAGAGTTTGTAGTCTGCCAGCCGAATCAATCGACAGGCTTGGGATTTTTATCCCGCATTAACCACGCGATCCCGATGCAGATTTCGTAGAGGATATACATTGGACCGCCCATGAGGAGAAGGGTGAGAATGTCTGATGTCGGAGTGATGAGCGCTGCCAAGATGAAGATAACCACGACCGCAAAAGCACGCGTGCGGTTCAGAAGCTCGTGATCGACGATGCCAAGTTTGACCAGGAGCAGAACCACTAGCGGCAACTCGAAAGCCAGGCCGAAGGAAATCACGAATTGGGTGGCAAAGGAGTAGTATTCGCGCACGGTCCAGGTCGGTTGCCAGTTCATCGCCTGTGCATCTTTGAAGAAAAACTCCAGTGTCTGGGGAAGGACGACGAAGTAGCTGAATGCTGCGCCGCCGAGGAAGAGACCAGAGCCAAGCGCGGCCGCCGGAAAGATCATAGCCTTCTCCTTGGGGGTAAGAGCCGGAAGGATGAACTCCGCCAGAAAAATTACGATCAAGGGAAACGAAAGAACCAAGCCGGCGTAGAAGGAAAGCTCGAGCGAGATCGTGAAGGAGTCCGCCACGCCGAGGGATTGTAAATTCGCCGCACGCTGGGGATCCACTGCCACGAGCGGATGCTGCACGATGGCCGCCAACTCGGTGCGGAAGATAAAAGAGAGGAGCATCCCGCATACGAGCGCAGCCGCGATTTTGATAATCGTGAAGCGCAGGTCCTCTATGTGGGAGAGGAAGGGCTTGGATTCATCCCCTCGGTTGCGAAAAGCAAAAAACTTTTCGAGAGTCGTGGATGGTCGTTTAGCGGAGTTGTTCACGCCAGCGGCTGAGTTCCCTTTGGATGTTTTCCGGCGAGGGGGCGCCGGTTGTGCCCCGCGCAGCAAGGGCTGCACGCAGGTCGAAAGTGGCCTTCACGATTTCAGGAGTTAGCACAGGAGATGCCGTCGCGAACTCCGCCGCGTCCAGCTTGTGCAACGGCGTTTTGGTTTCCTGCGCCACGGCCACCAGCCCTCCGACAATCTCATGAGCCTGACGGAACGGCACGCCACCTTCAACCAATCGGTCGGCCAAGTCTGTGGCAAGGAGCAGGGGATCGCTCGCAGCAGCCAGGGCCCGGTCTTCGCGAAGGGAAGCCGCGTCGAACATCTCGGCGAAAATGGCCAGCGTTTCGGACGCCGATTTGACCGAATCGAAAACGGCCTCCTTGTCTTCCTGCATGTCTCGGTTGTAGGTGAGCGGAAGACCCTTCATCACCGTGAGAAGGCTCATGAGATTCCCATAAAGTCGCCCAGTGCGTCCCCGCGCCAACTCCGCGATATCAGGGTTTTTTTTCTGCGGCATCAGGCTCGAGCCGGTCGTGTGACGGTCACTCAGCTCAATAAATCCAAACTCGGCAGAGGCCCAGAGAATGACATCCTCACTGAGGCGGGAAATGTGCATTCCGAGAATCGCAATTCCGGCCAGCACTTCGCAGGCGAAGTCTCGGTCCGCGACGGCATCCATGCTGTTCGTTGTGACTTTAGAAAATCCCAACTCGGCGGCTACAGCCTCACGGTTCAAAAGAATCGTCGATCCCGCAATCGCTCCCGAGCCGAGCGGACACGCATCCATGCGCGTCGATGCGTCGGCCACCCGCGAGGAGTCGCGATCGAGCATCTCGACATAGGCAAGGAGGTGATGTGCAAAAAAGACAGGCTGGGCGCGCTGGAGGTGGGTGTAGCCGGGAATGATGGCTTCCTTGTGGCGTTCGGCGAGGCCGACGAGTGAGACCTGGAGCGAACGAATGCCGCCGCACAGTCCCTCGCACGCGTCGCGCAGCCACAGGCGAAAGTCGAGCGCCACTTGGTCGTTCCGGCTGCGGGCAGTGTGGAGCTTCGCTCCCGCCGCGCCGATGCGCTTGGTCAGCTCTGCCTCGATGTTCATGTGCACATCCTCGAGGTCCTGGCTGAACTCAAATTTCCCCGCCTCGATTTCAGAGCGGATTTCAAGCAGACCTGCTTCGATTTGGCCGAATTCCTCAGGCGTGAGAATGTCCGCGCCTAACAAAGTTCGCGCATGCGCGATGCTGCCTCGGATGTCCTGCCGGTAGAGTTGCCAATCCACATGCACCGACGCACCATAGCTTTTCAGGAGGTCGGATTGCTCCTCTTTGAATCTTCCTTTCCACATATCTCGTCAGGCTTTGGCTTCCATCCGCTTCGTGCAGGATCCCTTCAATTGCAGTTCATCGCAGCGGGCTTCGATTTTCACCATCTTGTTGGTCGGGGAAAAACCCAACCGGCGGGTGATGCAGTTCTCAAGGAGTTCCATGTTCGGGTCTTCAAATTCGATGATTTTTTTGCAATCCACGCATACCAAGTGGTTGTGCGTGGGATGTTCTAGGAAGTTGGGATCGTAGATCTTTGTATCGCCGCCGAGATCGAGCTCGCGCAACAGTCCGCTTTGCACAAGCAAAGGAAGCGTGCGGTAAACAGTGGCCCGCGACACCGAGCGGTCGATCGCACGCGCCATCTCTAGAAGCTCCTCGGCAGTGTAGTGATTGTTCGTGCCGAACGCGGCCTCGATAATAGCCTCCCGCTGCGCAGTCTTGCGCAGTCCTTTTCCAGCGAGAAACTCATGCAGAATCTCCCGCACGCTCTCGCGTGAGACAGTGGCCATCGCGGGATCAAACTACCCCTCGCGCCCCGAGTCAAGGCAGGGGGCATTTCGGGCAAAACACCCCGCTTGATTGCTCGCGGCGTATCGCTCATCGTCCTGCCCATGCAAGCCGTCTCGACCGACCTCATTTCGGAAATCATGGAGCTAAAGCGCTCCCGCAATGCCGTGATTCTCGCGCACAACTACCAGATCGCCGCTATCCAAGAGGTGGCCGACTTTGTTGGGGACTCTCTGGGACTCAGCCGTCAGGCGGCGGAGACGGATGCTGATGTCATCGCTTTTTGTGGCGTCCACTTCATGGGCGAAACGGCCAAGATTTTGAGCCCGTCAAAAACTGTCGTGATTCCCGACATGGATGCCGGCTGCTCGCTCTCGGATTCCTGTCCTGCGGACAAGCTGGCCGCGTTTTTGGAAGAGCACCGCGATAAAAACTACTATGTCATCGCCTACATCAACTGCAGCGCTGGCGTGAAGGCGCTCGCCGATGTGATCGTAACGAGCGGCAATGCCGTCAAAATCGTCGAATCCGCCCCCAAGGACCGCAATATCCTCTTCGTTCCCGATCAGAATCTCGGTGCTTGGGTGATGGAGAAAACCGGCCGCCACATGGACCTCTGGCGCGGCAATTGTTATGTCCACGTCGAGTTCACCCGCGACAGCATCAACCGCATCAAAGCCGAATTTCCGAATGCCGTGGTCGTCGCTCATCCCGAGTGCACGCTTGCTGTGCGCTTGCTTGCCGATGAAGTGTGCTCCACCGAAAAAATGGTGACCTTCTGCCGGGACAACCCGGCCAAGGATTTCATCATCGTCACCGAGAGCGGCATGTTGCACCGGCTCCGCCGCGAGGTGTCGGACAAGAACTTCATTCCCGGTCCAACCGACTCGTGCGCCTGCGCCGACTGCCGCTACATGAAAATGAACACGCTTGAGAAGCTGCGCGATTGCCTCGCCAATCTTGAGCCTCGCATCGAAATCCCCGAGGATGTGCGCGCCAAAGCCGAGCACTCGGTGCGCCGTATGCTGGAGCTTTCAAAGTAGAGCTGCAGGGTTTCCCGTGACGCGGACGCTCGCGGAGGTTAGTGATGTTGGATGATTAAGTTGAATTTTGCGGATTTGGGCCTCTCGCCCGAGATTTTAAAAGCTGTTGCCGATCTCGGTTTCGAGGAAGCCTCGCCCATCCAGTCCGCTGCGATCCCTGTTTTGCTCGAAGGGCATGATGTCGTGGGCCAGTCCCAGACGGGTTCAGGAAAAACAGCCGCATTTGCCATCCCCGCCATCGAGCTTTGCGTGGCCTCCGACCGATCGGTGCAGGTTCTGATCATGTGCCCCACGCGCGAGTTGGCCACTCAAGTCGCCGACGAAGTCCACAAACTCTCCGCACACAAACGCGGCATGCATGCCGTTCCGATCTACGGCGGCGCTTCCTACGAACGCCAGTTTTTCGAACTCAAAAAAGGCGTTCAGATCGTGATTGGAACACCGGGCCGCATCATGGACCACATGGAGCGCGGCACACTGCAGCTCGGCACGGTCAAAATGGTCGTCCTCGACGAAGCCGATCGCATGCTCGACATGGGCTTCCGCGAGGATATCGAAAAAATCCTCTCCGCAACACCCGATGAGCGACAGACCGTTTTCTTCTCTGCAACTGTCTCCAAGCCGATCCGCGACCTGATCGAGCGTCACTCGAACGAGCCGAAATCCGTCAAAATCGAGCAAAAGCAACTCACCGTTCCCGCCATCGAGCAGTGGTATTACGAAGTGCCCCAGCGCATGAAATTCGAGGCGCTCCTTCGCCTCATCGATTTCCACGGCTACAAACTTGGCATCATTTTTTGCAACACCCAGCGCATGGTGGATGAGCTTGCCGACGACTTGATCGCGCAGGGATTTTCCGCCGATCGTCTTCATGGGGGCATCGCTCAGGCGCAGCGCACGCGCGTCATGAACAAATTCAAGAAAGCGGAATTCGAGTTCCTCGTGGCGACGGATGTCGCCGCGCGCGGCATCGATGTCGACGAACTCGAACTCGTCGTGAACTACGACCTTCCCTACGACTCCGAGGATTATGTGCACCGCATCGGCCGCACCGGGCGAGCAGGCCGCAAGGGCATGGCCGTGACTTTTGTTTCCGGCCGCGACATCTACAAGCTCCAGCACATCGAGCGCTATACCCGCACGAAAATCCTGCGAGGGAAAATTCCCACCGCCGGCGAGGTCGAGGAGCGCCGCGCCGAGGCCATGGTTCAAAAAGTTCGCGAAGTGCTCGATCGCGGCAACCTCTCCATGGCGCTCACCGACCGATTGCTTGGGGAAGGCTACAACTCGACCGACATCGCTGCCGCTCTATTTGAGCTTCTCGCAGGCCCAGAGACCGCGCCGGAAAAGGAAATCGAAGAACCCCGCAAAAAAGCCGCGCCCACCCGCGCCGAGCATTTCCAGGATTCCTCGCCGAACCTCCGCCCCGCCTCGCGCGGCATGCAGTGGGTGCGAGTCGGCGCCGGTCGCGAAACCCGCATCTCGCCCCGCGATATCATCGGCCTCCTCGAAGACTCGCTCGGCCTCCCCGTCCGCTCCGTGGGCATTATCGACATCCTGCCAGGTCAATCCTTCGCCCAAGTGCCCCAGCAATTCCTGGATGTCCTCCGCGACGGCCCGCGCCTCATCGAAACAAACTCGGGTGATATCCAAATCGCCCTCGCGGCAACTCAGGAGTCCCCAAAGGAATTTAAAAAGCAGAAATTTCCTAAAAAATCCAAGGGTCCGAAGTAAACGGCGCGGTCTATTTCGAAAAAATAGCCGCTAGTCGCGCCGGAGTTACTCCTGCGAGGGATTCCACCGCATCGGTTGCCATATGCAGGTCTTCCAGCGGATTTGTTGTAGCCACGGCCAGCACGCGCATTCCTGCGCGCAGGGCGGCTTCGATTCCCGCATGAGCGTCCTCGATGACGAGGCAGTCGCCTGCAGGAAGTCCGAGTTTTTCAGCAGCCAGCAGGAAGACATCCGGAGCCGGTTTGCCATTCGTCACATCATCCCCGCAGACAACTGCTTGGAAATACTCATTCAGGCCGGTCGCGGCAAAAATGGCATTGAGATTTCCCCGGGGCGTGGAAGATCCCACGGCGGTTGGAATTCCCTTCTCGCGCAGGGCGGCAAGGAGTTGCCTCGCGCCGGGCAGGATGTGCACGCCGGATTGCTTCACGAGTTCGCGGTAGATTTCTTCTTTCCGGTCTGCCAGCTGCTGGACTTCCTCTGCATCCGACGCCCACTGAAGAATCTCCGGAATGATCACTTGATTCTTTTTCCCGAACCCGAGTTTGAAATGCCCCTCAGGCAGAGGCTTCGAAATTTCCTGTGCAAGGATCTCCCACGAGCGCTCATGCTGCGCCGAAGAATCAATCACCACGCCGTCCCAATCAAAAATTACGCCCTTCATTTGTGCAGTGGAGAAAACTGGTTCATGGGGAGAATCGGTATCCCGCCGAATCACAATCGGCAAGTTTTCAAAACCGGTGATCGGCGAGTTCAAAAATGGCGGCGTGCAAACTTTCGTCCGGAGCCTGATTTTAGATAATGCTCGAATGCCACCGCCTTGGCTTGATCGCGAAAAGCGACAGCGGTTTCAATGGTCCAAGGTTTGAATTTTGAGGTATGCGAAACCTTGCCAAGTTGTGCGCGGCGAGGCGTTGTGTGAGATCGGATGTCATGCCGATTTAGTGGCGCTCGGGCACAACCTCGCTTTTGAGGATGTAGACATAGTGAAACATGGACGAATTTCAAAAGGCTGGCTTGCCAAGCCGTAGTCTCGCAGCGGCGGGTGGGTCCGCCTGCGCGGCTGTCGCCGACTCCGGCGTGACAGCCTTCGCTCTTGCTGCGCTGCGAGCGAAGGCTGGAGGCGACGGGAGTCGAACCCGTGTCCTTAAAATGATCTACACAACCTTCTACATGTTTAGACGGTCTTTAATCTCGGAGTGGGCGGGCGAACCGTCACGCTTCCCTCTCCAGAGCGTCCACGAAATCGATTCACCCGGGGTAGCGGTCGCTCCATCCCAGGCCAGCCTGCTGTCGTCGCATTCCGGACCAGCAGGCGTCAGCCGGAATGCGTCGTGGCTCAATTAGGCCGCGAGAGCGAGATCTTCGTAATCTGCATTTATTTGTTTGATCCGATTTTTTACGAGGCCAACGAATCATCCTCGACATGCGGGCTGGGCTTCACACTCAAAGTCGAAACCTTTACGCCCCCTAATGGGGCATTCAAAATACGCGTGGTCTTTGAAAAAGCAAGCAGCGGTGTTTGCTGGATTTGTGGGCTTTTTTGCTGTGCGCTTTGTGATGGCGGCGGGTAGGTTCGGCACCTTATGAGTTCGGAGCCTGATACGCAGAAGTCGCTGAAGGAAATGACGCGTGCCATCGCGGACCACGAGGGCGTGGTGAGCGTTCAGCCGGTTCCTGGCAAGTCGTCTTTTGAGATCGAATATGATCCTTCGGCACTGAGTGAGGAGGACTTGCGGCAAATCGCGGGTAGCCATGTGCCGGATGTGTCGCTTCAAAAGCGCACGATGCGATTGGATGGCAGTGCTTGCGAGGCCTGTGCGATCCGGTTGGAGAAAAGAGCCACAAAAATCCCCGGCGTTCGGAAAGCGACGGCGACCTACATTGGAAAGATTCTGTGCCTGACATTTGATGGTAAGCTTGTGGACGAGCACAGCGTGATGACTGCGCTGCGCGGGTTGGGTGCGGATGTGCGACCCTACGAACCATTGGCCGAGGCGGAGCAGGGTCTTTGGAGTCGAGTCAGGTCGGGTTCATTGAATGAGGAGATTTCCGCCGCGCTGGGTTTTGCTTTTTTGATTGCTTCTTTTATATGCGAGAAATCCCTCGGTAGCGGAGCGGTGGCTACACTGTCGCTCTATGCAGGAGCCTATATTTTCTGCGGTCAGCAGGGTGTGCGCTCGGCGATCGCTTCCCTGCGCGGCGGGGTGCTCGATGTGGATGTTCTTATGGTGCTGGCGGCGATCGGCGCCGGGATTGTCGGGCAGCCTTTCGAAGGCGCGCTGTTGTTGTTTCTTTTCGCGTTTTCCAATGTCTTGCAGAGTTACGCGCTTGAGCGCACGCAGCGGGCGATCCACTCACTGCTGAAGTTGCGGCCAGACAAGGCGCTGGTGAAGCGTGATGGCGGCACGCAGATAGTTCGCGTCGAGGAGTTGAATGTCGGCGATGTTGTGGTGCTGCGACCGGGCGAGCATGTGCCTGTGGATGGAACCGTGGTGGAGGGCGCGAGCCATGTCGATGAATCCAGCCTCACTGGCGAGTCTATGCCGGTCACCAAGGCCGTCGGCAATCCGGTTTTTGCCGGCACGCTCAATCAAAGCGGCGGCCTGGAATTTTCCGTCAGCAAGCGCGCGGAGGACTCCACACTCTCGCGCATGGTCAAGCTCGTTGAGGAGGCGCAGGCCGAGAAGTCCGGCACGCAGAGGTTTCTCGAGCAGGCGGAGCAATACTATGCAACCGGAGTGATCGCCTTCACTGCGCTCGTCTTTGTGGTGCCGTTCTTTTTCATGGGAGAAAAATTCTCGGATGCTTTTTACAGGGCCATGACGGTGATGGTCGTGGCCTCGCCATGCGCGCTGGTCATCAGCACTCCGGCGACCGTGCTATCGGCGATCGGAGGTGCGGCGCGCCGTGGCATCTTGATCAAAGGCGGCTTGCACCTCGAGCGGACTGCACAAATCGACATCGTGGCTTTCGATAAAACCGGCACGCTTACCGCAGGAAAGCCTGTCGTGACGGAGATGGTCGATGCCAGTGGAGTGCACAAGCTGGACGCCACATTGCCTGCCCAGCTGGAAGAGTTGCTTTCGCAGACGGCCGCTCTGGAGGACAAGTCGGAACATCCTCTGGCTCGCGCAATCGTGAAAACCGCTCAAGCCCGTGGCATCAAGCTTCCCGAGGCAAAAGACTTTCAAGCGACAGCTGGCAAGGGGGCGGAGGCGTCGATCGGTGGTCGTCGACTGGTGGTCGGCAGCGAGCGTCTCTTTGCGGAACTCGATGCGGTTGGAATGGCTGCCATAGCCGCGCATGCGACATCTCTCGCTGCGAAGGGAAAAACCTGCGTGTGGACCGGGGTTCGCGATGGAGATTCTGTGACGGCCCTCGCCGTTCTCGCTCTCGCCGACACACTGCGACCCGAGGCGTTAAAAATTGTCGGTAGCCTCCATGCTTTGGGAGTGAAAAAAATCGTCATGCTCACGGGTGATCAAAAGGCTGTTGCGCATGCTATCGCCGAGGAGGCGGGCGTGGATGATGTTATGGCCGAGTTGCTCCCCGAGGGCAAAGTCGCTGCGATTCGCGAACTGAAAAAACAGGGCCGCGTCATGATGGTAGGTGACGGCGTGAACGACGCGCCTGCGCTGGCCACATCTGATATCGGCGTCGCGATGGGAGCTGCTGGAACGGATATCGCGATGGAGACGGCGGATATCGTGCTCATGGGTGACAAACTGGAAAACATTCCAATTCTGCTTGCGACCGCGCGCCATGCCAAACGCGTGCTCTGGCAAAATCTCACTTTTGCAGGCTCGGTGATCGTTGTTTTGTTGATTGCCGCTTTTGGAATCAACCTGCCGCTACCGATGGGCGTGGTGGGTCACGAAGGGAGCACGGTGCTGGTTTGTCTGAACGGTCTGCGTCTGCTCATCTACAAACCGAAAATGTGATTGCACGCAGGCGATCCCTGCGGCAATTTTCCGAATATGTCCGACGACAGTCAGTCTCCTCTCCAGAAGCTTGTTGATAAGCTCAGAAACTCACGGGATTTCACGATCTCCCTCCTGCTCCATGTGATTCTTGTATCGATCTTCGGTGGCGCCGTCCTTTTCGAAGCTGTTCAGGAGCCGCCGGACTTCGAAGGCGGTGGTGAGGGATTCGTTGGTAGTTCCGAGCCGGTCACTGCTCCTCCTCAGCAAACCCAGGTAGCGACTCCTACGCAGGACATGTCTGTGTTGGCCACTCCGGTGAATACCTCGGCGGTCAATGCGATCACGACGACGGCGACTTCACCGATGAATTTCAACATGTCGCAGATGGTCATGGCGCCGCCTGCGCCAGCGGCACCGACTACGATGTCCGCGCCGAAGCCAGTCGCGCCCTCTGCAGGCACCGGCATGCAGATGTCCGCAGCAGACGCCTCAGCGATCAAGGCCTTTACCACAGGGTGGGGCAAGGGAAGTGGTAGCGGTAGTGGCACCCGTAGCAGGGAGTTCGAATTTGTCGCTTACATTGGCCAATATGGTGGAGCCAATTCCGGCTGGGATTCCACAATCAGCACCGTTGGCGACACCAAGGGCGTGATCAACAACGGAAGTCTTCCGAACCTCCTTGCCTACATGAGCACCCGCTCGAAGAACAAGGTCCGGACCAACTATGACAAGGTGAAGGCTATTAAACTCGACTCCCAGGAGCTTTTCTCCGTGAAGCCGCCTTTCATTTTCATGACCGGTTCCAAGGATTTCCGCCTCACCGATGCAGAGGTAGAAAATCTTCGCAAATATGTCAGGCTCGGCGGGGCGATCTGGGGCGATAGCTCGGTGCCCGGACGCAATTCCCGCTTCGACTTGGCCTTCCGCCGAGAGATGAAGCGAGTCATTCCCGACAAAGACAAGGATTGGGAGGTCATCACCGTGCCGCCAGGAATCAATTTCTATAAAGAGCCTGTGTATGCGCTGAAAATTTACGGCGAGGTTGCGATTATCTATACGGCGAATGACTACGGCGACATGTGGCAGATCGGTCTTCTGCCCGATGGCAAAGTCGATATGCGTCGAAACGAAAAAAATCAGCCTGTTGCCCTCAATGAGGTGATTTGGAACAACCGCAACATTTATCTTCGTAATATCTCAGAAGCTTCCCTCGATGTTTCCTACAAATTCGGCACCAACCTTGTGCTCCACCTGCTGACCCGTTGGGATTCGAAGGTTAAGTCGGCGCCTTCGTTGTAAGAGATCAAAGCATTCAAGGTTGGGTTGTGTCACTGCTCGGGGCTCATAAGCGCGGCGGTGCGGCATTTGAGACGGAAGAGCAGCGACCCATCCTCAAATGCGCGCAGATTTTCCGGCCTGCTCCGGTCGAAATCCGCAAGGAACATCGCTTCGACATCGGCGGCGAACTTTTTATCGTGCACCGCCGCTGAGAGTTCGAAGTTCAGCATGAACGATCGGTAGTCGAAATTGATTGAGCCAACGAGCGCCATGTCATCATCCGCGAGCAACACCTTCTGGTGCATGAACCCTGGCTCGTAACGCCAAACCTTGACTCCCGCCTCGCGCAGCTTCGGGTAGTAGGTGAATGAGGAGAGCCACGGAAGCGTGTGATCGGCCATGCGGGGAAGGATGATGCGAACATCCACGCCGCGAATCGCTGCGTGGCAGATGGCGTAAAGAAGCGGGCTCGAGGGAACAAAATACGGGCTGGCAATCCAAAGGCGACGGGTGGCGGAGTGTATGGTCGAGAGATATACCGCTGGGCAGATGCTCCAGTTCTCGGCTGGACCGGAGGCAATTGGAAAGATGGTTGCCTCTCCGCCATGGACAAGGGATGGCGAGGGGAGTCGGAGCGGGGCAATTTCGTCAGTAGTGTAGTTCCAATCCTCCAAAAAAGAGAGCTGAAATCCTGCCACAGCGGGTCCTTCGATTCGGAGATGCGTGTCGCGCCACGGGCCGAAGCGGCGGCTCCAGCCCATGTATTCGTCGCCCACATTCAGGCCACCGAGGAAGGCGACTCGGGAGTCTGTGATGACCAGTTTGCGGTGGTTACGGAAGTTGATCTGGAAGTTTCGGCCGAACTGCCGGTTCGTAACGAATGCCTCTACCGAAATCCCCTCGCGGCGGAGATTTTCAGCCCATGAGGAGGCGAGTCTTTTCGAACCCACTTGGTCATAGAGAACGCGGCATTGCACCCCTCGGCGGGCAGCGGCTGTGAGCTTGTCGGCGAGGGTGCGTCCGAGACGGTCGTCGTGAATGATGAAAAATTGGACCCAGACGGATTCGGTGGCCGCATCGATGGATTGAAAAATGGAATCGAAGGTCGCTGTGCCATCGATGAGGAGTTGCACATGGTTCGATCCCGTGGCCGGCAGGCGAGAGAGATTTTCCGCCATCCGGGCCGGCTCGTTGAAAATGCCACGACATGTCGTTTTATAGCCGTCAAGGTGCCTGATGATTGCCTGCATCGCATCATGAAGCGGGCCTGCTGGTGAGGCTGAAGCCAATAAATAACCGGCGAATCGCGACTCGCCAAAAACGAGGAACAAGGGGATGCCTATGATTGGTAAAACCACCAGCACGCCTGCCCAGGCTATTGCGGACTGCGGAGTCCGGGCGATCAGGATGGCCCGCATTGCGAGGGCAATGCCCACCACTTCGAGAAGAATTGTGAGTGTGGCGTAGACTGGATTGAGAAACGACACAGGCTTTGTAGCAGGCGGATCAAGGCGTGCGTGTCACATCATCCGCTGTCTCGGATGTGGGTAACTCTTGAGGCGCCGGCATCGGAGTTGGTGCACTATGCGGAGGATTCAAAGACGGGCTCTTTTCCATTTGAGCGAGCTTCAACTCATTCTGCAGAGTGGCGAGGCTGTCCGTCAGCTTGCGCGATTGTTTTTTCAAATGCACGAGCGGCTCCATAACTTTTGAGAGCAGGAGGATGCCAAATGCGGCGGTGCTCAAAATTAACAGCGGAATAAGACCCCATATGATCATTTCCAGAAATTCCACTTCGCGGCGGAATTCCTGCATCGAAGCGAAAAGCCGGATATCGATCGCTCCGATGAAGGTGGAAAGCCCATTGTCGGTTTTCTCTCTCAAGGTCTTTTGATCCGTGTTGTAGGGAGGCGCAGCGGCGAGAAGTTTGGTATTGTTTGTGGCGATGTCATCCAGGCGGTCGAGGTCCGATGCGGGGAATAGGAGGGCGGGGCGTTTTAGTTTTTTGAGCAATTCTATGCTTTCGGCTGCTTTCGCCGCACTCTCCGGCATGGGTTGTGGCTCCTGCGGACTGCCGGACTCCGCATTGTTGGAGGATTTCCAATTCGCGCGGGCATCGCGCAAGGCATCGTTCAAAATCTCTCTTCCTCTCAAGAGCAGAGCCTGATCTGCCAAAATGCCATTCTGGATTGCGTTGTATCTCAGGGCCAGAAGCGCCAGGCCAATCTCCAGAATCAAGAGCGCTCCAAAGCAGGAGAGGAAAAGAATGCGAATGGCTCCGAGGTTTACTTTTTTTGATCTGTTGTCCGGCATAAAAAATTCAGGAGGACAGTGGTGGTGTGGAGAGGGCATCCTGAATCGCTTGGAGAATAATCCGCGAGTTGCAGGGCTTCGAAAGGATGGCGTGAACGCCGAGTTCGTAAGCTGAGTTTTTTCCGGCAGATGAACCGAATCCGCTTGTGCAAATAATTTTTACGGATGGGTTTAATTTCTTGAGTGCCGCAATGAGCGCGGGGCCGTCCATGCCAGGCATGGCCATATCTGTAATAACCAAGCGCACATTGCGCTCATGCTGCGAGTAGAGCGCTAATCCTTGCTCGCCATCCTCGGCGGGAATGACGCGATAGCCGGATTTTTCGAGCGAGCGGGTCATGACCTTGAGCACTGTTGACTCGTCATCTACGAGCAGGATCGTTTCCCCATGGCCTGAGGTTTGCCGCTCCTCTGCGGAGGGGGCGGATGCGGGCCGATGCTCGGCAGGGGCGAGTGATGCTGGAAGGAATGCGTGGAATGAGGAACCGCAGCCCTCCTCGGTATCGAGCGTGAGAAAGCCTCCGTGGTTGCGAATAATCCCAACGGCTGTGGCAAGGCCCAGTCCGGTGCCTTTTTCCGGCCCCTTGGTGGTAAAGAAAGGTTCGAAGATTTTTTTTCGCAGAGGGCGAGGGATGCCATGGCCGGTATCGCTCACGGTGATTCGCACATAGTTGCCAGGTTTTGCTTGGGGGTGCTGTTTTGCGAAACTTTCGTCGACTCGGAAATTCGAGGCTTCGAGTCTGAGTCGCCCTCCATCAGGCATGGCATCGCGGGCGTTGACGGAGAAGTTTAGTAACACCTGCTCAATTTGGGTCGGATTGCCCAGAACGGCATGAATGTTTTCCTGCACCGAGACTTGGAGGTGAATGGTTTTTGGAAATGTCGGACGGATGAAATTTGTGACCTCAGAAATAAGTTCAGGAATATCCACTGCGCGTTGCTCGGCGCGGACACCGCTGGAGAAAGTGAGAATCTGCCGCACGAGCTCCGTCGCACGGCGGAGGTTCGCCTCCACGGCATCAAGCATTTCCCGACTCTCGGCGTCTGGCAACCGATGGCGGAGCAAATCGAGAAACATCGAGATCGGTTGTAGAACATTGTTCAAATCATGCGCGATACCTCCCGCCAGAGTTCCGACACACTCGTGACGGTGTGAGCGAAGTCTGTCTTCTTTGAGTTGGCGCAGTTCCCCTGCATCCTCGCTCAAAACGAGGATCTCCTCCGGCTTTCCATTGCCGGCATGGAGCAAAACCCAACGCAGGAATAGTTCCATTTCCCCACCGTGATTCGCGACGATGCGTATCTCGCTCGACCATTCGCCGCTCTCTTGAACGGTGCGTAAGGCTGTTTGAAAGGCCTCGGGTTGCAGCGACATGCTGGAAGGGAGTTTTTTTCCAAGGACTTCACTGGCATTGAGCCCGTAGAGACGCTCGGCTCCGGAACTCCACTGCGTGATGACCCCATCCAGAGTCTGGGTAAAAATAACCTCAGCTGGTTTTTCAAAAAATACGGCCTGGGCGCGGGCGTGATCCTCCGTGCGACGCTGAACGGAACGGTCGTTGATTGCGCAGTAAATGACCTCGCCGCCACTTGTGGACGAAGCATCGATCGTGACATCGCGGGTCGATCCGTCCATGCAGCGCAGACAGGCTGGAAATCCATGGGCTTTTGCGGCATGGCGAACAGATGCCATGAGATCGTGAAATTCAAATCCTGTGAGCAAAAATTCTTCAAGCGGGTGTCCTTCGAATTCCTCCTTGGCGTAGCCTAAAAATTCCAAGGCGGCCTTGTTGGCTTGAAGAATCCGACCATCTGCGGAGAGTTTCCAAAGAACGCACGGCAAAACATCCCAGCAGTGTTCGATTTCGGGTGTGCAAACCGCTTTGGACTCCTGGTTGGCCTTCGCCTGCGCGCTTGGTTTTGGAAAGGCCAAAACCGGAATAGTGGAATCCGCTTGTGGGATTGGTTTTTTAGACATGCAGAAAAGCGCTTAACAAAAGGCTAAATTGTTTGAGTTGAGAGTCAATGGCAAGGGCTGCCTATCGTTATACCGTTGTATATTATCCCTGAAGGCGAGTTGTTACGAAAAAGTAACAATTCCCGGTTTCTAGTTATCCAAGCTGTCGGCGGATAAATCATCCCCAGCATGACAACGCGTTATCGCACCGGCTGGATTTCCGATGTTCACCTTGGCACGCGCGGAAGCAAGGCCGGCGTCCTCCTCGAATTTCTCAAGGATGTGGAGTTCGACACCCTCTACCTTGTCGGCGATCTCATCGACATTTGGGCCCTGCGCCGGGGCATCTACTGGCCGCAGGAACACAACGATGTCATTCAAAAGCTTCTGCGCAAAGGCAGGAAGGGAACTGAGATCATCTACATCATTGGCAACCACGATGAATTCCTCTCCGCCTTTCACGGACACTACGCAAGCGTGACGCTCCAAAAAAATGCCATCCACGAAACGGCGAACGGCCGTCGACTGCTCATCATGCACGGCCATGAGCTCGATACTGTTGTCCAAAATATGGGCTGGCTCGCGCACCTAGGAGACATCGGCTATGTCCTGCTGATGCGGTGCAATTGGATCGTCAATTTGATCCGCCGCCTCGCCGGTCTTGGGCACTGGTCTCTGAGTGCCTATGTGAAGGCCGAGGTCAAAAATGTCGTCAGCTTCATCGGGAAATTCGAGGAGTCCATCGTGCGATACGCCAAGGATTACAAGGTGGACGGTGTCCTCTGCGGGCATATCCACACGGCCTCCGTCCGTGAGATCGACGGAACGGCTTATTACAACTGTGGCGATTGGGTTGAAAGCTGCACGGCCATGGTGGAGCACTTCGATGGACGCATGGAGCTTCTCCATTTCGACCAGTCGGTGGAACCCGTAAAAAATTCCCAACGCGAGTCATTGCAGGATCAGGAAACGACCGCACTCACGGCTTAATGGTTTGAGAAACCCTCCACCAAGAGGGAAATAAAATCTGATGGCGTGGTTCGAGAAAGCGTTGGTCGACCAGCAGGGCTGAGCCCTTGTCGGTCTCTGTGCGAATGAGTCTGCCTGCGGCTTGTAGCACGCGCTGCATGCCGGGAAAGCGGTAGGCGTAGTCGAAACCGGAGCCTTTTTTTTCTTCAAAATGTGCCTGTAGGATGTCGCGCTCAAGGGATAGGCGCGGCAGGCCTGTGCCGATGACGGTAACGCCAACCAACCTTTCACCCGGCAGGTCGATGCCTTCGGAGAAAATGCCACCCAGCACGGCAAGCGCGGTTCGGCGCGACTCGGGCTGGAACGAATCCAGAAATGCGCTGCGCTCGGCATCCGGCATCCCCCGGGTCTGCGTCATCAGAACTTCTTCGGGGAGGAGTGCCTGAAGCATGGCGCAGAGGTCGTCGAGATACGCCATCGAGGGACAAAAAACCAGATGGTTACCTGGCACGCTTTGCACATGCTCGGCCACAGCAGTTGCCACGGTGTCTAATGAGGTCGCACGGTTTTTGTAGGTTATGTCGGCTGCAAGAATACGCAGGCGCATTTGGTCCGGCGCGAAGGGCGAATCAAAAACGGCCGACTCGTCCCCGGAATCGCCTCCGAGCAGGTCGCGAAAATAATCCATCGGCGAGAGCGTGGCGGAGAAGAACACCGCGCAGCGTAGAGCCCGCAAATCGCCTCGCAGACGGCTTGAGGGATCCGCGCAAAAGACGGTCACGCTATGTTCCTGCGGCCGAGTAATGATGCGGCATGTATCGTCAAACGCCTCGGCCGCGCGCAGCCAGTCGTTGAGCGCAAACCAAGGTTCGATCCAGCCCCCGAGGTCGGTGCCGGGTTTTAAAGAAGCAAGCAATCCCTCCAGCGTGCGTGCGGCATCGCGGCAGGCTGAGAGGAGATCTTTTGGGATTTCCAAAAACACCGAGCCATCGTGGTAATCCCGGGCTGGAAGGTAATTCGAGGAGGGCATCCTGACGGCCTCGACGAGCAAAGCCCGCGCGCTCTCCAACGCGCGCCGGGCTTTCGACGCTCCCTTAGCTCGCACCGCGCCGGGGCGGACTTCTAAGTCAAGCGGGGAAAGCGTGGCCGAGTGCATGTCGCGGCTGCGGTCCACGAGATTGTGAGCCTCGTCTACAAGAATGACATGGCGCCCACCGCCCTCGGCGAAATGCCTCTGTAGGCGGGCCGAAGGATCGAATGCATGGTTGAAGTCGCCGATGACGATGTCGCACCAAGACGATGCATCGAGCGAGAGCTCGAACGGGCAAACCATATGCTTGCGGGCCATCAGCTCTACCATTTCGCGGTCGAGCCTCTCCTGCTCCAGAAGCTCGCGCAGCGCGGGTCGGATGCGGTCATGGTAGCCGATGGCATAGGGGCATACGCGTGGGTCGCAGCCGTTGGGATTGTCCGTGAAGCAAATCCTGTTCTTTGCCGTTAGCGTTAGGCATCTCAGTTTGGCTCCAGCCCGTCGCAGGTGCTTCACCGCCTCAGCCGCCGCGATCCGGCCCGGGGTTTTTGCCGTGAGAAAAAAGATTTTCCCCTCGCCCAAGAGCGGGAGAGCCTTGGCTGCTGGGAAGAGCGTGGCCATGGTTTTTCCAAGTCCAGTCGGTGCCTCGACGAAAAGATGGCGACGGTCTCGGATGGCACGGTAAACGCGGCGCGCCAATTCTCGCTGACCGCCACGGAATCCTTGGAATGGGAAGGCGAGCTTTTCGAGGGAGGTGTTGCGGAGCGAAATCCACCGTGCCTCGAGCTCGAGCCACTCGAACCAGGTGCCGAGGGTGCTTTCAAAAAACTCCTCCAACTCGGCACGAGTAAGCCGGAAGGGCAGGACCGTTTCGCCGTCCGTTTCCAAGTTCAGATAAGTCAAATGCAACTCGACCTCCGCCCAATTGCGTTGTGCGGCCAGAATCGCGGCGTAGATTTTCAGCTGAGCCAGATGCAGCGGGTCGGCGGCGCCATCCCAAAATCGATCGACGCTTTTGATCTCCTCGACTACCGGCGGGGAATGGGTTGCGCGCAGACCATCGATCCGACCCGAAAGAGTGAGGTCTACACTTCCGCGAATGGCTTTCCACTCCACAGGCACCTCGGCCTCGTAGTCGCCAGTCCGTCGGTTCTGAACACGGCGGTGGGCCCGCCCGCCCTCGAGCGCACGGTCAGATGCCCGAAACGCGCCGGTTCCTGCGAGGCCGCCCGTGCGATGCACAAAGGCCACAAGTTCTCGAACGGAAGTCTGGAACACGGCTGGAATCACGAATCTGCAAACTCGCCCAAGATCCGCTGATCGTCGAAGGGATTTCGCGCAGCTAAAATCGCTTCAAACTCTCGGGAAGCCCTGTGAATTCAAGAGTGGAGGCATCCGATTTCCAAACCACTCGTCCGTCATCGAGGATACGAACCACCGTTCCCGAGGTGCTCCCGCGGAGCGTCTGCACTCGATCCCCCGGGGCGAGTGCAGCGGACTCGCAAAGCGACTCGACGATGGAAACCATGGAGTCCCGATCCAGAACACCGGCGATATAGTGGGCGACAGCGGAGGAGAGTTCGCGTTTTCGAACCGGTGCAAGGTCGCTGAATAAAGCCAAAGTCAATTCCCTGCCGATGAAGGAAAATGTATTCCCATTCAAAAAGAGGAAGGGGGCGCTCCTATGAAAATCCCGAAGGAGATCAAATACCTCGGCAAGGGATAACTCTAAGGCGTGTTGCCTTTGCCACTTTTCTGAGCACGCTTCTCCAGTTTCCGAGTTAAATCCATGCTGTGATCCACTTCTTGCGCACGCTCGCTGATTGATGCTGGCGACAGACTGCCAACCCCAGTTTTTGAGAAAAGCGGCTCGGGTTTGAAGCGGTGAACATTGCCCTCCGCCTGAAGAGCAATGTCCTCCTCCGTCAACTGCTCCAGAAGATCCAAGCGGAGTTTCATTCATCAACAAGTAAGCCTGAAGGCGCTCGTTTTCAAGCGTGTGTCATGTTTTTTGCAATGACCCACTGGTCGAATTGCTCGGGGGTCACATGGCCGAGGGCGACGGCGGCTTCTTTGAGGCTGGAGGCGTCTTTGTGGGCTTTCTTTGCGATCTGTGCGGCTTTGTCGTAGCCGATGTGGGGGTTCAGCGCGGTGACGAGCATGAGGGAGTTTTTTACATAGCCTTCGATGACCGGCAGGTTCGGCTCGATGCCGATGGCGCAGTGGTCGTTGAAGGAATGGCATCCCTCGGCGAGGAGGCGGACGGAGTGCAGGAAATTGTGGACGATGACGGGCTTGAAGACATTCAGCTCGAAGTTGCCTTGCGAGGCGGCGATGCCGATGGCGGTGTCGTTGCCCATGACTTGGATGGCGATCATGGTGAGGGCTTCGGATTGGGTGGGGTTCACCTTGCCGGGCATGATCGATGAGCCGGGCTCGTTTTCAGGAATGGTCAGCTCGCCGAGTCCGCAGCGGGGGCCGGAGGCGAGCCAGCGGATGTCGTTGGCGATCTTCATGAGCGCGCAGGCGAGGGATTTTACAGCTCCGCTGGCGATGACGAATTCGTTGTGGCCGGAGAGGGCGGCGAATTTGTTGGGCGCGGATTGGAATGGGAAGCCGGTCAGTTTCGCGATGTGCGCGGCGGCGCGGTCGCCGAACTCGGGGTGGGCATTCAGGCCGGTGCCGACGGCGGTGCCGCCGATGGCGAGTTGGTAGAGGCCGGTGAGCGAGAATTCGACATCGCGCAGCGCTTGGTCGAGCAAGCACACATAGCCGGAGAATTCCTGCCCGAGTGTGAGCGGGGTGGCATCTTGGAGGTGCGTGCGGCCGATCTTGACGATGTCGGCAAAGGCGGTGGCTTTGGCGTCGAGCGTGTCGCGGAGTTTTTTCACGGCCGGGATGAGGACCTCGACGACCTCGCTGGCTGAGGCGATGGACATCGCGGTCGGGAAGGTGTCGTTCGACGACTGCGACATGTTCACATCGTCATTTGGATGCACTGGCTTTTTGGAGCCTTTTACACCGCCTGCGATTTCGATGGCGCGATTCGAGATGACCTCGTTGGCGTTCATATTGCTCTGGGTGCCGGAGCCTGTCTGCCAGATGCGAAGCGGGAAGTGGGCGTCGAGTTTTCCTGCGATGACTTCATCCGCCGCCTGGGCGATGAGATCGCGTTTTTCAGCGCTGAGCTTGCCGAGGTCGGCATTCGTGAGCGCAGCGGCTTTTTTCAAAATACCGAGAGCCTTGATCATCTCGGGCGGCAGAATGTCCTCTCCTATGTCGAAATGAATGAGCGAACGGGCGGTCTGCGCGCCCCAGTAGGCTTCGTGCGGAACGGAGATTTCGCCCATGGAGTCGGATTCCAGGCGGTGTGTGGCGGGGTTGTGTGGAGCGGATGAGGTCATGGCGAAGTTTTAAGAATTAAGAATTAAGTTTTAAGAAACGGCGAGTGTCGCGGGAGGTTTCGAGGCAAGCGGGCTCAATTTTTCCTTCCTTTGTGCTCTCTGTGTCCTCTGTGGTTAATTTTCTGGAATTCGGGTTACAGATGTCGAATGAGGTCGCTTTTTTCGAATCGGACTTTGGGAAGGGTGGCGTATTTGTCGTCGGCGGAGCGGTAGCCCGCGGCGCAGGCGACGATGGTGTTGAAGCCTTTTGAAGGGAGGTCGAGGATGGCGTCGTATTCGCGCGGGTCGATGCCTTCGAGCGGGCAGGTGTCCACTCCGACGAGTGCGGCGGATGTCATGAAGTTGCCGAGGGCGATGTAAACCTGGCGGGCTGCCCATTCGCGCACCCAAGCTTGGCGTGGGCCTGCGATGACATCGGCCATCATCATGTCGCGGTAGAAGCCGAGCGATTCAAGTGTCACACCACGGACCTCTGCGATGCGGGCGAGGTATTTTTCCATGTAGGGGACATCGACCTTTTCGGGAATGGCAAAAACGACGAGATGCGAGGCGTCGGTGATCTGAGATTGGTTCCAAGAGTGCGGACGGAGCTTCGCGCGGAGGTCGGGACTGGTGACGACAAAGAACTGCCAAGGCTGGAGGCCGTAGGAGGACGGTGAGAGGATGAGCGATTCCTCAAGCGCCTGCCAGACTGGCGTGGGAATGGATTTGGAGGCGTCGAATTGCTTGGTGGCGTAGCGCCATGTCTGGGCGGCGAGGAGTTGGTCGGCGGTGATAGGATTCATGCCCCGCGATGGGAATGCGGCGGAGGCGTGACATCAAGACTTTTCATAGAAGCCCATCACTCGCGGTTCCCTAGCGAAGCGACGCATAACGGGGTCATTCATAAGGTAGTTGAAAAGATCGGAAGGAATTGTGGACTCGGTGGCGCGGAGAATGGCGGCAGCTTTTCCGAAATCGCCGAGGCGCATGGCGACATAGGCGGCGCAGAAATCCTCGGGTGTCGTGTGGCCCTGGGACAGGTAGGAGGGGAGGGATTCATCCATCGTTTCGCTCAGTGCCTGAAGAGAAAGCAGGGTGAGCATTTCGGTAGATGGACGGTCAGGTTTCGATCCGCGCAGGTTCAGGAGAGCGGCGAAGGCTTTGTTGGTCGTTGCAACCGCGGCAGGTTCGTTGTCCCTCGCCGGCGTGCGGGCATCGATGGCGCGTTGGATGCCCTCGGAGACGCCGCTACCGTAAAAGAAACGACCAACGAGGATGTTTGATCCGGCAAAGATCGCCAGCACGCCAAGGGTGACGAGTATTTTAAAATTCAAAGACCGATTTGTCTGATTACTGTGTCTGGAAGAATCTTGGCGACTTCTTCTCCGGCGGCGGCGTGTGGAATCGGTGGAGGTTTCGAATTGCGGAGACTGCCCGGTCTTGCGCAAACGCTGGATGGAATTTTCGGTGGGCTCCTGCTCGGGGCTTTCGTCAACTCGACGCGGACGGATATTTATTTTTGGCTGGTGAGAGGAACCTGCGGCATCGTCAAAGTCGGTGTCGCGGCGCGGAGGTAATGGAGATTTTTCAGGCAGGATCATTGTCTTTGGTGGGGTTTTCGCTTCAGCATTCCCGTGCGGACATAGAAATCGTGCGCGCTTTCCAGAGAGTGGCGCAAGTCGAGGGTGCTTTTCCATCCCGTTGTTCGGCGAAAGAGCGCGGAATCCACGACCCACCGGTCGGCCCAGATGTCACGGGCTCGGTCACGGGTGAGGCTGGGTGTGGACTCCCTAAGTTTTGGAATGGCGTCCACGATGAAGGAGAAACATTTGATGATGACCTGAGGCAGGGGCAGCGTAACTCCGCGTCCATTGGTGGCGAGGGCGGCTGTGCGGATGAGTTCGAAGTCGGTGATTGTTTGCTCCGAGGAAATGTAGAAAGGCCCTTGCGCGCTGCTTTCCCAAGAAGCCCTCACGGCTTCCAGGACATCTTCGACGGCGATGAAGCTGTATTCCTTTTTTGCAAGGCCGGGCTTGGGTCTCACAAGACCTGCCGCCATCTTGAAAAGTGGAAGCGTGGCGGTATCCCTCGCTCCGAGAACCATCGGGGGTCTCAGGATGGTGATGTGGCGTCTGGAATGAGAACGACGAATGGCATGTTCGAGTTCGAGTTTCGATTTTCCGTAATGTGTGATGGGATCGTCCGCATCCTGCTCGGTTCGGGCATGGACTTGGACAGGCGTTGGACCGCCGGCTGCCTGGGATGAGAGGACGACGACCTGGCACTCAGCGGGAAGTGTTTCAAGAACGCGGAGTGTCCAGTCGACATTGACGCTTTGGTATTCTGCGCGACTTCTTGCAAAAAGAACGCCTGCCGAGAGCAAGGCGTGGGTGGGTCGAATATCGCCCCAAGTGGATGGGTTCGTGTCCAGCGCAACGACATCCGCTTTGGAAATGCCCTCGGCACTGAGCTGCCGGCGTAGTTTCTCAGCATTCCGGACGGGTGCCAGAATACGTGTGCCTTGCTGCACTTCCTGAACAAGCATGTTGCTGCCCACAAAACCGGTTGCGCCGGTGAGGAGCAGCGTTTTCATGCCAGACCGCGCGAGGCGGGATCAGGGAGTAGGCTTGGGAGTTGCCTCAGCCGCTGGAGCCGCTTGTTGGTTTTGCTGGCGTTGGATTTTATACTTTTCCACAACCGCGCGGGCGTCGGCATCCGTATCGGCGAGATTGATGAGATCGGTGAGCATTTCGGTGTAGCGGGCTTGCACCTGCTGGGATTGCTCGACGAGGGTCTCGCGTTGTTTGACGAGATTGCCCAGATTTTTTTCCGATTCGACAAGTGATCCGATCTGGCGATCGAGATTTTCAGTCTGCCATCTCATGCTGCGTCCGTTTTGGCCAAGGCTGCTGATTTGAGCGAAAAGAAAGATCGCAAAAGCAAAAGCCAAGAGGGCGAGGGGAAGGTGGATGTTCTCGGAGTCACTGCTCTGCGTGGCCGAATTTTCGTTGGTGTAGTCTTCCATGGTTTTGTAAGTGGGGGTTGCTTAGTTGGCTTTGGCTTCGATGCCGTATTTTTTGAGAAGCGCGGCAATCTTTTGGTTTTTGTTCTGGAGCTGCAGGGTCGCGAGGTCGCGAATCACCGAAGGTCCGACTTGATTTGCGAGTTGGGATGCGGAGTCGATGAGTTGTTGCTGGGCTTGCAATTGCTGCTGCTGGCTTTGAATGGTCAGCTGGTGGGCTTGGATTTCATCCTGCTGGCTTTGGAGACCCCTCTGGAGGCTTTGGTTGCTCCAATTGGATACAAGGAACCAAAGGCTGAGGAGGACGGCTAGTGAACAGGCGGCTGTTGATATGAGTTGTTTAGGCATGTTGGGGTTGTTGGTGTCTGGGGTTGAGTGAATAGACCCAATGCGCCGCATGGCGTCAAGGTTGAAGCCCGCATGGCTACAGGAATTCCATATTCCAGCCTGTCAAAAAAACATCGCCATGAGGCGCGCGGGGCGGGTAATTTGATTGCGTTCTTTTTGACCAATTTCATGAGCCAACCATCATCACTCTCTTCCGCTTCGGTGGATTCTCCCTTTATCAATAGCTTTGGAATGCCTTTCGTGCCCGTGCCGAGATTTTCGACTCTTGTGTGCATTTGGCCAACCCGTGTGAGGGAGTTTGAGGTTTACGCATCGGAAAAAGGTGTCGATCTGCCTAACCAGTGCTCCGGTTCCGGACCTGAGCATCCTGTGGTGAGTGTGACATGGAAAGAAGCGGCCGAATTCTGTGAGTGGCTCACAGAAAAGGAGCGCGCGGTCGGTCGTCTTCCCGAAGGTTTGGTGTTCCGTTTGCCAAGTGATCTTGAGTGGAGTGCGGCCGTAGGTTTGCCTCATGAGGAAGGAACCCGCCCGGATCAGCGCAGCGGGGAACTCGATGGCTATCCATGGGGAGCGAGTTGGCCCCCGACGAAGGGTGCGGGAAATTACTCCCAGGAACTCGGAATTGATGAATTCGAGTTCACCTCACCTGTTGGCAGTTTTGCTCCCAATCAATTTGGAATTTATGACCTGGGCGGAAATGTCTGGGAGTGGTGCCAAGATTTCACCGACCGTTCGCAGGACTCTCGCGTGCTTCGTGGAGCCTCATGGTTCAATGGCTACCAGGATCGTATGAAATCCTCTTTCCGCAATGATCTGGGGCGGCCTGACACGCGGTATTCGAGCTTCGGATTCCGCGTGGCGCTTGGTGCTCCCTTCAAGCGCTAAGCATCTCCGGGGCGTGGTTTTTACAATCTCGTCTCTCCTGAGCAGAGAATGTCGATGAACGCGCTTGGGCTTGCTGCTGAGAGAAGTTTTTCAACAAGCTCGGGCTGACTGCAGAGTCGGGCGATGGTTCCGACAACTCGGAGGTATTCGCTATTCAGCGCGGAAGGAATGCCGGCAACAAAAACGAGCCGGACATTTTCCTTTGTGTCTTTGGAAGGGAACCCTTCGTTCGAACGACCGGCTGCCATGACTAAGGAGCCGACGGCATCCGTGCGACCGTGGGCGATGATAATGCCGCAGCCTTCGGCATCGATGGCTGGGGCATTTCGCTGAAGCACTGATTCCTTCAGGGCGTTCCATTGAAGAATGCGGATGTCGCCACTGAGGGATGCCAGCACTTCGCTGACGGCTGAATCGATCTGCGTAGAAGAAAGGGAGAGGTTGACATGCCCAGGTTGGAGGATTTGGTGAATGGAGATCATATGTTGCTACCGGTCCATTTGAGTTTGCGGCGGAGAACTTCGGTGAAAGGCCTTTCGGGAAGCATCGCCAGCGGGAGGATGCGCTCGCTTTTTTCCAATCGGAGCGAGTCGCCGCCGGACATCGGAAACCAGCTTTGCGCATCGACCGAAACAAAAGCGACCTGCCCGGGCTTGGCGACTTGGATTTCAACGACAGAGCTGTCGCTGATCACAACCGAGCGGTTTGTGAGAACATGCGGGCAGATGGGGGTAATGACAAATCCTCCCGAGTCGGGCATGAGGATTGGCCCGCCCGCCGAGAGAGAATAGGCGGTGGAGCCAGTCGGCGTCGCGACGACGAGGCCGTCGGCATTGTAATCGGTGAGGGGAACCCCTCCCAAGGTCACCCGCATTTGCACAAGTTGAGAGCGTTCCCCACGGCTCACGACTACATCGTTCAGCGCGTAGAGTGTGCTGGCGTCTCCTGAGGCTTTCGTGAGCACGGCTTTGAGGAGGGCGCGTTGGCTGAGTGCGTAATCGGCCTTGGCAATGCACTCGGCGGCGCGGCGGATTTCGCTGGATCCGAGGCATGTCAGAAATCCGAGTGTGCCGATATTGATGCCGAAAACGACGGGGAGACGGCATTTGATTCTTTGAACAACTCGCAGAATCGTGCCGTCGCCGCCGATTACGACGAGGAGTTCGCATCGCTCAGCAAGCGCGGTCTCATCCAAGTCGGAGGCCATGCCTGCGAGGGGAGCCGTATTTTTGTGAAGGAGGAAGGGCAGCGCGTTCCGCTCCAGTTCAGAAATCATCTCCCGAACGACTCCGGTGGCTTCGGGTTTTTCGGCATGGGCGATGAGGCCTATCATGCGGGGAGCCAACTCCAACGGGTAGATGGAAGCGGCATATCGTGATGCGCTGACATAGTTTGTTCTCTTTCTATTAGCCAAACGCTGAAGACAAAAGCAACGCCAACCTGCGTGCGGCTTTTCCAAGGCACATGTTGCGTTCCCTTGCCCACAAGGGGATACTGGTCGGCTATGGTGTTCGAATTGCAGTCGAAATACAGTCCGCAGGGGGATCAAGCGCGGGCGATTGCCGGCCTGACACGGTCGCTTGCGGCAGGGAATCGGCACCAGACGCTTCTGGGTGTGACGGGATCCGGGAAGACATTCACCACGGCGAATGTGATTCAAGAGCTGGAGCGTCCAACGATCATCATGTCGCACAACAAGACGCTCGCCGCGCAGCTCTACAGCGAGTTCAAGCAGTTCTTCCCACACAATGCCGTCGAGTATTTCGTGAGTTACTTCGACTACTACCAGCCGGAGGCCTACATCCCTCGATCGGACACCTATATTGAAAAAGACTCCTCGATCAACGAGGAGATCGAGCGCCTCAGACTCTCGGCAGTGAGTTCGCTGCTCACTCGCCGGGACACAATCATCGTGGCCAGCGTCTCATGCATTTATGGGCTCGCGTCGCCGGAGGATTTTTTGCAGATGCTCGTCACAATCCATCCGGGGCAGCGAATCACGCGGGAGGAATTCCTCACGAAAATCGTGGAGATGCTTTACGAGCGGAACGACATCGCCTTCGGTCGCGGAAAATTCCGGGTGAGGGGAGATGTCGTCGAGGTTCATCCGGCGCAGAATGACGACGAGGCGGTGAGGGTGGAGTTCTTCGGCGATGAAATCGACCGGATCAGCGTGTTTGACCCGTTGACCGGACACGCCAGCGCCACGCTCACGACATTCACTCTTTTTCCAGCGAAGCAATTTGTGACCCCCCATGACAAGCTGCGAACGGCCATGGCAGGAATCAGGGGTGAGTTGGAGAAACGGGTTGCGGAGTTTGAGCGCCAGAGCAAATTCATCGAGGCCCAGCGCATTCGCATGCGAACCGAGTTTGATCTCGAGATGATGCAGGAAATGGGTTTTTGCAACGGCATCGAGAACTACTCGCGGCACCTTACCGGGCGCCCTCCGGGCTCACGCCCTTATACGCTTCTGGACTTTTTGCCGAAGGATCACCTGTTGGTCATCGACGAGTCCCATGCCACGGTTCCCCAGATCGGCGGCATGTATGCTGGGGATCGCTCGCGCAAGAGTGTTCTTGTGGAATACGGGTTTCGGCTACCTAGTGCTCTGGACAACCGTCCGCTGAATTTCAGTGAGTTCATGGAGACTGCAAACCAGCTCGTTTATGTGAGCGCCACGCCGGGCGGGTTTGAGATCAACAACAGCATCGTTGGCAATGCGGGCTGGATTCCGAATCCTGAGAACAAGTTCGGCGAAGGCGGCAAGGCGGCAGGTCTGAAACACGCCGCGCCATCAGAGAAGGAGCTCGATGTTACAACGCCGGGAGCGAAGCTTGTGGTCGAGCAGATCATTCGCCCGACCGGCCTCTTGGATCCCAAGATCACAGTCCGTCCACTCAAGGCCCAGATCGACGAAACAATCGAGCTCTGCCGTCGCCGCATCGAGATTGGCGAGAGGATTCTTATTACAACACTCACAAAAAAGACGGCCGAAGACCTTGCCGACTACCTCCGCGAAATCGGCCTTCGTGTGCGCTATCTCCACAGCGATATCGATACCATCGAGCGTGTCGAAATCCTCCGCACCCTCCGCGCAGGTGACTGTGACATTCTTGTCGGCATTAATCTGCTTCGCGAGGGGCTCGATTTGCCTGAAGTTTCCTTGGTGTGCATCCTCGACGCCGACAAGGAAGGCTATCTGCGGAGTCGGACGAGCCTCATCCAGACCGCTGGCCGCGCTGCGCGCCATCTCAATGGCGAGGTCGTTTTGTTTGCGGATACCATCACAGGCAGTATGCGCGATCTGCTGGATATCACCGAATACCGCCGGAGTCGCCAGGAGGCGCATAACAAGGAACACGGCATCACGCCACGCAGCGTCGTTCGAGCCGTTCAGGAAAGCCTTCATGTCATTGTCAAAGGCCGCGAGGTCGAGCAGGGAATACTTCGCGAGGACTCGGCTGGTTTTGACGCGGCGGAGCTGATTCGGGAACTGGAGCATGATATGGCCGATGCCGCATCGCGTCTCGAGTATGAGAGGGCGGCGCTTCTGCGTGATCAGATCGCAGAACTCAAAAACGGAACCTCCACAACAGGCGCTCCGCCCATTCGCAAGAAGGCCACTTACGCCAAGGCGAGCCGCAAGAAGAGGGGGTGATCAGAACGCCTTCCGGAGATGACTTGGGAGAATGCCGAGTTGTTCGCGGTATTTTGCGACAGTCCGGCGCGCCACGCCGAGACCGCGGTCCGACAGGAGTTTGACGATATCCTGGTCGCTGTAGGGATTGCGGTTGTTCTCCTCCCGCACGATCTGGGCTATCGCTTGCCGGACGCTCTCGTTGCTCACGCCCTCCCCGTCGCTGTTCGTGTAGCCATGCGTGAAGAAATACTTCATCTCGAAAATCCCCTGCGGGGTGGAAATGAACTTTCCAGCGGCGGCTCGGCTGACTGTGGTTTCATGAACCCCGACGGCGTCTGCGACCTGACTCATGGTCATGGGCTTTAAGTGCGAGGGGCCGCGCTCCAGGAATTCCCGCTGACGCAGGGCGATCTCACGGCCGATATTCAAAATCGTCTGCTGCCGTTGCTGGATGCTTTTAATGAAAAAATTCCCGCCCCGTATTTTGTCGCGCAGGTATTCCCGGACTTCTTTTGATGAGCCCGCGAGCATATCCTTGTAGGAATCGGAAATCCTCAGACGGGGTATTTCATCGCTGTTCAGACTCACCGTGTAATCCTCGCCGTCGTATTCCACGAGCACCTCGGGTGTAACGACCTGGTTGGTGTCCGCCGCATAGGCTCGGCCAGGCATCGGATCCAGACGCGCTATCAACTCGGCTGCGTGCTGGATTTCTTTAGGATCGAGGTCTAGCGCCTTCGCAATCTCATTCAGTTTTTTTCGGCCCAATTCATCGAGGTAGTGGCGGACGATCCGGGTTTCCGTGGAATACTGTCGTCCCTGGCTTTTGAGCTGAAGCAAGAGGCACTCGGCGAGGTTCCGTGCCGCGATGCCCGGGGGATCGAATTCCTGCACCTTTTCCAGCACTCGTTCGACTTCATCCTGCAGGCAATCCACCGCTGTAGCGATTTCTTCCACTGTAGAACGCAGGTATCCAGCATCATCTAGGTTGCCGATGATTTCCACGGCGACAATGGCATCCTCTCTCGGCCAGGAGGCCGTTTGGAGTTGCTCCAGAAGATGCTCGGGTAATGTCGGCGGGCGCACCTGGGAATCCAGGAAATGTTGACGCTTCTCGAGGGCTTCACGCGACCAGGTTTCTCCAGACGAGCGCTGCGTGTAGTATTCATTCCACTGCTCTTCCATCGGACTGGCCTGCTCCTGTTTGGACTCGGGTGATCTCTCGGGGACGAGTTCCTCCAGCGCGGGATTCGCTCTCAGCTCGGTGTCCACTAGTTGCCTGAGCTCTGCCAGCGGGGCTTGGAGGACATGCAGGCTCTGCTGCATCTGCGGCGACAGCGATTGCTGGAGCGCCATCTTCGCGACTTGTTGCATGCCTGCCATACCACGAAAATTTAGGCACAGTTGCTGCTTCAGCAAGCATATTCCGCGCCAATCCAATTGTTTTATTCGAAACGATTGTCATCTATTCATCCAAGCCACTTGTCGGACTATATTTACTCGGAAAATTTCTCAAGCCCGTCCTCGAGTGTGCCGATGTTTGATGTATGGAGAAAATCTCCACCCAGTGAGGCTGAGCACTGATTTAAAGCAGCCCGACGGCGAAACGGACTTCGCACCATAGAAAGACAAAGGATATGTCAGTAGTCATCAACACCAACTCTGCAGCCACATCGGCGGCCTACAACCTCAGCAACACCAATGTAAACCTCCAACGCAGCCTCAACAGGCTTTCCAGCGGTTCACGCATCAATTCATCCTTCGACGATGCAGGCGGCCTCGCCGTGTCCATGAAGATGAGTGCATCGATCCGCCGGACGGATGCCACATTGGCCAACGTCAACAACTCGCTCTCGTTCCTGCAAACCCAGGACGGAGTGCTCAAGACGGCGGATAAAATCCTCAATCGCATGTCGGAGCTCGCTACGCTGGCTCAAGATGTGACGAAATCGACCAGCGATCTCTCACTCTATAATACAGAGTTGAGCCAGTTGAAGGGTCAGCTAGACCTCATGGTTGGCGAGGAATTCAACGGCATCAGCCTGTTCGCGTCGGGAGCCTCCACGGGCCTTGATGTGGACAGCACGCTCACTGTCGTTACCTCCCATGATGGAGATCAGACCGTTGGCATCACCCAAGTGGACCTAGAATTCATCAGCACCTCCGTTGGAACAGCCGGCGGGGCGGGAATGGATATCTCTTCCACCACGGGAGCACAGGCCGCTGTAGATACGATTCAGGATGCGATCCAGGACCTTGCCACCATCCGCGCCAACAACGGCGCCGAGCAGTCCCGCCTGACCTTTGCTGCCGACATGCTCGCAGTGAACAAAACCAACCTCGAGGCCGCCAACAGCCGGATTCTTGATGTGGATGTGGCCGACGAAAGCACGAAGCTCGCTCGCTTCAGCATCCTGCAGCAGGCTGGCACGGCGATGCTCGCCCAAGCGAACCAGTCCACCCAATCGATCCTGCGATTGATCAGCTAACAAACGCTCAGGGTTGCTCCCGAATAAAAGAGGCTCTTCCGAAAGGGAGAGCCTTTTTTGTTTTCTTAAAAAAGCTCGCCTTGAAGTGGCGGTGCAGCTTCTGCGGCCTCTGCCTCGATCTCGCTGACGAGGGATTTGAACTCGCAGTCCTTGAGTGCGGCAATGAGTTCTGGATGGCGCGGCGATATTTCGAGGGATTCCCAAGCGACTGGCATTGGGAGGTCGTCATCGAGGCGCACCATTTCACGGTTTGCGATGATGACTTCGCGGTTTGCGATGATTTTTTCGCGCAAGCGGGGATTCTCAATGATCGCGGGGTTTTCGAGAAGGGATTGAACCGTGCCATGTGCGGTCACCAGCTGAACGGCCGTTTTGCCCCCGATTCCAGGAACGCCGGGAATGTTGTCGGAGCTGTCACCTGTAAGAGCCAGCACATCGGCGATGTTTGCTGCTGGGACACCCCATTTTTCGCGAACCTCTGCGGAGCCAAGTAGAGCGAAGCCGCCTTCTTTGATGTCGGTTTTATTCGTGGAGTAGATGTGGATGTTTGCATCAACGAGTTGGAGGATGTCCTTGTCATTCGTTGCGATCACCACATCGGCTCCGTCTTTTCTGGCGGCGCGTGCGTAGGATGCGATCAGGTCGTCGGCTTCGGTATTCGGGAGTTCGACGGATTGCGTGCCGACCAGGTAGATGTTTTTTTGGAGCCAATCCTCCTGCGGGCGGAGGTCGTCCGGCATTTCGGAGCGGTTCTGTTTGTAGGCGGGTTGGAGTTCCACGCGGCGTGCGGGCAGACCGGCGTCCCAAATCACAGCGGCGCGGTCGGGTTTGACATCCGCAAGCATCTTGCGCAGGGCTTTGATGAATCCGTAGATCGCATTCGTCGGTTCGCCACGGGAATTCTTCAGCCCCCGAATCGCAAAAAACGAGCGGTAGAGATAATAATGACCGTCAACGAGAAGCAGGCGCATCGAGGAGGGTGCTCTTCAGCTTGCAATCGTGCCGATTTCGACAGGTTCGACTTTGATGCCGTTCTCTTCCAACCACGCTATCGCTTTTTTGATTTCTTCACGCTCGCCATCGAGTTCGAGGGATACCAATCCGATCTCGTCCGTAACACTCGCTTGGCGGATGTTCGTGACCAATTCAAATTTCTTGGCCAACTCCCAAAGGATGGGGCGAGTGATGAGGCGTGCCGGAAACATGAGCCAGAGGCGTGTCTTTTGCATAAGCGCACTGTAGCGAGGCCGGTCCAAACGCGCCATCATTATGACGCACAGAAAAAAAACATGCGCACGGCTCTTAGGTGTTGGAAGAGCCTTCGAAAGCTTGTAGGAGTTCATTTTCTAAAACCTGACCGCCTATGGACGCATCCCACCCCGATATTCACAACCTCACTCATGTTGACCAGTTTCTTGCCGTGGGGAAGGAGTCGGATGCCTCGGATATTCACCTGAGCGTGAACTCGCAACCAATCTGGCGGCGGTTCGGCCTCTTGGAGCCAATCTGGCGGCAGGCCGATGTGCTCACAGCGGAGGATACGGAGCGGTTGGTGATGAGTTTTCTCTCACCGGAGCAGCAACAGCAACTCGCCGGGCGAGGGGATGTGGATTTCGCCTACGCCACTGGCATCGGGCGCTTCCGCGCGAGCGTCGTGCGCCAGCGCACCGGCTACGATCTCGTATTTCGAATCATCAGCGACCGCGTGCGTTCGATGGATGAGTTGGGCCTTCCAGAGCAGTTGAAATTGCTCACGGAATTTCACAATGGTCTGGTGCTCGTGACCGGCTCCGTTGGTAGCGGAAAGAGCACTACGCTCGCAGCGCTGGTCGATCAGATCAACCGCTCGCGCCACGACCATATCATCACTCTGGAGGATCCGATCGAATACATCGTGCCTTCGGGCAAGTGCCATGTCACCCAGCGAGAGGTTCACACCCATACAAAATCCTTCGCCAATGCCCTGCGAGGCGCTCTGCGCGAAGATCCGGATGTCATCATGGTCGGCGAAATGCGCGATCTGGAGACGATCTCCCTCGCCATCACGGCATCCGAGACAGGCCACCTTGTGCTCGGCACCCTGCACACCAGCAATGCCGCGAGAACCCTCGACCGATTGCTGGATGTCTTCCCCACCGACCAGCGCGATCAGATTCGCATCATGGTCAGCGAGTCGCTGCGCGGCATCATCTCGCAGCAACTCGTCCCCCGCGCGGACGGTAATGGCCGCGCGCTAGCGATCGAGATTTTGATGAACACCCCAGCTATCGGAAATGTGATCCGCGAAGGAAAGACCTTCATGCTCCCAGGCATCATCCAAACCGGAAAAAAACTCGGCATGAAACTCATGGACGACTCGATCGCCGAGCTTTTCCAAGCCGGCATCGTATCCGCCGAAGAAGCCGTCTACCGCGCCGAACAGGAAGCCGACATGAAACGCCTTGTCGGACTAAAATAACTAATTCCAAACAACACTGCTCCTAACTAAAAAATTTTATAATGTTACCCCAAAGCATTTTATTTAACCACGGAGGACGCGGAGAGCACGGAGGGGCATTTCAAGCAGAAACAAAAATCCTCCACGGCTTTCTGCGTCTTTCGATAAACTGCATAACCGCATTTTCTACTCCGTGCTCTCCGTGTCCTCTGTGGTTAGTTCCCCGCCAACCGCGCAACGCGCGTGGGTTACTTAAAACTTAATCCTTAATTCTTAAAACTCTCCCACCCATGCCATACATCGACCAGTTTTTCCAGGTTCTCATCGACAGCGGCGCCTCGGACCTCCATCTCGCCGAGGGTCAATCGCCCAAAGTCCGCCGCCATGGCGAGATCGTGCCCATCCGCGAGGAGGCCCTTACCACCGAGGAGATGAGCTACATGCTCAGCGAAATCTGCTCGCCCGAGCGCTGGCAGCGCTTCGAGGAACACGGTGACCTCGATTTCGCCTACGAGATGAACGAGGAGAACCGTTTTCGCTGCAATTATCTCAAGCAGGCCCACGGTTACGGAGCTGTCTTTCGCATCATTCCTACAAAAATCAAAACCCTAGAAGACCTGCGCGTGCCGGAGATCATCAAATCCTTCGGCCACATGCGCGGCGGTATCGTGCTGGTGACAGGACCGACAGGCTCCGGAAAGAGCACGACGCTCGCGGCCCTCATCGACTACATCAATGCCAACTTCTCCCGCCACATCGTGACGATCGAGGAGCCGATCGAGTTCGTTCACCGCAACAAGAAAAGCATCATCACGCAGCGCGAAGTTCCCGAACACGCGGAATCCTTCCCAGCTGGCTTGAAAGCAGCTCTCCGTGAGGATGCGGACATCGTGCTCGTCGGTGAAATGCGCGACTTGGAAACGATATCCCTCGCACTCACCGCTGCCGAAACCGGTCTCCTTGTCTTCGGAACACTCCACACCAACAACGCCCGCAAAACGGTGGACCGCATGATCGATGTGTTTCCAAGCGACCAGCAGGCGCAGGTGCGCACCATGCTCGCAGCTTCACTGCGAGGCGTCATCGCCCAGCTCCTCATGAAAAAACAGGACGGCTCCGGTCGCGTCGCCGTGAACGAAATCCTCGTGGTCAACAATGCCGTCTCCGCCATCGTCCGCGAAGGCGCAACCCAGAAATTGCAAGATGTCATCGTCGCCGGCAAAAGCCAAGGTATGCAATTCATGGACGACGCTATCTGGGAACAACTGCTCGGCGGTGTCGTCTCGCCCCACGAGGCCTACATGAAAGCCATCGACAAAGCCCGCTTCCAACCCTTCCTCCCCCCCGAAGAAGCCGGCCTCGCCAACGCCGCCGGCGGCGGAGCGTAGTGCCAAGCCGTGCTTGGCTTCTGGCGAGCGGGTGCTTGGTGGATCGGTCGGATTAGTCGGATCAGACTGATCCGCCCGATCTCAACATGCTGCCAGCATGCTTTTCGCTGCAGCCAGAGCCTCTGGGATTTTTGCGGTGTCTTTGCCTCCGCCTCGGGCCATGTCGGGTTTGCCGCCGCCTTTTCCTCCGACGATCGGGGCGATGGTTTGGATGATTTTGCCGGCTTGGATTTTTGAGCTGAATGCCGGGCTGACGCTGGCGGCGAGGGAGACGGCGTTGTTGGCGGAGCCTGCGAGCACGGTGACGCCTTCGAAGGTGGATTTGAGGGCTTCGAGCACGGCTTGGAGGTGGTCGCCATCCACCGCACCGAGGTTGGCGGAGAGGAAGGGGATTCCGCCGAGGGTTTCGGCTTTTGCGGCGAGGTCTTTGGCCTGTGCGGCGGCTTCTTTGGAGCGCGCGGCTTTGAGGGCTTTTTCGAGTTCCTTTTGATTGGCGAGGAGGGCCTCGATTTTCTTTTCGATCTCGGCGGCGGGTGCGTTCAGGAGACCTGCTATCTCATGCAGGCGCTGGGCTTCGCTTTTCGTGAGCGCGGCGGCTTCAAGACCGGCGACGGCTTCGATGCGGCGCACTCCAGCGGCGATGGCGGACTCGGCCAGGATGCGGAAGAGGCCGATCTCACCGGTGGCTCGGGTGTGGGTGCCGGCGCAGAGTTCCATCGAGTAGGCGTCGAGTTTTCCTGTGCCTCCGATTTGGACGACGCGCACGGTATCTCCGTATTTGTCGCCGAAGAATTGCATGATATCCGCGCGGCCACGCACTTCAGTGTATGGGACCTCGGTCCAGGATACGCTGGCATTTTCCAGGATGCGTTCGTTCACCAGTTTCTCAATGTCGCGCACTTGCTGCGGGGTCAGGGCGGCGCTGTTGAAGTCGAATGTGAGTTTTTCGGGTGAAACGGCAGAGCCTTTTTGTGTGGCCTCGGGGGAGACGACTTCGTGCAGTGCCCAGTGCAGGAGGTGGGTCACGGTGTGGTGGCGCTGGATCGCCGCACGGCGTGTGGTGTTGACCGAGATCTGGACTTCGTCACCGACACTCGGGGCGTCGGCGGAATCGAGTAGGTGGAGCCAGGTGTTGCCGGTTTTTTGCGTGTTTGTGACGCGCCAGAGTTGGCCGCTGCCTGTGATTTCAGCCGTGTCGCCGACTTGTCCGCCCATCTCGGCATAGCAGGGAGTGCGCTCGAGAATCACTGCGGTGCGGTCTTTGATGGTCAGAACCTCGAGCACGCGGGCCGTGTCTGTGAGGGAGTCGTAGCCTGTGAAAACCGTGGGTGTGGTGGTTTCGATTTCGGAAAGCGTGATGACCTGTTTCTTCTGGGCCGCACGGGCCCGCGCGCGCTGGGCTTCCATAAGGGTGTTGAATCCCTGGGTGTCTACCGTGAGACCGCGTTCGCGCGCCATAAGTTCAGTTAGGTCGAGAGGGAAGCCCTGCTCGTCGTAGAGCTTGAATGCGAAAGCACCGGTGATGTTTCCCTTTGCGGCGGCCTCGTTGAAAAGCTCGATTCCCCGATCGAGGGTTTTGTTGAAGGATTCCTCTTCGACTTTCAGAACATCCTCGATGTGTTTCTGCTTGGCGCGGATTTCGGGGAAGACATCGCCCATCGTGCGGGCGAGGACATCGACGAGTTTGTGGAAAAATGGCGCGCGGAAGCCGAGTGAGCGACCGTAGCGGACGGCGCGGCGCAGGATGCGGCGGAGCACATAGTTCCGGTCGGTGTTGCCAGGTTGAATGCCGTCGCCGATGGCAAATGTGAGGGTGCGGATGTGGTCGGCAATGACGCGGAAGGCGACATCGGTTTTTTCCTGCTCGGTATCGCCAGTGGAGCCGCTGACAGGCAGCGTGGAGCCGTAGGTCTTGCCGCTGAGTTTTTCGAGTTCGTCGAAGATCGGGCGGAAAATGTCGGTCTCGTAGTTTGAGATGCGGGCATTGGCGAAATCGGTCAGGTTTTTTGTGCCTTGGATGATCGAAGTCACGCGTTCGAAGCCCATGCCAGTATCGACATGCCGGGCGGGGAGGGGAGAGAAGGTGCCGTCCGGGTTCGCGTTGAACTGGATAAAAACCAGATTCCAAATCTCGATGCAGTCTGCAGAGCCTTTGTTGACGAGCGCGCCGCCTGTGTCGCCAGCGGGCGTGAGATCGACATGCAGCTCCGAGCAGGGGCCGCAGGGGCCGGTTTCGCCCATCATCCAGAAGTTGTCCTTCTTGTTGCCGTTCACGATATGGACGGCTGGATCGAGGCCTGCTGCGCGGAATTTTTCCGCCCAGATTTCCCAGGCCTCCTCGTCGCGCGAGGCGGGGTCGCCGGGCTCGGGATTGTAGATCGTGGCGTAGAGGCGGGCGGGCGGGAATTTCCAGCGGCCGATGACGAGTTCCCATGCCCAGTCGATCGCCTCTTTTTTGAAATAATCCCCGAACGACCAGTTGCCCAGCATCTCGAACATCGTGTGGTGGTAGGTGTCGAGGCCGACATCATCGAGGTCGTTGTGCTTTCCGCCGGCTCGGATGCATTTCTGCGTATCGGCGGCGCGGAGGTCGGAACCGGGCAGCGCGCCAGCCCACTTCGAGACATCAGGCGCCTTCTGGCCGAGGAAAAATGGGACGAACTGGTTCATGCCGGCATTCGTGAAGAGCAGGTTCGGCGAATCGGGCATGAGGCTCGAGGATGGAACGATTGTGTGTTGCTTCTCGCGGAAAAAATCGAGGAACGACTGGCGGATTTGAGCGGATGTCATTGTTGAAAAATTGGTCGCGGTAGGAAACCCGAGTCCGGCGGGGTTGGCAATCGTGTTCAGGTGGGAGTTGGTCCGCTGCCTGCTGCGGCGAGGACTTCGGCGGCTGTTTTGAAATGCATCTTGGCGTGGCCTTCGAGCGCTTCGGGGCCTTTGGATTGAATGAGGGCAATGGCGGCCTGCTTCACCTGCGCCGATACGCCACGTGGCAATGCCATGCCAGATTCGCGGCCTTTTTCTTCCAGCCAATCGATAAACTTCTCGCGCGCCAGGATAGACGCTGCCGCAACGGCATAGTCCGATTCGGCCTTGGTGCGCTGGTCGAGTTGGATTTTACGACCCTTTTCCATCAACGATCGCTCAAGCACGCGCACATCGGCGAATTTGTCGGAAAGCGCCCGGGGGCAGTCGGGACATAGACCGCACAGATCCTCGATCACGCGTGCATGGCCCCATGCGAGGAGGCGGTTCAGGTTTCCGATTTTGCGGTAGAGGTCGTTGTAGCGCGGCGGGGCCACAGTCACGATGCTGGCTGGAACGCGAATCTTGCGGATGGCTGCCGCCAGCTCGCGGATGCGTTTGTCGCTGCTGATGGCCTTGCTGTCTTGAACGCCGACGTCGCGGAGTTTGCGGGCGATTTCGGGATTCACATAAACGCCGGCGATGACGAGCGGTCCGAAAAGGTCTCCCTTGCCGCTTTCGTCGATGCCGAAGTGCGGTTCGAACAGTTCGGGATTCTGTTCCTCTTCCTGCCCAAATGACGCCTCGCCCAGAACGCGTGGCTCGAGGGTGAAGAGAATAAAATCCTCGATGCCTTTCCCCTGAATGACGGCCTTCGGGCCTTTTTCATACACCGCGATGGTGAGCTTCGGCCCGCGCGCGAAGTAAAGCATGTAAGGCCGCTCTTCGAACTCGTATCCCTCGCCTGCCAGAATTCCCCGCAGGGTTTGTGCCTGCTCGGTTGTGAGCGGCGCCGTGTGGGTATTCAGAGGTTTTGCGGAAGACATCCGCGTGTTTTGTGCGTAATCCATCTGGCGTGTCGAGATGTTAAAAAATACTGCAGCTGATTTCAATAAGGCGCTCCAGAAATGGTTCCGCGCCCATGGGCGTGTCCTGCCATGGCGGTCGAATCCATCGCCGTATGCCGTTCTTGTTTCCGAATTCATGCTCCAGCAAACGACTGTCGCCGCCGTTCAGCCGTATTTTCAGCGATGGATGAAACGATTTCCCGATGTGGCATCCCTCGCCGCCGCGCCTGAGGAGGATGTCATGAAGCACTGGGAGGGCCTTGGCTACTACTCCCGCGCGCGCAATCTCCACCGTGCGGCGAAGGCTATTCTCGCGCAGTTCGGTAGCAGCGTTCTCGGCGACCTCGCTCACCTGCGCGCGTTGCCTGGAGTCGGGCCCTACACGGCTTCTGCCATTATGGCTTTCGCATTCGACCAACCGGTGCCGGTATTGGACGCCAATATCCAGCGCGTCGTCGCCCGGCTTTTTGATTTCAGGGAAAACATCGCCACAGCTGCGGGGAAGAAATTTCTCGAACAAGCAGCAGCCTCCCTTCTTCCGAAAAAAGGCGGACGCCTTCACGCCTCCGCCCTTATGGATCTGGGTGCAACGCTCTGCCGCGCGGGTGAACCCGATTGCGCCGCCTGCCCGGTTAAAGTTTTTTGCAGAGCCACGAATCCCTCCCTGCTCCCCATGAAGCCCGCCAAAAAAGCCATTACCCACCTTGAGGACTGGCGCGCCGTGAGCATGCGTCGTGACGAAATTTTTCTCATCCAATCCCCCGGCCCTACCTGGAAGGGGCTGTGGTTGCTTCCGCCTTGTAAACCCTCGGAGCAATCCATTGCCTCCCTAGGCTATGCGATTACCCGCTACAAAGTGAATCTCCACCTTGTCCAGGCGGAGCCACTGAACGAGTGGCAGGCATTTCCACTTAAAAATCTTCCTCCTATTCCAAGCCCTCACCGCCGGGCGATTTCGGCTGTTCTGTTGCAAAAAAACAATTTGAAACTCGGGAGAGCATCTGTCACTGCTCCTCCCCCATGAAAAAATTCCTCCTCTCCCTGCTTCTTATGTCAGGACTCAGCCCCATTGTTTCGGCTCAGGATTCCGGTGATGTTCCCGGGACTCCGCTCGGCTACGACTCCGCTGATCAGATGTTCGGCTACTCCCGTTTCTGGTCTTACTACAATCCCTATCCCTCGAATTTCATCGGCTCCAGCGAGTGGTTCGACGGCAATGCCCTGACTGGCGACTGGTGGGGCGTCCGCAATTGGCTTGATGACAGCGGCGTGGAACTCTCCGCCAGCTACACAAACAACATCGCTGGCAATCCCGTCGGCGGCATGACCCAGAGCTTCGCCTACGCCGACAACTTCAGCTTCGGCATGCAGCTCGACTTCGAGAAGCTCATCAAATGGCACGGCCTTACTCTCACCGTGAGCGCCCTCGATCGGAATGGCAGCAATCTCTCCGCGCGCAACATCGGCAACCAGTTCACCGTCCAGCAGGTCTATGGCACCGAGACGGCCGTTTTTTACGGTCTCGTTCTCGAGCAGCGCCTCCTCGAAGATAAACTCGGTATCAAGCTCGGCCGCTTTTCCACGGGTGATGACTTCGCCTCCTCGCCACTCTACTGGCTCTATATGAACAATGGTATCGACGGCAACCCACAGGCCCTGCCTGTTAATACGGCTTTCTCCTCTTACCCTGCTTCAGTCTGGGCTGCCCGCCTGCGTGTTGATCCTTCGCCTGATTGGTTCGCCATGGGTGGCGTTTACCAAGCCACCCAACTTAATCTCTATCAGGACCGAGGTTTCGACTGGAGCATGAACAACTCCGATGGCGTGCTGATGATCGGTCAAGTGGGTTGGACTCCCGAGTTCTGCAAGCGACCTGTCGCCGCTTCCAAGCCATCCGATGGAAAATCCGTCGCCTCCGGAAAAACCCTTGCCGAAGGCAAGACCGTGCGGCCTGTTTCGAAGGACTCCGATATGCAGGGCCTTCTCGGTCACTACTGGTTCGGTGCCTACTATTCGCCTTGGCAGTTCGCGCAGTTCGGTTCCACCGAGACGGCTTCGAATTCCTACGGCTTCTACTGGCACGCCGACCAGATGGTCTGGCAGGAGGAAGCCGGCAGCGATCAGGGCCTCACCTTGTGGTCGGCCTTCGTCCTCTCGCCGCAGCAGAACATCTCCAAACTTCCGTTCCAAGTGAACTCCGGCATCGTTTACAAAGGCCTCGCTCCCACGCGTGACAATGACATCACCATGCTCGGCTTCGTTTATGGAAATTTCAGCGACGACTACGCGGACACCGTGGCTGCGACAGGCGCGGGCACGCCTTCCTACGAGATCGCACTCGAAGCCGGCTATCGCTTCCAGATCACCAAGTTCGCCTATGTGCAGCCCAACGTTCAGTGGATCATCAATCCCGGCGGCACAGGAAACATCCCGAACGCCCTCGTGTTGGGCGCTCAGATGAATGTGACATTCTAAAAAATGGCGCGACGGCGACAGGCTCTGCTACTCGGTCTTGCAGGGCTTGTTGCGTTGGCGCCTCACATTCGTTCGGACGAGGCCAAGCCCGACTCCGCCGTCCTCATCGAATGGCTCTTGCAGGACGGGCGCGATTTGAAAGGCATTCCCTTCAGCGAGGTCCTTGCAGCCACCACGGGTAAAAACATCCTGCCCGTGGACCCGGAGGCCGTCTGGCTCAAGCGCCTCGCCGCCGTGCTCGACCGCACCCTCGCTGCGATGAACGACCCCACGCACCCGATCCACAGCGTCGGTCGCATCAATGAAGCCAGCCGTTTTATCGAGGACCAGTTGATGGCTGAATGCAACAAAGAGCCCGGCTGGTCGTGCGGCATACCGCGCACTTCGGCCGGCGAGGAGCAACGCAGCGGCTACCCCGACCTCCGGCTCGTTCTGGAGGATCAGAGCGTGGTTTACCTCGACCCGAAACTCTTCGCGCGAGGCTCGAAGACCAGCACCCTCCGCACCTTCTACTACGAGCCGAAATCCGCCACCAGCAAGGTCCAAGACGACGCTCGGCATCTGCTTGTCGGCGTCCAGCACAACGGCGGCGAGGGAGGTCAAATCCGCTTCGAGGAGTGGGACCTCGTGGATGTCTCAAAAATCAAAGTCCAGCTGAAAGCCGAATTCCAAGCCTCTAACAAGGACCTGTATCGCGGCGACACCATTTTGTTAAAAAGCCAACCTTCAAAATCACCATGAACAAACTCGCCACCATTTCCTGTCCCGCCATTCTTGAGAAAGATCTGCCGCAAGCCGAAGCGATGCCCGAAAACCTCGCCCTCTCCGCTCCCGTTCTCATGCAGCAAGGCTGGCTCGATGCTCCCGAGCCGGATTTCCTGCCGGCGGAAATCCGTGTGGGATGGACGCCCTCCCGTCTTATCGTTTTCGCTGAAATTCCCGACCGCGACATTTTTACCCAAGCTACCGGTCCGAATCAGAAAATGTGGGAGCTCGGCGATGTGTTCGAGATCTTCCTCAAACCGGAAGACCGCACCGACTATGTCGAGCTGCATGTCACCCCGCCGAATTTCCGCCTGCAATATCAGATCGAAGCGCCAGGCAAGCCCGCCACCGAGCTCTCCGACGGTGTTTTTTCAAGCCGTGTGAAAATCGACACTGCCAACCAAAAATGGACGGTCTATGCAGAAGTCCCCGCCACACTCGTGAGCGGGCGAGACCAAATCGCATCCGGCGAGTCCTGGCTCTTCTCCTTCAGCCGCTACGACGCCTCGCGCGACGGCCGACCTCCCATTCTCTCCTCCACATCCCCACACCAAGCCTTAAACTTCCACCGCCTCCACGAGTGGGGAAAAATCACCTTCTGCTAACCCCCGCGCGTCAGCGCGTTCGTTTCCTCAAGTAGGGATGGCGCGCCGTCGCCGTCCGACTTGCGCGGCGCCAGCCGCCTTTGCATCCAGCAACGGCGTCTTCGCGCCTGAAACTTGGGACCCCGACGGCGCGGCGTCCCTACCAAAATTCAGACATCCTGACCTCTCGGGAAAACGGATGACCTGATTGGGCGGTAGACGAGGCGGAGGGTGGTGCCGGGATAGCAGATTTCTGTGGCGTTGAGTTCGGTGCATAGGGCTTCGAGGGTGGCGTC
>JBIIPZ010000056.1:0-15143 GCA_044342325.1 Terrimicrobiaceae bacterium
TCTGGGAGTGGTTCAGCGTTTTTCGTGATGGATATTTGGGGCATGCGAGACGATGCCCCTCCAAGCGGTCGGCCGCAGCGACTCGTGGGAGGGCCCATCCTCCGGCATGGCCCAAGATTCAGCCGCGAAGCGGCGTCATGGAGATGGTGGGATTGGCAAAATCATTTTTCGGGGATCGTGCGGCGAGTTGGTCGCGGGGTTTCTGAGCGGGGTGGTGTCTGGGAGTGGTTCAGCGTCTTTCGTGATGGATATTTGGGGCATGCGAGACGATGCCCCTCCAAGCGGTCGGCGCGCTGACTCATGGGAGGGCCATCCTCCGGCATGGCCCAATATTCAGCCGCGAAGCGGCGTCATGGAGATGGAGTGACTGGCAAAATCATTTTTCGGGGATCGTGCGGCGAGTCGGTCGCGGGGTTTTTGAGCGGGGTGGTGTCTGGGAGTGGTTCAGCGCTTTCCGTGATGGATATTTGGGGCATGCGAGACGATGCCCATCCCGGGTTGTGAATCGCGCTGCCGCGCGGATTTAAAAAAGCGCCAGTTGGGCGTCGTCTGGGTCTGGGGTGAGGCGTTTGCGGGGGGATTTGGCCATGGTGGGTTGGCCGGCGGCGTTGAGTTCGGATTTTTCGAGGTTTTCGAGGATTTCCTTGGCGCGGGTGATGATCGAGTCGGGGAGGCCGGCGAGGCGGGCGACTTGGATGCCGTAGCTTTGGTCTGCGCGGCCGGGGAGGATTTTTCGCAGGAAGATGACTTGGTCGTTCCACTCGCGGACGGCGACATTGAGGTTTTGCACGCCGCTGCGGGTGCGCTCGAGGTCGGTGAGTTCGTGGTAGTGGGTGGCGAAGAGGGCTCGGCAGCTGATTTTGTCGTGGAGGTATTCGGCAACGCTCCAGGCGATGGAGAGGCCGTCGAAGGTGGATGTGCCGCGGCCGATTTCATCGAGGATGACGAGGCTGCGGTCCGTCGCGTTGTTCAGGATGTTCGCCGTTTCGTTCATTTCCACCATGAAGGTCGATTGACCTCGTGAGAGGTCGTCATTGGCGCCGACGCGGGTGAAGATGCGGTCGGTGAGGCCGAGTCGCATGGATTTGGCGGGGACGAAACTGCCTGTCTGAGCGAGGAGGGTGAGGAGGGCGACTTGGCGGATGTAGGTGGATTTTCCAGCCATGTTCGGGCCGGTGATGATAGCGAATTTTTTTCCATCCGTGCCGAGGTTTGTGTCATTCGGAACAAAGCGCGAGCCTTCGGTTTGCTGATCCAGAACGGGGTGGCGTCCATCGCAGATTTCCAAAACATCCGAGTCATTGATCTCCGGGCGGCAGTAGCCGTGGAGGCGTGCGGTTTCGGCGAGCGAGCAGATGGCGTCGAGGACGGCGAGTGTCGCGGCGGTTTCCTGTAGGTGGTGGATTTGGCTCAGGACTGCGCTGCGGAGTTCGGCGAAGATTTCGATCTCGCGGGCGCGGGCGCGTTCGTCCGCGCCGAGGATTTTGCCTTCAAATTCTTTGAGTTCGGGAGTGATGAACCGCTCGCCGTTGACGGTTGTTTGTTTGCGGATGTAGTCGGCTGGCACCGCGCCGAGGTTCGCTTTGGTGATTTCGATGAAGTAGCCAAAGACCGAGGTGAATCGGACCTTGAGGGATTTGATGCCGGTCCGCTCGATTTCCTTTTCCTGCAAGGCGGCGATCCAGTTTTTTCCCTCGTGCGAGGCGGAGCGGAGTTCGTCCAGGTCCGAGTCGTAGCCTGTCTCGATGAAGCCGCCGTCACGAATGACTGCGGGCGGCTCGGCGACGATGGCGCGGCGAAGGGTTTCACTGAGCTCAGGAAGCGCATGGAGGCGTGCTGTGAGCCCCGAGAGTAGGGTGGAGGGAATGGTGAATCCATGAAGCCCTCCAAGGCTGGCTGCGAGGGGTGGAATACGGTCGAGGGACTGCGCCAAGGCTGAGAGGTCGCGTGCATTGCCGGAGGGGCCGCTTAGCCGCGCCGTGGCGCGCTCGATGTCGCGTATATCTGCGAGGCGACTGCGGAGGTCGCCGAGGAGCATGGCGTCATCAAGGAGGGCGGCAATGGCATCCTGCCGCTTTTCAATTTCAGCGGCATCTTTGAGCGGATGGAGAATCCAGTCGCGCAGGAGGCGAGCGCCCATGGGCGTTGCGGTGCGATCGAGTGCGCCAAGGAGTGTCATTCCACGGCCGGCGCGGGATTGGACCAGCTCAAGGTGGCTTTGCGTGGCGGCATCCAGAATGAGAAACTCGCTGCGGCGGTAAGGTTGGAGTTGCTTCAGGTGTCCCGCTGGGCGGCGCATCTGGCGGGTAATGTAATGCAGCAGAGCACCGGCAGCGCCTGTTCCCGCCGGTAGGTCGGCGCAACCGAATCCATCGAGGGAGTGAACCTTGAAATGAGCGCGCAGCAATTCGCTGGCTGGCTCGAACTCGAAAACATATCCATCCACCGGGGCCTGTGGCGTCACTTGTTTGAAGGCATCCGTTTGGTGATCCGGTATGAGAATTTCCGCAGGGGAGACGCGGGCGAGTTCATCGAGGAGCGCCGAGAGCGAGTCGAGTTCGGTGAGGCGGAATTCGCCTGTGCTCAGGTCGCAGTAGGCGAGGCCATGGATGTCACCCCGTTTGTTGAGGGCGGCGATGAAATTGGGTTTCCGGTCATCGAGACCGAAGTCGTCGAGGGTGCCGGGGCTCAGAACCTGCGAAATCTCGCGCCGAACGAGTTTGCCAGCTGTGACCTCGCCAACCTGATCGCAGATTGCCACGCGCCAGCCGGCTGCGATCAGTTTTTCGATATAGTTTCTCGCGGCATGGTAGGGGACGCCGCACATCGGAGTCGTGCCGCGTTTCGTGAGGGCCACATTTAAAACACGCGAGGCCTCTGTCGCATCCTCGCCGAACATTTCGTAAAAGTCCCCGAGGCGGAAAAGCAGCAGCGTGCCCGTGGGCAATTCCCGCCGGAGGGCGTGGTATTGCTGCATCATGGGCGTGAGCGTTTCGGATGACATCGGGTTTATAGGCAGGAAATTTTAGACAGAATTTACAGAATTAATAGAATGGGTGAATCCCATATGTAGACTGTTTGCACTGGCGCCGAAAGAGCAGTGCTTCAGGCCTTGGATTTTTTTGTCGTCTGAATGCCCAGCATTTTTTTGAGGAACGGGGCGGTGCAGCTGCCTTTGGCGAGGGCGACTTTTTCGGGGGTGCCTTCGGCGATGATTTTTCCGCCTTGGGCGCCTGCTTCGGGGCCGATGTCGAGGATATGGTCTGCTTCGGCGATGACATCGAGGTGGTGCTCGATGACGACAACGGTGCCGCCTTCGTCAACGAGGCGGTGGAGGACATGGATCAGTTGGGCGACATCGTGGGCGTGGAGTCCAATGGTCGGCTCCTCGAGCACATAGAGAGTGGATTTTCCCTTGCGGGTGGTGCGAATTTCCTCCGCTCCGGGTGTGGCGCGGCGGGCGAGTTGGGTGACGAGCTTGATGCGCTGGGCTTCGCCGCCGCTGAGTGTGGGGCTGGGCTGTCCGAGCTTGAGGTAGCCGAGTCCGGTTTCCTGCAGAAGGGCGAGGGGGCGGTGGATTTTCGGGTGCGAGCTGAAGAATTCGACGGCTTGCTCGATCGTCATGTCCATGACATCGCCGATGGATTTTCCGTTGTAGAGAATCTCGAGCGTGGAGGGGTTGTAGCGTCGTCCGTTGCAGTCCTGACAGGGCATGTAGGACGGCGGGAGGAAGTTCATCTCCAGCTTGATGACGCCTTGGCCGAGGCAGGCTTCGCAACGTCCACCCTCGTTGTTGAAGGAGAACCGGCTGGCTGTGTAGCCGCGCATGCGGGCTGCGGGGAGGGTGGAGAAAACTTTGCGGATTTCGTCGAAGACCTTCACATAGGTCGCCGGTGTGGAGCGGGAGGTTTTGCCGATGGGCGACTGATCGACTTCGAGCACGGCGCCGAGAGGTTCGAAGCCGGAAATGCCTTTGTGGAGGTCCGAGTGGAGCGGGGCGCGTTTGCGGGCGAGGACATCGCGGACGGCTGGAACGACGATTCCCCGGATGAGCGTGCTTTTTCCCGAGCCTGAGACGCCTGTGAGGACGCTGAGGCGGTGGAGTGGGATGCTCACATTCTCGTTTTTGATGTTGTGGAGGTGGGCGCCTTTGAGTTCGAGCCACTCGGTTGGTGCGGGGCGGCGTTTGCCACGGATCGGGTGCTGCATCGGCTCGCGGAGGGCGCGGCCGGTATGCGAGGTCGGGTGGTCGAGGATTTCCTGCAGTGTGCCGGAGGCGATGACTTCGCCGCCACGGCTGCCGGCGCCTGGGCCGAGGTCGAGGATCCGGTCGGCACGGCGCATGGTCTCTTCGTCATGCTCGACGACGACGAGAGAGTTTCCTTTTTTGGCCAAGGCCTGGAGGGCGTCGAGAAGGCGTTCGTTGTCGCGTGGGTGGAGTCCGATGGTCGGTTCATCGAGGACATACAGGACGCCGCGCAGATTGGAACCGAGTTGGGCGGCGAGGCGGATGCGCTGGGACTCGCCACCGGAGAGAGTTTTGGCGCTGCGATCGAGGGAGAGGTAGTCGAGTCCGACCTTGGCGAGGAATTCGAGGCGCTGGCGGATTTCGGTGATCACATCGCGAGCGACCTCCGCAGCGGGGCCTTGGAAATTCAGTGAGTCGCAAAGCGAGAGGGCATCGGATGCCGGAGAGCGGGTGAAGTCGGCAATGGATGTCTTTTGGATTCGGACATGCGTGGCCGTTTCATTGAGGCGTGTGCCTTTGCAAATCGGGCAGGGTCGGGGTTCATCGTCCTCGAGGCCTTCGTGACGGCGCTCCTCGTCGAGTTCGGCTTCGATGGCGGTTTCGAATTCGCCTTCCTGACCGAGCCCCTTCCAGACCTCGCCGAATCCCCGGCAGTGGTTGCACCAGCCGTGTGGGGAGTTGAAGGAGAATAGGCGCGGGTCGAGTGGCTCGAAGGCGCGGCTGCACGACGGGCAGTTCATCTCGGTGCTGAGGATGGTCGATTTGCCCTTCGCGTCTTCCATACGGGCGGTGCCTTTGCCCATGCGGAGTGCCTTGCGCACGAGTTCGTCGGATTTTTTTGCGTCAGGGGCCGAGAGTTCCCCGATGAGTGCGTCGATCGTGTGTTCCTTGAAGCGTTCGAGCTTTTCGAACCCCTCCACAGCAGTCGGTTTGCCGTCCACGATGAGGGTGATGATGCCTTGACGGCCGGCGGCGCGGGCGACATCCGTGTGGAAGCCTTTGCGGCCTTTGACGAGGTTAGCAAAAATTTTGACCGGGCCTTTGGCTGCGTGGGCATCCACCTCGGCGGCGATTGCTGTCGGCGTGCGATTTTCCACGGCGACATTGCACGATGGGCAGAATTGGGTGCCGAGTTTTGAAAAGAGGAGGCGCAGGAAGTGGTAGATCTCGGTGACGGTGGCCACGGTGGATTTTCCGCCGCCGCGAGTGATGCGTTGCTCAATCGCCACGCTTGGTGGGAGGCCTTCGATCGAATCGACATCCGGCTTTTCAAGCTGATCCACGAACTGGCGGGCGTAGGCGGACATGCTGTCGAGGAAGCGGCGCTGGCCCTCGGCGAAGAGGATGTCGAAGGCGAGTGTCGATTTGCCCGAGCCGCTGAGGCCTGTGACGACGACCATGCCGTCGCGCGGGATATCCACATCGATATTTTTTAAATTGTGTTCGCGGGCACCTCGCACAGTTATGAAGCGGGACGGCGGGGTCTTCGGGCGGGGGCGGGCGGGTTGCTCGTGCAGGTGCGCACCGCGCTCGGCGAGGACGGGTTCGAGAAATTGTCCGGTGAGGGATTCGGGGACGGTTATGATCTGCTCTGGAGTTCCAGCCGCAACGATCTGGCCACCTTCATCGCCGCCTTCGGGGCCGAGGTCGATGACCCAATCCGCACATTTGATGACTTCCAAGTTGTGCTCGATGACGATGACGCTGTTGCCTTCCTCAACGAGGCGGTGGAAGACTTTGATGAGAAGCGCGACATCGTCGAAGTGCAGGCCTGTCGTCGGCTCGTCAAAAATCAGGAGCGCCTTCTCGCGGGATTGGCGGATCAGGTGGTGGACGAGCTTGAGGCGCTGGGATTCGCCGCCGGAGAGGGCGTTGACCGGCTGGCCGAGGCGGAGGTAGTCGAGGCCCACCTCGCCGAGAAGCTCCAGCGGGGTGGTGATTTTTTTCTTGGGATCGAGGGGTTTGAAAAATGTGATCGCCTCGGCGGCGGTCATTTCCAGAACCTCGTGGATGGATTTTCCGCCGACTTGGATTTTGAGAAGAGGCGCGCGGAAACGGGTTCCATCGCATTCCGGACAGCGCAGGAAGAGGTCGCTGAGGAATTGCATTTCCACCTTTTCAAAGCCGAGTCCGCTGCATCGGTCGCAGCGGCCGTTGCCGGAGTTGAAGGAAAAGCTGGAGGCTGTGAAGCCTGCGGCCTCAGCGGCCGACGTGTCGGCGAAGAGATCGCGGATGTGCTCGTAAACGCCCAGATAAACGGCAGGAGTCGAGCGGGGAGTCTTCGCAAGTGGCGATTGGTCCACCATGACGACTTCGTCCACCTCTTCGTCACCGCTGATGGATTTCACAAACCCTGCGGCCTCATCCTCCGTGGGGTCCTCGCCGACGAGTTGCCGGTGGAGGACATCGCGCACGAGCGAGGTTTTTCCGGAGCCGGAAACGCCTGTTACAGCGCAGAGCACGCCAAGCGGGAACTTGGCAGTGAGGTTCTTGATGTTGTGGTGGGTGACGCCTTTGAGCACGACGTGGCCTTCAGCTTTGCGGCGTTTTTTCGGAACGGGGATGGACTTTTTGCCTTGGAGGTAATCGGCTGTGAGGGAGTTTTTTGCTGATGCAAAATTCTCTGCCGGGCCGCAGTAGAGGAGCTTGCCGCCGGAAATACCACGGCCAGGGCCGATATCCACCAACTCGTCGGCGGCGCGGATCACCGCTTCTTCGTGTTCGACAACAAGAAGCGTGTTTCCTTTGTCACGAAGACCTTGCATGATCTCGATGAGTCGGGAGGTGTCGCGCGGGTGGAGGCCGACGCTGGGTTCGTCGAGGACGAAAAGGGTATTGACGAGGGATGCTCCGAGGCAGGTCGTGAGGTTGACGCGTTGGATTTCGCCGCCCGAGAGCGAGCGGGTGGGGCGGTCGAGCGTGAGGTAGCCGAGGCCTATATTGCAGAGGTAGTTGACGCGGGAAACGACTTGCTGATGAACAAGGCGCGCGCTGGTATCCGATGCTGGCAGTTCGAACGACTCAAGAATCGGCGCAAGGCGCTTGAGCGGAAGTGCGGCGACATCAGCGATCGTTAGGCCGGGAGGGTCGATGCGGAAATTCAGCGTATCCGGTTGGAAGCGTCCGCCGTGGCATTTCGGGCAAGGCTGGTAACTGCGGTAGCGCGAAAGCAGCACACGGATGTGCATTTTGTAGGATTTGCTTTCAAGCCATTGAAAATAGCCATCGACTCCATACCAGTCTCCTGATTCCCAAGCCTGGCGCGAATCGACATCCGGGTCTCCATGAATGACAAAATCCTGATCCGCCTTGGAAAGTCGCTCGAAGGAACGAACGGTATCGATGCCGCGTTTGCGGCAGTGACGGATAAGATCATCTTGGCATTCAGCGGATTGTCCGCTCTGAAATGCGCGGACGACTCCCTCGGAGATGGACAGTGAGCGATCCGGAATAACGCGCTGCATGTCAATGCCAATGATGCGGCCGAACCCTTTGCACTCAGGGCAGGCGCCCAGCGGGGAATTAAAAGAGAAGAGGCCAGGCGATGGCGGGCGGATATCGATGTCGCAGGAGGAGCAATGCCATCCCGCTGTGTGGGAGTAGGATGATCCGGATTCGGCATCAATAACGGTCAATCGGTCATTGCCGAGGCGGAGGGCGTTTTCGATGCCCTCGGAGAGGCGGCCATGGGCGGTATTTTCGAGGTCGATGCGGTCTTGGATGACCAACACGCTCTCGGGGAGTTTACGGAGCTCGGGAGCCTCGTCGGTTCGGTGGATTTTGCCCTTGATCCAGATGCGCAGATAGGCCTGCTGGGCAAGAAAATCGAAAAAATCTTTTGGCGCTGTGTTTTCTGGAACCTTGACGCTGAAGGCTAGGAAAACCGTCTTGCCAGCGCAGTCGGCGAGAATCTGGCGGAGAATGGACTGGGGAGTTCCCTGAGCCACTTCCCGCGAGCACTTTGGGCAGAAGCCCTTGGCGACGCGCGGGAAGAGGAGTTTCAGGTAATCATTGATTTCCGTGATCGTGCCGACCGTTGACCGCGTGGTGCGGACATTATTGGCCTGCTCGATCGCGATGGCGGGCGGAATTCCTTCAATGCTATCGGCGAGTGGTTTATCCATTCGCTCGAGGAACTGGCGCGTGTAGGGACTGAATGTCTCCACATAGCGCCTTTGTCCCTCGGCATAAATGGTGTCGAAGGCGAGGCTTGACTTGCCACTGCCGCTTGGGCCGGTAACGACGATGAGCCTGCCAAGAGGCAGTTCGAGGTCAACACCTTGAAGGTTGTTTTGCTTGGCTCCGCGGAGCCGTATGAATTCCACCCGTGGAAATCTACTGGATTCTTAGGCGGTTTGATTGCCGCCGCGCAGTTCTTCGGTGCGGAGAAGCACGCGCTGGCGCATGATTTTTCCGGACTTGAACTTAACGGTTGCGCGCGCAGGGATGACGACATCGTGCTCGGGCTTGTTCGGATTGCGACCCACGCGAGATTTGGTGAGGCGGACTTCGAAAACGCCGAAGTTGCGGAGCTCAACGTCGCGACCAGTCGAGAGGGCGTCAGTGATGCCATCCAATGTGAGCTGGATAACGCTGAATACTTCCTGCTGAGTGAGTCCTGTTTTTTTGCTGATCTGCATTACCAGATCACGTTTTGTGAGGTTGGCCATATTGGTTAGTGTGTTGGTTGAGGGGCGGAAACTAGTCGGTTACGGCAACAATGCAATCCTTTTATCACAACAATTTCAGGTGATTCGCATTTGCGTGGAAATGCTTAGCGGATGGGCTGCGGAGCCACGGTTCCGTCGATGCTCACAGTGGCATGAGAGCGAGGCGACGCCGTGATGGGTTCGTCGCTCTCGATCGTGGCGAGGCCCTGCGGTGTGAGATTTTTAATCACTCCGCCACGAGCTTTTGCGGAGTCTCCTTCTACACGGATGACGACGCGTTGGCCTTCTTGAAGTCTCAATTCCGGGTTGAATGATGCTGTTAGGATCGAGGGCGTTCCATTGGAATCCAGCAAGGCCTCGCTGGCAAAGGAGTGGTTGCGGGAGTAATTCCAAACGGTTGCGAGAAATCCCGCCACGCAAAGAGCGAGCAGGGTGAGTGCGACGAGACGACCGTTGGCGCGGCCAGCAGGGTTTTTCATAAAGTGCGCGCCACCTCAAAATCGCGGAGGCAGGCGTGGATGCCGCGTTCGTCGCGGAGGAGGGAAGTCCCCACGAGCGCGGCTTGAAAGTTGGACGCAACAGAGGAAAGGTTTTGCGGAGAAATTCCGCTCTCTGCGACACGGATGGCGGATGCGGGGAGTTGGCTCACCAGGTCGAAAACTCCGAGGTCGAGGCTGAAGTCGGTGGCCGAGGATTGGCCAGCGGCGACGAAGCCGGAGTTGGTTTTGAATTTGCGGCTGTTGATTCCCACCACGCGCGCTTCAGCTGGCAGGGTGGCTATTTCCTCCGTCGTGTGGATTTCAAAGAGGGCTTCCATGCCGAGTTCGAGTGCCACTTGGTGGAGGCGGTGCATGGTTTTTGCGTCGAGCACATTTGCCATGAGCAGAATCGCATCCGCACCGAACGCGCGGGCTTCGTAAACTTGATACTCGTCCACAAAAAAATCTTTTCTAAGGACAGGGTGGGGGATCTGCTTGCGGATTTCGCCGAGGTGGTGGATGCCCATTCCGAAGTGTGTCTTATTCGTGAGGACGGAAACTGCCCGCACGATCGGAGATGCGGCATAGGCTGCCGCGGCGTCGCGGACATTTTCAGCGCGCATCGGCCCCACGCTGGGTGAGCGTTCTTTGATCTCCGCGATGAGGCCGAAGCTCGAGGACAGAGCTGATGCAAAATCGCGGGCTGGCGGGGCGTCGGAGAGACGGGCTTGGATTTCGCTCAGGGGAGCCTTTTGTTTGGCTTCGGCGACTTCGCGGCGAACGTCCTCGAGGATCGTGTCGAGAATGGTTTTCAAGGCTGTGGTTTTGGGTAACTGCCGAGGATTTTTACAGAACGGCAGCTTTGCATGAGGGCGTCAAGGAGGCCGTTGGCTTCCAAGTCCCGGACATGTCCATCGGTCTGGACGAAGAAAAAAGTCTCGGCTTTGTCACTTTGCGAGGGACGGCTCGCAAAGTGCGCGAGGTTGACCTGCATTTGACGGAAGGGCTCCAATGCCGAAACCAGTGCGCCTGGTTTGTCCTCGATGCGAAGCATGATGAGGGTCTGGTCATGGCCAGTGGGCGCGTTGATTTGACGGCCGAGAATGATGTGGCGCATCCCGGTTGCGGGAGTTTGCGCGTCAGCCTCAGGAAGAATTTCAGCGCAGATCGAGAGGTCGGTGGTGGTCAACTCGTCGAGCGTGGCGTTGATGAATCCATGAACGGGATCTTCCAGTGGAACAACTCCGCAGTCGGCCTTGTTCGCACGGATCTGTTCAATCACTTCGGCAATCGAGTTTGCGGGCGTGTATCGCACGCTGGAGCCGAATTTGGAGAGGGCCGTCTGGTGCGTGGAACTGCCTGCTGGACCGAGGCACGCGATGACGATGTCGTTTTCCAAAGCAAGGGAGGCCGACATGATCTCTCGGTAAATCGCGCGAATCGATTCGGGGCGGAGCGGACCGTTGCTGCGTTCGACAAGGCTCCGCAGCAGCTTCATCTCGCGGTCCGGCGAGTAGATGGGAAGCGAGGCGCGGTTTTTGATGACGCCGATTTCCTTTGCCAAAGTGGCGCGCTCGTTGAGAAGGCGCAGCAACTCTGTATCAAGAGCATCGATGCGCTGGCGAAGTTCTCCGAGGTCGCTCATGGTTGGGATTCCTCTTCGGGGATGGAATCCACCGGCGCTGCTTCGTCGGTGGGCTCAGGCTCGGTGGGCTCAGGCTCCGATTGAGGTGGCTCGGAGGGCTGGGGAACAAAGAGTTCAGGCTCACTGGCAGGTGGTTCGGCGGGTTTTTCCTCAGCTGCAGGTTGCGCCTCGGCAGGAGGCTCTTCCGGTGGATTCGCCTTGGGAAGGGCGATGCGGCGGAGTTCGGAGGCATTGGGAAGATCATCCAGATTTTTTAGCCCGAAGTGGTCCATGAAATACTGAGTGGTCTCGTAGAGGAGGGGGCGTCCTGCGATTTCAGAGCGCCCAGCGATTCGCACGAGGTTGCGGTCGAGAAGGGTCTGCATCACACCATCCACAGCGACGCCGCGCACGGCTTCCATATCAGCGCGGGTGATTGGTTGCCGGTAGGCGATAATAGCGAGTGTCTCCATGGAGGGAGCGCTGAGGCGGGCTTGGCGGTTTTCCGGGAAAAGCTGGCGCAGCCAGGGCGCATAGTCGCCGCGCGTCACGAGTTGCCAACCGGCCGCGCTTTCCCTGACTTCAAAGGAACGGCCCGTCTCGGAGTAATCGAGTTCGAGTTTATGGATCGCCTCTTGAATCTGAGGCGCCTTCACCTTGGCGAAGGCCTCGATGTCGGGATTTTCTTTTGCCGCCTCGGCTGCGCCTTTGAAAATAGAGCTGAGTTCCTTTGCGGAGACGGGTTTTTGAGACGCAAAAAGAATGGCCTCAACAATTCGGTGAAGCGGGAAGAGGGGGGCGGGGCTTGGGGATTCGTCGCTCATACAAAAGTGGGTTGGGCATTGCTCACGCGGTCGATCCAGATTTCGCCACACACTCCCTCCTGTCGCACGCGGAGTTGTTTGAGGCGGATGAGTTCGAGCATAGCGAGAAAGGTTACCACGATCTCCGTGCGGGTGGCCGCATCGGCAAAGAGTTCTTCAAACCGGAGGGGTATGCCTTCCTGGGTGATGCGCAGGACATGCTCGATCTTGTCGGAGACGGTGAAATTTTCCGCGAAAATTTCGCGGAGATCCTCGGGCTTTTTTTCGAGCCGCTTGAGGATTTTTTGAAAGGCGTGGATCAGATCGAAAATGCCGACCTCTTCCACAAGCAGATTCTCGGCTGGGGCGAGGTCCGGCGTCACGGGCACGCGGGCAAAGAGGTTCAACTGGGCCGTTTCGTTGTCGCGAAGCAGCGCGGCTGCCTCCTTGAATTTTTTATACTCGATCAGCTGCCGGATGAGTTCGAAGCGGGGATCATCCTCCTCGGCGTCCTCCTCGGCCATCTGCTGGTCGACGGGGAGGAGTGTGCGGCTTTTGATGTAGAGGAGGTTTGCGGCCATGACGATGAACTCGCCGGCCAGCTCGATGTTCAGAACCTGGAAGGCCTCGATGTAGGCCATGTATTGCTTGGTGATCCGCTCGATCGAAATGTCGTAGATATCCACCTCATCGCGTTTGATGAGGTAGAGCAACAGATCGAGCGGACCCTCGAATACATCAAGTTTGACCTTGTAGTCCTCCACGCGACTTTAAGGCCGCTTGTAGCCGCGTTTTTCAGCCTCGCGTTTTTGTTGGATGCGATGCTTGTCGTGTTCCTTTTTCTTGGTTTTGAGTTTGCTGATCTGGCGCGAAAGCTTGTCGACGACCTTGTCGATGGCCACGTAGAGATCGGCTTCCGCATCCTCAGCGTGGATGTCGGGTCCACTGAGTGCGAGGTGAACCTTGACGATATAAGGCTTCTTGCGGTCGTGGTTGTGAAGAAGAACGATGTGTGCTGCGAGGATCGTTTCACCGTGGCCTTCGAGGTGGCTGACTTTTTCCGCCACAAATTCATGGATGGCGCCGGTGAGGGTGATGTTTCGCGGAGTGATGTGAATTTGCATGATCTATACTTTGCGACTGCCTGCGCCTTCATTCCAGCAAAAATCCGCACGCCTGCGGAATTCGCGGAGCTACATTTCGACGAGTTCGAGAATTTTCGAGTAGCTGAGATCCGTGTTTGCGCCCGGTTGAGCGGGGTCGATCATGTCGTGCGGGATGCCGAGGGACTCCGGAAATTCGTAGGTGATGACCCTCTCGCCTTCGTGGGCTTTAAGTTGCGATGCGATTTCGTTTGTCAGCTGGTTGTTGGCTCCCCGGTCGCTGGCCGTTGTTAAAAAAATGAGCCTCTTGGCAAAAAGTGGGCGCGAGTCGAGGTTCGTCCTCACATCCCGCGAGAGCTGGATCGTGTCCGCCATGCAGTGGGTCCCGAAGCGGGGGTAGGCGTAGAGCGGACCCGGTAGATTGTCTTTTTTCGAGGCATCCCACCATTGATAGAAATTCGGCAGCTTCGAAAGCGTCGCGGCCGTCGCATCGATGATCGATGGCTTCACACCATACATGCCGAAGAACGGTGCGATGAGCATGACATCGCCGATGCCATCCCTGTTCTGAGCCATCCAACCCGCCGCCACGGCGCTCCCTGAGAGGCCGATGAGTGTGATCCTGTCGCCGAGACCGCCCGCGATATCGAGTCCCATGGCGGCCTGGTCGATCAGATCCTGCGCGGTTTGGTGACCTTGGTCATTGTTGAGCCGGTCTGCAAAACCCGCGAGGCGCGCACGAGGAACCACCACATTCGCACCTTTTGCGTGAAGGATTTTGGCAAGCGGCACAAATTGCTCCGGGCAGTTGGTGAGGCCATGCAAAAGCACAAAGACGCGCTCGGTTTTATGTCCATGATGAAAAAGGCGACTGGCCCCCTCTGGACGCAGTGGGTGCAATGAATCCTCCCGGTGAAGGGTTTCAAATTTCGCCAACGCCTCATCAAAAGTGGCCGCCGGGCTGGGCGTCGATTTGAATGCGGGAATTTGTGACATGGCGACTACAAGGAGGACCAGAATGGGCAGTCCGAAAAGGGCGGTTTTTTTCATGCGCGGAACTTTGGCGCCCAAGTCGGCCGGATTCTTGCGGCAACAAGGAATGCCACGCCGATCAAAATCAGGAACAGGGAGAGAAATTGTCCTCGTGTCAGCATGAGAGTCAGCGGAGCGTCCGGCTCCCGAAAAAACTCCCCAGCAATCCGCAACAGAGCGTAGGCGATGAAAAACACACCCGTCAGGATTCCATCAGGCAGGCGGAAGCGTGTTCGCAAAATCCAAAGAATGGCAAACAGCACCGCGCCTTCCAGAAAAGCCTCGTAAATCTGCGAGGGATGTCGCGGCGTCAGAACCTTGCCCAGAAGAGTGTGCAACTCAGGCGATGCTCCGGCGTTTTCGACCACGGCGGGGATGTTTGTGAAAGCGGGATCGATCTGCGATGCCTCAAGTAAGACCTCGCGCGCCGTCTCCGGCGCGGCCTCGTAGAGTTCCTTTGGAAATTGAACCGCCCATGGCACCGATGTCGCTCGCCCGTAGAGTTCGCCATTGATGAAATTCGCACACCGCCCGAGGAAGAGCCCCACAGGCGCAGCAACCACCGTGTTGTCCCCGATGTTCAACCAGGAAATCTTTTTCCGCCGCGAATAAATCCAAGTAAAAACCACGATGCCTAGGATTCCCCCGTGGCTCGACATGCCCCCATCCCAGAATTTGAAAAAAAGCAGAGGGTTCCCCAGGAAATTTTCCCAATCGTAAAAAAGCATGTATCCCAGCCGCCCACCCAGAATAACCCCAAAAAGCGCCGTGCCGGTGATGAAGTCGCCAATATCCCTCGCCGGAATATCGCTGTAACCTCGCCGTGCCAGGTGCAGGCAAATGCCATACGCCGAGGCAAACGCCAACACATAAGCCAAGCCATACCAGCGAAGCCCCATAGTCTCGCTGAACTGAATCAAAAACGGGCTGAGATCGTGAATATAGTAGGCAAGCACAGGTATTCTTTTTCGCCGTTCAGGCTCTGAGAGGCAAGCGTGAGGGTCGAATACACAGGAGAACGCACCGATAATCAGCCTGCGGCCTTAACCAAATCCCCAGAGACATTTCACCTGAAAAGCCTTCATGCGCCCTGTGTCTTGGACGAGTGAAAAATAGTTAGACAACTCCATTCCCTTTTGGCATGAGCATGGGAATGAAAATCCAAGAAGTCGCCGAAAGTTTT
>JBIIPZ010000027.1:0-46017 GCA_044342325.1 Terrimicrobiaceae bacterium
AGAATCTCAATTCTCATCGAGTCTCTTGACATATTTCTTTTTTCGCTCGTTCCCAATCACCTTGGATTGGTGACTCTTTTTCGGCTCGGCGCTCGACTTGCCTTACGATTGGCCTGATGTCCGGTGCGTCCTCGATGGGATCATGGAGTGCTCCTTCAGGGTCGTTCAGGCACTGTTCGGCCTGGGCTTTTTCGATGCGGCGAAGCAACTCGGGGTCCCGAATCGGTTTTCCATAGGCGTTGGTGTGCATGACTCAAAAAGAAAACTCACTCTGCCGTGCAAAGCGTCTTGGGAATTGAGTCTGCGGACGAATGCAACGCACGGTTGCTCTAATGGCGGAAAGAATTTTGGTAGTCATTTCGAGGGAGATTCTATCAACCCCGGTCGGACATCCGCTGGGGGATTGGAAAAAATTCTAAAAAAATTTTGTGATCAAATGGGGGCACTCTAGGACGCATGAAGGAGTGCAAAAGTTTCCTCGGGAAGCTTAGCCCGAGAACCCCGCGACCTTCTGATCAAGTGCCTTTCGTGTTTCCGAACAGCCTAATGTGCAATCTGTCGCAGTAACGGTTGCCTCGCTTCGTGCACAGGCTCACGAGTTCCATTTGGCGTGAGGCGATGTGTGCTTCATCGGTTCCCTCTGGCATCAGGAGGACTTTTGATGCTGGCACGAGGATTCCGACGGACTCGATCAGCGCATCGATTTCGATCAAGTCTGAGGTTTGGGTGTAAACGAACTTGAGTTGGTAATTTCCGGCCTCCAGCCAAGCTCGCAGAATCTCGGGGCGCAGGCGTGTTTGCTCGTGCCGCTGAATCCAGGCTTGATCGATCTGGTTGGGACTGGGTGTGGAATTGGAAAGTTTTGGGCTCAGGGAGGCGAGGTCGCAGGCGATTCCCTCGGGAGACATGGTGCCTGCGGTTTCGATGGTTATGTGGAGACCTTCCGCTCGGAGTGCGGCAGCGAGTTCTTTGATTCCTCGCGCAATCATCGGTTCGCCGCCTGTGAGAACGCAGTGACGGGCGGGATGTTTTTTTACTTCTTTGATGATGTCCTCGATGGACATCTCCTCGCCCTCAGGCTTCCAAGAGGCATATGGCGTGTCGCACCAGCGGCAACGCAGATTGCATCCCGAAGTGCGGATGAAAACCGTCGGCACGCCGGTGAGTTCGCCCTCGCCTTGGATCGAATAGAAAATCTCGGAGATTCGCATGGCGTCAGAGCGGTTTCGGAGGCAGCGGGGCGTTGCTGAGGTATTGCGTCGGATCCTTCAAGCCCGCCAACTGGAAGGCCTCGCGGCGCTCGACGCAGGTTCCGCACTCGCCGCAATGTGTTTCGCCTCCGACATAGCAGGACCAAGTCTGCGAAAAATCCACGCCCAGTTCATGTCCCCGCCTGGCGATTTCGGATTTCGTCATCGAAATGAACGGTCGCAGCAACTCGACATCCGCGTAGGTTCCCAGACGAATCGCATCGCCCATCGCCTGCATGAAGCCCTCGCGGCAGTCTGGGTAAATCGCATGGTCGCCGGAGTGCGCTGCAATTACGACTCCCGTCGCGTGCCGACTCTCCGCAAGACCTGCCGCCACGGCGAGCATGATGCCATTTCGGAACGGCACCACAGTCTGCTTCATCGTTTCCTCTTCATAGTGCCCCTTGGGGATTGAGGCGCCTGATTTGAGGAGGTGGGATTCAAAGAGGCTCCCCATGAAATCCAGCGGAATCGTGAGGTGCGCTGTTCCCAACAGGTCCGCATGGTAAGCAGCAAAAGGAATCTCCCGGTCGTTGTGCTTCGATCCGTAGTGGAAACTCAGCGCCGCAACCACTTCGTGCTCTCTCGCTGCCGCGTGCAGCGCCACGACAGAATCCATGCCCCCACTGCAAAGGACGATGACGCGTTTTTTCAAGCTCTCAGACATGGGAAAATCTTGTAACCAAGCCGTGACTCCGCCGCGAGCCTTGATTCTTCAGCAGCCAAAGCCTTCAGAGAGCTCTTCCGAATTTGGTTTGATTGCCACGGGCACGCAGGGAAATTGATTCTATGAATACAGCTGCATGGCTGAAGTGTATCGTTTCTTCAATCGGAGCGGTGGGTCTTATTTATGTCCTGATCGTGCCTGCGCCTGCCGGGTTGCCGCTCGCTGGTTGGCACACCTTGGGCGTTGCGGTTCTCATGGCTTCGCTGTGGGTCTCGGAGGCGATTCCTTTCGCCGTTACGGCTATGTTGCCGCTGGTGTTTTTTCCCATGCTCGGCATCTGCGGAATGGCAGGTGCGGCCGCGCCTTTTGCCAATCCCGTGATCTTTTTATTTTTAGGCGGTATGCTCATCGCGCAAGGGATGCAGAGTTGCCATCTCCATACCAGATTGGCGTTCTTCCTCCTGCGGCTCGCCGGCACGCGCCAATCGTCGATCCTAGGCGCCTTCCTTCTGGCATCCGCCCTGCTTTCCATGTGGATCAGTAATACGGCGGTCGCCCTCATCATGCTTCCGATTGCTGTATCGGCCATCAGCCTCTTTCGCGAGGGGAGTGAAAAAAACTTCGCAGCCGCGTTGGTTTTATCTGTCGCCTATGGAAGCAGTATCGGTGGCATGGCGACGCTTGTGGGAACGCCTTCGAATGCCATTTTTGCAGGGTTTATGGAGGAATCCTACGGCATCGCAATTAGCTTTCCGCTGTGGATGGCAATAACCCTGCCGATCTCTTTCATCTTGCTGATCTCGGCGTGGATTATCCTAACTCGCGGGGTTTTTCGTCTCGGCGGTCGGATGGCTGTGGGGGAGAACTTTCTGGAGCGAGAAAAACTTCCGCCCCTCGGCTTTGGCGGCATCGGAGTTATCGTAGTATTTGCCATTTCAGCCGTCCTTTGGATTGTGCGGGGATTCCTTGAAACGCGTCTGCCGTGGCTTTCCGATGCGGGCATAGCCATGGCAGGCGGATTAGCGCTCTTTTTTCTACCAAGTGGTTCCCCAGGTGGAGGGCCTGTTCTCAAGGCGGAAACCTTGAAAAAAATTCCCATCGATGTGCTTCTTCTGATCGGTGGTGGGCTGAGTCTCGCGGCGGCGATGCAATCCAGCGGTCTCGCTACATGGATCGGTGGCCTTGGTGCCCATGTGGGTCATTTCCCACCCTCTGTGTTGCTTGCGGTGACATCCATCGTGACCATTGGTCTGGCTGAGTTTACCAGCAACACCGCAACCACAGCGGCATTTCTACCCGTCGCCAGCGCTCTGGCTGTGGGACTCGGTTACTCCCCCGTCGCCCTCTCCATGGCGTTGACCTTGGCGAGTAGTTGCGGATTTATGATGCCCGTTTCAACTCCGCCCAATGCGATTGTTTACGGTTCAGGCTATGTGACACTGCCTCAGATGCTCCGCGCGGGCTTCCTGCTTAACCTCGGTGCCTGGTTCCTCATATCTGTCTGGTTTGGATGGTTTGTTCCACGGCTATTTGCGTTTTGATGGGGCGCCTTGCCTGGATTGTTTGACCGAGCGTCTAAAGGGTGGGCTGGATTCGAAAAATCGGCCAGTGTAGGTTGAGACATTCAATGAAGAACGGACGGAGTAGGAAATTCTATCAATCGACGAGATTTTGGCTTGTCGCTGCTGCAGTCGTGACCCTCATGCTGGTGGGGCAGGGGCCGTTTTTGTCTTTTGTCGTGCGGCAATTTGTCGAGCGGGGCATGGCTCGGCAGGGGTTGGTTTTTCGTGCGGATTCGCTGCGTGCGGCTGCGTTTGCTCCCGTTGTGATCGAGGGCGTCTCGATTCGCCCGACCGAAAAGGGGCGCGGAGGGCCGATAGTTCACATGGAACGCCTTGAGATCGTGTGGAGCGGGCCAGGCCGTTTCCTCTCGGGTTGGAGACACTGGGTTCACTCGGTGTCTGCTGAGGGAATGAATGTCGTGGTGGATTTGCGGCGCCCTGAGAAGTCCGTGCCGCGCGATCAGGCGGGATTTGATGACGCCGCCAGTGTGGTCGGGCTTTTCGCGCCCGGCGGGGCTTGGCCTTCCCTCATCGAAATCCGGAATGGATCGGCGGAGGTGCTGGGCGAAAATTTCCGCCATGTTCTCGATGGTTTGGATCTGTCTCTGAACTCCGAAGCGCATGGTCGCATTCGTCTGGAGACTCTCACGGTGCAGGCTGGGAAGTTTAACAAGGTGTTCGGTCCATTCACCGCGCCGACAACATGGGAGCAGGGAAATGCGAGTCTGGCCGGCCTGGATTTGGTGCCTGGAATCACCCTCAGCGATGTCTCATTGCGTCTGGGCTCGTTGTCCGGTCCATCCCTGTCTTTCAGTGCCCGCGTTTTTGGCGGCGCGTTGAGAGGTGATGTCAATCTGAGCAAGGGGCCTCGCGGCAAGGTCTGGGATATCGCCGCCTTCGGTTCGAATATCGCTGTCGATGATCTTCCTGCCTTACTGGATTTGAGTGGAAAGGCGAGGGGGACGCTGGCAGAAGGGCGCTTCACATTCCGGGGCGATGCCGAGCGACCGGTGGATGCTGAGTCCTCGCTGCGGGTTTTGGCAAAGGATTTTCGCTGGAATGACCGCGGTTGGGACTCTCTGGAAATCGGAGCCAGCCTCATTCATCGCCGCCTGCTCATTTCGAATTTCGACCTGCGTCAAAAGGAGAACAAGGTAACGGTGAACGGGGAAATCTCGCTTGCCGAGGGCTGGAGCAAGATTTCGGAGTCGCCATTCCTTGCGAACATCCGAGCGAATATCAAGGAACTCGATTCGTTGGCAGGTTTGCTCGGTGGCCCGCTGGGCCAAACATCTGGTCAACTCACTGCAGAGGGCTCTGTGAGTGGACGGCCTGGCTCGCTGGATGGATTCCTGGGCATTCGCGCCACCGGCGTCGTCTACCAATCTGTGCCAGTGGAGCGCATGAACCTCGAACTTCTTTTTAGGAAAAAACAGATCGATCTCGTCCGCTGCGAAATGGTCTCGGGCAAGGATGCACTCAATGCCAAAGGCACGGTGGACCTCGCCGCGCCCCACGCCTACTCCGCGGAGTTGAATGCGACCCTCGCGGAAGTGGCCACCTATCTGCGTCCGTTTTACGACAAGGGCAGCGGCGCTGTATCCGGCGGCGCGATGGGAATCCGCTGGAAAGGCAAAGGCGTTGCCAACGCGCATTCGGGTGAGTTCGATGTCGATTTATCGCGATTTGCCTCGTCGCTAACTCCGGCGGGATTGACCGGGCATTTCGTTGGTTTTTATTCGCCGGAGAGCCTGTATTTTTCGGACCTTGATCTGGAAAACGGCAATACGCATCTGCGAACCAGGGCGACTGTTTCATCCACGGGCCTGACACTTGAAGGCTTGGAGTTGACCGGTGCCTCCAAACCTTTGCTGTCGGGTTCCGCCTTCTTGCCGGTGGATGCGCTCGCAATTCTGCGCGGTGCGGATTGGAAAGCTGCGGTGCTTCAGAGCGGGGACATGTATGTGCGGGCCACTACTCCGGCGGAAATCGACTTGCGCGATCTGCTGCGGCTCGCAGGGCAGGATCGGCCTCTCAGCGGCCTCGTGAAAATGCAGTTGGAGGCTTCCGGGCCGCCCTCACGGCCGAATTTCAATGCCCTCGTCAAGGGGCGCGAGGTCGCATTTGGCGGTGGTAATGTTCCGCCATCCACCGTCGAGATTGATCTGAAAACCCAGGCGGGCGATGCGACCCTCAATGGCAAAGTCGAGTCCGCAGGCATGGCTCCGGCTGTTTTCAAAGCCACTTTCCCGCTCGGCCTCTCGCAGGACAAGGAGGGAACACTGCGTTGGATCGACTCCCAAGCTCCCTTTCAAGCCGATGTCGAAATGCCCCGCTTGGATCTCGCGCTGGCCCGGCCGATCCTTCCTTTTCTGCACAAACTTCGCGGCGAGATTTCGGGGCACGCGAAGATCATTAATACGAGTGATTCGTTGAAAGTTACGGGCGAGGCCGAGGTGCGCGGGACAAGTTTTGGTTTCGAGGGATTGGCTGCGGGTGTGGAGGCTCTGCACGGCAAGATTGCCGTGGTTGATGGGGTTCTCTTGTTTCAAAATATCGAGGGAGAGGTTGGGCGGGGGCGCTTTGCTATGGAGGGAAGTTGCGAGTTTGCTGAGCCATGGAAGCCCAAGTGGGACCTGCGTTGGCGGGCGGATCGTGTTCCTCTGGCGAGCCATGCCGCTTTGGCGCTTCTGGCCACGGGCGAACTCCAAGCTGTGGGTAGTCAGGAAGGTGGTGCGTTGTCTGGAAGGATCGGATTCGAAGGCTCCCTGATTCATGGCGCATTTTCGCTCCAAGCATTGCTTTCACAAAAGCTGGCATCGGTTCCGAATTTCCCATCGGCAGCCCGGATTCTCTCAAAGCTCACGCCTTCGGCGGATTGGCTTCTGAATGTAAAAATCGACGGCGGTTCTGGCGTCGAAGTGCGAGGAGGCAAGTTCAGTGCCTTCCTTGCGCCTGATTTGCGCTTGCTTGGAACCGCAGGCCAACCGCTGCCTGTCGGGCATGTTCTGTTGTCGGGTATCGATGCAGGAGGCTTCTTTATCGAATCTGGCGAACTGTTTTTCCTGGCTGATGATCCATGGAATCCCTTCCTCCTTGTCGAAGGCGAGGGCTGGTTTGCGAATCAATTGATACACGCCTTTGCATTTGGCCCTTTGAGCGAGTGCAAATGGATTCTCTCATCCAGCGAGGATCTGGGCCAATCGCCGCAGGATCTTTTTCTCGCGGTCGAGAAAGGCTGGTCTCCGGCGGTAACTGACGGCATGGCACCGCTCGATATGAAGCTCTACGAGGATTCTCGAGAGGGAGTCCACCGCGTCGTGAGTTCCCGAATAGAAGCGGACTCCGTCTGGCGAAATGGCGTGAAGTTCAGCGAGAGTATGGACTTCGCACCCGGAGCAGGAATTTTTCCGATAGACTCCTTCCGCTCGGGCTTCGAGTGGAGACTCGATCCGGTTTTTTAGTCTCCTTCAGCGCGTGCCGCTGATCAGTTCTACAAAACGGTGCCCTGAGTCGGTCAGGCGGGGCGAGCCTTTGGATCCGGCTATGATGCCCCGGGTGGCGGCATGGTAGGCGTAGGGCGTCTCCTTCACCCACTCGAGTCGAGGTTCCAAGGGTGGTTGGTTGGCTGCAACGGCTTTTACCGGGACGCCGTATTGGGTGAAGGAAACTGTCCAACCGCGCGGTGAGGCGGGCTCGCCATCGGGAACGATCCATGGGTAGTTGCGGATGATGGAAAGATTCGGCGAGTCGGGGATGGTGATTTGATAGGCTACATCTTGGTTGCGGATGTGCTCCTTGAGGCTGAATGCGGGATTTTTTGCTGATTCCAGGAGGATGGCTGCGGGCTCCATGCCGACCAGATTGAATCCATGGTAGATGCCGTGTTTGTTGGGGGAGCCTGAAAAGTAGCGGTGATACCAGGTTTCGAAGTCCTCGTTCAGCAGGACAGCGATTTCCAAGTGGAGGTGGGCTCGCTCGCGGTTGATGCCAGCTCCTGTGAAGCCCATTTTTCCGATCACTTCGCCTTGGGCGACTTTCTGGCCAGCTTGGGCGGAGATGGTGCTGAGGTGGGCATAGAGTGTGTAAATCGGGCTGCCTTCGATGAGGTGGCGGATCACAACATAGCGGCCGTAGTTCGAGGCTCCTGCTTCATGGCTCACATGGACGACGGTTCCTGCGGCGCAGGATTTCACGTCGTCGAGAGGGTTGCCCGCCGCGTCGCGGTGCACGGGGGCGATGTCGATGCCCTCATGCAGTGTGCCATAGACGATTTCCGCCCCCACGCGCTTAGGACCGCGCACATAGCCATAGGAACCGCCTTCCCAGGGCTTCGTTTCGACGCCCTCGAAGTTCCGATCCACATACATGTAGAAGTCCTGTGGTCGGCCTTCTAGGAGGGCCTTGTTCTCCGTAGGCCAATCGAAAAGCGCGGCGCAGAGTGGAGTGGTGGCAGCAAATAGAGTGAGGATGAATCGCGAGATCATGGCACGGTTTCTTCTTTCGCCGGGCGGCGTGGCTTTTTCCCGAATTCGGATTCCCTTCCGATAATCGGGAATTGTTTTTGCAGGAGCAGGATTTCTTCGGGCTGGATGCCGCCTGGGACAAAGAGAATGCCATCATTCACTGCGGAGTTGATCTTCATGTTTGCCACAATACGGCCGTTGATCAGGACGATCGCGGTGCGTCCCTTATCCTCCACGGTGAATTGCTGGAGCTTGTTCGCTCCATGGGCGTCGAGGCGGAAATAGGCTCCGACCTGCCCATCATTTCCAGGAAACGGGAAGAAGGCTTTGATGTCGCGCTCACTCGTCACCGGCACATTGCGCATGAAAATTTTTACGGGCGGGTTGTTGAGTTGGACTTCGCTGGAAAAAGATGGCCCATCACTGGCGGTGCCCTCGCCATGCAGACGGATCGTCAATGTTGGAGATTTTTTGCCCCCCGCAAAGAGGAGGCTTGGGAGCAGAGTCGCCACGAGGATCAACAAAATGCCGGGTATTTTCATAAATGGAGGCAAGCCCGCCATGGGCGGCGTGAAGGTATTCGGATTGATAGGATTTGCAACCGCGCGCTTGCTTGTTTACGGATAAGATCATGAATCGCCTCGTTGCTCTTCTCCTCCTTGCTCCAATGATTTTTGTTCAAGCTCAGGATGGATCATCTGCCTTTGCCGATACACCTCCGGATGAGTCGACCCCGTTTTTTGTTTCAGGGGGAGCACGGGCGGAGGAAGCGATTCAAACGGAAATCAGGAATTCGCCTGCGACTGGATATCCCCGTGTGAAAGAAGGCCCCGACTCCACTTTCGGACAAATTGGCAGCTTTTTCACTGGCTTGATCCCGCCAATACGCTTGGGCAGTGCCCAAGAGGCTTCTGAGTCGGCCTCGCTCGCAGTAAATTCCCAAGATCCGGTTTTGCAAAATCAGCGCGAATTGGGCGTCACTTACACTGTGCGGAACAATTCGAAAGAGATGACGAGGCTGGAGTTCCCGACCACGCAGCATATCGAGATTCTGGCGAGAAACGCATCCGGTGCCGTTGTCGAGCGTTGGTCGGACGATCGCGGATTCCAGAGAGACGAGGGGATTGTCGTCATCAACCCCCGCGAGCGTATCGAGTATCAGGAAAAAATTTCCACACGCGAACTGCGAGCCGGGCAAGCATACACTGTCGAAGCCGCTTTAAAAACCCAGCCCGATCACTCCGTCAGCCTGCCTGTAAATCCCCGATAAATCTTAAAATCCCTCCCCTTTCGATTGAAAGACCTCCTCCCCAAGTTTGCCCTGATTTTACTGCTTGTTCCGGCTTCCCTTCCTGCACAGCAGCAGGAAAAGAAGCTTCTCGAACGCATTAATCGTCCCGACATGGAGCTGGGAAGTCCCCTCCAATCCAAATCCTACCAAGGAGCGGCAGGCCTCAAAATTCAGGGTTCCCCGGTTTCGGATAAAACCTATGGAACGCCCCAGTCCCGCAATCTGAAAGAATTTCAGGGTTCGCGTTCTTTTCTTGGGATAAAAAACCCATGGTTCGGTCAACTGACCTACGATGCCAAGTCCGCATCCTTGTCGCCTCGCGGCGGTGCCGAACTCTCGAAGGCCTATTCGGTCAAACCCGCCGCGGTGACCTCCTATGCCGCCTCTTCTCGAAGCGCCAATTCATCGAAACCGCAAGTTCCCTTGCAGTCTTTTCTCGTTCAAGGCGAGGCCCAGGGTGCCATGCAGCAGATTTCCGACAGGGTGAAAAAAGAAATGACAATTGACGATGTGCGCGAGTTGTTGAACAAACCCCGTTGACCTATTTTTACCATGTCCGATATCGATTTCCTTACCCGCGGTGCCGCCAAAGTCCTCAGCCTCGAAGAACTGGAGGCAAAACTGAAACTCGGCCGCCCGCTCCGCGTGAAGCTGGGCGTTGACCCCACCGCGCCGGATATTCATCTCGGCCACAGCATCGCCCTATCGAAGTTGCGGGATTTTCAGGATGCTGGACACGAAGCCATTCTCATCATCGGCGACTTCACAGCGATGATCGGCGACCCGAGTGGACGCTCGGTGACACGGCCCCAACTGACCCACGATCAGGTCATGTCGAATGCGAAGAGTTTTCAGGAGCAGGCATTCAAAATCCTCGACCGCGAGCGGGCGAAGATCGTTTTCAACGGCGAGTGGTTCGAGGGCATGAGCTTCGAGGAGGTCATTAAGCTCAACAGCCGCGTCACTCTCCAGCAAATGCTCGTTCGTGAGGACTTCCGCGACCGCCTCGACAAGGGGTTGCCCATCCGAGCCCACGAAATCCAATACCCCATCATGCAGGGCTGGGACTCCGTCATGATCAAGGCCGATGTCGAACTCGGCGGCACCGACCAGCTTTTCAACATCATGGTTGGCCGCGACCTCCAACGCGAGGAGGGCCTGCCGCAGCAGGTCGCCATGGTCATGCCGATTCTCGAAGGCTTGGACGGCCACCAGAAGATGAGCAAGAGCCTCGGAAACTACATCGCTCTCACCGACGCCCCGACTGACATGTTTGGGAAAATCATGAGCATCAGTGATGAATTGATGGCCCGTTATTACGATGTTCTGCTCCACGAGAAGCTGCCAGCGGAGTTGCATCCGATGGATGCCAAAAAATCGCTGGCACGCCGCATCACAGCTCGTTTTCACAGCGAGGAAGCCAGCAATAAAGCGCTCGAGGAATTCAATACCCGCTTCAGTTCCCGCGATCTCGAAGCCGCCGACCTGCCTGTCTTCATCCCCGCCGGGGCGCGGGATTTTCCGAGTATCGTGGTCGAAGCGTTTGCCTCCTGTTTTCAAACCACGCGCTCCCGATCCGATGCCCGCCGCCTCATCGAAGGCGGCAGCATTCAGTGGAGGGGCGAAAAAGTCACCGACCCCAAGGCGCAGTTGCCGGCAGATGCCGAGGGAGTTCTCAAACTCGATAAAACCCGGGCTGTCCGGGTGAAGGTCTAAATGATCTGTGAGACCGGTTTTCTACCAACGAAGACTGCGACCTAATTTTGGAATAAATTGGTATTGGTTTTCGAGGCTCACAATCGCGGTCTTGGCTGTTTTTTCGGTCCATTTTTTGTGGAACTTCGCCCACAGCATGGTGGATGAATACCGCGCTACTCAGTATCAAAAAGCAGCGGCAAGGCTTCTTTCTCAAAATAAAAATGACGAGGCGCTCATGAATGTTCAAAAGGCGCTTTTTCTAGTGCCTGATCACATTGCTTCGTGTCGGCTCATGGCGCGCCTGTTGGATGCTCAGGGGGATTCGCGGGCGCTGGAGTATTACCGCTTCGTTGCGCTTGAGGGAAGTATCCTGCCTAGTGAAATTCAACTTGTTGACGCTTCTTCCGATGCAGGAGCTTTTTTTGATGGGGGTGGGGATGTGCTTCGCAGCGGTGACAGATTTTTAGGAGTTAAAGAAGAAGTGGTTCTTTCTCCAAAAGCGACGCGCGAGGATGCCATGAATCTCGCTCTTGCAGCTGTGAAATATGGCCGGTTGGTTGTTGGCTGGGATGTTGCGAATTTATTGAGCCTAAAGTGGAAGGATTCGGTTTTTCCGCACCTCCTTAGAGCTTCAATCAATGGTAAGATGGGCGACTTAGCGGCTCAGGAGTTGGAACTGCGCTCCGCGCTCTCCAAATCTGAGAATCTGGAGACCCTCATGGCTTTTTATGAATTTCTTCTCTCCCAACCCCAGTCCAAGCCAAAGCGATCGGCGGAATTGGTTCGTGTCCTGGATCAAATCACGAAGCTGAATCCCAGTCGAAAATCGCTGGAGCTTTGTGCGAATACAATTTCCTCGGGGAGCTTAGAGACAGATGATGCACTTGGTCTTATTCAAATCATTCGAAGGCACCCGGCCTCCGATCAGGCGTCCTTGCTATTTGCCGACAAGCTTCAGCTGGATTTGCAACCAGACTCTCGTTCACCGATTCTTCAAGGCCTTGTCAAAAGGCTGTTGGCATTACCGCCGATGGATCGCCTTCCCGCAGTGGATTGGTTGATTGATGTTCAAGAGCCTACGCTAGCACAGGCCGCCTTGCCTTTGCCCGATGCCATCGCAAGCCCGAAAACATTTGAGATGTGGATAGAGGCGACCATTCTTCTGAAGCAATGGAACACCATAGACAATGCGCTGGCTGATCCTGCGAATCCCTTGCCCGCCTACCGGACGCAGGCCCTCGAGGCCACAATTGCCGGGATTAAGGGTAATCCAGCCAAGTCCCGAGAGCTATGGAGCGCTGTTCTGTCGAAAAACCGGGACCGTCCTGATGTTTTTTTGGAACTCCTCATCAGTCTCATTCGCGTTGGGGAATGGAAGGTTCTCTATCAGGAAATGCCCGCGCTTTTGAACGACCAAAATTGGGCATTCAAGGCGGTGCAAACGCTCATTCCCATAGCCCGCCAATATCGTGACTCGACGCTCATGCTGGAATTTTACCAGCAGGCAATGAAATCTCTAATCATCGCGAATGAAGAAACTATAAAAGATCGCGCCGGTTACACTCGTCTCATTTTGGGTGAAGCCGTTCCGCTCGAGGCGCTGGAAGCGCGTTCAAGAAAAAATCCAGAGAACGCCTCTTTTCGCCTGACTTATGCACTGGGGCTTTTGAAATCAGGCTCAAAAGTGAAGGCTCTTTTTGAGCTGAAGGATGTGGAGCCTTCGATTCAGGTTGGTGCCCTCCTGCCACACCAAAAAGCGGTTTACGCTACCATCCTTGCTGCCAATGGCCAAGTCGAGGAGGCGCAGGGCATCATCAAAACGATCTCTTTTGGTAGCCTGACACGACAAGAGGAGGCACTCGTTTCGCCCCTCTCGGCTGCAAAGAAGGCCAATTGACGCCTCCAGTCTCTCCGGACATCATCTCCGTTATGAATTCCGCTAAGATTTTCGCCTTTGTTATGGCCGGCGGCAGCGGTGAGCGGTTCTGGCCTATGAGCCGCCAGAGCACTCCCAAGCACCTTCTGCGCCTGCTTGATGACCGCACGCTGCTTGAAACCACCGTGAGAAGGCTGGAGGGGCTCGTTTCCTTGGAGAACACCTTTATTCTGACCAACGCTGCTCAACTTGAATCCACAAAAGCGGCCGTTCCCTTTTTAGCCGAGAAAAACATCATCGCTGAACCTGCTAAACGCGACACGGCGCCTGCCTGCGCTCTTGCGACCGCCGTCGCCCGTGCGCTGGACCCGGACTCTGTGTGCATCGTTCTTCCGGCGGATGCCATGATCCATGATACCGCAAAATTCCGCTCCTGCTTGAGCGATGCGGTGGACCTCGCCTACCGCACGGGCACTATTGCCACGCTAGGCATTCCCCCTGCGTTTCCGGCAACCGGCTACGGATATCTGGAAACCTCAGAGCCTCTCCCTCAGGGACCGCAAGGCAGTTCCATTCACACTTTGCGGCGCTTTGTGGAGAAGCCGGAACTCGACAAAGCCCGCGAATACATTGCCGCTGGAAATTTCCTCTGGAACAGCGGCATTTTCATCTGGCGCACCTCCGCGTTCCTTGACGAGGCGCGGCGTCAGTTGCCCCCGCTCGCTGACTTCATCGAATCCATGCGATCCCTCGATGATCTCCCCTCGCACCTCGCAACACGATTCGCCTCCCTGCCGAAAATTTCCGTGGATTATGCCATCATGGAAAATGCGAAAAGTATCGCCACTGTGCTGGCCAACTTCGACTGGGATGATGTGGGAGCTTGGACGGCCCTGCCTTCTCACATTCCGCCCGACGCGGAAGGAAACTGCAAACGCGGTCCCGTCGTCCAACACGCCTCGCGCGATAATATTGCCGTCTCCAATGGTCGCCTCATCGCCCTCTGTGGCGTTGACAACCTCGTCGTTGTGGAAACTCCAGACGCAATCCTCGTCTGCGACAAAGCCTCAGTTCAGGATGTCAAAGCCCTGCAACCCCTTCTGCCAGCCGATTTGAAGTGATCAACTAAACCCAAGAAGGCTGAGCCTTCATTTGGGAAACCTCAGGGGTTCGCCTTGTCGATGAGGTGCAATCGGAGAATGCGGCGTATTTCTTCGATTCCGTCAGGATCTTCGTTGGCTCCGTGGCCAGACGGGACGATTTTTTCGGATTTTGCGTTGGGCAGGTGCGAACTCCAGTAGGGCACGACTCCATCCGAGCTGTGCGGCGTGTCACCTTTGCCTTGGTCACCGATCACCGAGTGGTAGGTGACTTGTTTGGACATGGGGAGTTTGAGAATCGCGAGCAGGAGTGGGGACTTCGCCCGTAGGAAGCGTATGCTGTTTGCGGGGGCCACAAAAAGGTCGCGCAGGTGGCTTCGGATGGAGTTGACCATCACAAGGCGGTCGAGCGATGTGCTGAGGTTTGGCAGGCGAACCAGATTCGAAAAGAAATCAGCCAGCGGGTTCATCGCAAGCTGACTGCCTTGGTGTGGTGTGGCCATGAAAATGACGCGGCGGATGTCCTCCCTGGGCTGGAAGTTAACGATTTTCAAAAGGTTTTCCTTTGCTGCGGGGCTGATTTTTAGCTTCTCCGGCGGGGTGTCCGTGAACTGCTTCCAGAGATCTTCCCCACCTTTTCGCACCATGAGGCTGGAAATGAGCCCCCCCATGCTATGGCCAACGAGCACGATCTGATCGAGGTTCGGGTTTTTATGGCTGGGGTCCACCATCTCACGATACCGGTCGAGCTCGCTGCGAAGTTTTGCTGCCGACCACCAGACGGGAAGGCCCGTGGGGTAGAGGTAGAACCAGAATTGATAGCGTGAGCGGATTTTCGGATCGGCAAGAAGTTGGTTCACTGCCGAGGTCCAAGCTGCAGGTCGGCAGAGTAGGCCGTGCACAAAGACCACGGGAATTTTCTTGGTATCGTATTCGTCAATCTGGAGGAGGCCGGTGTTTTTAAAATTGGTATCCGAGAAAAACAGGGCCTGGATATCGATGGAACTATTCTTCCCCTGGCTGAGGAGGTAGGCGATCGGCGCCGAAAAATCGGCGGCCAGAGTTTCTTTCCTTCCATTGAGAACAACGCTCTCCGTCTGGAGGCGTCGGTAAAATGTGAGCTGCGGTCCATTTTTATCAAAACGAACGAGGGCCGTAGCTGGGATGCTCATGCCGGTCTGAGCCGCGCTGGGTTGTCCGGCCAGACCGGGTGAGCCTTTGGCGAACCATGCCACATACGCGACTCCTGCTCCTTCCACGGTCACTCGCTCGCGCAGGCCTTGGATCTTAATGGAATGGGCGGCTATGAGCTTCGATACTTGCTGCGGGTCGACTGTGTTGATCGATGCCGGAGTGATGCGGATGGCGCTGTTTTGGAAATTCTCAGTAGCCAGAATTTCAACCAAACGAGCAGTCGCGATTTGATTCAGTTTTTGAAATTCTGTTCCAACTCGCGCGTTGGAGGTTTCGCGAAGGGCTTTGAGGAGAAGCTCGATGCGCTCGGATTGAGGTAGTGACTTGTCTTCGGTCTTCTGAAGAAGGGCGGCGGGTTCGCTTGTGGTGGCTAGCGACTCGACGGTGCGCTGGGCAGCCACGCTGGGAGCACGGGTTAGCTTCACATTCACAAGCGCGCAGCTTGTAAGCAAGGCGGGTGCAATCGCAGTGGCGAACACCGTGATCAAAAGTTTTTTCATAGTCTAAAAAAGTCTGGTTGAGCCCGTGCAGGGGAAGATTATTTTCCAATGCAGAATCTACTGAAGATTTCGCCTAGGATGTCCTCGGTGTCAGTCGCGCCAACGATTCGTCCCAGTGCGTCAAGCGAGGAGCGGAGCTCCACCGCCGCCAGTTCCGGCGGGGCGCTGGTTTGAACGAGCTCGTCGGCAGCGCGCAGGGATGCGGCAGCGGATTCCAGAAGCGTCTTATGGCGGGCGTTGATGGCGGCAAGGGAGTCGCCCGTGCAGAGATGCTTTGCGCCTTTTGAGTTGGTCATGGCGTCGAGAAGTGCGTCAAAGCCCGCGCCAGTCAACGATGAGACAGGGATGGCGCCGGTATGTTTGAGCGATTCTGGCGGCAAGAGGTCGCATTTGTTCGCAACCAGTATTTCGCGCTCATTCAAGGGTGCTGGCGGTGTCGTGGCGCTGGCATCAAAAATGTGCAGCACGAGGTCAGAATTTTCCATCGCGCGTCCGCTGCGCGCCACGCCCTCTCGCTCAACGGGGTCATTGGTTTCACGGAGGCCTGCCGTATCTGTGAGGCGGAAAAGGATGCCGCGTAGGCAGGCCGACTCTTCGATCGTATCACGCGTTGTGCCTGGAACCTCGCTGACGATGGCCCGGTCCATGCCGAGTAGGCGGTTCAAGAGGCTGGATTTCCCGGCATTGGGAAGTCCCACGATAGCCACACGAATTCCTTCGCGTAGGATGCGGCCTTCATCGGCTGTGGATAGTAATCGCTCCGTGCGCTCAAGCGCGGCGTTGATTTTTGCCAGTAGATGGCGGCCGGTTGCCGGATCGATGCCCTCTTCGGGAAAATCAATCCAGGCTTCGATATGTGCAACGACCTCCAGCACAGTGTCACGCAGTGCGAGGATTTCCTGGCCCAGCCGACCTTCAAGCTGGAGTGCCGCCGCCCGCAGTGCGGGTGCGGTGCGAGCGCGGATGATGTCCATGATCGCCTCAGCGCGGGTGAGGTCGATTTTGCCATTGAAAAATGCCCGTTGGGAAAACTCGCCCGCATCGGCCACCCGCGCACCGGAGCGAAGCACGGTTTCAAGAATGCGTGCGGCGAGCAGGATGCCACCGTGGCAGGTGATCTCGGCCATATCCTCGCCGGTGAAACTGGCTGGCGCTTGAAATGTCGTGACCAAAACCTGATCGAGCACCTCGTCGCCGTCGTGGATTTTTCCAAATGTCGCCTGGCGGGGGGCAAGGGTCTTGACTGAGGACTTGAAAATGCGGGCTAGAATGGGAGCCGCATCCGGGCCTGAGATACGAACCATGGCAATGGCTCCTTCGCCAGGAGGCGTGGCGATTGCAGCGATTGTATCCGATGAGAAGCTCATCAGGCAGTTTTGCCCGTTTTGAGCAGGCCCGTCCTGTGGAGAGTCTCAAGCTCTTCCATGAAGCGGCGGTTTTGTTCCATCGTTCCCACCGAGACGCGAATCCACTCGGGAAGTTTGTAGCTTCGCATGGCCCGGACTATAACGCCTCGCTTGAGGAGCGCTTTGAAAACGGCATCTCCATCACCCACCTCAACCAAAACAAAATTCGCAACGCTCGGCACAAAGGTTAGGCCCAATCTGGTGAACTCTGCTTCCAGATAATTTCTGCCTTCGTGTGTGAGATCACGCGTGCGCCGCATGTGCTCATCGTCGCGAAGACCCGCGAGAGCGCCTGCCTGGGCAATGCCATTTGCATTGAACGGTTGGCGTGTCTTTTGAAGCACCTCGGCGATCCGCGCAGGAGCAAGGCCGTAGCCTATGCGCAGGTTAGCGAGGCCCTGGATTTTTGAAAATGTTCGCATCACCACCACATTGCGATCCTCGCGCACATAGCGCAGGACATCCGGTGGATTATCAAGAAACTCAAAATACGCTTCGTCAAAAATCACCAACACATGCTCGGGAACCCGCTCCATGAAACGGTCTATCGCATCCTGCCCGACGAGTGTGCCTGTGGGGTTGTTGGGATTTGCGATGAAGAGTTGCCGGGTCTTGGGAGTAATTGCAGTCAGCATGGCCTCTAGGTCGTGCGTAAAGCCGGGATCGGGAACTTCAACGGTGCGGGCTCCGAAAAGTTGGGCCATGAGGCTGTAAACCGCGAAGGCATGGCCTGCCGTCACCACTTCGTCGCCAGGCTTCAGAAAAGCGTGGCCAATGAACTCGATGATTTCGTTCGAGCCATTCCCAAGAATGACATTCTCACGCTTGAGGTCCAATTTTTCAGCAATCGCGTTGCGAAGGGCCCACGCGCCGCCATCCGGGTAGAAGTGGGAGCGCTCGAGAGTGTCCCTCATGGCCTGAAGCGCCACAGGAGATGGTCCAAGCGGATTTTCATTCGAGGCGAGCTTGATGATTTGAGATGGCTCAAGACCCATCTCTCGGGCGAGTTCCTCCACGGGTTTGCCTGGTTCGTAGGCGACGAGATCAAGGATGTGTTTGTGGGCGTTGGACAGGATGGATGGCATTTTTATGTTGAGGGTGTGGTTTTGTTCTCGGTGAAGAATTGCCTCTTGGGGCTCGGGATTCAAGGCGCGGTATGCATTTACGCTTTTAAAATTCCGCGAGCGGTATCCATGAGAGCTGAAACGCCCGCATGGTTGTATTGCCGCTCGCCGGTTACTACAAAAAGGTCGTCCTCGATTTCGCAGCGGAACGGAAGAGCAGTCAGACCATAGCGCTTGCAGACATCCTTAAGGACCGGTTCGTGCACTGGAGCGGCTCCAAGGCCTCTTGCGGCAAGTTCCAGCATGGCGGCGCCATCATCGAACTCCGCTTTGATCAGGGGAGTGATGCCTTTCTCCGCCCACCACTGTTCGAGTTCGCGCCGCAGGATGGATTCACGGGCTGGTGCTAGGATCGGAAGCTCTGAAGGATCTCCTTTTTTTCGGTAGGAAGCGACGATCTTGGGGGATGCGGCAAAAACGACCCTCATCCTTCCTATGCGGATGCCGGGTGGAAGATTCATGCGTGTCGGTGGCGGAGCCTCGTTCGCCAGCACGAGATCGATTTGATGAGTGGAAAGCGCCCCCCACAATTCTTGGGGCAGACCCTCTCGCACAACAACGCGGAGCCCCGGTGCCTGTTCGCAGGCACGTTCGAGCAGGCGCGCCGCAAGCAGCTTGGGAACGGCATCAGCCACTCCGAGAAAAACGGTTCCGGGTCCGCTGAATCCGCCGCGTTTCACGGAGTCGACCATCTCATCCCCCATGGAAAAAATCCTCTCCGCATAGCCCAGAAGGTGTCTGCCAGTCTCGGTGGGCGTCATGCGGCGGCCCTCGCGTCGGAAAAGTGTGGTGCCAAAGAATTCCTCCAAGTCGCGCACCTGGGCGCTCAGTGTCGGCGCCGAAACATGGAGCGCCTCTGCGGCGGATGTGATGCCGCCGCAAGTCGCGACGGCGAGAAAATAGCGCAAATGATGGTAGTTCAGCTGTGTGTTCATGATTCTATAAAAACTAATGTAATATTTTGAAATTCGTAATTCCCAAAACAAAAATCAAGTGCCAATGTTTCTCCATGCTACTACCAATCCTTTTATTCCTTGGCACACTGGGTCTCTCATTCTGGGCTTCCATGCGCGTTAAGAGCGTCTATCGCAAATACGCGGCGGAGCCTTCACTCACTGGACTTACCGGCGCACAGGCTGCCGCCAGAGTTATGGAGGATGCCGGTGTTGAAGGTGTCACCATTGAATCCTGCCCCGGCGAACTCACCGACCACTACGATCCTTCACACCGCCGTCTCGTCCTTAGCGAGGGCAACTACAGCGGCACATCGATCGCTGCCTTGGCTGTTGCCGCCCACGAGGCGGGTCATGCCATCCAGCATGCACGCGCCTACGCTCCTCTCCACCTTCGCATGGCAGCCGTCGGGGCCACCCAGATCGCAAGCCAACTTGTCATGTGGCTTCCGCTGATCGGTATGTTCACCGGTTTTGTAAATTCACACACGGGCATCATCCTCATGGCAGCAGGTTGGGGTATCATTATGCTCTTTAATCTGGTGACCCTCCCTGTGGAGTTCGACGCATCGGCCCGCGCCAAAGCCGCACTCCGCCACTCCGGCATTCTGGCCGCCATGCATGAGGAGGACGGCGTGAACCGTGTTCTCAATGCCGCCGCGTGGACCTATGTCGCCGCCTTCATAACCTCACTCGCCTACTTCATTTGGCATCTTCTCCCATTGTTGATGGGCCGAAGGGACGAGGAATGAAGCCACTCACCCATAGAACTTCCATTATCGTGTCACCTTTGAATCCGCAAAAAGCCATATCCATCGACGAGTTCATCGAGGCGGAGCGGGCTGCTTTCACCGCGAAGAGCCTCATCAAGCTCGTGGACTTGATTCCTAACTTGCGGTCTAAAATGGAAACCGAACAGGCTCGAATCCACTATGATCTGATTCAAGGCGTTGAAACTCTCATCTGTATACTGCAGTCTCCCGATGTGTCCCGCAGCACTGATCCGCTACCAGTTCATCTCGCCGAGGCCGGTGTGGCTGCCTACTACATTCTCAAAGGAGCGGATATCATACCCGACTCCATCCCTGAAATCGGCCTTACGGATGATGCGCGCATTTTGGCCCGTGTCTTTGAAAGAAACGCCATACTTAGAGATTACAGCATGCCTCATGCTCTCAAGGCATGAATTGTGAAACGCCAATCGATGGGCGCATTGATGCCGCCCTCGACCATTGCGCGGAACATGCGCGTGGGGAGGGGATTCAACTCTCGGAAGTCATATCGCGGATTGGATCGAACTCGTTCTGCTTCGCCGCTTTTCTTCTCGCTGTTCCTTTTGTGCAACCGCTGCCACTTGGTCCTTTGACCATGATTTGCGGGGCTACCTTTGTGGCACTCGGTTGGCAGATGGTTCGGGGCAAGAGTCGTCCGGAATTGCCTAAAGCGGCTGGCGAACTGCGCATTCAGGGCAAATTCTGGCTGGCTGTATTGGGATTCTCTCGAAAACTCCTCAAATTCTGTCGTATCTTCACCCGCGAGCGTTTGGAGTCCTGGATCAGCGGTGATCGTGGCCATCGCCTCGTCGGATGGTTGATTCTTGTAGGCGGAGCGTTGCTGGCCATTCCCCTCGCAAACCTTCCGCTGAACAATTTCTTCCCCGCTCTCATGATTGTTTTTGCCTGTCTGGGCTGGCTGGAGCGCGATGGACTCATGATTTTGGTGTCACTGGCTTGGGGAGTGGTGACAATTATCTACTTCGCGCTTGTCACTCTCGCCCTCATCTTTTTCGGCAAGCAAGTCTTCGAGTGGCTGAATTTTCTACCCAATTGAGATATGAACATTCCTGAAAACCTTGCCCAATCCACCGACGAGGCCCTGCTGTCCATCTGCCTGTTCGCAGCATTCTGCGACGGGAGCCAATCCGCCTCCGAGCGAAATGAGATCTCGCGCCTCTGCGAAGAAATGGGCTTGGGCGACCCCGGGCTGATCTCCCGCCGCATTCTCACCGGCCGCCTTGAATTGCCTGCCGTCGTGGCCGCATTGGCAAATCCCAACGAGCGCCTCCTCGCTTATGAAATGGCTCTTGGCGTTTGTGAGTCGGATGGTTCGCTTTCGGATGGCGAAAAAAAGTTTCTCCAAGAGTTGCAAGGGCAACTTGGCCTCAATCCCGGCGAAGCCCCGAAAGAAACTGCTTTGCCAGACTATCCACTCGTCCCGGTCGCTCCCGCAGCACCTGCGCCATCCGCTGTCGATAACAATGGCACAATTCTCAAATACGCGATTCTGAACGGTGCCCTCGAACTTCTTCCAGACACCCTGGCTACGATGGCGATCATTCCCCTGCAGATGAAAATGGTCCACGGCATCGGTCGCTCCTACGGAGTCGAGCTCGATCGCTCTAGTATCAAGGAATTCCTCGCCGTCGCAGGCGTCGGCCTCGGGTCCCAAGTGGTCGAGGGTTTCGCCCGAAAACTCATGCGTGGAATAGGAAAAAAAGTCGCCGGCAAGCTCGCTGGCAAAGCCGCCGACCAAATCACCGGCTCCGCCTTCTCGTTCGCCTCCACTTACGCCCTCGGCCAACTGGCTGAAAAATATTATCAAGGCGGCCGTCGCTTGGACACCGCATCGTCTCGCCAACTCTTCACCAGCCTGCAATCCCAGGCCCGCGACATGCACACCCGCTACCTCCCGCAAATTCAGGAAAAGGCAAAGTCCATCAACCCCGCCTCCATCCTGCAAATGGTCACAGGCTCGAACCCTGTTTGATCACACCCCGCCGCGAACAATTCCCATCCCTCGGCCTCAGTCGGGCAAAAAATTTGAACGATCGTCCAAATTTTTGGTTCAATCGAACTAATTGTCCGTGATCAGCATGCAGTCGCCGTAGGAGAAAAAGCGGTAGCGTTCTTTGATGGCCTCGCGATAGGCGTTCAGGATGGCTTCGCGTCCGGCTAAGGCACTGACCAGCATGAGGAGTGTCGATTCCGGCAGGTGGAAGTTTGTGAGGAGGGCTCCGGTTTTTTGAAATTCGTAGGGTGGATGGATGAAAATGCGGGTGCGGCCATCGCAGGGTTGGATCAGGCCGGGTGGTTGGGATTCCAGCACACGGGTCACGGTGGTTCCGATGGCCACGATGCGCTTGGCGGAGTTCAGCGCGGAGGCCGTGGCTGAGCTGATGGAGTAGACCTCCTCGTGCATTTCGTGGTCGGTGATGTTTTCGGTTTTGACCGGCAGGAAAGTGCCTGCGCCGACATGCAGGGTCAGAAAAGCGTGTGGAATTCGGGAAAGAATCTCGGGCGTGAAGTGCAGGCCCGCCGTGGGCGCGGCTACCGAGCCTGGAGTGTTCGCATAGACAGTCTGGTAGCGTTCGTCGTCTAGCTTTTCGGCCTCCCGCTTGAAATAGGGCGGCAGTGGCATGTGGCCGTGCTTTTCGAGATCGGGTGCTTGGTCGAATTGCATGATGCGCTCCCCGCCCGGCAGCACATCGACGACTTCCGCAGTTGTTCCTGCGATCTCCACGCGTGTTCCGGGTCGTAGTTTGCGGCCTGGCTTGACGAGGCATTTCCAGCGCGTGCCGCCGAGGTTCTCGAGAAGGAAAATTTCGACCCCCGGAGGGTCTGTGAGCAGGCGGGCCTTGATGACGCGCGAGTCGTTGAGGGCAACAATGTCCCCTTCGCCAATAAAGGAGGGGAAGTCTCGGAAACTTCGGTGTTCGATCCGGCCGCTTGTGCGGTGAAGCACAAGCATGCGGGACTCGTCGCGGCGAACGGTGGGCGTGGTTGCGATCAGCTCCGGCGGCAGTTCGTAGTGGTAGTCGCTTATGTGGCCCGACATGGGTCAGGACTTTTTCGTGATGCGGGTGAATCCACACCGCAAGGCAGCGTTTTCTACGAGGTCTGTCACGCGCCGCTGGAGGCGGCGGGCTCGGCGGACGAGGACCAAAACGAAGATGGCGTAGGGAACCCATGGCCACCAGTGGGCATTCGGGATGATCAGCTGCTGATAAGCTAAAATCGCGAGCAGGATGAAATTCATCAAAATCGTGGTCGCCACCATGCGAAGTTTCAGGTGAACACGCGTCAGGCATTTCGGCCCGCCGTGGTATTCGGTGACCGAGCGCATTTGAATGCCCCACCAGAAGCTGCCGTAGATTTGGACATCCCAGTCCTTCCAGCCTGTATCGATCGAGTAGTTCCAGCCTTCGCTTTCGAGTGCGCCGATTGTTTCCTTGAGCAGGAGCTCGCGTCCATGGCCATTCTCGCTCCAGAAGCGAAGGTTGCTGGTGCTGCCACGCGAGCGTTTGAAGTTCTTTTCCTGTGTTGCAATGACCGCCGGGGGAGTGCGCTTGAATTTGAGCCAAGTGAAATAGCGGGCCCATCCACGCACGAGCGGTTGGGCCAATGCGAGAAACGCAACCAGTAGGCGTGCCGGAACCGTGTCATGCTTGGCCTCCAAGCGCGCATGAATCATATAGGAGAGGGCTACGAGCAGGGTTCCTCCAAACATGAGGTAAGGCACGATGCGCAGGAAGGGGACTGGTATGGATGCCGCAAAGACCAATGCCGTCAGCGCGACCCACTCGATGCTGCTTAGGTAGGCGGCGACATCCGACTGCGGGGTGGGGTAGATGGATTGGAAAAGCCCCTCGCCAAAGATGCCGTGATAAATAATTGGCTTGTTGACGAGCCAAGTGAAGCGCGGTGCGCCGTAGATCTGGCCCTTCCACTTGGCTGTGCCGGTGGGGCCGAAGAACACGAGGTGCTGGAATCGTAGCATGGATTCCGCTTCGCCGTAGCCTTCCTGCTGTTTGCGGAAGGCTTGCAAAGTGAAGCGCCGATAGTGCCAGACGATCGCGGCCGGGCTGAAGGCGATCACGCCGCCGCTTTGTTGCAGGCGCCAGCAGAAGTCCACATCGTCACCCGCCTTGCGGTATTCCGGATCGAAGCCGCCAACTTGGTTGAACGCCCAACGGTGGAATGCCATGTTGCAGCCGGGAATGTGCTCGGCCACGACATCAGTGAGCAACACATGGCTCGGTCCACCGGGAGCTGCAGCCACGCAGGCTTGGACCCAGTTTTCCGCAGGTGGCGAAATATTCGGTCCGCCGACTCCCGCGAAGTCTCCGCTCAGCAGTGTGCCCATGAGATAGTAAAGCCAGTCTGGGTCTGCCATGCAGTCGCTGTCCGTGTAAACAATGACATCCCCCGTTGATTCATGGGCGCCGACATTTCGGGCGAAGCTTAGGCCTTTGTTTTCTTGGCGGATATTTTTGATCCAGGGATGCCGCGCCGCGATTTCCTGCGTGTCATCCTTGGAGCCGTCATCCACGAGGACGACCTCGTAGTTTGGATAATTGATGTCCTTGAGCGAGGTCAGGCAGCGCTCGAGCGTTTTGCCACCGTTGTAGGAGCAGACGATCACCGAGGCTTTCGGATACTCGCGCAGCTTCACACGAGAGGTCATGGAGCCTTCTCCGAAGAAGAGGCCCTTCACGGTCTCGAAGGCTGGTTTTTTTGTGCGGTCGCGCCGCACCAAGCCGAATGCCCAGTCTAAAATTTCCTGTCCACCGCGGAACCATTCATCCGTCCAAGCATAGACAATCGTGCCGGCGAGACCTCCGCGAACAACGCTTTCGATGTGCCAGCGCAGCATCTCCGCCTGCTCCTCCTCAGGATGCCGGATCGTATCCATGCCGAATTCACCGAGGATGAGCGGCTTGTCGTCGGCCAGATTTTGAAGGCGCGCCAGGTAGCGGTCGAAATCATCTTGTCGGTGCAGGTAGACATTGAATGTCACAAAGTCGCTATTCTGCGGCAGAAGATACTCGGTGGGAGGATAGCTGGCGTAGGAGAAAAGCGCGCGCGGGTCCTCCTCTCGGCCTATGTTGATCAGTTGCTCGACGAATTCCGTGACCTGGCGCGCACCCAGCCATCGCACCATGGTCGTCGGGATTTCATTGCCGACCAGATAGCCAAAGACGGCCGGATGCCCAGCGTTTTTTCTGACCCCATCGCGAACAGCCTTCTTCGCCTCATTGCGGATTTTCTGGTTGTTAAGAAATTCGAGATGCTCCGCCCATGGAATCGAAATGAGGGCGCGAATGCCCCGCGAGGCGCACAGATCCAAGAACCAGCGTGGCGGCACATAGTAAATGCGCACGAGGTTCACGCCCGCCTCGACCATCATGTCGAAATCCTTGGCCGCCGCCTCGGGAGTCCCAAAGTGGTCGCCCTGCGCATCAGGTGCAAAAGGACCGTAGGTCACCCCCTTGATGAAAAACTTTTTATCCCCCTCGAAGAAAAACTTGGCGCGCACGCGCACTGGCTGCATTTCAGTCACATCGGATGGTATAAATCGGCCTCAAAAAAATGCGAGAGCGTATTTTTAAGGCAATAAACTGCCGGAGAGCACGCGATCAACGGCTTCGCTTTGGACTCCCACCGTAGACACTTCGTCGTGTCACTCCGCACCTCATGCTTACGCGACAGCGCAAAACGCGACCTGCGGAGGGGCGTCCCCCGTTCGTCTCGGCCCTTTGGTCGGTCAACAGTTCGAGATTATCCCACAAAGGCTCGCGCCCATTTCTATGCTTTTTGAGTTTAAACTTTTTGTTCGTTCCAGCTCAGATTGTTTTTACTTCCCTCTTTCATGTCGGAGGAACTTCTGACAGTTGATCTTGCTATGGTGTAGGCTGAATCGATCGGGAACCGAAAATGGCTGAACCAATCCTCACGATGGTCGCCCCCTCCGCAATGCCTTCCTCGAAATCCCCGCTCATTCCCATGGAAAGTTCCTTGAGCGGATGCCCACTCGCGGCAGAGAGAGCGTCGCGCAGTTTCCTCAATCCCTCGAAAACCGGCCTGGCGGACTCGGGATTTTCGGAAAACGGAGCCATCGTCATGAGCCCCTCGATGCCAAGGTGGGGTAGGGGAAGAAGCTCCTCCAAGGCAGCGGATAGCGAGGTGGGAGTGAAGCCGAATTTGCTCTCCTCGCCGGAGACATTCACCTCGAGAAGGATACTGGCTGTAACGCCAAATTCCCCAGCGATGCGGTTCATTTGCAAGGCGAGGGCGGTATTGTCCACGCCATGGAATAAAGCAAAACGCCCGATCACTTTGCGGACCTTATTGGTTTGCAGATGGCCGATGAGATGCCATTCCAGATCGGTTGGCAGGGCGTCGATTTTAGGCAGGGCGTCCTGGACGCGGTTTTCTCCAAAACACTGCTGACCGGCTTCGATGGCCTCCCGGATGATTTCCGGCGGATAAGTTTTCGAGACAGCCACGAGTTTGACCTCCTTGGCGGAACGCCCATTCCGCTCTGCGGCGTTGGCAATGCGTTGCCTGATAAATTCGAGATTTTCAGCGATCTGGCTCATTTCCGAAATTCTTACATGCCCTACCTATCGCCCGCGATGACTTTTGTGTATCATCTCATCCGAAATCTTTCTCCATCATGCGTCCTGAAAAATTCACCATCAAACTTCGCGAGGCCCTGAATTCCGCCATGGAGACGGCCTCGAAAAACGAGAATCCCGAGATCACCTGCGAGCACTTGCTTGCCGCTCTTGTCGCCCAGTCTGACGGTCTCACCCGCCCGCTCTGCGAAAAGCTCGGCGTCTCGGTGCCAGCCCTCGAAGGGCGATTGAAGGATGCCATTGCTGCGCTGGCCCATGTGCGCGGCGGTTCGCAGTCGCAGTTCTCGAACGAGCTGAACAAAGTGTTACAGGCCGCCGAGGGCGAGATGGCCATGCTCAAGGACGATTTTGTGAGTGTGGAGCATTTCCTCCTCGCCTTGCTCACCACCAATTACGCCGCCGCGAAAATGCTCAAGGACAGCGGTGTGACGCGCGACAAGCTCATGCAGGCCCTCGTCGCCGTGCGTGGCAGCCAGCGCGTCACCGATCAAGACCCGGAGGGTAAATACCAGACGCTGGAAAAATACGGCCGTGACCTCACCGCCGCTGCCCGCGCCGGCAAGATCGACCCCGTTATTGGCCGCGACGACGAGATTCGTCGCACGATGCAGGTCCTCTCCCGCCGCTCCAAAAACAACCCCGTGCTTATCGGCGAGCCCGGCGTCGGCAAGACCGCTATCGTTGAGGGTCTCGCCCGCCGCATCGTCAGCGGCGATGTGCCGGAATCCCTCAAAAACAAACGACTCATCGCGATGGATATTGGCTCGATGGTCGCCGGCGCCAAGTTTCGCGGCGAATTCGAAGATCGTCTGAAGGCGTTTCTCAAAGAAGTCACCGCCAGCGAGGGCGAGGTCATTCTTTTCATCGATGAGCTACACACCATCGTCGGAGCTGGAGCCGCCGAGGGCTCAATGGATGCCTCAAATCTCCTGAAACCCCAGCTCGCTCGTGGCGAACTCCACACCATCGGAGCCACCACGCTCAACGAATATCGCAAATACATCGAAAAGGACGCCGCCCTCGAGCGCCGCTTCCAGCCAGTGATGGTCGGCGAGCCAAGTGTCGAGGACACCATAGCCATTCTTCGCGGACTCAAGGAACGCTACGAGGTCCATCACGGCGTGCGCATCCAAGATGCCGCCCTCATCGCCTCCGCCGTTTTGAGCCACCGCTACATCAGCGACCGCTTCCTGCCTGACAAAGCCGTCGATCTCATGGATGAGGCCGCATCCCGTCTCAAGATCGAGTTGGAATCCCTGCCGACCGAAATCGACCAGCTCGAACGCCAGATCATGCAGCTCGAGATGGAGCGCGAGGCCCTCAAAAAAGAAAAAGACGCCGCCAGCCGCGAGCGCCTCGAAAAGCTCGAGCGCGAACTCGCCGAGGTGAAGGAACAGGCCTCCACGCTCCGTGCCCAGTGGCTCAAGGAAAAAGAAGAAATCGGAAAGACCCAAAAAGTCGCCGAGCGTGTCGAGCAGCTCCGCGCCGAACTCGAGCAGGCCCAGCGCCGAGGCGACCTGCACCGCGCCAGCGAGATCCAATACGGACTCCTCCCCGACATGGAGCGCGAACTGAAAAAAATGGAGCACGCCGCGCCTGCGGGGGATTCCGGTATAAAAGCCACCGCCATTCTCCGCGAGGAGGTCACCGAGGAGGACATCGCCAAAGTCGTTGCCACTTGGACCGGCATCCCCGTTTCCCGCCTCCAAGAAGGCGAGCGCGCCAAGCTCGTGAAAATGGAGGAACGCCTTATGGAGCGAGTCGTCGGCCAGCAGCAGGCCATCAAAGCCGTTTCCAATGCCGTCCGCCGCGCCCGCGCCGGCCTGCAGGACGAGAATCGCCCCATTGGCTCGTTCCTCTTCCTCGGCCCCACAGGCGTTGGCAAAACCGAACTCTCCAAAGCTCTCGCGGAATTTCTCTTCGACGACGAAGGCGCCATCATCCGCCTCGACATGTCCGAATACATGGAGAAGCACACCGTAGCCCGCCTCATCGGAGCCCCTCCCGGCTATGTCGGCTACGAGGAGGGCGGCCAACTCAGCGAGGCCGTGCGCCGCAAGCCTTACTCGGTCGTCCTTTTCGACGAGGTGGAAAAAGCCCACCCCGATGTCTTCAATGTCCTCCTTCAAGTCCTCGACGACGGCCGCATCACCGATGGCCAAGGTCGCACGGTGGATTTCAAAAACACCGTCCTCATCCTCACCTCAAATATCGGCAGCCAATACATCATGGAAGACTTGCCGAAAGAGGAGCGCAATCGCCGCGTGCAGGAATCCCTTCGGGGCCACTTCCGTCCCGAGTTTCTGAACCGCATCGATGAGACGATTATATTCGACAGGCTCGACGCCAGCCAGATCACCCACATCGTGGACATCCAGCTCCGCCGCCTCCTCGCCCGCCTCGCCAAGCAAAACATCACCCTCACGCTCGACGACTCCGCCAAGCTCTTCCTCGGCAAGGAAGGCTACGACCCCGCCTACGGAGCCCGCCCCCTCAAGCGCGTCATCCAGCGCCAAATCCTCGACCCCCTCAGCCTCGAAATCCTCGACGGCCACTTCGGCGAAGGCGACCACATCCAAGCCATGGAAAAAGATGGACGTCTCCAGTTCTCAAAAACTCAGACCTGAAAAAGTGACCTCTCAAAGCACCGCCCCTCTCCCAGGGGCTTAGCTACTCGAAGGTCAGGCCTTTGGGCAGTGGGGTTTTGATGCGGGCGCGGAGGCGGGTGAGGAGGCTGTAGAGCCCGAAAAATGTGCGGTTGAGGTAGATGGTGTCGGCTGAGCCTCTTTGTCCCCGGATGCCGCGGAGGGTGTCGTTTTTTCGATTTTCTTCGCCGAGTTCGTAGATGGCGGACATGAAAGTGGGGTCGCCGAAGTCGAATTGGCCTGTGCGGAAGGGGCGGGCGAGGAGTTCCAGGGAGGTGTTGCACAGGGCCGTGAGGTGGGCTCGTTGCGCGGGGGTGTCGGAGGGCAGTAGGATGGTCATTGACTCCATCGCGGCAGTGAGGCGCGCGGGGTTGGTTTCCAGCGCGGGATCGAGAAAGGCGAATTGTTTGGCATGGAAATCCGCATCGATCGATTTGGTGCAGCCGAAGTCGAGCACGCAAAGGTGGTCGCCGCAGATGAGGAAGTTTCCTGGGTGGGGGTCGGCGTGGAATGTCCGGAGGTTGTGGATTTGGTGGGCGTAGAAATCCCAGAGCGCTTGCCCGATGCTGTCGCGGACTTCTTGCGGCGCAGGTCCGTCGGCAAAGACATCGAATGGCTCACCGTCCATCCAATCCATCGTGATCACGCGGCGGTTGGAAAATTCTGGGTGGTATTCCGGGAAGCGGATTTGTGGGAGATGTGCGCAGGCGGCGGAGAGGCTTGTCGCGTTGGTGAGTTCCTTTTCGTAGTCAGTTTCCTCGAGTAGGCGGGTTTCGACTTCTCGGAAGTAGGCGGCCACATCGCGCTCTCTGAGGCCGAGTATTTGGAGGGCGATGGGTTTCACCACACCGAGGTCGCTGCGGAGGCTTTCGGCGACTCCGGGATATTGGATTTTTACGGCGAACGTGCGTCTGCCGCGCGTGGCGCGATGCACTTGGCCGATGGAGGCGGCGTGGGCGGCTTGGGGTTCGAAGGTGTCAAAAACCTCCCGGGGATCTTTCCCAAATTCCCTGCGAAATGTTCGCACGACGAGCGGGTAGGAGAGCGGCGGTGCGGAATACTGGGCGCGGGCGAATTGCTTCGCGTAGGCGGGTGGGAGCAGGGATTGGTCGATGCTGAGCATTTGTGCCAGCTTGAGCGGGCCGCCTTTTAATTCGCTGAAGGTGCGGAAAACCTCGCTGGCATTTCGTTCCTGGAGGTCATCCGCATCGGCGCGGCCGCTGATAGCTTGGCGTCCGTAGTGCTTGAGATAGTTCATGCCGACGCGCGCCCCAGCGCCTGCGAGGGCGGCCATGCGGTCGAGGCGATGGCTGCGGATACTCTCCTGTGCGCTCAAGACATTTTCCCCCATGCGGAGGGTGCGAGGAAGCGGGCGAGATCGAATGCGGAGTCGATCGCCTGCGTGCGGATGACATCGAAGGCAAAGGCGACGGTTTTTTCAATGAAGGCATCGGTGCGCTCGAAGCGTTGGCTTTCATCCTTGAGGAGGAAAGCGATCACTGCCCGGAAGTGGATGTATAAAACAGCGGGATAGAGGGCTTGTAGTGGTCCGCGGGATGCTATTTCGCCTGTTGAGAGGCCGTGGTCGATGATGTCTGATGCGAAGGTTTTGAAGTGCTCCTCGAAGGCTTTGAGGAATGGTGGGGAGGCCACGGGCGCGAGGTGGCTGAAGCGCGAAATCATGAGCGAGCGCCAGTCCAGCGAGGATTCCGTGAAGGCAAAAAGAAATGTCAGATAGCGATGGCGGGCTGAAAAATCCTTCCAGTCGGCCCCGCTCGAGACTTTGGCAGCCAGTCCCGAAATCCAATCGCCCCAGATCGCGCTTTCGACACTGTCGAGGGATGCGAATTCTTGAAAAAAATCCCTCTCGGAGAGGTTGAGCGATTTGCAGAAGGCGTGCACGGTATGTGGTGGCGTGCCGTGTTCACGGAGGTGTGTGGTGTAGGCTTCGACGATGCGGGTTCGGTTTTCCATGGTTTCTTAGAATACGCCCTGCGTAGGCAGATCGATGCGCCGTGAATGTAAAATGATTTGGCTCTGGCCCAGTCGAGTGAAGGGAAATCCGGAGGGTGGTGGAGCCTAGGGGATTCGAACCCCTGACCTCCTCAATGCCATTGAGGCGCTCTACCAACTGAGCTAAGACCCCGTGAACGGGAAAGGCGCATACTCGGCGAAAGCTTTGGGAAGATCAAGCGGGAATCTTTGCCAGAAATGCCGCGCCGATAATGCCGGCGTCGTTCTGCATTTTTGCCGGCTGAATGAGGACATCGGTTTTCGCGGTGAGGTAGGGGAGGAATTTATCGGCTTTTTTGCTGATGCCGCCGCCTATGATGAAAAGCTCGGGGGAGAAAAGCGTTTCAAGAGTGTCGAGGTATTCGCTCACGATTTTCGCCCATTTTTTGTAGGACATTTCCTTCTCCTCGCGAACCCGCTCGGAGCAGCGTTTCTCCGCGTCCTTGCCACGGAGTTGGATGTGGCCAAGTTCGGCATTCGGAACGAGGACGCCGTTGTGGAAGATGGCTGAGCCAATGCCAGTGCCGAATGTGAGCATGATGACGACGCCGCGTTTACCCTGTCCCGTGCCGAAGTGCATTTCCGCAATACCTGCGGCATCGGCGTCGTTGACGACCGTGACAGGACCGCCGAGGTGGCGGTGGAAAAGTTTGGCGGCATCCACCTGCAGCCATGAGTGGTCCACATTGGTGGCGGAGTAGATGACGCTTTTTTTTACAATGCCCGGAAATGTGACTCCCGTGGGGCCTTTGTATTTAAAGTGGGAGGCGATCTGGCCCACCACATCGGCAACCGCATTTGGCAACGCGGGCTTGGGCGTAGGAATGCGGAATCTCTCGGCGAGGAGTTCGCCAGTGGCAACATTGACCGGCGCGCCTTTGATGCCGGTGCCTCCGATATCGATGCCAAGGACGGTCATGGTATTTTAGATTTCGGTTCCGACAATTTTGCGCAGTCTCACCATCCCGCGATGGATGCGGGCCTTGACGGTAGAGAGTGGCTTGTCGATGCGGTCTGAGATTTCTTGTTGGGAGAGGCCGCTGAAGTAGAGCATTTCGATCACTTCGCGCTGGTCGGGATTTAATTTCATCACAGCCGTGCGGACGAGTTCATTTTTCTCACTCGCACGCAGGCTCTGCGCCGGGGTGCGGGTATCCATCGACTCGGGATTCTCAAGGCGGACCTCATCCTGGAGGCGCAGGCGGCGCTGGAGGGATCGCAGGCGATCGATTGCCTTATTGCGGGTCATTGTGACCAGCCAAGTCACGGGCCTGCCTCGGGAAATGTCATACATGGGGGATTTTTCCCAGAGCATGAAGAGCACTTCCTGGGTGACATCCTCGGCATCGGTGTCGTTGTTAAGAACCCTGTGAGCTGTCGAGTAAATGATGCCGATGTGGCGTCGCTGGAAGATGGACAACGCCTCTGCGTCACCTGTTCCCATGCGCTGGATCAGGTCGACATCGCTGATTTCCGGAAGAAGATCGCTCACGATGGGCTAGAATAAGTGTTGTCTTCCGACATGGCAACCCTTTGTCGGTTGCACACCTCACATTCCCTCACCCTCAATGCAAATTTGGCCTGGGCCCTATCAAAGCCATCAATGCCGAATAATAGCTCTACGAGAGAGGTTCGAAAAACTCAGACCTCAAAATGGAGCCTGAGTTTTTTGTCATGCACACGCGTGCGTGTAATTTCAAAATTGCTACTCGCTCGGCTGAGCCTCGCACTCGGCCGCGCTGGCGAGCCACTCGGAGTTGGCTTTTTCCAAGGCGTCTCCCACATCCGCGAGTTCACGGTTTATTCGCATCGCGATTGTGGGACTGTCATGGGTCTCCTTCTCCTCCATCTTCATTGTGAGTTCACGCTGGCGTGCCTCGAGAGTTTGGATCTGGACCTCAAGCTCAGCCACACGCCGTTCCCGGGCGCGTTTTTCGGCGGCCTCCGCCTTGCGGGCCTCCGCTTCGGCGCGGCGCTGGGCCTTGATTTCCTTGAGCCCCATTTTCGGCTGGTCCGAGGTTTTCGAAGGCGTGCTCTCGGGCTGGAAATTTCCCAACGAGGCAACCGTGCCCGCCCTCACACTGCCGCCGGCGCAGGACTTCTCACGGAAGTAATCGTAATCGCCCGCATACGGGGTGAGCTTGCCGGCTTGGACATGGATGACCGAAGTCGCGATGGCTCGAATGAAATGCACATCGTGGCTGACGAAAAAGATCGTTCCCTCGTAGGGTTGGAGTGCCCGGATGAGCGCATCGATGCTCGGCATGTCGAGGTGGGTCGTCGGCTCGTCGAGGAGCAGGAAGTTCGGGGGATCGAGCAGAAGTTTGACCAAGGCCACGCGGCTTTTCTCCCCGCCGCTCAGAACGCCGATTGGCTTGAAGACATCATCTCCGCGAAACAAAAACGCTCCCAGCACAGTGCGGGCAGCCTGCTCAGGGACGGGGCGTGCGATGGACTGCACTTCGTCGAGCACCGAGCGTTTGGTGTTGAGGCCTTCAGTGCGGTGTTGGGCGAAGTAGCCGATGCCGCAGTTATGCCCCGGTGTGCGTGTGCCAGCTTGGAGTTCGAGTTGGCCGCCGAGTATTTTGAGTAAAGTGGATTTGCCCGCGCCGTTCGGTCCCACCAGCACGGTGCGTTGGCCTTTTTCAACCTCCAGATTCAAATCCTCGTAGATTACTTTCTCCCCATAGGATTGGCGTATGCCCTCGAGAGCGATCACTCGCTGCCCGCCTCGGGGAGGCTGTGGAAAACGGAAACTCACTGTTGCCTCGTCGGACTCTGGTGCCTCGATGCGAACCATGCGGGCGAGTTGCTTGATGCGGTCCTGCGCCTGCGCGGCTTTACTTGCCTTGGCGCGGAAGCGGTTGATGAAATCCTCGAGGTGCGCGATTTCCTTTTGCTGGTTGCGGTAGGCGGCGAGTTGCTGCTCGTCACGGGCTTTCTTCTGAATCAAGCAGGCGTCGTAGTTTCCGTTGTAGCGAATGAGTTTGCGGTGCCTGATTTCCACAATGCCACGGCAGATGAGGTTCAGAAATTCCCGGTCGTGTGAGATCGTAAGAATCGCTCCCGGATACCCCACGAGATGATTTTGGAACCAGCCAAGCGTCTCCAGATCGAGATGGTTAGTGGGTTCGTCCAGCAGCAGTAAATCCGGCTCCTCGACAAGCAACCGCGCCAAGTGCGCTCTCATGATCCACCCGCCGCTCAACTCGCGCAGTGGACGGTGGAAGTCGCCCTCGCGAAATGCCAACCCCGCTAAAATGCGCTTCGCCATGGCCTCGGCCCGTCCGTCGGCCTCGTGCCCCGCAGCCAACTCCATCACCGTATCATCGCTCACTGCGGCTGTCTCCTGAGGCAGGAAGCCAACGCGAGTTCCTCGCTGAAGCGTAACCTGTCCCTCGTCGGGTTCGTCATTCCGCAGAAGAAGCGAAAAGAGCGTTGATTTCCCTGCGCCATTAGGGCCGATGAGCCCGATACGGTCGCCCGCGTTCACTTGTAGCGCCGCGTCCTCGAAAAGAACCCGCCCGCCAAAAGATTTTGTCACCTGTGAAAGAGTCAGCATCCAGTTTTGAAAAGCCAGAGAAGTTGGCGAAGCGAAGCCACGCCGTCCAACGCAATTTTCAAAATTCCACGGTTTTCGCCGCCGGCCTCTTTTCTCGGAGTCATGTGGTTCACATGCACCAAGTCGAGGTCGACAGAGAACCGGGGCATATCGCGTATAAATTGACGGATGTCCGCGCCACCTTTGAGCGCGAAGAATTTTCCATCAAAAACATCCGGCACCACCCTGGGCGGGAGTCCTCGCCCTCATGACCCAAACTTCAAGCACGGAAGACGCTTCAAGACAGGATTTACAGAATGAGGGGAGAAAATCGCCCTCTCCTAACTAACAAGTCACATCATACTACAGGAAAGAATAATATAAAACCACTGATTACTCGGATGAACACGGATATGAAGAAATGGGCACGAGTGCATTCGCTGCGCGAATGGGGCAGGGTAAAACAAAAACTCTGCAAGCAGGCTTGCAAGATTTTTGCTTTTTTCTGCCAATCCCAGCTTGATGGGATCATCCGTGCCCATCTGAGAGATCCGTGGTTAGTTCTTCTCCAACCGCGCCCCGCCCGTTGGTTGCTGAGAAAGAAATACAAAATCTGGTGGAGGTAAAAGAGAAGCGCAGCTGAAAATGGGTCATGCGATGACTATTAAACGCCAAGGTTCATGAATCGCGCGGCAGCGCGCCAGTCCCCCCAAAAAATGATTTTGCTGTCCATGATTATGTCAAAACACTTCCGGCGCTCGTAGCGACGCCGCTACAGAACCCGCCCGGCACCTTAATATTGTCAAAATCGTCACATTCCACCCGTTGATGCGATAAAGCCCTTTTCCGAATCCTTTCGCCATGCCGTCTCGCAAGACCACGATTCACCAGCCCCACGACAAATTGGTCAAGTCGACCTTTTCGGACCCGGACAACGCCCGCATCTTTTTCCAAGCTCACCTACCGCGCAAGCTCGCCCGCCGAATGGATTGGAACTCGTTGAGTCTTGTCAGCGGCAGTTTCATCGACCCGGAATTCGCCGCCACCTCGAGCGACCTCCTATTCACTGCGAAAATCGACGGCCAACCTGCCTTACTCTACATCCTCTTCGAGCACCAGAACCAGGAAGACCCTCTCATCGGCCTGCGCCTGCTCACCTACATCGTCCGCATCTGGAACAACTATCTCCGCAACAATCCCGGCGCTACGAAACTCCCTCCCATCCTGCCGCTCGTCCTCGCGCAGGACAACAAACCCTGGAAAAGTTCCACCTGCTTCGCTGACTTGATCGACATTCCCGAAGGGGCAGGGGAGGACATCAAAAAACACATCCCCGACTTTGAATTCCATCTCGTGGAGTTGTTCCGCATGCCGTATGAAAAAATACTCGGCACGCCGATGGGGATTCTCACCCTGCGCGCCTTGAAAGCCGAAAAACTCCAAGCCCTGCTTGATGACTCCGTCTGGGACGAATCGCTGTTGATCCAGTTGCCATCGGCCTCTTTCGAGATGCTGATGCGCTACATCCTGGACCGAGACCTTGACAAGCCCGCCTTTCGCAGGAGACTAAAAACATTACGCAACCCGAAACTCAGTAAAAACGCCATGTCACTCGCCGAACAATTCCGTCAAGAAGGTCGCGAAGAAACGCGTTCACTCGCCGAACAATTCCGACAAGAAGGCCGCAAAGAAGGTCTGGTCTTCTCGAAGCAACAAGACATCCTCGAAGCGCTGGAAATCCGTTTCGAACGAGTTCCGGAGGGTCTGCGCGAGGAAATCGAGTTGATCGCCGATACTGCCAAGCTACAAGAATTGCACCGCGCTGCAATCCGTAGCGCCACGCTCGAAGAATTCGCAGCCGAACTTTAAGCCTACGCTGCCCGGCAGACCCACGCGGCAGCCCGCAGACCCTTGGAGGGGGCACCTTTGCCTTGCTCGCGCCCAGCTCGCTTCGCCCTTCGGGCGATTTGCGATGTGCTTCCTCTGCACCGCCCGGGGCTTCGGTTGGCATGGTCCAAATATTCCCACGAAAGCTGCCGAATCACTCCCGGACACTTCCCTGCCCAAAAAGCTCCCGTTCCACACCCAGCACCAGCTCGCTTGATACTGCCATGCACCTCTCGGACGCCGCTTCTCTCCGGCCCAGGGCGTTACGAGCTGGAAGCGCGCCTGAAAAATGGTCAAGCGAGGACGATGAACCCAGTGTCACGCCGTAGCCGCGAAGCGCGTAGGCGGATTCCCCAAAAAAATGATTTTGCTATCAATGATTTTGTCAAACCACCCCCGGCGCTCATAGAAATGCCGCTACAGGAGCCGCGCCTGAACTAGCAGCGATCCAGTTGAACTCGCTCTCAGCGGGACCAAGAAGGCTCGGAGACTTTGCCAAGGCCTGAGATGACCGGAGTGCGGCGGCCTTTGAGTGTGTCGAGGAGCATGATGGACGATCCGTCGCTGTAAATAACATGGCGGGAGTCGGCTCCCCAAGCGGGATCTTGTCCTTCCGCGACGATGCGTGCTGCGCCGGTGGCGAGGTCCATCACCGCGATAGCGAAGCCGCCTTGGCGGACTGTGAAGGCGATTTTTTTGCCATCGGGCGACCAGCTTGGCTCTGTGCAGTAACCAAAGCCGGTCGGAACGAGTCGTCCCACGCCGCCGGCGGCACTGATGCGGTAAAGTTGGGGGCCGCCGCGTTCGTCGGAGGAGTAAATGATCTCTCCGCCGTCTGGTGACCAAGATGGCGAGGACTCGACGCCGCGGGTGCGGGTGAGACGGCGTCCACCGCTGCCGTTCGCAGCCACGATGTAGAGCTCGGGGTTGCCGTCTTTGCTCAGCGTGCAGGCGATGCGGCCACCTTCGGGTGAAAAGCTGGCGCCGGAGTTTGTGCCGGGGAAGCTAAGGATTTTCGAGCGTGCGCCTGAGGCGATGTCGACATTGTAGATATCCGCGTAGCCGCTCTGGTAGCCGGTGTAGGCGAGTTTGGAAGCGTCGGGTGAGATGGCGGGAGCGACGCTGATAGCCTTGTCCTGCGTGATCTGGCGTTGGTTGGCGCCGTCGTAGTCTGCAGAGTAGATTTCCTTTGCGCCACTTCGGTTGCTCACGAAGACGATCTTGGAGTTGGCGATGCCTTTTCCGCCTGTGAGCGTCTCCACGATATCATCCGAAAATTGATGCGCGGCCGTGCGAGTATTGGCCGAGTAGTTTTTCTGGAGAACCACGCTGCCGCGGTTGTCTGTCACTACGCCTTGCAGCGAGCCGCCGGAGGCCGTCGCACTCACGACGAAGTTCGCCCGCTCTGGGATTCCGATGGAAAAAAGCCCGGAGAGGTCGAGATCATTACCTACCACTTTACCGGCAATGGCTGCATCAGGACCAGCGAAGGGTTTGATCGAGATGTTCAGGGTGTCGCTCTTCTTGACGGTGATGGTGGCTTCTTCCTGAGCCTGAAGGAACGGGCTGCAGAGAACGAGGGCGAGAATCGTTGAGAGGGTGCGGATGTATTTCATAAGGATGGTGTTTTTCTGTCAAAGGCGGTGGCTTTTGACAAGTCAGGATCGGAAGCGCTTGCCCAGTGGAAAGGTGCCGAGAATCGAGATCGAACGGGCTTGGCGCTTGGCCAGTTTCAATGCATGCGCCACGCCGGGATCGCTCTCCGCGCCCTCGACTTCGATGTAGAATATATAGGTCTGCGGTTGGCCAGGCACGGGGCGCGAGACGATGCGAGTGAGGCTGACCTTCTGCCTTGCAAACGGACCGAGGAATTTATGGAGGCTCCCGCATTGGTTCAGCAGGGTGGCAACGAGTGCCGTTCGGTCTGCTGGGACCCCTGAAGCGGGCTTGCGGGCGATGGTGAAAAAATTCGTCACATTGACTTCCTGTCCGTCTGAGGGCGTGGCGAGGATGTCTAGTTTGTAAATGCCGGCCGCGCCTGGCGAAGCGAGGGCTGCAGCCTTGGGATCGGCGGCGGCCCGCTCGGATGCAGTAGCCGTGCTTGCCACTGGCACCAAGGTCGCTTCGGGATGGTGGATTTTCAGCCACTCGGCGTGGTGCTTGATCTGGGTGAAATGCGAATAAACCGTCTTGATTGGCGTCCCCTTGCGGCCGAGGAGGGCGATACGGATATCAAGGGCGAGTTCCTCCAAAATATAAATCGACCCCGCATGGCGAATGAGCAGGTCGATCGTATCGTAAACCGTGCCTCCCGACGAATTCTCGACCGGCACAAGCCCAAGAGGCGTTGCGCCGCTCAGAACGCTCTCGAAAACCCCCTCGATTGCTGTGCTGGCGATGAGGTCGGCTTTTTTTCCGAATCTTTGGCGGGCGAGTATGCCCGAGAAGGTTCCCTCGGGTCCGAGATAGGCGACTTGGCTCATGTGTGCGTGATTAAACCACAAACCGCCTGCATGGCGCAAACTCAAGACAGGCGGCGTGGGATAAAAAAGGCTTTCGCAGATGGTCGCACCTGCTTTAGCTCATGGCATGACCCTTCTGTTTTTGCGCCGTCTCGAGCGCTTCCTCCCCTGCTTGGCACTAGTTTTTCTGACATCCTGTAGCAGTTTCAATCCCCTCGGTCCCGATTCCAAAGGCCCGGTGCCGAGGCCCCCGCGCCCAATCGCTCATACAGACACGAAGTTTGCTTGGGGTATTTCCACGGCCAGTTACCAATATGAGGATCCTGCTGTGAAACTCGGCGATGCGGACTATTTTTCCACGGATTGGGACATCATGGTTTCAAAGGGTGGCGCTCCCCAAAAAGGCAATGCTCTCTATTCTTGGAGCCACTTCGATAAAGATTTGGCCGCTCTAAAAAAGACGGGCGTCACCCATTACCGATTCAGCCTTGAGTGGGCGCGCATCGAGCCACGCATGGGTGATTTCAACGAGGAGGCGCTCGATCGTTATGTCGAGATGGCCCGCCGACTTAAGGCCGCCGGCATCGAGCCGGTCGTCTGTCTCTGGCACTTCACATTCCCTGATTGGCTCTACGATCAAAAAAATCCCAAGGCCTCGAACTGGCTTCACCCGAAAGCCCGCGAGCGCTGGCTTGTGTATCTCGATAAGGTTCTGCCCCGCCTCGCGCCTTATACGAACTACTTCGCTCCGCAGAATGAACCTAATGGCCAGATCACGACCGCCTACATCGCTGGTCAGTGGCCGCCTGCCATGACGCTTGCCCTTGGCACCTATTGGAAGGCGATTGATGCCAGCACCGGGATGTTCCGTGACGCTGCCGCGCGGATCAAAAAGGTGAAAGCCACCGCCAAGGTCGTCTCTGTCGAGGCCCTGCCATGGTGGAAACGCTCGTTCCTCGATCCGGGCGGACTTTTCTACAACACCATGATCCATGGAAATATCGACCACCTCGACCGCGTCTGGGATGTTTGCGACATCATCGGAATCAACTACTACTACTCCCAAGTCGCCAGCCCGACCTCCTTCATCGCCGAAGCGTGGAGGAGGGGGCATAACTACACCATGATGGGATGGCGTATCAACCCGAACGGCCTCTACAACGAGATCCGGCGCGTTGGTGACCGCTACGGCAAGCCCATGATGATTACCGAAAATGGCATCGCCACATCGAACGACTCGAAGCGCATCTGGTATATGAAAAACCACCTCGCCGCCATCGGGCGCGCCATCCGCGATGGCTACGATGTGCGAGGGTATTTCAGCTGGTCCCTCGCCGATAACTACGAGTGGCACTATGGCTACAAAGCCAAGTTCGGCCTCGCCACGATGGATTCTAAAACCTACGACCGCATCTTGAAACCATCCGCCTATTACTTCCGCGACACCATTCGCTCCACCAAAACAAGCGGCGATGTCACCAAGCTCCAGCCCTCGGACAGCTTTCAAAAACTGCCCAGCAAGCCATGAATAAAAGCCGTGCTATTTATCCCGGAAGCTTCGATCCCGTGCACTTCGGCCACCTCGATGTGATCAGGCGCTCCACGCATTTATTTTCGGATCTCATTATCGCCGTGGCGGCCAGTCAGTCGAAGGGGCCGCTTTTCAGTGTCGAGGACCGCATCGCCATGCTGCGCGAAACTCTCGGCGATGACCCGGCGATCACCATTTTGCCACTCGAGGGCTTGCTTGTGGATTTTGCCCGCGAGCATGGAGTTTTTACCGTCATTCGCGGACTGCGCGCCGTGTCGGATTTCGAGTTCGAATTCCAAATGGCCCTCATGAATCGCAAGCTGGAGCCGCGATTGGAAACGGTCTACCTCACGCCCAAGGAGGACTACACCTACCTCAGCTCCCGCATCATGAAGGAAGTCGCCCGATTTGGTGGCGATGTGAGTCAACTCACGCCGTCCTGCGTGGCCGAAAGGCTCGCCCGGATGCGTGTTCGGAGTCAGGACGCGGAGTAGCGCTCTTGGCTCCGCTTGGGGCAATAGCACTTCCTGTCTCCACTACAACCAGTGCTATTCTAATTTCGTTGTGAGACGGGCTGTGGAGAGGCTTGAATTGTCATTTCCTTTGTCCTTTTCTCACTTCATGCGAATCCTCCTCACCACCACCTCTCTTCAAGACACCCCCGGCACTCACCACGATTTGCTGGCGAGCACCGGATTTGAAATCATCCGCGAGCGCGGACCGCTTAGCGAGGCTCGCATGCTCGAGTTGGCGGGGGATTTCGATGCCTTCCTCTGCGGGGACGATGCCATTACTCGCAAGGTTCTCGAGAAGTCCCTTCCTCGCCTCAAAGTCCTCGCCAAATATGGCATCGGCCTCGATAAAATCGATGTCGCCGCCGCCACCGACCTCCGCATCCCCGTCACTTTTTGTCCCGGTGTGAACCACACGACCGTGGCTGAGCATTCCTTCGCACTGCTCCTCGCTCTCTGCCGCAATCTTGTGGAGGAGGCGAATTATGTTCGCTCCGGCAACTGGAAGCGCATCACGGGCCATGAACTCTATGGAAAAACCATGGGTATCGTCGGGCTCGGCCGTATCGGTTGCGAGGTGGCCATCCGGGCTAAGGCGTTCGGTATGCAGGTCGTCGGCTTCGGCAACCACTGGGATGTGGATTTCGCTGCCAAACACGGTGTCGAGCGAGTGGCCTCGCTGGATGAACTTTGCTCGCGGTCGGATGTCATCTCACTCCACACGAAGCTCACCGATCAAACCCGCCACATGCTTGACGCGCGCAGACTGGGTTTGACCAAGCCTGGCCTGCTTCTTGTCAATTGCGCCCGTGGCGAACTGGTGGAAACCAACGCGCTGCTGGAGGCGCTGCGCTCGGGTTCCCTGGGGGGCTATGCGGCGGATGTCATGGATGAGGAACCGCCGCCAGCAGACCATCCGCTCCTCACCGCACCTCGAACTGTCATTACGCCTCATATCGGCTCCCGCACGCATGAGAATGTCGTTCGCCAAGCCACGATGGCCGTTCAGAACATGATCAATGTCCTCGCCGGTCGCCCCGCGCTCGCTCAAGCCAACAAAGTTTCCTGATGAACAATCCCAACGAGTATTTTGTCGTTCCAGCCGAGCTCCATGATGACCTAGTGCGCCGTGCTTACATGAAACGCGGCTACACGAACGAGGAAGCTACCGATGCCTCGCGCTTCTGCCACAGCGCCTCGCGCCATGGCATTCGCACTCACAATGGTCTGAAGGCTCTTCACCTGGATGACCTCTTCGGCAGCAAGGTTGGGGGATGGGTCCCCGGCGCGGAGATCGAGGTTCTACCATCCCGCTTCGCCGCTGCGGAGATTTGGGATGGACACAAAAAACTTGGCCAGGCTGTGGCCTACAAAGCCATGGAGCGCTGCATGCAGTTGGCCGATCAATACGGCGTCGGCATGGTGAGCGTGGACAACGCCACCCACTACTTGTGGGGTGGGGGATATGTGATCGACGCCGCCCAGAAGGGCTACATCGCCTACACAAATTGCACCTCCGCGACTTCGGAAGTCGTTCCCTTTGGAGGAAAGACCCCGACCATGGGCACGAATCCTCACTCTTGGGGATTCCCCACGCAGTCAGCGGTAGGCTTCCCCATCGTCATCGATTGGGCCACATCCACCGTGGCCATGGGCCGCGTCCAGCAATTCGCCCGCGAGGGAAAGGAACTCGCTCCCGGTTGGGCGGTGGATGCCGAAGGTAAACCCACCACCGATCCCAAGAAAGCGACGGCACTTTTGCCTTTTGGTGCCCACAAAGGCTACGGACTCGGGCTCGTGGACGAACTCTATGCCGCATTCATCGGCGGCTCCCTGCCTTCGATTCGCGGAACAACTCGTGGGCCTGCCTCCGAGAAACGCGGCTCCACTTTTTTCTTCCAGTGCATCCACCCCGAAGCCATGCGGGGCCATGACTACGCACTCGGGCGCACGCAGGAGGAAAATCTCAAAATCTGCCTCGCCGATATCCTCGGTCAAGGCAACGAAGCCTGCATCCTGCCGGGTCAAATCGAGGCTCAATCAGCCAAACTCACCGATACCCACGGTGGACTTCTCTTCACCAAAGCCGAGATCGAAGGCTTCACCCACATCACGGATGAGCTTGGCGAACCCGCTTGGAACATTCAGAATTTTCCGTCAATTATTCTTTAATCCCTACCCATTATGTCACTCACACTCCGCGATCCATCCACCTGCCTCTACGATCAAATCTCCCTCGGCGAAGTCATGCTGCGCCTCGACCCCGGTGAAGGCCGCATCCGCACGGCGCGTCAGTTCACCGCATGGGAAGGTGGCGGCGAATACAACACCTCGCGCGGTCTGCGCAAATGCTTCGGCCTACGCACAGCCGTCTGCACGGCTCTTGTGGACAATGAAATCGGACACCTCATCGAGGATTTCATCATGCAGGGTGGGGTGGACACCGAGTTCATCAAATGGCGCGAGGACGACGGGATCGGCCGCTCTGTTAGAAATGGCCTGAACTTCACCGAGCGAGGATTCGGCATCCGTGGAGCCGTTGGCAATCCCGACCGTGGCAATAGCGCCGCCTCGCAGCTCAAACCCGGAGACTACGACTGGGATCACATCTTCGGCCAACTCGGCGCCCGTTGGTTCCACACCGGTGGCATTTTTGCCGCTTTGTCCGAATCCGCCGCACAGATCACCATCGAAGCGGTCACCGCTGCCAAGAAGCACGGCACGATTGTGAGCTACGACTTGAATTACCGACCCTCGCTCTGGAAATCCATCGGCGGTCAGGCCAAGGCCCGCGAAGTGAACCGCGAGATCGCCAAGTATGTCGATGTCATGATCGGCAACGAAGAGGACTTCACGGCATCCCTCGGCTTCGAAGTTGAGGGAGTGGATCACAACCTCAGCACGATTGAGACCGAGGCCTTCAAGCGCATGATCGAAACCGCCGTGAAGGAATATCCGAACTTCAAAGTCGCCGCCACGACCCTCCGCCGGGTCATCACCGCCTCGCGCAACGACTGGAGCGCCATTTGCTGGCACGATGGAGCCTTCTACGAGAGCCGCAAGTATCCCGAGCTCGACATCCTCGACCGCGTCGGCGGCGGTGACAGCTTCGCCAGCGGCCTCTCCTTCGGATTCCTTTCTCAAAACGATCCACAAGCGGCCGTCGATTACGGCGCCGCCCATGGTGCCTTGGCTTCCACAACGCCCGGCGACACCTCCATGGCCACACGCCAGGAAGTCGAGAAACTCATGAAGGGCGGCGGCGCCCGCGTGGTGCGCTAAGCGCTCATCGCCCTGCGGCGTGACAACGCTCTGTCACGGCGTGACAACGCTCTGTCATGGCGAGACAACGCTCCGTCACGGCGCAAAGAAGCTCTATTATCCGAAAATTTGGGAAACGGCATTTCGTTCAAAAAAGTGCTCATACCAATGGCTGTGGTTTTAAATTTTCGCGAGCCATCTTGACTTGTAGCGGCGTCTCTATGAGCGCCGAATCGTTGACCATCGGCGGTCGCAAACCGCCTTCTATCAGCATGCCCCCAAAAGTATTCAGATTTTTGTATCAAAAAGGGTTGAGCTATTTCCGTTAACCTTCTGGCAGCGACTCCAGAAACAACCTTACCGCAACTTCCGGAATTTCGCTTGACCCCGCACCCGCGCTCCGACAGAACTTCAGAAACCGCTCCAAGTGCACGCTCCACCAATACAGCGTCTTCTCCGCAACCTTCAACCCTCGCCCTCCCACCATCCGCACCACCCACGCCTTCGGATGCTGGGCAACAATTCTCTCTTTCCCCTCGCTCATACCTCTCATACTGCAAAGCCCGCCCGAATTGTCCACTTTTTTATCGCCTTTCTGGTTAATTTGGAAATTTGTGTGACCAAACAACGTTCGCAAAGAATATGAGCCTACATCCCTACTTTCCACCAAGTCTGCTATTTTACTTTATGGTCTGTGTGGCGATAGGCTTCATTTCAGTTGTTCTACTTTCGAGAAAGTTCAATCCCTTCTGGATATATATTTGTGCCGCTACTTCCTTTTTGCCGACAATATTGGCAGGAATATGGCTTTTCTGGGCATTCACGACGTTTGGCAACAGTGGTTATGTTGGCGCTCGTGATCCCCAAGAAATATTCGCAGCGCTATACAGGTCATTTTTACAAGGTGCCTTTTCTACATTTGTCCTGCTTATTCTCGATGGTTTTATCGTCTGGAGAGCACAACAGACAAATCGCTAAGTGATTTCTTCAAAACAAAATGCGAACAGGGCCGTGCACCGAATCACCATGCCTTCGGCACTTTTGGCATTTCGCCTGCGGAGCAGGCTCGGATGCCAAAAGCAAGTGGTGATCGGTGACGGCGGACGTTCGCAGAAAATATGCGCTCTCTACTGACCATTCTTCTTTTTGTGGTGTCTTGTCACGCAAGCGAAGTGAACGATCCAATCAATGAGTTGCGTGCAAATGACGGTATTTGGAAGATCGCTGGGGCTGACTCATTCAGTGATGGAGGGTCATTCTGTCTGTCATTCCTCTCCCAAAGCGGTCGCGTTCTTCATCTCTTTATGCTGCCAGATAGCGCGCGTAAGAACGGGAAGTTGGTATTTCAGCTGAAGCGGAATTACGACGACCCCGATGCCATTACGATTCAAGAAGGCGACGCCAATCAAGACGCCATGATCTGGCTTCTCAAGAATTACCAAGAGAGACCAGAAATTAGGATCGAGAAGGCATTTACTCAGCGGCTTTCCCACGCTTTGATCAACCGCAACGATCCATTTCCCACCTTGCCAAAAATCCAATAATGCGAACGTTAAAGGGTGTAGCGGAGGCGAGGCACGAGCCCTCCGACTGCACCCATTGTTGAACAAGCCCGGTTTGTAAGGGGGAGGCGGGGCGTATGCGGTTTATGTTTGAAACGG
>JBIIPZ010000028.1:0-45791 GCA_044342325.1 Terrimicrobiaceae bacterium
CGGGAAAAATCGGGAGCTGGATTTGCGGCATACCCCACTATCAGCACACGAGAGGAAGTCCTTCAATTCGGTTCATTGCGCTTCCTCGAAAGCGGTGCACGCCTCCCGAAGGTCAGGATGTCTGAGCCTCCGGCTTTGAGCAGCACATTGACCGAAAGTATGCCGAGTGAAATGAAAACGAATTGAGTGAGTGCGATGGAAAGCATCATAAGCCAGATTGGAGGGCCCGGCGCATTTCCTCAAGCGGCGCGGCGCGGTTGAACCAGATTTCAAAGGAGAGTGCGCCCTGGTGGAGAAGCATGCCGAGCCCGTTGGCGCAGCGTGCGCCTGCTGCAGCCGCATCCTCGAGCAGTCGCGATGTCCCGCCCGCATACACGGTGTCGTAAACGAGGAGATTCGCAGTGAGCAAAGCAGGCGAAATCACAGGCGGGTCAGTGCGTTTCATTCCGAGCGAGGTCGCATTGATGAGAATGTCGGCATTTTCCAACTCACGCCGCAGGGCCTCGTCGGTGAAAGGGATCGCTACAATGCGCTCCGCCGGGCCGCTTAGTTTCTCGCTCTGAAAATACGGCGCCAATTCTTCAGCAAGCGGGCGGATTTTTTCCAAGGTGCGGTTCACCAGCACCAGGCGCTCGCAGCGTTCCATGGCACATTGAACGGCGATGGCGCGTCCGGCTCCACCTCCGGCACCCAGCAAGACCACGCGCAGGTCTCGCAAATCGACGCTGAATTCCTCGCGGATCGCCCGCACCAGGCCGGGGCCGTCGGTGTTGAAGCCCATGAGCTTTTGTCCGTTCACCACGATCGTATTCACACTCCCCGAAGCGCGGGCGTAGGCATCCGCCTCGTCAACCTCGGCCAATGCTGCCGCTTTGTGGGGGATTGTCACATTTGCACCCAGAAATCCCGCCGCGGGTAAAGTATGCAGCACTTCAGCAAAGCGCTCGGGTGGGACATGAAGCCTTCCATACTGAGCTCGGATACCGCAAAAACGCAGCGCCGCATTATGGAAACCGGGAGATCTGGAATGCGCCACCGGATCTCCGATCACGGCAAGTCTCACTGGTGGCGCGAAGCCAGCAAACCGCCCAGGATTTGAAATGAAATCCTCAGCGGAAAAAATCTCTGGCACACTTGTTTGCATGCCTAAAGAAAGCAGGCAGGGCATCCACTGGCAAGCGGGGGGAACCTCCCGCCTTGTTACGGCACGGTGCGAATCTGGATGGATTCGAAGCGCTCCTCGCCTTCGACCAGCTCTCGCAGGGCGATGATTTTATCACCCGAAACCACCAACCCTCGCTTGATCAGTTCCTCCTCCGCTGCGGCAAAAGTTTCCTCGGCATCGGTATGAAAATCCAAGCGCAGGGCATGCGTGTTCCAGTTCAAGGTCAGGTGGCGCACTGTTTCCTCGCGGGGCGAGAAAGCAAAGATCGGCGCCCGGTCTGGACGCAGGTGGCTGGTGCTGTCTGCCATGTCTCCTTCGCGAGTGAAGACTGCAAGGCGCGCATTCTCGAGGGAGTTTGCGAGGGACACGGCCGCACGGATGGTTTTTTGGCGCTGTGTTACCAAAATCGCCTCCGCCGCATATCCGGCTCCGCCGCTTTGGGCGATGCGGCGTGCCACGCGGTCGAGCACCTTCACGCACTCGACGGGATATTTGCCCGCCGCCGTCTCGCCGCTCAGCATGACCGCATCGGCCTGCTCGAAGACCGCATTGGCCACATCCGTAATCTCCGCGCGTGTCGGCACGGGATTTTCGATCATGCTTTCCAGCATATGGGTCGCCACGATGACCGGTTTTCCAATCTGGATGCACTTTTTGATGATCCGGCGCTGAATGATAGGCAACTCCTCCATCTTGCATTCGATGCCGAGATCACCGCGCGCAATCATGATCGCATCGGATGCCAGAATAATGTCTTTGATAAACTTCACCGCATTCTGGTCCTCGATCTTGGCGATCGTGCGCGCCTTGCTGCCCAGTTGAGTCAAGACGCGTTTGAGCTCCAGAATATCCGACGCCTCGCGGCAAAAACTCAGCGCCACAAAATCGACACCCACCTCCACGCCGAGCCGGATATCCGCATGGTCTTTCTCAGTGAGCGGAGGAAGGCCGACTTTGACGCCCGGCAGATTGATGTGGCGCCGCGAGCCCATGGAGCCCTCGGTGAGAACCTCGCAACGGATGCGGTGTTCGTTTTTTTCCAGCACCTTCATGTGGATGACTCCGTTGTCCACCAGCACTGTGTCGCCGACATGGATGTCATTGACGAGGCCGTCGTAGTTCACATCCACCGAGTAATCCTCCTCGCTACGCGCACCTCGGACAGTGAATTCAAAAATATCCCCGGGCTTCAGATTCAATTTCGTTGGCAGGTCGCCCGTGCGGATCGCAGGCCCCTGTGTGTCCAGCAGGATGCCGCAGTTTAGGTTGAGATCCGCCGCAAGGCGTCGAATTTTTTTTACAACCTCGCGCACCCAATCGTGGGTCGCGTGGCTCATGTTCAGACGAAAGATATTCGCTCCGGCTTCAAGTAGACCCTTGATGACTTCCTCCGACCCTGACGCCGGCCCCAATGTGCAGATGATTTTGGTCTTGCGCATGCGGCTATCAAAAGCCCGGCGTCGCAACTGGCAAGATTTCAATTGTCAAAAAAACAAATTGCTTTAATCGATGTATAGCGATATATAAATAAAGACACTCTCTTATGACAACAATCCAACCAACCGAACTCCAGTCCATCCTGAAATCCGACTCCACCGTCCAACTCCTCGATGTGCGCACACCGGCCGAGCACAGCCAAATCCATGTGCCCGGCGTGCATTTGATTCCGCTGGATCGTCTCGATCCCGCGCAGCTCGCGGCGTCCGGCGGTTTTTCGAAGCTCAAGCCCGTTTACATCCTGTGCCAATCGGGTGGACGGGCAAAACAAGCCGCTGCGAGGCTTGAGCAGTCGGGTTTTGAAAAGTGCTGCGTGGTCGAGGGCGGCACCTCTGCATGGGCGGCTGCCGGCCTTCCAGTGAAACGTGGGTCGTCCCGGGTCATCTCGCTCGAGCGCCAAGTGCGCATCGCGGCCGGATTTCTCGTTTTGTCTGGCGTTCTCCTGTCCCAATTTGTCAATCCGGCGTTCATCTGGCTTTCGGGATTTGTGGGAGCAGGTTTGATTTTCGCCGGAGCTACCGATTGGTGCGGCATGGGAATGCTCATTGCCCGCATGCCATGGAATCAAGGCTCCTCATGCAGTTCCAAATAACAAATTCAGAAAATCCGAATCATGTTTCTCAAGCAAATCTCCGACCCCGCCTTGGCCCAATACTCCTACCTCATCGGCTGTCAAAGAACCGGTGAAGCCGTCGTAGTCGATCCCGAGCGGGACATCGACCGCTACTTGGAAATCGCCAAGCATGAGGGTCTGAAAATCTCAGCCGTCGCCGAGACCCACATCCACGCCGATTTCGTCAGCGGAGCGCAGGAATTCGCAGCCGCCGATCCATCCATCAAAATCTACCTCTCCGCAGAGGGCGGGCCAGACTGGCAGAGCGAGTGGGCGAAGGCGCTCCCAGGCTACAACCCGCTCCATGACGGCGACTCCTTTAAAATAGGAAACATCGAACTGCAGGCTGTCCACACGCCGGGGCACACGCCAGAGCACATGGTTTTTCTTGTCACCGATCATGGCGGCGGAGCGAACGAGCCGATTGCCATGCTCAGCGGCGACTTCCTTTTTGTGGGTGACGCCGGCCGACCCGATCTGCTGGAGCAGGCCGCCGGACTAGAGGGCACGCAGGAGCAGGGAGCCGGCGCACTATATAAGAGCCTTCGCAAGGTTTCCGAGTTGCCCTGCCATGTGCAGGTCCTCCCCGCCCATGGTGCCGGAAGCGCCTGCGGCAAGGCACTCGGCTCAATTCCAAACTCCACTTTCGGCTACGAGGAAAAATTCAACCCTGCTCTCAAACTGGCTCTCAACGAAAGCGAGGAGGTTTTTGTGAATTTCATTCTCAGCGGACAACCCGAACCTCCCGCCTACTTCGCCAATATGAAGAGGGTGAATAAAGTCGGCCCCGCCGTCTTGGGCACACTTCCCGAAGCTCGACTGCTGAGCCTCGATGAAATTCTCCCGCGCCTCAACGAGTCTGGATTTGTGATTCTCGACACGAGGCCACGCGGGGAGTTTTTGCAAGGCCATCTTCGCGGCAGCCTCTTTACTCCGCCGGAGAAATTCTCCGATTTCGCGGGCAGCTACCTTTCGCCCGAGCAGGAGATTGTCCTTCTCGCGGATGATGCCGCAGCCGCGCAGGACTACATTCGCCAACTCGTCCGCATAGGCTTCGACCATATCGCGGGCTTTCTCCCGGCAGCTTCCCTCGCCGTCGCGCCTGCGGAAGCCATCGTAAAATTCGCCACTGTGGATTTCCAGGCCGTGCCGGCCTTGCTGGGTGGAAATGGAAACACTTTTGCGTTGGATGTCAGGAAGGCGACGGAATTCGCAGGCGGACATATACGAAACGCCCGCAACCTTGCCCACACACGCCTTCGCCCCCGCCTCGCGGAAATCCCGAGGGTTCCGCTCACCATAAATTGTCAAACAGGTCAGCGCGCCACCGGTGCCAGCGCCTTTCTTGCGCGCAATGGCTACACGGTCACCTGCGTGGCCGACAAATTTGAGAACGCTCCGAAGGCCATTCTTTCATGAATAGCATAGTCCACGACTCGCTAGGTCTGTTTTATGGCTTGGTCGTGGGAGTCTCACTCGGCCTAACCGGTGGGGGAGGTTCGATCTTTGCCGCTCCACTTTTGATATACGGGCTCGGCATTCCAGTTCGAAGTGCGATCGGTTTGAGCCTTGCCGTTGTGGGGGCCACAGCAGGATTCGGAGCGATGCTTCGGCTTAAAGCGCGCGAAGTCGATGTGCGCTCCGGCATTGTCTTTGCCCTAGGCGGGATGCTCCTCGCCCCGGCAGGGACTTGGATCGGGCATGCTATTCCATCGGCTTTAATCCTGTCCTGTTTTGCTGTTCTCATGACCTTCGTTGGTTGGCGTATGTGGATTGGCGGGGTGGAAGCCAGCGGTGAGGTTGGTCCTTGCGTGATCAGAGGAAATGGCAAACCCGGTCCTGGTTGTTACATGCGCCTTGCTTCCGCCGGAGCCGCTGCGGGCCTGCTTTCAGGTCTTTTCGGTGTGGGAGGCGGCTTCATTATCGTGCCAGCGCTTCTCTATGTCACCGGAACGACGATTCATCGCGCCGTGGCTACTTCCCTTCTGGTGATATTCTTGATCTCGCTCTCCGGCGTTGGAGCAAGCCTTGTCCAGGGGCAGGTCTTCCCGATGCCGGCCTCCGCTCTTTTTTTGGCAGGTGGATTGCTCGGCATGGTAGCCGGTGGTGCCCTGCGTTCGAAGTTGAGTGGCCCGGCTCTCCGCAAGGTCTTCGCCGCCGCAATGTGGGCAGTTGGAGCCTACATGCTGATTCAAAATCTCACCCCATTCCTCCCGAAACGCTGAAAGGAACCCATGACTGCGAATCATCACAATATTCTCATTATTGGCGGCGGCACGGCTGGCATCACAGTGGCTGCCCGCTTGCGCCGGGCATCCCGCGATTTGGCCATCGCCGTCATCGAGCCCTCCTCGAAGCACTACTACCAGCCGCTCTGGACACTTGTCGGTGGCGGCGTGGTGGATAAATCCATCACCGAGCGCAATGAAGTGGATCTCATCCCGCGCGGCGTGCATTGGATTCGTTCGGCAGCGACCATTTTCGAGCCGAACGAAAAAGCCGTCCTCACATTCGATGGGCAGCGCCTCACCTACGATCAGTTGGTCGTCTGCCCCGGCATCAAACTCGACTGGGACGCCGTGCCTGGACTTCGATCCGCCATGGGTAAGAACGGCGTTTGCTCCAACTACAGCTTCGAAACGGTCGATTACACATGGGAGGCGCTACGTGGCTTCACAGGTGGCACAGCCGTTTTTACCATGCCGCAGACTGCCATCAAATGCGGTGGAGCGCCCCAAAAAATCCTCTACCTCGCCGAGGATTACATCCGTAGCAAAGGACTGCGCAAACAATCTCGCTTTTTGTATATCGCACCCGGTGCCTCCATTTTCGGCGTCGATAAATACCGGCCTGCGCTCGAGAAAATCATCGCCAGCCGAGGCATCGAAACTCTCTTCCACCACCACCTCGTGGAAGTGCGCGGAGAGCCCTGCCAGGCCATCGTAGAGGATGTGCGAACCAAGGAGCGGAGCAGCATTCCCTTCGACCTCCTCCATGTCACCCCGCCGATGGGCGCACCGGATTTCATCAAACGCAGCCCCCTTGCCGACAAGGCCGGCTGGGTCGATGTCGACCAATTCACTCTTCAGCACACACGCTTTCCCGACATATTCGCCCTGGGCGATGCGAGCAGCCTGCCCACAGGTAGAACCGGCGCCGCCATACGCAAACAGGCTCCCGTGCTGGTGAAAAACCTGCTCGCCCACCGCTCTGGGAAGCCTCTCACCGCCCGCTACAATGGCTACACATCCTGTCCGATCGTCACGCGCCGTGGGCGAATGCTGCTCGCGGAGTTCGATTACGACGGCAACCCCTGCGAGACATTTCCTTTCAATCAGGCGAAGGAGAGATTTTCGATGTGGATTCTCAAACGTTACATTCTTCCGCAGCTCTACTGGCACGGAATGCTCAAGGGCCTCGCCTGAGCAGCGTCACATCGTGAACTGCGAGGGAAGCTCCTTCACCCGCCGGTTCATCCCGTCACACATGAGCTTGCATAGCTCCATCACCAGTGGATCGTTGATCGAGTAGACGGCGCTCGTGCCTCGCTGCTCGCGCCTCAGAAATCCTGCATCGCGCAGCACCGAGAGTTGCTTCGACACATTGGCTTGAGAGAGGCCGATGGCCTCCACAAGTTCGCCAACAGTCCGTTCACCGGACTTGAGCTCCTGCACAATCGCCAGACGCGTCGGCTCCGAAAGAGCCCGGAATCGAGCTGCAATCTGCTCCAGCGCCTCCCGAGACTGTTTTTTTGCCATGCCCGAATATCGCTGCATGCCGATAAGAAAGAAACAGGAAAAACCTCCCCGATGGGTTTGCAAGGTGCGTCGCGATTGAACGGATTCGGGGCATGCCATGTCTCATACCCCATAACCCCTCGTTTGTTTTATGAATTCCCTTCTCACAGCATTGCTCCTTCTTGTCTCCAGTGTCTCCTGCTTCGCCCATGGCTCCATGGGCAACCCGATCAGCCGCGTGCACGAGGTATTCCTTGAGAATCCGATGTCGCCGACGAGTGATGCCGGCAAGGCTGCGGTCGCCGTTGCTGGAACGCAGGCCTTTTACGATTGGCATGAGGTCAGCCTCCTCGTTCCTCAGCGCAACTACCGCGTCCTCATTCCTGATGGTCAACTCGCCAGCGCCGGCCGCACGAAATATGCCGGGCTCGACCTGCCGCGTGTCGACTGGCCAGCCACAAAAGTCCAAGCCGGTCCCTACGATGCCTGTTTCTCCGCCACCGTCCCGCACTCGCCAAGCCGCTTCGAAGCTTACATCTCGAAAAATACCTACGACCCCACGAAGCCACTCAAATGGTCCGACCTCGAGGCGCTTCCTTTGGCGGGTGATGCCGTATTGGATGGAAATACCTACCGCTTCTCGGTGAATTTTCCGCAACGCGTGGGTCGCCATGTGCTCTATGTCATCTGGCAACGCGATGATCCAGCTGGTGAAGCCTTCTTCTCACTCAGCGATCTCGATTTTGGCGGCTACAATTTCGATCCAGCCCTCCAAACATCCGTCCCGCCAGCACCAAAAAAAGCCACCATTCTTGGCGGCTGCGGCACAGGCTGCACCTGCCCAACCCCTGCGGCATCGCCATCCCCTTCAGCAAGCCCTGTGCCCACGCCCAGCCCAACTCCAACTCCTGCTCCTACAGCAGGGGTGCTCTCTGTCACTCAACAGCTCGTCAGTGATTGGGGTTCCGGAGCGCAGATGAAGATTCTGCTGAAAAACACCGCCGCCAGTCCCGTCAGCGCTTGGAAAGTGCAATTCGACTCGCCCGGCAAAATCTCCAGCATCTGGAACGCCAAACTTGCGAGCAGCTCCGCTGCCCCAAAATACACTCTCACTCCCGAATCTTGGAACGCCACCATACCCGCCGGCGGATCAGTAGAAATTGGCTACCTCATCGAACCAGGCGCTGCCTCTGCCCTCATTCAAAATCTCTCAAGCCAACCTTCCAATACGGTCTCTCCAACACCAACACCAAGCCCCACACCCAAACCCTCGCCGACTCCGACTCCGACTCCGACTCCCAAGCCAACGCCAACGCCAACGCCAACGCCAACGCCAACGCCAACGCCAACGCCAACGCCAACGGGCGGCGCGCTGAATGTCACGCATTCCATCGTCAACCAATGGACCGGCGGCATGGAAGTGAAAGTGGTCCTCCAAAACAAAGGCAGCACCACCATTTCGAACTGGTCGCTGGCCTTCGATTACCCCTCGACCATCACATCCCTCTGGGAAGGAAATCTCGCGACGCAATCCACATCGCCGCGCTACAAAGTCACGCCTAAGTCCTGGAACGCATCTCTCGCCCCAGGCCAATCCGTGGCCATCGGGTTCGTCGCGAGCCCGGCCAATGCGGCAGCAGTCCTGCAGAATCTCGTGGTTTTCCCAGCTTCCTCAGGCGCTCCTATCGTTGTGCCTACGCCGAGCCCCACGCCATCGGCAACGCCAAGTCCTACCCCCAAGCCCTCGGCGACGCCGGTTCCGTCACCAACGCCCATTGCGACTCCAACTCCAGCGCCGTCCCCGTCTCCTTTCCCTACGCCCGTGGCAACCCAGCCGGATTTGAGCAAAGTCATCGTGGGCTATTTCGCCGAGTGGGGTGTTTACGGGCGGGATTACCATGTTTACGAGATTCCCGCGAAGAATCTGAATGTCATCAACTACGCCTTCGCCGATATCTCCGCAGCTGGTGAAGTCGTTTTGTATGACTCCTACGCCGCCGTTGAAAAATCCTACCCCGGCGACACATGGGATCAGCCGTTGCGCGGAAACTTCAACCAACTGAAAAAACTCAAAGCCCAGAATCCCCATCTCGTCACGCTCATCTCCGTCGGTGGATGGACCCTCTCCGGCCGCTTCTCCGACATCGCGCTCACGCCCGCCTCGCGTGAGAAATTTGCCGCCTCCGCCGTGGCCTTCATTCGCAAATACGGCTTCGATGGCGTGGACATCGACTGGGAGTATCCAGGCGGTGGTGGGCTACCGTCGAATGTCTCCCGCCCCGAGGATAAACAAAACTTCACCAGCCTGCTCGCCGAGTTGCGCCGTCAGCTCGACCTCGCCGGGAAAGCCGATGCCCGCCGCTACTACCTCACCATCGCCGCGCCGGCCGGACCCGACAAAATCGCAAACATCCAGCCCGCCGCGATTGCCGCCGTTCTGGATTGGATCAATGTCATGACCTACGACCTCCACGGCGCGTGGGAGAACCGCACAAACCACCACGCCGCCCTCAATGGCGCGCCCGGCGACCCGCTCACCGTCCGCGCTGCGATGGATGCCTACCTCGCCGCCGGCGTGCCACGCGACAAACTCGTTGTCGGCCTGCCATTCTACGGCCTCAGCTGGAAAGGCCTGCCAAACATCAACAACGGCTTCGCACAATCCGCCACCGGAGCTGCCACCGGCACTTGGGACACCACCGGCATGTTCGATTACTGGGACATCGAGCAACGCCTCGCCGCACAGCCCGCCACCTACCGCAAATTCCGCGACCCCGTCGCGAACGCCCCCTGGGTCTACGCCCCCACACTCCAAGGCGGACTTTTTATCACTTACGACGACCGCGAATCCATCAGCCTCAAATGCGATTACATCAACGCCCAGAAATTCCGTGGCGCCATGTTCTGGGAACTCTCCGGCGACCTCACCGACGGCACTGGCCTCCTGCCCGTCATCAAAAACAAAATCAAACCGTGAAAACCCTCAAGCAGGACAGGATGACAAGATTTATAAGAGGAACAGGAAAAACACAAAGCGGTTGGACAGACCCGGAGCGCAGCGGAGAGCCACTGCCGCAGGCCGTCCGCAGGAAGAGCGCAGCGAATGAATTAACAGAATTTACAAAATCTTTTACTGCATAGGCTCATAAAAATCCCTTCCCTCCCAATTCTGTAAATTCTGTTAATTTTGTCTAAAAAATCCTCCTGTCCCTTCTTCGTGTGGCTTGACATTTCATTCCTCCACCCACAAGTTTTCAACTATGAGCACGGTCAAAATCCTTTCGATCCTCGAAGCCGCCAGCATCGAGTCGCCCAAGGCTCGTGCCATCGCAGAGAGCTTGGAAATGGCATTCCGTGAACAGGAAGATGACCTTACCAAACGCCTCATGACCAACGAGGATGGTGCGAAAATCCGCGCTGATATCAAAACCTCCATCGCCGAACTCCGCACCGAGATAGCTAATTTCAAAGCCGAAATCATCAAGTGGATGTTCCTTTTCTGGATCGGGCAGATGGCTGCCACGGCGGCGATCGTCAAGCTCCTCCAGTAGACCAGTTCGATGAAAAAAGGGGGCACGGGCGTCTCGCCCGTGAAAGACACTGGCGCCGCGACCTCATCGATGAGCAAGCCACGCCTTGTGCCCATCCTGCCCGGATTCACACTCCGCGCGGCAGCGCGCAACCCCTAGAGGGTCGACCTCCGGCTTGACCCATTCTTGCGGCAAGGCCGCCATTGCATCCAGCAGGAACGCCGCTGCGCGCCTGAATCTTGGGACGCCAAGGGCCCCACAAGACTCCGGTCGCATTGCGCCGCAGGGTTGTGGGCATTTCACAAAGACCTTCTTTTGTGACGATTCCGTCACACGGGTGACAAATTTGTCACAACATTCCCTTTGTTGCCCCGCTTCCCACTCGTCCACTCTGTTGCCCCGAAGCGCCCTGCATCTCGCTTCCGAGGGAAGATACACAAAGGGTCCGAAATGCCGGTTCCGACAAACCAAGCAAATCCAAAACGATGCTCCATTCTCTTTCGCAACGGACAGATGACTGCCCTGTCCCCGCCACTGGCGCACCCAAGGTTTCCTTGCCATCCCGCGCCTTCGCCACCCCGTTGAAGGGCGCCCGCGAGGTTTCCTCATTCGCAGTCGAAAATCCACGCCGCAGCTCCAAAACGATCGCCAATTATTCAACATCCAACATTCAACATCCAACATCCAAAATTCCAAACCTCCTCCCGCGCCGCCCCGTTTGGAAAATCGCCTCGCCGCTTTTAAGGTTGGGGAAATGTGTGGGGTTGTTGGCGGTGTTAGTGTTGGCAAGTGGGAATTTGAATGCGCAGACAAATACCCAAAGGATATGGACTGGAAGTTCAAACGGTGCACTCACTACCGCTGGCAATTGGAATCCCAACGGTGCACCAAGCGTGTCGGTGGATGCCATTTTCAATTCAACAACAAACAACGCATCTTTAACCGCCACAAACGCCACTTTTGGTTCAATTTCGGTTAATGGAACCTCCGCTTTTTCATTTTTGAACAGGACATCCGGTGCAACAAATAGCAACTTAACACTCGGCGGTGCAGGTAATAATGGGAATAGCTTTTCGGGGACTGCATCGGATGTTTTGTATGTAACGAGCGGCAGTATTTTTACGATTCAAGGTCCAAATGCTTCGTCGGGGTCTGGTGTTCTCAATGTAATCCTCGGCCAAAACGGCACCTTCAATATCGCAGGAACAGCAGCAATCTCCTCAGCGATTTCTGGGGCAAATTTGGGTTTTACCAAAACCGGCGCTGGCACACTCACCCTCAACGGCACCAACACCTACACCGGCACAACCACCATCAACGCCGGCAATCTGACCATCAGCGGCGAAAGCGCCATCGCTGATACTGGCACGGTGACACTCGCGAACACCTCGGGCGTGAATTTCAATGTGAACGCCAGCGAGACGATTGCCTCGCTCCAAGGCGGCGGTTCCACCGGCGGCAATGTCACGATCGCCTCTGGCCATACACTCACCGTGGCCGAGGCCAATACGAATACATTCAGCGGATCGCTCCAAGGCTCTGGAAATTTCACAAAGTCCGGCGCTGGCACGCTCACTTTGAACGGCACGAGCACCAATAGTGGCGCTGTCTCCGTCACGGGCGGCACAGTCCTTCTCAGCGGGGCTTCTGCTCTTTCCGGCAGCACCTCGCTTCTCAGTGCTTCAAGCAGCACGATCAGCCTGGCGGATGGAGTCGGCCGCACGATCACGCTTTCCAACGGCAATCTCTCGCTTAGCAGCGCGACCATGGTTTTTGAGTTGGGCTCGACCAGCGACAGCCTCACGCTCACCAATGGCATGGCGACATTAAGCGGAACGAATACGATCAGCCTCGCAAACCTCGGTTCCTTTACGGCTGGCAATTACACGCTCATCAGCGCCGCGAGCGGCTTGGATGGTGGCACATGGTCGCTCAATTCCTTAGCCGGTCCAACTGGGTTCACCTACTCGCTCAACAGCACGGCGACCACACTCAGCCTGATCGCCACGGCGAATTCCAACAATTTTTTCTGGACCGGAAACGCCAGCACGAACTGGTCGGGCAACAACTTCAGCGCCACGGATGGCGGCGCCAGCACGCTTTCGGCGGGAAATTTCAGCGTCACATCCGATCTCATCTTTGCCGCCGCAGGTGCTGGCAACCTCGCCACCACGATGAATTCCAACTACACCGTGAATTCCTTGGCCATCAGCAGCCCGGGCGTCTCGATCGGTGGTGCCAACACCCTCACCGTTAATTCCACAGCCTCCACCGCGATTGCCGTCTCGGCAGCGAGCGGAAGCACGACTATTAGCGCTAATCTTGCAGGTGCTTCAGCGGGTCTTACCAAAACCGGTGCAGGAACTCTAATCCTCTCGGGAGCCAACACCTTTGGCGGTGGCTTGAGTATAAGCGCAGGAACGCTCAACCTAAATAGCTCCACAGCAGCAGGAAACGGAGCTATAACGATCAGCGGCGGCACGCTTGACAACACCAGCGGCTCCAGCGTCACCCTCTCCAATAACAACACGCAAAGCTGGAACGGCAACTTCGCCTTCACCGGCACTAGAGACCTCAACATGGGAACCGGAGCCGTGGCGCTTGGAGCCAGCCGCACCGTCACAGTCAATGGCGGCAACCTGACCGTCGGCGGTGCCATCTCAGGAACTGGTTTTAGCCTCACAAAAGCCGGAGCAGGCACACTCGTTCTTAATGGAAGCAATGCTTACGACGGGGGAACTACAATCAGCGCAGGAACACTTCAAATCGGAAACGCCAACGCCCTTGGGTCCACCGGCAACATCACTTTCAGCGGCGGTTCGCTTCAGTATGGCAGCGGCATCACGCAGGACATTTCATCCCGCATCAGAAACAGCGGATCCGCCATCATCGTCGATACCAATAACAATAATGTCACTTTCGGCACCGCCCTCGACGCCTCCAACACCGGAGGGCTCACAAAACAGGGCAATGGCACGCTCACTCTATCCGTCAGCAACACCCTCACCGGCCCGCTCCAAGTCACAGGAGGCACGCTCAGTCTCAGCAGCGGCACCCTTTCAATCAATACTGCCTCCGCCAGCACGATCTCTGGCACGCTTTCAGGAAGCGGAAGCTTAACGAAGCTTGGCTCGGGCACCCTAACGATTTCCAACAACAACTCCGGCTACTCGGGCGAAACTCGCCTTGAAGGTGGCGTCTTGGAAATTGGGCACAACTTGGCGCTCGGCAACGGCAGCATCGCTTTCCGAGCAGCAAACAGCACATTCCGCAGCACCGATGCCACCGATCGGACGCTGTCCAACGCCATCGGCGCATTCACTGGCGGCACTGGCACTGTTTACACGTTTGGCAGCGTAGGCACCGGTAATCTTACCTTCTCCGGCACTGGAGACACGAGCCTTGGAACTGCTGGCAGGGTTATCAATGTCCTGAATGCAGTCACCAGTTTCAGTCAAAATTTCACCAACACCGGCTCCATCACTAAAACAGGCGACGGCACCCTAATTTTTGCAGGAAACAGCACCTATACCGGTGCTACCACCATCAACGCCGGCACACTCCAAATCGGCAACGGCGGAACTACCGGCGCGCTCTCCACCTCCACCTCCAGCACAATCACCAACAACGCCACGCTCGTCTTCAACCGCTCGGACGCTCTGACCCAAGGCACGGACTTCTCCACCGCTGCGATTACTGGCACAGGCTCACTCATCCAGAACGGAAGCGGCAACCTTACGCTGAATGTAGCTAACACCTATGCCGGCGGCACGACATTGAACTCCGGCACGCTGAATATCAACAATGCCTCCGCCATCGGCAGTGGCACACTCACGATCAACGGTGGCACGCTGAACAATGCCAACGGCTCTGCCATTATCCTCTCCACCAACAATATTCAGAGCTGGAATGGCGACTTTGCCTTCACCGGCACAAACAATCTGCATCTGGGCACGGGCGGCGTGGCCATGAACGCCTCGCGCACTGTCACAGTGAACGCAGGTAATCTCACAGTCGGAGGATCAATTTCAGGTAGTGGGTTCGGTCTCACGAAAAACGGCAGTGGCACGCTCGTCCTCTCAGGTTCCAATTCCTACACTGGGAATACGACCATTAACTCCGGCACGCTGAGGGCCGCTGCTGCTGGTGCCGTTGGCAACAGCTCGCAGATTATCGTCAACAACGGCGGATCGTTCCTCGTTACGGCGGACGATGCGATTGGCACCAACACCGGCATCAACCTCGGCAGCGGCAATACAACGCCCGGCCTCGCTTTCAGCGGCAACTACGATGGTCATGTCGGCGCCCTCACCCTCAGCGCCGACTCCATCATCGACATCGGCACTAGCAGCGTGCGGATCATCTTCGCCAGCATCGCCGGGCTGGCCAACTACAACCTTTCCATCTGGAACTGGAGCGGCAATACGCAATGGAGCGGTAGCCCGGGTGGCGGCACAGACCAACTTTCCTTCACCGACGCATCTGGATTGAGCGGCAACCTGAGTCGCATCAGCTTCTACAGCGACCTCGGCCAGTCCCTCATTTCCAACAACGCCTTCACCGTGGGCTCGAATCCCACAGAAATCGTAGCCGTCCCCGAACCCGGCCTGATCATCACAGCCGCCGCCCTGCTCCTCTTCCTCCTGTTCCACCTCGCCCGCCAACACCGCGAAGCCAACCGCGCCGAGAAGGCTTAAAACACTATTGTTTAGAGTTTAAAATCCTTTCATCCGTAAACTAGGGGTCAGTGTTCATTTTCTTTCATTTTCATCGGAAAAATATTGCTGCGAGGGGGGGATGACGCGCGCGGGTGATGGGGGCGGGGCGCTGTGTTGGTGGAGGCGGTTCAGGTTTGGGTCAAGCCGGAGGTCGACCCTCCCAGCGTTGGCGCGCTGCCGCGCGGGTTGTGGAAGAGGTCGGGCGTGTCGGCACAGACCAACTTTCCATCACCGCCGCCGCGTCCTCGCCTCCTCTGCACCCGGGCAGAACGAATCTTCTACTGGTCCCGTTGAACCAAAAATTTGGACGATCGTCCAAATTTTTGGTTCGCGGCTGTTTTGCATGGTGCTGGTTGCGCGGGGCTCCTGGTGTGTTAGAACGAAGTATGACGATTGTTCTCCGACTCGCTCTGGCTCTTGTTTTTTTGCTTTTTGCTAGGTCGCCGGTTTCGGCGCAGCTTTACGATGGCAAGACGCTGGTTAAGGCCAGTCTGCTGGCTGATACGACGGCGATTGTTCCCGGGCAGCCGTTCCAGGTTGGCCTCTTGCTGGAAATGGCGCCCAGTTGGCACACTTACTGGGAATACAGCGGTGATTCTGGACTGCCCACTACGATTGACTGGCGCCTGCCGCCGGGCTTTGAGGCCGGTGCGATCCAGTGGCCTGTGCCGGAGGCGAAGGTCGAACCGGGCGACATTCAGGTTTACGCTTACAGCGGGCGCGTGTTGCTTCTCACGACGATCACTCCGCCGCGCGATGCGTCTGGAGATGTTACTCTGCAGGCCGCTGCCTCTTGGCTTGTTTGCGCAGAGATTTGCGTGCCGGGCGGAGCTGAACTGGAGCTGACGCTTCCTGTTGGAAATTCGGCCGCGCCTGCAAATGCTGCGCTCTTTGAAGAATTCCGCTCTCGGTTGCCCTCAAAAGAAGCGCCGCCCTTCGATCTGGTATGGAAACGCACGGGGGATGTCCTCGCGCTACAAATCAAAGGAGTGCCCGCCGCCACGCCGCTTGCGCTCTATCCGCTGCCCGCAAAAGACCAAATTGTGGACCATCCCGCATTTGAGGCTCCAGACACGCTGACCATCAAGGCTGCGAGTCCCTTCACCGGGGTGCTTTCGGCGGGTGAAGGCCCTGCTCGGCGGGCATGGTTTGTTTCGGACACGGCTTCCGCGGAAGCTGCCATCACCAGCCAGTCATCTACCCTGTCGCTTTGGGGCGCTCTGTTTTACGGATTCCTTGGAGGGCTCATTCTGAATCTCATGCCGTGCGTGTTGCCTGTGATTTCGTTGAAAATCTTCGGCTTCATCAATCAGGCCGGAGACTCACGACGCAGCATTCTTTTTCATGGACTCGCCTTCGCTGCGGGCATCTTTGTTTGGTTCCTCGGACTCGCAGCTGTGATCATCGGCCTGAAGTCGGGTGGCACCGAGGTGACATGGGCGTTTCAGTTTCAAAATCCATGGTTCAATGTGGTCATCGGCTCCGTGGTGTTTGTCTTCGCGCTGAACCTGGCCGGTGTTTTCGAATTCGTTCTCCCCGGCCGGGCTTCGAATGCGATGGAATCCGCCGGCTCGACCAGCGGGCTCGCGGGCTCATTTTTCCAAGGCGTCTTCGCCACGCTTCTGGCGACGCCCTGCACAGCGCCATTCCTGGGTAGCGCGCTGGGATTCGCTTTTAGTCAATCGGCAGCTGTCATCCTCGCCATGTTCGCAGCGGTAGCATCCGGCATGGCGCTGCCCTACCTCATCTTGAGTGCGAGTCCCGGATGGCTGAAATTCCTCCCGCGCCCCGGCGTTTGGATGGAACGCCTCAAGCAATTCATGGCTTTCCCGCTTCTTGCCACGCTCGTCTGGATTCTCTCCATACTTGGCGGGCAACGCGGCACGGATGGCGTGATTTGGTTCTGTGCGTTTCTCCTCTGTCTGGCCTTCGCCTGCTGGATTCTCGGCTCCTTCTGCGGACCGCTTGCATCTCGCGCAAAACAAACCATAGCCCTCCTCTTCATCTTAGCCACACTCGGGCTCGGGGGATGGTATTTCCTCGGGAAAAAATTCGCCCATGTCGGCCTAGAAACGATGGATCGTATCGCGTGGGTTCCGTTTTCAAAGGCACGGGTTGAAGAAGAGCTTGCAGCCGGTCGCTCCGTCTTTGTCGATTTCACTGCCGACTGGTGCATCACCTGCAAATTCAACGAGCGCACCGCAATCGACACCCAGACCATCCGTGCCCTCCTCAAAGAAAAAAACATCACGCCCATCAAAGCGGATTGGACGAACGCAAATCCCGAAATTACAGCCGCCCTCAAAAGCTTTGGCCGCGTGGGGGTGCCTTTGTATGTGATTTATGCTGCATCTGATCCCCAAGCGCCCGTTGTTTTGCCTGAGCTTCTGACGGAATCCCTCCTCACCGAAGCGTTGAAGAAAATCCCGTAGCGTCGGCGCGGCAGGATTCGCGTGGCCCTTTTGTTTGGATAGGGGCTTGATTCTTTGAAAGCCATTTCCCAGTTTGTGGGTTTATGAAACGGAACATTCTCTCTCGTGTCGATTTCGGGTCGCTTTCATGGAGTGCGTTGACGGCGGTCATGGTTTGCGGGTTGTTATTTTCGGGATGCAAAAAGAAGGACTCGGCTGGGAATCCAAACGAAATAGTCATTGGCGAATTTGCCTCGCTCACTGGTGCCACGGCGAGTTTCGGGCAGTCCGCCCACAAGGGCGTGCGCATGGCGGTCGATGAGGCGAATGCCAACGGCGGTGTGCTTGGAAAAAAACTGCGCCTTGTCACCGAGGACGATCAGTCCAAAGCGGGTGAAGCGGCGACTGTCGTGCGGCGCATGATCTCGCGTGAAAAACCGGTTGCCATCATTGGAGAGGTCGCCTCGTCGCGCTCGCTGGAAGCCGCTCCGATCTGCCAGCAGAACAAAATCCCGATGATCTCTCCCGCCTCGACAAATCCTAAGGTCACGGAGACCGGCGACTACATTTTCCGCGTCTGTTTCATCGATCCGTTCCAAGGCGCCGTGCTTGCAAAATTCATGCTCCAGCGCGGATGGAAGAACGCCGCGATCCTCACCGATGTGAAGCAAGATTACGCCGTGGGCCTCACGGATTTCTTCAAGGACTACTTCACGAAAAACGGCGGCACCATTGTGAGCGAACAGAGCTACAGCTCGGGCGATAAGGATTTCAAGGCCCAACTCACCTCCATCCGCAGCACCAATCCTGAGGCCATTCTTGTGGCGGGCTATTACAACGAAGCCGGGCTCATTGCCAGCCAGGCAAGGGAATTGGACATCAAAGTCCCGCTCCTCGGAGGAGACGGCTGGGACTCGCCATCACTCGTCGAAGTCGCGGGGGATGCCATGGAGGGGAATTTTTTCTCAAATCATTTTTCAGCGGAGGACAAGTCACCCGCAGTTCAGGACTTCCTCGCAAAATACAAAGCCAAATACATCGAGAGTCCGGACGCCATGTCGGCATTGGCCTATGATGCCACGATGCTCCTCTTCGATGCCATGAAGCGTGCCGGGACGACGGAATCCACCGCGCTCCGCGATGCGATCGCCTCGACAAGCGGCTTCCCCGCAGTGACCGGCAATATCACGCTTGATGCCAACCGCAATGCCAGCAAGTCCGCCGTGATCCTCCAGATACAGAACGGGAAATTCCGCTTTGTCGAAACCGTGGCGCCCTGATCCCAAAACTTCGTGGACTGGGCGAATCTCACGCAGCAACTCATCAACGGCCTCTCGCTGGGCGCTATCTATGCCCTCATCGCCCTCGGATACACGATGGTTTACGGCGTGCTGCGCTTCATCAACTTTGCACACGGCGATGTCTTCATGATCGGTGCCTTCGCCGGTCTGTATGTGCACCGGTGGCTGAAGCCATTTTTTCAATGGATGCCGGAGTTCCTCTCCGCTTTGGTTGTGCTCTTGCTGGCGATGGGCATTTGCGCAGCGCTGGGAATTCTGATCGAAAAACTCGCCTACAAGCCACTCCGCCAACGGTCACGCCTCACGGTGCTTATCACCGCCATCGGCGTGTCGCTCCTGCTCTCCTACGGCGCGCAACTCCTCTTCGGCGCGGCTCCGAAAGGCTTTCCGCAGTTGATCAAAAATGAAACTCACGACCTGCCGGGAGCTGTCTCCATCACCACGGAGCAGATTGTCGTGCTTGTGGTGACGCTCCTGCTTTTGATTTCCCTCCGTTTTATTGTCCAAAAAACCCGCATGGGCCTTGCGATGCGTGCGCTGTCAAACAACCCGACCGCTGCCTCGCTCATGGGAGTGAACACGGATGCTGTCATCTCCTTCACCTTCGGCTTGGGATCCGCCTTGGCAGCAGCGGCCGGGATTTTCTTCGCCATGCTTTACCAGGCTATCGACCCATTCATGGGCATATTGCCGGGCATCAAAGCGTTCGTCGCCGCAGTGCTCGGCGGCGTCGGCAATATCGCCGGAGCCGCTCTGGGAGGCTTTCTGATCGGCCTCGTGGAAACACTTGTTGTGGGATACAGCAAAAACATTGGCATTCCACCCGGCTTCCGGGATGCCGTGGCCTTTGTGATTCTGATTCTGATCCTCATGTTCAAGCCAGCCGGACTCCTTGGGAAATCCGAGCGCGAGAAAGTCTGATGCCGTGAAGAAGCACATCGCACACCTTGCCCTTGCCGCTGGTTTGGCTGCCAGCGTGGCTCTCTATGCTATCGCGCCGCAGTTGGACGATTATGCGGTGAACATCCTTGTGCTGGCCGGTATCAACATCATTCTCGCAGTGAGCCTCAATCTGGTGAACGGCCACACCGGCCAGTTCTCGCTGGGGCACGCCGGTTTCATGGCCGCAGGTGCTTACACATCGAGCATCATCACGCTCACGCTTGCGCCTTTTCTCGCGTCCGCGCCCGCTTGGCAGACCCAAGCCGCTTTCTTTGCAGCCCTGCTTGCAGGCGGTCTCTTTGCCTCCTTCTGCGGCTTCCTTGTTGGTGTGCCATCCCTCCGGCTGCGTGGCGACTACCTCGCCATCGTCACCCTTGGGTTCGGAGAAATCATACGCGTTGTCATTCAAAACACGAATGCACTCGGTGGCGCACGCGGCCTCGAGGGCATTCCCCCCTACACGAATCTGCTCTGGACCTTTGGTATCGCCACAGTGGCCATCTATGTTGTGGCGAGCCTGGTCAACTCGACCTATGGACGCGGGTTCATCTCGGTGCGCGACGACGAAATCGCTGCCGAGGCCATGGGCATCAACACCACGAAATACAAGGTCGCGGCTTTCGTCATCGGTGCCTTCTTCGCCGGCCTCGCCGGTGGCCTCTATGCCCACTTTATTAGCTACATCGCGCCTGAAGGCTTCAATTTTCTGAAATCGGTGGATGTCGTCGTGATGGTTATTCTCGGCGGCATGGGGAGCACTCCGGGAGTCGCCGCTGCCGCCGTTTTGCTGACCTTGATGAACGAGCTCCTGCGCGATTTCGAGCAATACCGGATGATCGTTTTTGCGCTTTTGCTGATCGTTTTGATGATCGTCCGCCCGCAGGGTCTGCTGGGAAATTTTCAGCGCAGAAAAAGAAAGGCCCCCCAGCCATGAGCGACCTGCTGAAGCTGGAGCAGGTCACCATGGAATTCGGCGGCCTGCGCGCCGTCGGCGATCTGGATTTTCACATCGCCCCGCAGGAGATGGTCGGCCTCATTGGCCCAAACGGGGCCGGGAAGACGACGGTCTTCAACATCATCACCGGCGTTTACAAACCCACGCGCGGGGCGATTCACTTCAATGGCGTCTCGCTCCACGACAAGAAGGCCAACCGCATCACCGCGCTCGGCATTGCCCGCACATTCCAAAACATCCGCCTCTTCGGTTCGCTCAGTGTTTTCGACAATGTCCGCACGGCCATGAATGGACGGCTTCGCCATGGCATCATCCACTCGCTCACGCGGGGGCCGGCATTCCGTGCCGAGGAGGAACGGATTCGCGGTGAAGTTCTCGCGCTTTTGGATATTTTTGGACTCAAAGATGATGCCGACAGGCAGGCGACAGATCTGCCCTACGGCGACCAGCGGCGCTTGGAAATCGTGCGCGCCCTAGCCACTGGCCCACAGTTGCTCCTCTTGGACGAGCCTGCCGCTGGCATGAATCCCACGGAAAAAGTCCGCCTCATGGAGTTGATCCACTTTGTTCAGGAAAAATTCCGCATCGCCGTGCTTTTGGTGGAACACGACATGCGCGTCGTCATGGGGGTTTGCCAACGGATCGTTGTTCTCGACCACGGCCAGAAAATCGCCGAAGGCACGCCGCAGGCTATTCAACGCGATCCCAAGGTCATCGAAGCCTATCTGGGGGAGGATGCTCACCATGCTTGAGATTCGGAATCTCCATGTCAGCTACGGAGGCATCGCCGCGCTTCATGGCATCTCGCTCGAAGTTCCTGCCGGGAGCATCGTGACACTCATCGGCGGCAACGGAGCCGGAAAATCCAGCACTCTGCGCGCGATTTCGGGTATCGCCAAGGTTGCAAGCGGGTCGATTATTTTTGAGGGGCGGGACATCACCAACAAGCCCGCCCACGAAATCGTCGCCCTTGGCTTGGCCCACTCGCCTGAGGGACGCATGGTCTTTTCAAATCTCACTGTCCTCGAGAATTTGCACATGGGCGCGCATCTGCGCCGCGACCGACAGGCCATTTCCTCGGACCTGGAGCGCATTTTTACTTTGTTCCCCAGATTGAAGGAACGCCTCCAACAAGCCGCTGGAACGCTCAGCGGCGGGGAGCAGCAGATGCTCGCCATCGCCCGCGCCCTCATGTCGAAGCCGAATTGCCTCCTCCTTGACGAACCCTCGCTGGGCATCGCGCCGATTCTCGTCCAAACGATTTTTTCCCGCATCTTGGAGATCAACCGCGAGCTCGGCCTCACCATCCTGCTCGTGGAACAAAATGCCAACCTCGCGTTGCGCATCGCCAGCCACGGCTATGTCTTGGAAACCGGTCGCATTATTCTCAACGACACCACCGAAAGCCTTCGCACTAACCCCGCCGTCCGCTCCGCCTACCTCGGCGAAGAGCATGCTCCTTGATTCATTGGCTTTTTTCAAAAACACCCATCAAAATAGAAAAGTCGAGAATTCCTAAAAAGAACGTGTTTTTTCTGTTTTGATCGGATTATCAACGGCAAAAATAGGATAAAACGCGCAAAAACCTAGCGATTTCAAAGGAGGTCATTCATTCCTCCAAGAAATTCAGGAATCGGTTGGGCGCTCTTTGAGATGCGCGGTAGTTGGGCCTCTCGGGCGCGGAGTTGCCTTTTTTTCCGAAGAACTGGCTTGCCAAGCGGCCTTGTCTCTTACACTTTCCTCGCCCTTGAAATGAAAAGTCGGCCTGCTGGTTGCGAGGAGCGCCACTTTGTAACAACTTCCCGATCATGTCCAAATCCCTTGTCATTGCCGAAAAACCCTCTGTAGCCCGCGATCTTGCAAAGTCTCTCGGTAAATTCACCAGTAAGGATGATTTTTTTGAAAATGACTCTTTGGTAATTACTTCTGCTGTAGGCCATCTTGTCGAACTTTGCCTGCCAAACGAAATGGACAAAAAGCGGGGTAAGTGGAGTTTTGCGAATCTCCCGATCGTTCCTGACCATTTCGATCTCAAGCCGATCGAAAAAACCGCCTCCCGTCTCAGCCTCATCAAGCGCCTGCTCAAGCGTCCGGACATCACGGAAGTCATCAATGCCTGCGACGCCGGCCGCGAGGGGGAGTTGATTTTTCATTACATCATCCAGCTCGCGAACTCGAAAAAGCCGACCCGCCGCTTGTGGCTGCAGAGCATGACGACCGAAGCGATCCGCGAGGGATTTGCGCATTTGCGTGCTGGAAAAGAGATGGTTCCGCTTGCGGATGCCGCTGTTTGTCGCAGCGAAAGTGATTGGCTTGTAGGCATCAATGCCACGCGTGCCATGACCGCTTTCAACTCCAAGGGTGGGGGATTCCAACTCACGCCCGTCGGCCGCGTGCAGACGCCGACTCTCGCGATCTTGGCCGAGCGTGAGGAAAAAATCCGCGCCTTCAAGCCGCGTCCGTATTTCGAAGTTTATGGTGATTTCGGTGTCACCGCCGGCTCATATCGCGGCCGTTGGTTCAGCGAGGGCTTCAAAAAAGGCGACGACGAGGATGCGAAAGCCGAGCGCATTTGGGATCGCGCCGCAGCTGAGGCGATCGTCGCGAAATGCCAGGGCAAGCCGGGCGTCATTACCGAGGAAAAAAAGCCCACCACGCAAGTCGCCCCGCAACTCTACGATCTCACGACACTCCAGCGCGAGGCGAACTCCCGCTTCGGCCTGAGCGCTAAGCGCACGCTCCAGATCGCCCAGGCGCTCTACGAGAAACACAAAGTCCTCACGTACCCGCGAACCGACTCGCGCTACCTGCCGGACGACAACCTGCCGAATGTCAAAAAAATCCTCGCCGGGATTGAGCCTCAGGATCTCGCACAACACGCCCGCTACGCTCTCGACAAAGGATTGATCGGCCTGAACCGCCGCGTTTTTAACTCCGCCAAAGTCACCGACCACTTTGCCATCATCCCGACCGGAGTTTCGCCCAAGGCGCTCGATGATTTTGAGTTCAAGATTTACGACATGGTCGCCCGCCGCTTCGTGGCCGCATTCTATCCCGCTGCGAAATTCGAGGTAACCACTCGCATCACCCGCGTCGAGCAGGAGGCCTTCAAGACCGATGGAAAAATCCTCACCGATCCAGGCTGGCTCGCCGTTTATGGCAAGGAAGCCGCTGGTGATGAAGACCAGACTGTCGTGGCGATCAAGGCCGGCGAATCCGCCAAGACCGAAGCGCTCGAGGTGAAGGAAAATGAAACCCGGCCACCAGCCCGCTTCACCGAAGCCACGCTCCTCTCTGCCATGGAAAGCGCGGGTAAACTCGTTGATGACGAGGAACTCCGCGAAGCCATGTCGCAGCGAGGTCTCGGCACGCCAGCCACTCGGGCCCAGACGATCGAAGGCCTCATTCTCGACGGATACCTGCTCCGTCAAGGCCGCGAAATCATCGTGACCTCGAAAGGCCTCGCCCTCATCACCCTCCTACGCGGTCTCGGCATCCAATCCCTCACATCACCCGAAATGACCGGCGAGTGGGAATTCAAATTGAAGCAAATGGAAGGCGGTGGACTCGACCGCGGACGCTTCATGGACGAAATCCGCGCCTACACCACCGACATCGTCGAGAAGGCCAAAAATTTCCAAGGCGACACGATCGAAGGAAATTTCGAGGACATCGATGTCACCTGCCCGAAATGCAGCAGCCGGGGTTTCAAAGAATCCTTCAAAGCCTTCGAGTGCAAAACTGAGGGCTGCGGGGCCATTGTTTGGAAAAACATGTCTGGCCGAAACCTTGAGCGCGAGGAGGTCGAAAAACTACTTACCGAAGGCCGCGTCGGCCCGCTGGAAGGCTTCCGCAGCAAGATGGGCCGACCGTTCTCCGCCATGGTGCAATTCGACAAAACCGAGGGCAAGCAATCCTTCGACTTCGGTGAAAATGCCGACTCCGCCGCGAAGATCAATTTTGCGGAACTCCCGAGCATCGGCACCTGCCCCGCCTGCAAAACCGGCACGATCCACGATACCGGCACCGCTTGGCAGTGCTCGAATGTCGGCAAGTGCAAATTCCGCATGGGGAAATCCCTCTGCCAACGCGAAATCCCGCGCGAGCAAGTCGAAAAAATCCTCACAGTCGGCAAAACCGATCTCATCCCACGCTTCATCTCCAAAAAAGGCCGACCCTTCTCCGCCTACCTCAAACTCGAAGATGGCAAGGTCACCTTCGAATTCGAGCCCCGCGAGAAAAAAGCTCCCGCCGCGAAAAAGCCCGCCACACGGAAAAAAGCGGCAACCGCTTCGAAGTAGATTTCACTCGGCCGGTCAAGCCCGCGCCATTTATTGCAGCAGCTTTTGCCTTAAATCGGCCGGCATGACTGTCGAAGAAAGAACGAACGAGCGCGCAGCATTCGGATCGACTTTTTTCCAGTCGCTCACGATCCGGTTCAGCGAACTGCTGAGTCTTGACGGATCAGAAATGCGCGAGGCCCATTGAGCGGCCGTGGCAGGATTCGCCTTGGCTAATTCCACGCTGAAAGCCGCAGTGGCGACATCCCTCGCCTGCGCATCTTTGATTGAGCCAACCCACTGTGCTGCTTCGGCGGGGTTGGTTTGGCTCCACGATGTCGAGACGGCCGAGAGAGCTTTATTCCGGAGAGCGCTGTCTGTGATGGATGAAGCCCAACCAGCAGCCGAGCCGGGGTCGAAGGCGGCCCAGCGTGATGACACGCTCCCCACCAATGAGGATGCATGCGGCTTTGCGGCATCACTCGACAGCCAATTTGCGGCGGCTACCGGATCCATGCTGGAAAATCTTTGCATGGCGGACTGGACAAAACCATTGCGAAGCCCAGCATCGGGAATTGCCTGAGCATAATCGATAGCCGCACCGGGATCGCGCGACACCCAATTTCCCGCAAGCTGGCGGAGCGCTTCGCTGCGAAGTTGCTGCGAGCCTTGCTGCATGATCCAAGCAGCTGTGGCCTCGGGATCCGAATTGGACCATAGATTGACGATCTCGCGTGTGGCAGCCAGTTGCACAGGGCCGGCCAGTCCTTCAGCCCATTGCAGGGCGGCATTTAAGTTTCCCTTGGCGAAATGTCTGGCAACGGCGGATGTTGCAACCGTCTGAGCCGATCCCATCGGAAGTGTGGCGATCGCGCTGGCGGCTTGGGCGGGATTGGTCGAGGACCATGTGCCAAAAATCTGCCCAAGCGCCGTATCCCTCGCCAGTGGAGAGTCGAGGTTCGCAGCCCATTGCGACGCACCAACGGGGTCGGTTTTTGCCCAGGCCGTGGCGGCTGTTTGCAAAAGACGCGGATTGCCACCCTGAGCGACCGCATCAGCGGCAAACTGACTTGCGCCAATCGGATCGAGTTTCGACCACTGGGCCACCAGATTTTGCTCCAACTCATCTGTCGCGGCGGTCGCCAGCATGCCATTCATCTCCTGCAGGCGGGCTTGAACTTCCGGAAGCGTCAGTTTTTCGATTCCTGCGGCCGGATTGGAATGCGGCGCGCTTTTTTGTCCCGTTGTTTTCGCGCTCTTTGGTGCCGTTTGCGGCTCGTCTCGTTGAGAGTCCAAGGAAACGAATCCTCCGATCTGTTCTTCGATGCGCTCCGCATCACCGCGAAGCGGAGTTTCTGACGCCTTCAACGCTGATTTAAAAAACGGAACGCCCACCACATAGCCTGCGCAAAAACCAGCTGCGCAAAATAAAACAAAGACGAGTGTTTTTTTCATGGCGGATAAAAACGCGGAGTCCAAATCAAAATCCGGGAAGCATATGTTTTCAAGGGTAATATACTTGGGCTGCCAAGCGCAGTTCCCGCTTGCTAAAAATGTTCCTATTTGCGCCTGCGAGCATTGTCAGATAGGATTGTCGTTTACCAAATATGTCTTCCCTGACACTTGAAATCACATTTATTTTTCTGTTGCTCTTCGCGAACGGCCTCTTTGCCATGGCTGAAATTGCCGTGGTCACATCGCGCAAAGCGCGCCTGAAAGGCATGGCGGAAGATGGCGTCAACGGAGCGAAACTCGCCCTCTCCCTGGCCAATTCACCGGGAAAGTTTCTCTCCACCGTGCAGGTGGGCATTACCTTCGTGGGGGTGCTGGCCAGCGCGCTCGGCGGTGCTAATATTACAGACAGGCTTGCTGCTGCGCTGAAAAAAATCCCCGCCTTTGAGAACTACGCCGATGCCGTCGCGCTGACGATCGTGGTCGGAGCCATTACCTACCTTTCGGTCATCATTGGCGAACTTGTGCCAAAGCGCATCGCGCTAAACAATCCCGAACGCATCGCGTCCACACTCGCCCGTCCGATGAACAGCCTGGCGAAGTTTCTTTCCCCGCTGGTGAATTTGCTCAATGTCTCCAGCGATTTCCTCATGGCGGCCTTGGGCATCCGCAAGCCGAAAGAGTCCGTCGTATCGGAAGAGGAAGTCCGCGTGCTCATCGATGAGGGGTTGAGCGCGGGTATTTTCGAGAAGGCCGAAAAGGACATGGTCGAAGGCGTCTTCGAACTCGGCGAGCAAACGGCCGGCGATCTTATGACGCCCCGCGCCCGCTTGATCTGGCTCTCGCTTGACGATCCGGATGAGGAAAATTGGCGTCGCATTGCAGGAAGCGGGCATTCGCATTTCCCCGTTTATCAAGGCACCCGCGACAATGTGGTTGGCATGGTGAGTGTCAAATCGCTCTGGGCGAACCTCTCGCTCGCCGGTCGCGTGGAACTCCGCGCCCTCGTCACTCCGCCAAACTATGTGCCCACAGCCATGCCTGCCGGAAAGCTCATCGAGGCGTTCAAAAAAACAGGCAAACACATCGCCCTCGTCGTGGATGAATTCGGCGGACTCCAGGGAATCGTGACCCTCAACGATGTCATGATGGCCATCGTCGGCAACCTGCCCGAGCGTGAGCAGCGACATGACCCGAAGGCCGTCCTCCGTCAGGATGGCACTTGGCTCGTGGATGCGATGCTCGACATCGATGAAACCAAAACCAGCCTGGGTATCGATGACGACCTGCCCGGCGAGGATGACAACCGCTACTCGACACTCGGCGGCTTCCTGCTCCACCAGATCGGCCACCTCCCGCGCGAAGGTGAAAAATTTACTTGGGACCGCTTCGAGTTCGAAGTCATCGACATGGATCGCCAGCGCATCGACAAGGTGCTCGTCACCGCCAAGGCTCCTAAAAAAGAGAAGTCGAGCGAAGAAGAGGACGACGACGAGACGCCCGGCGAGGATTGATCGCGGCCTTCAGGCCGTCAATCGCTCGGCCGCCGTCACGCAGTTCGCCATGAGCATGGCAATGGTCATCGGCCCCACGCCACCCGGAACGGGTGTGATGGCCGCGCACTTCGACGCCACGGCGTCGTAGTCCACATCTCCGACAAGTCGGTAGCCTTTGGGATGTGTGGGATCGTCCACGCGATTGATGCCCACATCGATGACCACAGCGCCTTCGCGGATGTGTTCGGCACCGAGGAAATGCGGGCGTCCGATGGCGGCGATGACGATATCTGCGGCGCGAGTCACCTCGGCGAGGTTACGAGTGCGCGAGTGGGCGACTGTCACGGTGGCGTCTCCGCCCGGTCCGCGTTTCATCAGCAGGAGGGCCATGGGTTTTCCCACAATCATGCTACGCCCAACCACGACCGCGCTCTTGCCGGCTGTTTCGATGCCAGCCTCTTGCAAAAGGCGGATGCACCCAAGCGGCGTGCAGGGAACAAAACCCGTTCGATCCTCCATCGCGAGCTTGGCGACATTGACCGGGTGGAAGCCGTCGACATCCTTCCGAGGATCGATCGCCAGCACCACTTCAGCCTCATTGATCTGAGGCGGGGGAGGGGACTGCACAAGGATGCCGTGCACGGCGGGATCGGCATTGAGCTCCGCGACGAGAGCCAGGAGCGTTGCCTGACTCGTGTCGGCGGCGAGTTCGTGTTTGACCGAATGCAATCCAAGCTCGGCGGCCTTGCGATCCTTCGAGCGCACATAGGCGCGGGATGCGGGATCATCACCCACAAGAACCACGGCGAGTCCCGGCCGGACACCGCGCTGCGCCAAGGCGGCAATGCGAGCCTTTGTTTCTTCCATCACTTTTGCGGCGACCGCCGCTCCATCAATCCGCTGCATGTTTTAAAAGATCCTCCAAGTTTTGTCGTTTCGTTTCGAATTCCTCCGCCGTCAATTCAGCGGGAATGGCTAAAGCTTCGTCGATCGTGACCGACACCTTGGAAAATGGCAACGGGATGATGAATCCATCCCAAGTTTTCATTCTCACACACCGCGAGAAGGAGGCGTGTGCAGGCACGATTCGGGTGCCGGTGGTTTGCGCCAGAAGGATAATGCCAGGGCCCAGTGCGTAGCGCGGGCCGCGCGGCCCGTCGGGAGTGATGGCGATATCGCGACCGCTGCGAATGAGCTTCACTAACTCAAGAAGCGCCCGCGAGCCACGCCGAGAACTCGATCCGCGCACCGCTTTCATGCCGAAAGCTCCCACAAGCTGGGCGAGAATTTCACCGTCCTTGCTGGGGCTGGTGAGCACAGTTACTCCAGCGCGTTTTTTCGGATAGATGCGGTCGAAGGCGAAGGTGATGCCCAGAATCCGGTTGTGCCAAAAACACACGATCACCGGCGAGCCCGCGTCTTCCTTCAACACGCCGCTGCGATCCTCGATGCGAAGCCGGAGCGTCAGAAAAAGCGTCTTGAGGATCGTCGCTCCCGTCAGTGCCAGCAACCGTTCGCGCGTCATGTCAGAAACTGCTCCAAAATCCGTGTGAGCACCGGCCGCGCCTGCGAGGCCAGCCGCTCATTCGCGTAGGCGATCCATGCCACGCCACTCTCGGTGTCGAGCGGCGCGTCGGGAAAGCCACCGAGGGGATGTTCAAAAACCACGCCAGCCTTGCGAAGCACGAGCCAGGCGCAGGCGTCGTAAGGATGGCAGACGAGCTGGGATTCCATATCCAGCACGCGAAGGATGAGCGGTCGCAGGTCGCCTATCATGCGGTCGTGGCCGGTGATGAGTTCATTGAACTGGCCACCGGTGGAGAGATACTGGTCGTCGAAAATCTGCGGTGAGAGGCTGCGGTTCAATCCGATCAACTCATCCCAGAGCCGCTCCTCGATTTGCGAGGTGAGCGTGCGCCCCTCAGGAAAAAATTTCACCAGCGAGGAAAATCCATGTGAGAAGTCGGCGGCCTGTGAGGGAACGGGCTGGATGATTTCGACTCCCCCGCCCCGCAGGTCGCGGGCTGTGGAGATCAAGTCGCCGCCGAGCGTGGCGCTGAATTGATCGGCCCGCCACTGTTTGGTGACTGGAATTTCCGTCATGGCCGCCGCGACGATGTGCGAGAGCATGGTGCCTTCACCCGTCTGCGGCGCGATACCGGCGAGCGCCCACGCGCTGCGCTTGTCATACATGATGCCGCGCGTGCCATCGATCGGGTCGATGATGCATTTCCAATCCGTGGACGATGCCGCCGTGCCTTCGGGAAAACAAAGTTCGTCCTCGAGGCCTTCCATCACGATTTGGACAGGCAGGTTCTGCGGCCAGTTTACGCGAAACCACGCAACAATCGCCGCCTCGCTGATCTTGTCGATGGCGTAGATGGTGTCGCCGCCTGCATGGCCCGCCACTGCCGAGAGGCGCGCAGCATCCAGATGTGTCCGCCCCGAGACGACAGCATCCCGAATGGCATCGCCCAAGCCACAAAGAAGGCCGCGCAGAGTCTCATGGATCATTTCCGACATGGGCAAAAATTATCCCGCTGGATGAGCACTTGGCGAGACATTGAGGCGCTTACATTTTCGCAGGAGACGGGTGGACATCGCTACGGCTGCGACTCCCAAGCCAACGACAAATCCAACCCAGATGCCGGGTGCGCCGAAGCCGAAATGGAAAGCTGTCAACCAAGACACCGGCAGCGCCACGAACCAGTAGGAAACGATGCCCACAAAAAAAGGAATCTTCGTGTCCGTAAATCCACGCAGCGCTCCCGAGGAGACAATTTGAATGCCGTCGAAAATCTGAAATACGCCCGCCAGCACCAGCAGTTGCACGGTGAGCGCTCGAACGGCGACATCCGGTGTAAAGCTCGCCGCGATAGCATTTCCTAAAAGCAAATACCCCGCCGCAAAAACAGCCATGACCCCTGCCGTGAGCCCAAGCGAGCCGTGCACGATCGGAGGAATCCGTTTCCTCCGTCTCGCTCCCCGCGCGTGGCCCACCCGGACGCTCACAGCCTGAGCAAGACCCAGAGGAACCATGAATGTCGTTCCAGCGACGGAAAGCGCGATCTGGTGCGCCGCTAATGGCACGACACCCAGCCAGCCCATCATGAGCGATCCGAAGGAAAAGCCCGTCACCTCGCACAGGTTCAAGCCTCCCGTGTGAATGCCCGTTTTTAGGAGATTCCATGCTTCCTCAAAGAGGCCAGGAGCGAGCCAGTCGCTCGGCCACGCGGCGCTGAGCGCTCGCTCAAAAGCTGGATACACCAGCATCCCGCACATGACTGCGACTCGGCTCAACAAGGTGGCAACCCCAGCTCCATTGATGCCCATCGCAGGCGCGCCGAGGTTTCCATAAATCAGAATCCAGTTCAGAAACACATTCAGCAGCACCCCGCCCATCATGATCCAAAAGGGAACCCAGGGCCGCCCCAGCGCCTCGCAGAAGTTCTTCGCCGCCCCGCTCACAAAAAGCGGCAGTAGCGACCAGGCGCACAGGAGAAAAAAGACGCCGACTATCTCGTTCACCTCGTGCGGTTGATCAAGCAGCGGGAGAAAAGGCAGCGCTGCATGAGCCCCCACTCCGACAAGAAGTCCCATCCCCAGAGCCAGCAGCACGCCGCCGCGCAGGCTGTCACCCGCAAGGTGCGAGCGGCCCGCCCCGTGAGCATGGGAGGCGTTCACACTCACTGCTGAGAGCAGTCCGAAACCAAAGACCATTGGCACGACCAGGATCGTGTTGGCAAAAGCACACGCAGCCAGTGGCGTCACGCCCACCCGGCCGACCATGATCGTATCGGCGATGCCGATGAGCATCTGTCCGACGAGCCCTGCCACGATCGGCAGCGCCAGAAAAAATGTGCGCCGGTTTTCGCGGAGCAGGATTCTAAAGTAGGAGACGCTTGGCATGGTGGAAAGGCGGCCGGCGCCGCACATCCTCAGCGGTGGTCGATCAGTCTCTGAAACCGCTCGATCGACGCCGCCTTGCCGGTCTCGGGATCAATTTGAATCAACGCCCCACAGACCTGCACGATGCCGCGCGCGATCGGAAACTTCGTCGGCATGCAGTCCAGGAACTTTTGGATCACAGGCCCCGCCTCGCGGCCGAGGATGGAATCCACCGCGCCGCACATGCCCGCATCACAGAGAAACGCCGTGCCGCCAGCAAGGATGCGCTCATCCGCCGTTTGCACATGCGTGTGAGTCCCTACCACGGCAGAAACCTGTCCATCCAGATGCCGCGCCATGGCGATTTTCTCGCTCGTTGTTTCCCCGTGCACATCCACAAAGATCACCGGCGTCTCCGCGCGCAGTCGTTCGGCCTCCTCGAGCGCGGCGTGGAAGGGGTTGTCCAGTGGCTGCGACATGAAGGTGCGGCACTGCACATTCATTACGGCAATTTTTCCATTCGCCGTATCCAAGACGATGCTGCCGTTCCCGGGAACGCCCGCCGGATAATTGATCGGCCGTAGCAAGCGCGGTTCGGTCGGAAAGTAGGGAACGATTTCCCTCTGGTCCCATGCATGGTCGCCAGTCGTGATCACCGCCACGCCGGTGCGCAGGAGATCGATCGCGATCTTTGGGGAAATGCCCTTGCCTTGCGCGGCGTTCTCGCCGTTCACCACCACGAAATCGACCTCTCCCGCCTTGAGCATTTCCGAAACCACTACCTTCGCCGCAGCCCGACCGGGCTCGCCGACGATGTCACCAAGAAAGAGAAGACGAATCATCCGTTCTTTTTATAGCAACGCGCCGCGAACGCATTTAAAAAATCCTCCATGCGCAAATCTCTCGCCGCCTCTTTGCTTTTTCTCGCCTGCCTGCACCCCAGCATGGCTGCCAAACTCAGCCCGCTTGCAGACACCCCGAATTGGTCGCAGCTCGACAAGTTTCAAAAAACAATCACCCAGGACGAGTTCACCCGCCTGTTGAACAATGTCTACGCCCCGAACAATGCGGCGGCGGATGTTATCACGATCACTCCCACCGCCGCGCGCATTCGCACATGTGCTGGGAAGCCGCCCTACATCCTGAAATTCGCCGGCGCCTCGGCAAATCCGACTCCCCGCTTCTGGCGGCCACGCAGCGATATCGAACCGGAGTCCGGGAAGCCCCTCGCAGGCTTGCGCATCGCCATCGACCCCGGCCACATCGGCGGCAAATGGGCGAAAATTGAGGAGCGTTGGTTTCAGATCGGAAAAAACAAACCCGTTGTCGAAGGCGACATGACGCTCCGCGTCGCCAAGCTCCTCGTGCAGCGCCTGAAAGCCCTCGGCGCCGAAGTGTGGCTCACACGCTCCGGCTTCGAGCCGATCACAAAACTCCGTCCCGCCCAGCTCCGCAAGCAGGCCGCTGCCTCTCTTCGCGACAAGGGCGAGACCGTAACTCCACGCGCCGTCGCCAAGGAAAGCGAGCGCCTTTTTTACCGCACCAGCGAGATCCGCCGCCGAGCCACACTCGTGAACAACTCGATCCGCCCGGATGTCGTCCTCTGCCTCCATTTCAACGCCGAGGACTGGGGCAACCCGGCCAAGCCTTCCCTCGTCTCAAAAAACCACCTGCACTTCCTCATCACAGGAGCCTGGAGTGCCAAGGAACTCACCTACGACGACCAGCGATTCGAGATGCTCGTCAAGCTCCTCAACCGCACCTACCCCGAAGAAGTCGCCGTTACAAAATCCCTCGTCAAATCCATGACCGCCGCCACGAAGCTCCCGCCATTCATCTACCACGGAAAAACAGCCGTCCGCATCGAAGACAGTGACTACATATGGGGAAGAAACCTCCTCGCGAACCGTCTTTTCCAATGCCCGGTCATCTATGTGGAGCCCTATGTGATGAACTCGCGCGATGTTCACGCCCGCATTCAAGCGGGTGACTACGAGGGAAAAAAGAAGGTCGCCGGAGTCTTGCGGCCGAGCATTTACCGCGAATACGCCGACAGCGTCGCCGCCGGACTCGTCGATTATTATGGCAAACGCTGAGCCCAAGCGCCGAAGCTGTTGACAATTCCCCCCCGCTCTGCGCAACAAAGCATCCACGGAATGAAAGTCATCGCCATCACGAACCAGAAAGGAGGAGTCGGAAAGACCACCACCAGCGTCAATCTGGCCGCAGCTCTCGCGGAAAAAAAATCCCGCATCCTGCTCGTTGATATCGACCCCCAAGGCAGCGCCACAAGCGTTCTCGACAGCAAGGAAAACGAAAATCCCAGCATCTACTCCGCTCTCATCGGCGAGAAAGCCGCTGCCGAACTCGTCATTCCCACCCGCATCAAAAATCTTTCCCTCATCCCCTCCAACCTCGACCTCGCCGGCGCCGAAATCGAAGTCGCACGCATGGATGACCACATGATGCGCCTCCGCACTTGCTTCGAGGGCCTCCGCAAACAAAGTCTCTTCGATTACATCCTCCTCGATTGCCCCCCCTCGCTCGGCATTCTCATGTCGAACGCCCTCGCGGCTGCTGATGAGATTCTCGTCCCGATCCAGTGCGAGTATTACGCCCTCGAAGGTCTCGGGCTCCTCATGGAGGTGACCGACCGCATCCGCGCCAGTGGAGCGAATCCCACCCTTTCCATCTCTGGCCTCCTGCTCACGATGTTCGACAGCCGCACGAACCTAAATCCTGCCGTCGAAAAAGAAGTGCGCAGCCACTTTCAAGATGTCGTTTACAAATCCGTCATCCCCCGCACCGTGCGCTTCGCCGAGGCGCCAAGCCATGGGAAAACCATTTTCGAACACGACCCCCACGGCAGCGGAACCCTCGCCTACCGCAAGCTGGCTAAGGAATTTCTCGACCGCCAGAAGCAAGGCATGGCCTTCGTCAATAAGACGGGCCAGTAAAAACCGATGCACCCTACCCCTTTTCAAACCAAATCCCTCTGGGCGGCCATCACCTCGCTGTCGTTTCTGGCCATCGGAGCCACGATCCTCCTCATCGGTTCACTCATCGTCAGCGCGATATCCTTTCTGCAGCCCGTCCTCACACCCATCGCCGTCGCGGCCATCTTCGCCTTCCTGCTCGAGCCAGTGGTCAAATTCTCGATGCGCCTCGGCCTGAGCCGACTCATCAGCATCATTCTCGTTTACCTCGCCTTCGCGGCCTTTTTTGTTGGCCTCCTCGTTTACATCATACCCCCTGCCTATCGCCAGGGAACCACGCTCGTGCAGAACTTTCCGAGCTACATGCAAAAGACGCAGGCCCTTACGACCCGCACTTTTGATAACTTGCACCGCCTCTCCACTCTCGACTTTCTTCAAAGCGACAGCACCGAGCAGCAGACGAATGAGCAACTCACTGCCCTTGCCAGCCAATCCATTAAGGACGCCGGAACCTGGGTGCAGCAAAAAATCCCCGACCTCGCTGTGGAATCCGGCCGCTTCATCCAGCGCAGCCTCGGCGGCTTCCTCGGCGTCTTCGGCCTCCTCCTCAGCATGATCCTCGTGCCGATCTTCCTCTTCTTCTTCCTCAAAGACAGCGCCTCCATCGCCGAAAACTGGAGCCGCTACCTCCCCCTCCGCGCCTCCCCCCTCAAAAATGAAATCGTCTCCCTAGTCAGCGAAATCAACTCCTACCTCATCAGCTTTTTTCGAGGGCAACTCATTGTCAGCCTTATCGATGGACTCATGATCGCCGTCGCACTCCTCGTCATGGGACTCGATTTCGCGATCCTTATCGGACTCATGGTCGGCGTCCTCGGCCTCATCCCCTACTTGGGAATGATGATCTGCTACATCCCCGCCGTCATTATCGCCGCCGCCCAGTTCGGCGACTGGACACATCCCCTCATCGTGACAGCTATCTTTATATTGGCCAATAACATAGACGGAATGTTCATCGCTCCGAAGATCGTCGGCGAATCCGTCGGCCTCCACCCCCTCACCGTGATCATCTCCGTCCTCGCCTGGAGTCTCATCCTCGGCGGACTCCTCGGCGCCCTCCTCGCTGTCCCCCTCACCGCCACCATCAAAGTCCTCCTCAAACGCTACTTCTGGGACCGCCCTCCATCATCCCCCTTGGAGACTCAACAGCTAACCTAATCTGCGGCATCGCTGTTTCAAAACCGGTCGGATCGGATTTCTCTGCTGAACCAATCTTCCTCGCCGAAGACATGATAGGACTTTTATGTTCATCCACAGGTTGGCAAAGCAAACGAACAACCAATGGCAATTTCCTTCTCTGCGACCTGCCGACCGCATAACATCTCCGCCGTGGCAATTCAGCCTGATACCATCATTCGCAATTACGAGCCCCGCGACCGCGAGGCTGTGCGTCGGCTTTGTTGCGAGACGGGCTTTCTTGGCAAGCCGATTGATCCGGTTTTCGAGGACCGCGAGCTCTTTGCCGATTATCTCACCGCCTACTACACCGATGTGGAACCCGAGGCGGCATTCGTGCTCCAGCAGGGTGGCGTGGTCAAAGGCTACCTCCTCGGCTCCCGGCGTCCGCTGCGCCACCAGTGGTATGGATTTTTTCAAAACCTCCGCCTCTTCGGCATCGGCATGTTCCGCTATCGTAGATACAACGAAGCCACGCGCGGGTTCATTCGCTGGATTCTCAAAAATTCCTGGCGCGAAGTTCCTGCCGCACCCCGCCGCACGGCGCACTTCCATTTCAATGTCCTTCCCGAGGCGCAAAAACTCGCCACTACTCAGGCGATGACAAAAATGTATTTCGACTTCCTCCGCGCGCACGGCGAGAAAGAGGTCTTCGGCCAAGTCGTCACCTTCGAGTCCCGGCGCGGCGCGAAGCTCTTCGAGCGTTTCGGATTCCGCGTCGTCGAGAAGCGGGAGATCACCAAATACCGGGACAAACACCCCGAGCCGGTCTACCTCATGACCGTCATAAAAAATCTCACCCAACCCGATTCGCGCACCGTCACCGGCAGGTAGAAAATTTTGTTTCCATTCGCGCTCGCCAATGGTCTGCTGTGCCTCTCAGCATGAGCACAAAACGATTTGAAAATCAGGTCGCCGTCGTCACCGGAGCAGGACGCGGCATCGGCGAAGCCATCGCAAAACGCCTCGCCTCCGAAGGCGCGAAAATTGCCGTCGTCAGCCGCACGGAATCAAACTCCGCACGCACGGCCGATGCCATCAACGCCGCCACGCCAGGAGTGGCCAAGCCCTACGCAGTGGATGTCTCCGATTTCGACGCTGTGCAGAAGGCGGGCGACCAAATCCTCGCTGACTTCGGCCGTTGCGACATCCTAGTGAACAACGCAGGCATCACCCGCGACACGCTCGCCATGCGCATGTCCAGCGACGATTGGGATGTCGTGCTCCAGACCAATCTCAAAGGCGCCTTCAATTTCACCCGCGCCATCCTCCGCGCCATGGTCAAGCAACGCTCCGGCCGCATCATCAATATCAGCTCGGTCAGCGGACTCATGGGCCTTCCCGGCCAGGCAAACTACGCCGCCAGCAAAGCCGGCCTTATCGGCATGACTAAGAGCATCGCCCGCGAAATCGCCAGCCGTGGCATCACAGTCAATGTTGTCGCCCCGGGCTTCATCGAGACCGACATGACCTCCGTCCTCAACGAGGAAGTCCGCAAAGGCGCCCTCTCGCAGATTCCAGTCGCCCGCTTTGGCGCGACGGATGACATCGCCGCCGCAGTCAGCTTCCTCGCCAGCGCCGAAGCCTCCTACATCAGCGGCCAAGTGCTCGCGGTGGATGGCGGCATGAGCATGTAAAAAGGAAGCCTCCCTCCATGACGATTTATTTCCTGCGCCACGCCGAAGCCGAAGATTTGGCCGAGTCCGACTTCGACCGCAAACTCACGCCCAAGGGGCTCCAGCAGGCGGCGAAGGTTGGTAAATTTTGCGCCAGTCATGGGCTCGAGCCAGCTGTTATTCTGAGCAGTCCTGTGACCCGCGCCAGGCAGACAGCGGAGATCGTCGCTGAAACGCTCGGGCGCGAAGTCGCCATCGAAAGCTGGCTCGCCTGTGGGATGGAAACCTCCACCTTGCTCGCACGCCTCGCGCCACACGCTGCCAGCGACTCCGTCTTGCTCGTCGGTCACGAACCCGATTTCAGCACAACCATCGGCGAGCTTTTGGGAACTCCCGAGCCCGCAGCCGTGCTGGTCAAAAAAGCCTCCCTCACCGCCATCGATGCCCCATGGCTCGAGCCCGGCGCTGGCCAGCTCCAGTTCTCCATCCCCTGCCGTTTGATGTGAATCAATTCAGTCCCATGAAAGCCCTGTTCCTCACCAACGAATACCCGCCCCACATCTACGGTGGCGCCGGTGTTCATGTCGAATACCTCAGCCGCGAACTCGCCAAGCTCATGCCCGTGGATGTCCGCTGCTTCGGCGACCAAGATACCTCCGCAGGCCAGCTCACTGCCCAAGGCTTCGGCCTCGACGCAGCCGGGTGGACATCTCCAAAACAACTCCAGTCCGTCTTCGGCGCACTCCAGCGTTGCCTCGATTTCAACACCGCCCGCATCGATGCCAGTGTCGTGCACTGCCACACCTGGTATGCCCACTTCGGCGGCATCCTCGCCAAGCTGAACTACGGCATTCCCCTCGTCATCACCGTCCACTCGCTCGAGCCTCTCCGCCCCTGGAAACGCGAGCAACTCGGCGGCGGCTACGATTTCACCTGCTGGCTCGAACGCACCGCCCTCGAAATGGCCGACGCCGTCATCGCCGTCTCCGAAGGCACGCGCCGCGATGTGGAGAAGCTTTTCCAGATCGACCCCGCCCGCCTCCACATCATCTACAACGGCATCGACCCTGCCGAATACCAAGCCGTCACCACGCACGGCGTGCTCGACCGCTTCGGCATCGACCCCGCCAAGCCCTACGCCCTCTTCCTTGGCCGCATCACGCGCCAAAAAGGCATCATCCACCTCGTCAACGCCATCAAGCACCTCGACCCCGGCTTTCAGATTGTCCTCTGCGCCGGCGCGCCCGACACACCTGATATCGCAGCCGAAATGAAAGCCGCCGTCGCCCAAGCCCAAAGCCAACGCGACGGCATCATCTGGATCGACGAGATGCTCGATAATAAATCGAAGATCGAACTCTACAGCCACGCCGGCGTCTTCGTTTGCCCCTCGATCTACGAGCCCTTCGGCATCATCAACCTCGAAGCCATGGCCTGCGGACGCGCCGTCGTGGCCAGCGCCGTCGGCGGTATTCCCGAAGTCGTCGTCCATGGCGAAACCGGCTATCTCATCCCCGTCGAGCAAATGACCGAAAGTCCGTTTGAACCGGTCAACCCCGAAAAATTCTCCCACGACCTCGCCGCCCGCATCAACGAAATCATGGCCGACCCAGCCAAACAAAAAGCCTTCGGCAACGCCGGACGCCAGCGCGCCATCGACACCTTCTCCTGGGCCTCCATCGCCAAACAAACCAAAGCCCTTTACGAAACCCTTGCGCCATCGTGATTTTGGGAGGGGCATCGTCTCGCATGCCCCAAGCTTCAGCCGCAGAGCGGCGTTCGGCGTAACGGGGACAGGACGCCGTGGTAGGAAAGTAGTTCAATCTTGGGTCAAGCCAACCGAAGTCGTGGGCGCAGCGGAGGAAGCACATCGCAGATGGCTCGGAGGGAGCAGCAAGCAGGCGCGGGGCGTGATAACAAAAAGTCAGCCGTTTGAGTTTTTAACCCATAAAAGCCAGCCGTATGGCCACTCAGGGTCTTCATTTGTGACAAAATTGTCACTGAAAAGGGAAAAGGGGTCAGCAACGAATGGCGCTAAGTTAAGACCCGTTTGGGATGATTTTGCGGCTTGATTTTTTACGGGTTCCGGGAGCGGATTTGAGAAGGACTTCTTGGCTAATGGAACGCATTTCGTTGAGGATGGATTCGGCCCTCCTGTTGGCGGCGATTGCCTCTTTGAATAGGTCGGCTTGCTCCGCAGAGAGCGACAAGGTCACGGTTTTCGCTTTGACCTTTGTTGTCCACCTCCAGTTGCCTGGGTGATTGGGCGTCACGCTTCCATGGGTTATCCAATCCAGAGTGGATAGTTCTTTTCGCAGTTCGAGGAAGCGGCTTTGCAGCTTTTGCCCGTCTTTTTCTTTCAGAAAATGTTGATTCATCATATAATTATATTGACTTTTTGTGAACGTATTTATACGTTCTATTGCGTGAACAATACAACTCCTTTCTTCAAATGTTTCGGTCCTCTTCTTTTTGGAAGACCTCCAGCTTCAGAGGCAGCAGCGGCTTTTGCCAAGTTCTCGCAAGCGAGTTCCTTTTCCCATCTCCGCAAGGTTTTTGGCTCCTACATTCCAAATAAACTTCTTTCCCAGAACGTATTTAGAATCAAGGCTCGCCGTCGCATTTTTTCCTTGGATGTCATTTTCTGGAGTTTTCTTCATCAAATTCAAACGCCCGATGGCTCCTGTCGTGAGGCGGTTCGCTCCCTCTCAGCTTTCCTGACTCGCAAATCGGCAAGCGCAAAAAGCCCTTCGATCAGCCAAGCCACCAGCGCCTATTGCCAGGCTCGCAATAAACTGCCCCTCCACATGCTGGATCAAATCAACACACATCTCGTTGATCGAATGCAAAAGCATATCCCAGAGGGAAATCTCTGGCATGGGCGGCAAGTCAGACTCGTTGATGGAAGCGGCATTTCCATGCCCGATACGGCACTCAACCAAGCGAAATGGCCTCAAAGCAAATCACAGACTCCTGGGTGCGGGTTCCCATCGATGAATATGGTTGGGATTTTCTGTCTGGTTACAGGTGCACTTATCAAAGCCGCTTACGGAGATCGTCATATCCACGAAAGCAAACTTTTTCAATCTCTCTGGCCCCATCTAGAAAAAGGCGCGCTCGTCTTGGCCGACCGAGGATTTTGCTCCTTTGGTTCCTTTGCATCGTTGAAGGCCCATGGAGTGGACTCTCTGATGCGTTTGCCAGAAAAAAAGATCCGTAAGGCCATTGGCGCGCACCTCCCGAAGGCGGCTCATTTTGATGTGCTTGTGAATTGGAAACGCCCCGCTCAGTGCACTCCAAAAATGACAGAGGAAGAGTTCGCTGCATTGCCAGAGAGCCTCGATGTCCGTGTTGTCCGCTACAGCATTGCCCACAAGGGGTTTCGAACCCAAAGCGTGACACTCGTTACAACCCTCACCGATGCTGCCATCCCCGCCGAGGATCTTGCCGCTCTTTACGGGCAGCGCTGGGGCGTCGAACTCCACTTCCGCGAGATCAAAACCCATCTCAAGATGGATGTCCTGAGATGCCGCTCCCCTCACATGATCGAACGCGAACTGCGGATGCACTTTATCGCCTACAACCTCGTCCGAAGCGTGATGCAAAAGTCCGCCCTCACCCACGATGTGAATCTGCAGCGCGTTTCTTTCAAAGGTTGCCTTGATACCCTGCGCCAATTCGCCCATGCAATGAGCGGTGTGGAAGAGAAACCAAAAACAATCGACGCCATGATAGATGACATGCTGCTGACCATCGCGCGGGATCTCACTCCGCTTCGCCCAGGAAGAAGTGAACCCCGCGTCAAAAAACGCCGCCCAAAGAATTACCGCTTGATGACAAAACCCCGCAAAGAAATGGGCCCCCTCCCACATCGAAAAGTGGGCATCGAAAATCATCCCAAATCCCCACTAACTTAGCGCCATTCAATGTCGGCCCCAACTCCTCCAGAGCCAATCGCAATCTTTCTTCGGGAGGTTTCGCCAGCAAGCCCGAGTCATGCGTCGGCATCTCGCTGGCCTCAATTCCCATGATGCGCTGAAGGGCAAACAACTTGAGGACATCAGAAAATCCATATTTGAACAACACCCGCAGGATTTCGGTATAGCGAGGGATCTGTGCGGAAAACTCCAGTGCTGAGTGGATATGGGAAATCATCTACATTCGATGAATCCGTTTTTCACGGATTCAGAGCCCAGCTTCAACCTTCCCGACATTTCCGCCATAGGGTTAAGGCCCCAGATGCGTCGTGAGAGGTTGAATGATTCGCCTGCCTCTTACAAATAAGGCCAACACCCCATACCAGCTATTCTCGGAGCATGCGTTAATGGCCGCCTCGAATTCATCGAGAAACAAACACACATAAATACAAACATGAAAGCATACCTCACCATCACCACCATGGCCGCCGCACTTGCAGTTGCCACACTCGCACCTCAACGCGCCAGCGCTGCGGATCCAATGACCCCTGCGGTAGCCCAGCCCGACATCGTGGCAGCAGCCGCAAGCAAGTCGGAGTTGAGCACGCTTGTTACTGCGATCAAGGCAGCGGAACTCGTCACTGTCCTCCAAGGGCAGGGGCCGTTCACCGTCTTCGCTCCGACCAACGCGGCGTTCAAAAAACTCCCTGCGGGCCAACTCGAAGACCTGCTCAAACCTGAGAATCGCATGAAATTAGCAGCTATCCTCAAAGGGCATGTCATTAAAGGCCGAGTCAAAGCAGCTGACGTCAAAGCCGGCGAAGTGAAAACACTCGACGGTAAGGAAGTCAAAATCGCCGTGCAAAATGGGAAAGTGTCCTATGGCAACGCTGCGGTTGTCGCCACGGACATAAGCACTTCCAACGGCGTCATCCACGAGATCGATACCGTCGTGATCGAAGACTAAAATCAACCTTCGGTTGACCTAAAAAACAAACCAAAGAGAAGCCATTTCGCTGCAAGGCGAAATGGCTTTTTCGTTTGTCTTGGCGGTGGAAAAGGCCAGGCCTGCTCAGCGCTATTGTATCAAGCAGAGACGCCGCTTCGCGGCTGAGAAGCGGGCCATGCGGGACGATGGCCCTCCAATAAAACGCCGCGCGTTTCGTAAATCTGGGAGGGTCAGCGTCCTCGCCTGACCCATTTTTTAACCACGGGCGGCGAGAAATCGCTTTCAGACACCACTGCCACCAAAACCACTCGATCTGCTCGCTGCAGATGCCACAAATAAAATGATCTTGCTGTCCATGATTTTGGCAATCCTGTGACGCCGCTTTGCGGCTGAAGCATGGGACGCCAAGGGCCTGGCGTGCCCTACCTTGGGGGCTACGAAGCGCGCTGGCGCGCGGCAGCGCGATCGTTTGCCTGGGACGCCGCGCCGCCGGGGACCGACTTGCGCGGCAATGCCGTTAGTAATATCCGCGATTTCTCGAATCGTAATACCCTGCCCGATAGCCTTGCTGGTAGCGATCGCTATAAGTGTTGCGATTGTAGTGCTTCTGGTTGTAATTTCCGGATTGGCCCGAGTAGTTGGTGTTGGTGATTCGCGCGAGTTCATCAAAGGCAGCGCATCCGGTGAGCATGGCGATGGCAAGGACTGTTAGAATCAATTTCATAATTAACTTTTTACTCTTGCAGCATCACCAAGGGGGTGATGACCCACTTGGGATCACCAAACCCTTGATCAGCAATTTTTTTGCGCGCGGCTCTAAACGCACGAATTTTTCCCTGCCCCAGAGGGCTCAAGTGTCTCGCCGTGAGACAAACAACAAAACCACGCCCCCGACAATGGCAATGACGCCAAGAATTGGCAGGAGCGGGATGGTGTGTGTGCGTTCAGCCGTGATTTGCAACGGCCCAATGTCTACGGCCTTTTCCGTAGTGGTGTAGGTGATGCCCTGGTAGGTCAATGCCAACACACCGAGAATGATCATCAGAATAGATGCGAGGAGGAGATTCTTCATAAGATTTCAGGCGGTCGAAGCAGCAGGCTGATATCAACGGGAACCACAGCGGCATTTCTGCGCAAAGAAATAGCCAGTGACCACGCCCAAAAGCATTCCCGTAGCGAGTGTCTTGTAGGTATGGTGGTGTAAAAGTTCATCCGCTGCCTTGGACCTCTCGCATGTTTTCACCACAGCGCGGTTGTAAAAGGATTTCACTTGCTTGGCGGTTTGATCGGCTTGTTCGAGTATGTCTTGTGTTTTCATGATGTCTGTTTTCCTTTGTGAAGATCGTTCCGGAATTTGGTTTTGCCCATGAGGCGATGACCCCATGGAAAGGCCGCACTCGGTGGGCCATGTTGAGGACCAAGAAATATGAGGATTTCCCAAATTCTCGCTTCAAAAAAAGAAAGGAAATATCCCTATGTTAATGACTATAGCGATCCTGTTGATTCTGCTCTACGCTCTGGGCTTGATTACAAGTTACACCATGGGAGGATTAATTCATATCCTTCTGGTGGTTGCTCTTGTAGTCGTGCTTGTCCGCATAATCCAAGGAAGGCGAGTGCTGTAGAGTAGGCCCTCAATAAAATTTGAGGGGCGTTCAAAATTACCCGACGAAACCTTCACGCAGCCTCGCCTACGGGGCTGCGCGAAGGTGGATAGTAAACGGGAAATGTTTTTTGCCTGATCCTTCGATCAACTCCTCTCGCGCCGTAAGGCAACGCGAGCGAATGTAACTCGCGCTTTTCATATCAAAAACTTACGACTTTTTAGTTGAGATCACTACTGTCCGGCTATAAGTTAAACAGCTCCATTTGATTAGAATTCTGACTACTTGGCTTTTGGGAAGTGGTTTTCATAAGCAATTCATTTAAAGGCATTTTTTCAAACGGGTGAACGCTCAAAATCTGTAGAGTATTGCGAAGGCTTCCGGGCAGTTTTAGGCTTTTGTGAAGGATTGCCACCATCAAATAGAGCGATACCGCTATCCAGATTTGCGTCTTCACCGCGTTGGCACTCGTTCCGTAGTAGTGCTTGATTTCCAAGTTGCCTTTGATCCATTTGAAAAATAATTCGATTTCCCACCGCTTTTTGTAAAGCTTGGCCACAGTCAATGCCGGAATTTGCAAGTTGTTTGTTAAGAATACCAAATGCTTCTGCTTTTCTTCGTCGTAAAAGTGAACCCTCCTTAAATATGTGGGGAAATCCCCCCTTGATTTGGGAATCGTGAGTTTCCCGATCTGGTCGCTTCGCAATCCCGTGGCTTTGTCTACGGGGCGGGACTTGTATCTGGTAAAACGCAGATTGTCCTTGGCCCGAATGACAAAAAACGCACCTGCGTTTGCAATTTGATAAAGCCTTGTCCAGTCGACATATCCCCTGTCCATGATGTATATGGCTCCGGGTTCGAAAATCAACGCGTCCAAGTAGTTCACATCGCTGAGTTTGGCGTCGGAAATGTAGATGCAAGTGGGAATTGGGCCCCTTAAATCCAATAGCGTGTGAAGTTTGATCCCGCTTTTTGTTGAGCGAAACTTTGCCCAGGGAAACACCGACATCGTGAGATCGATTGTTGAGGAATCCAGAGCATAAATCGTATTGTCCAAGTCCAACCCCAAGGTCTCTCCTTGATAAAGCTTTCGGGCTCGGTTGATCAGGTTTTTTGCCAAGTCCTCCCAGAGTCTCCAATCGCGGGTCTCGTTGGCATCGGCCAAAGTCGATTTGGCTACTGGTTCCCGAAAGCCCATATGATAAAGCTCTTCGGCCTTCGCATTTAAACACGCCTCGATATCCCGAAGCCCATTGCGCCAAGTTAATTGAGCAAATGCCATGCAAATCAACTGCTGTCGAACTCCAAAGTGCCTCACCTTGGACTCCGCGTTGTATTTGCTGACCAGGCGAGAGAGGGTCTCTCGATGCACAAGGTCCAAAATTTGAGCGAGAATATGGCGACCAGAATTCATAGGCGTATAGATTCCGCATTTTAATGCGATCTAAAGCTGTGATCTTCAAATGCGTCACACCTATTTTCGGTTGCAATTGCTTCATCTTGAATTTTTAATTTAACCCATTTCTTCTCTCAACCGGACACTAGTGA
>JBIIPZ010000078.1:0-14010 GCA_044342325.1 Terrimicrobiaceae bacterium
TAGATTCCGCATTTTAATGCGATCTAAAGCTGTGATCTTCAAATGCGTCACACCTATTTTCGGTTGCAATTGCTTCATCTTGAATTTTTAATTTAACCCATTTCTTCTCTCAACCGGACACTAGTGAGTTGAGATAGTCTGGAGGTCGAAAAAAGAGGTGTGATGGCGAGAGGAATATCCTGCACCCATAATTGGTGCGGGATATTCTGTCAGTAAGAGGTGGGTTCGGCCTCACCGCTGCGTTGGGGTGTTACCAGCCGCCAACCTTTTTAGTAAGAGCGTGATGTTTGGGTCTCGACAGTAGTGGAATTGGGGCTCTTGGTTGTGGTTTTTTGAGTGGTTGTCTTCACCTGCTCGGTAGGCGCTGACCTTTGTGTTCTTACGCTGAAGCTGCAACTGGAGAAGACAAACGGAACCGCGAAGGCCATCAATAGGAAAAAGTGTTTTTTCATGACCCACAATTTTGCGTGATTAGGGAAGTAACTCAATGGGGTGTATAACCCATGGCGTGGTGCTCTATTTGAAAGGATTAGCCCCTCATAGTATTCTTTTAAAATTGGTCAATGAATCCGTGCTGGCGAGGCAGTTGAGTCCTATAAAACCGCTCGTTTAACGGAAAATCAATCAGTCACTCCGAAAAATATTGAAACTATTAGGTGATGGTTTATGGTTTAGTCTATGGATACCGATTTCCTCACCGAGAAAAGGCAGCGGCTTGATGAATTTCGGCCTTTTCCAGTGGAGTTGCTCGAGAATTTGGAGCGTTGGTTTTTGATTGAGTTGACCTACACCAGCAATGCGCTGGAGGGCAATACGCTGACGCGTCTGGAGACGGCGGTGGTGGTGGAGAAGGGGTTGACTGTTGGCGGGAAGTCTTTAGTCGAGCATCTGGAGGCGACCAACCACGCGGGCGCTCTCCGGAAGGTGGTGGAAATCGCTCGCTCGCAGGTTCACACCCTCACGGAACACACGCTGTTGGATCTGCATGCCATGATCTTGCATGGCATCGATGACCCAAATGCCGGTCGTTACAGGTCGATACCTGTGCGAATTTCGGGCTCGAGGGTTGTTTTGCCAAATCCCGCGAAGGTGCCGGGGTTAATGTCGGAGTTTTTCGCGGAATTGACTGCTATGGCGGGCAGCCATCCGGTCGAACTTGCTGCGGAGGCTCATTATCGGTTGGTTACGATCCATCCCTTTATCGATGGCAATGGGCGGACGGCGCGTTTGCTCATGAATCTGATTCTTTTACAACACGGGTATCCCCCGGCGCTCATCCGCAAACGGGATCGGGTGCCGTATTTGAAATCGCTGGAAAAAGCCCAGCTTGGCGGGAGCAGGGAGGACTACTTGAAAATCATCGCGCGCAGCGTGGATCGGTCTTTCGGTATCTACTTTCAGGCTCTCAGTGGTGATGAACCCAAAGTGGAGGATTCATCCCGCTTGCTCCGGATCGGTGATCTCGCCAAAAAAACGGGAGAGACCCACGCCACACTGCGGCACTGGATGAAGGAGGGCTTGCTGGAGTCTGCAGAAACGACGGCGGCAGGCTATCAACTCTTCGAGCCCGAAATGGCCGAGCGGGTGCAGCGCATTCGTAGCCTGCAAAGCGAGCGCCGGACCCTGGCGGAAATCCGGCAGGAGCTGGAGGAAAATGAAAAAGGGTAGTCCCAAACCTTGACATATTTTGGAGCAAGACCCGCAGTGTTCCGCGCCAGTGGGATGATTCACTGAGGTCGCTTTTTTAAGGGGCAAGCAAGTCGGCGAGGCGGTTCTGCGCTCCCTCAAACGGACCCGCCGCTCATTCTGGCAAGGCGGAAGCCCACGACCTCGATACGGCTTTCGGGCTTGCGACTGATGCGGAGTTTTTCCAGGCCGGGATGGAATGTTTGATTCCAGCAGCCGCCACGGATTCGATGGCAAAGAGCATAGTCCTCCTCGGCGAGATCCCAACACCACTCCCACAGATTCGGTGGAGTCTCGTAATTTTCCAATAAATCCACAGTCGCGGCAGTGGCATCAACCGGCAACTCTGCGGCAAGCCCGTTCTGCAGGTGGGCAGAGCCATTTAACTTCTTCCTCCCAGCCAATGGTTCCTCAAGCCAGCACATGCCGCTTCGTGCAGCCCATTCCCACTCGGCCTCGGTGGGTAGCCTGTATCCATTGGCTTGCATGTCCCAGCTCAATTCAGGCCAGTGATCTTTCTTGAGATCTTCAGAGCGGTAGGTCTGGCCGCGTAACTTGTAACAAGGCGAAAGATTCAGCGACTCACTCTTGGCGTTGCACCACCGCAGCGCCTCATACCAACTCACCATCACAACGGGACTGTGACATCCCTCGGCCTCGCCGTTTTCGAGTTCATACCCGTTGGCCAGAGCCCAATTTTTGACCATTTGCCACTCCTCCAACATGACGGGAAATTTGCCGATCCGAAAACTGGCCACATTCTCGCCTGCCAAAAGCGAGTCATGCGGGAGCGTGCCACCGACGATGTCCAACAAGTAGGTTCCTCCAGGCGAATCTTCGGCGGGAACATGAAGAAAAGCCGACAGCAATCGCTTTCGATCGCCCAATTTCTCAACACCCATGTCGATCAGGCATTGATCACACAATTTATCGAGGCAGGAATCCGTGATTTTGTGCTTCCTGAAAAGCGGCAAAAGATTTTCCAGATTTTCCTTCTTCAGGATGACTTTCAAATTTTGGATCATAATCGAAGAACCAGTTCTTCGCCTGCGATTCCTTGAGTGTCTATTAAGGCAAAATCCCCACACCGGCGGTGATGGTCGTCGTTTTTTTTTAACGCCGCGAGGCCGCGAGTCTCAACGCCCCACGCCAATGCGAGGATTCCCTGACGCTCCATTTTTTGGAATCCAAGCCGAGGAGGTTCGGGAGTTCGCCGGGGCGGAAGCCCGCGCGGATGCTTGCTGGCATGTCGTGGCGGGTCACTTCACCCATAAAGGAGGAGGAGAGTTTGGAGAGGAAAAGCGGCAGGCGGGAGCGGAGGGGTTCGCAGAAGGTGAGGCTGCGGAATGATTGTAGGCGCACGCCGAGTTCGTGCAGCGCTTCGTTGGAAAAATGGTGCAGGATGAGGCTGCCGATGCAGGCATCGGCGTCGATATTTGGCAGGGTTTGAAAAAAATCCCCACCTATCCACCGGATGCTGACCGGTAGGTTGGTGGGGCGTTGGATCAAGTCGAGACCGGTCACGGTGGCGGAGGGGAGCGATGTTTGGACTTTGCAGCACAGGTCGCCCTCGCCGGCGCCGATTTCGATGATCTGGGCTGGGGGAGGGGTTTGTTTTTTGAGTTGTCGCACGACCCATCTCGAGTTGCCGAGGTAAAGGTCGATCCACCGCAGATCCCTGCGGCTCCGAATGGCTCGGGAATCGCTTGGATTCAGGGAATCCAGAATCTCGGGAATGATGACACGATTCAGTTCACGCATGGGTTGCAATGACGGATCGTAAAAGATACTTCAAAATCATCAAACATGAGTTCAGTGATCTATCTTGATAACAATGCCACGACGCAGGTGGCTCCCGAGGTTTTCGATGCCATGGAACCCTGGCTGCGCGGGGGGTATGGAAATCCCTCCAGCGCCTACCGTCTCGGCCGCGAGGCGGCGGCGGCTCTCGCAGAGGCGAGGGATCGCGTGGCAGCGCTCGCGGGCTGCCAGAGTGGCGAGATTCTTTTTACAAGCTGCGGCACGGAGTCGATCAATACAGCTATCCAATCGGCACTGGCGCTTGATCCCGACAAACGCCACATCGTCACCAGCGCGGTCGAGCACAGCGCGACGATCAAGCTTTGCGAATACCTCGCCCGGCGCGGTTACGAGATCACTTGGCTGCCGGTAAATGCCGACGGCCATCTCGACATGGCGGAGTTGGAGGCTACGATTCGTCCGGATACGGCCATTGTTTCCCTGCTTTGGGCAAACAACGAGACCGGCGTGCTTTTTCCCGTGGAGGAAATCGCGGCGCTCACGCAAAAAAAGAAAACCCTGCTCCACATCGATGCCGTTCAGGCATTCGGGAAGTTGCCTCTCGTTCTGGAAGGCATGGGTGCGCAATTCGTGAGTTTTTCAGGACACAAAATTTATGCGCCGAAGGGCGTGGGCGGTCTGTATGTGAGCCGTCGGGTTAAGTTCACTCCGCTGCTGCGCGGCAGTCAGGAGGAGGGACGGCGAGGAGGGACGCAAAATGTCGCCTCGATCGTCGGCTTCGGCAAGGCCGCTGAGTTGGCGGGATCGCATCTCGCGCAGGGCGTGGACTCCACACTCCGCGACCGCTTGGAGTCGAGCCTGCTGGCCTTGATCCCGGGAGCATCTGTGAATGGTGACACCGTGCGCCGCCTGCCCAATACAACGAATATCTCGTTCGAGGGCGTCGAGAGCGAAGGGGCTTTGATTCTCCTCGATGAGAAGGGACTCTGCTGCTCCGCCGGATCCGCTTGCACCAGTGGATCGGTGAATCCCTCGCATGTTCTCAAAGCCATGGGCCTCTCAAACGACCGCGCCCGGGCCAGCCTGCGCTTCTCCGTGGGACGCTTCACCACGGCTTCGGACATAGACCGCGCATGCGAAATCATTCCTGCTGTGGTTGCGAAACTTCGCGCCCTCTCGCCAGCAGGCCAGTCTGTTTTGGCCGCCTGATCCCGGCCTCATCCACCTTCCCCAATTCATGATCGAAAAACATCTCGTCCAAATCGTGCAGGAGCTTTCCCTGCAAGCCCGTCAAGTCGCCGCCACCGCCGTTCTCCTCGAAGAAGGCGCCACGGTTCCCTTCATCGCCCGCTACCGCAAGGAGCGCACCGGTGAGCTTGATGAAGTCCAAATCACAAACATCCGTGACCGCATGCAGGAGCTCGAGGAACTCGACAAACGCCGCGAATCGATTCTCTCATCCCTCGACGAGCGCAAGCTCCTCACCGAAGAGCTGAAAGTCAAAATCGACGCCGCAGCGAATCTCTCCACGCTCGAAGATCTCTACCTGCCCTTCCGTCCGAAGAAACGCACTCGCGCCACCATCGCCAAGGAACGCGGTCTCGAGCCGCTTGCCGATTTGCTCTGGGAGCAGCGCACCGAGACGGACCCCGAGTCTGAAGCCGCGCCTTTTGTTTCCGCTGAAAAAGAAGTGCCCGATGCCGCAGCCGCGCTGGCCGGGGCGAGGGATATCATGGCCGAGCGCATCAACGACTCCGCCGAGGCCCGCTCCGCGCTGCGCGAGATTTATCTCAACAAGGGCGTTCTCAAATCGAAAGTCGTATTCGACAAAGAAGCCGAAGCGGCAAAATTCAAAGACTACTTTGACTGGAGCGAACCCGTCGCCCAGTGCCCGTCACACCGCTTTCTGGCAATCCGCCGTGGCGAAACCGAGGGCATGCTTTTCTCGCGCATCAATCCGCCCGAGGAGGAGGCACTCGCCGCACTCGACTACCTTTTTGTGAAGGGAGCCTATCCCTCTGCCGCTCAGGTTCGCCTTGCGTCGCAGGATTGTTTCAAGCGACTTCTCGGCTTTGCCATGGAAGGCGAGGCTCGGCTTTTCTACAAAAAGAAAGCCGACGAGGAGGCGATCCGGGTTTTTTCGGAAAACCTTCGTGAACTCCTCCTGGCCTCACCGCTGGGTCAGAAGATTGTTCTCGCCGTCGATCCCGGCTTCCGCACCGGTTGCAAACTCGCCGTGCTCGATGCCCAAGGCAAACTCCTCACCCATGAGGTGGTGTATCCCGAAAAAGGTGTCCGCGACCGCACCGAGGCTGCCGAAGTCATCAAGTCGCTTGTGAATCGTTTTAAAATCGAGGCCGTCGCCATCGGCAACGGCACAGCCTCCCGCGAGACCGAGACCTTCATCCGCGCGCTGGGCCTGCCCACATCCACTGTGATTGTCGTGGTGAGCGAGTCTGGCGCTTCGATTTACTCGGCCTCGGAGGTCGCCCGCGAGGAATTCCCCACGCTCGACCTCACCGTGCGCGGAGCCATTTCGATCGGTCGCCGCCTCATGGACCCGCTCGCCGAGTTAGTCAAAATCGACCCGAAATCCATTGGCGTCGGCCAATACCAGCACGATGTCGATCAAAGCGCTCTCAAGCGTTCACTCGATGACACCGTCGTTTCCTGCGTGAACCATGTCGGCGTGGAACTCAATACCGCCAGCGCGAATCTGCTCGGGTATGTCTCTGGTTTGAATTCCCGCACGGCGGTGAATCTCGTCCAGTTCCGCAACGAAAACGGCGCCTTCCAATCCCGTGAAGATCTCCTGAAGGTCCCGGGCCTCGGACCAAAAGCCTTCGAACAGGCAGCCGGCTTTCTCCGCATCCGCAATGGACGGCATCCGCTCGACGCCAGTTCCGTGCATCCCGAGCGCTACGCCCTCGTGGACAGCATGGCGGCGGATATCGGTTGCTCCGTCTCAGAGTTGATGCAGAACCCCGCCCGGCGCGCTGCTATCAAACTGGAAAAATACATCACGCCGGAGGTCGGCCTTCCCACGCTGCAAGACATCCTCAAAGAACTCGCCAAACCCGGACGCGACCCGCGCAAGCAGTTCGAGGTTTTTGCCTTCTCCGACGAGGCGATGAAAATTGAGGATCTCAAGCCCGGCATGAAGCTCCCCGGCATCGTGACCAATGTCGCCGCATTCGGCGCTTTCATCGATCTGGGAGTCCATCAGGACGGCCTCGCACACATAAGCCAACTCAGCGACCAGTTTGTAAAAAATCCCTCGGATGTCTTGAAGGTGGGACAAAAAGTCATGGCCACTGTCATGGAAATCGACCTCGGACGGAAGAGGATCAGCCTCTCACTCAAGACCAATCCCGAAATCGGAGCCCAGTCTCGCGGGCCGCGCGATGACCGGAGCGGAGGCGGACGCAGCTTCCAAAGCAAACCCGCTGCCAAAGCCGCGCCGCAGGTGGATTGGTTCACCGCCGCGATGAACCGCAAAAACTAACCGAATGCTATCGGTATCCTCTGTGAGGATTTGACCACAGAGGACACAGAGAGCACGGAGATTTTAAAAAATAGAGCCTGAGGTAGGAAAGTTTCCACTTTTCCTCTCTCTGTGTCCTCTGTGCTCTCAGTGGTTAATCCAAAACCGCCGGATCGCCGTAGAGCGTTGATCCGCTGGCGCGAGTTATTTTGACAGGGAAAATCTGGCCGATGTGGCGAGGGGCTCCCTCGAAGACGACGATTTTGTTTGTGCGGGTGCGGCCCGTGAGGCGCTCTGTGTTGTGGCGGCTGGCGCCCTCGCAGAGGATTTCGGTTTGAGTGCCGACGAGGGCGTTCAGCTTGTCGGCGACATGGCGATTTACCAATTGGAGTAGATCCTGATTGCGGGCTTCCTTCACCTCCTCGGAAATTTGGTCTCCCATTGTGGCCGCGGGAGTGTTCTGGCGCGGCGAGTAGCGGAAGATGAAGGCGTTGTCGAATGACACTATGTCGCAGAGCGCACGGGTTTGCTGATAGTCCTCCTCTGTTTCGCCAGGGAAACCGACAATGACATCCGTCGTGATCGCCATGTCAGGCCGCGCGGCACGAATGCGCTCGGCGAGTTTCTGGAATTTCTCAGCCGTGTAGCCTCGGCGCATGATTTTCAGGATGCGGTCGGAGCCGCTTTGAAGCGGCAGATGCACATGCTCGACGAGTTCGGGCAGGCGCGCAAACGCTTCGATGAGATCGTCGCGGTAGCCGATGGGGTGGGGGGATGTGAAGCGCACTCGCTCGATGCCATCCACCGCGCAGACAGATTCCAGCAACTGAACGAATGGGGAAATGCCGTCGCGCTTGGGAAATTCATGGCGGCCGTAGAGGTTCACGATCTGACCGAGAAGCGTCACCTCCTTCACGCCGCGCTCCGCGAGGGATCGGACTTCGTTGGTTATCTCCTCAATCGTCCGTCCTCGCTCCTCGCCGCGTGTTTGCGGAACAATGCAAAACGCGCAATGCATGTTGCAGCCTTGCATGATCGAAACAAACGCCGTGACCTGGCCCGCCTCGACTTCCTGCTCGCGGATCGTGCTCTGGGAGCCGATCTCCTCCTCGGTGTCCACAATCGCCCGCCGCTCGTCATCGATGAGAGCGTGCATGCGGGTTTTTAGGAGGTCGTCCACATAGTCCGCGACGCGGTGGAATTTCTGTGTGCCCACAACGAGATCCACATGCGGGGAGGTCTGCAGAAGCGACTCTCCTCGGGCCTGGGCCATGCACCCAAGGTAGCCCAGGACGAGATGCGGACGATTCCGCCGGAGCTTGCGCAGCATGCCCATTTTGCCGATGGCCTTCTGCTCGGCCATGTCGCGCACGCTGCAGGTGTTCAGCAAAATCACATCGGCGTCTGTTTCATCTGTAACGAGTTGATATCCGCGCTCAGCGAGCATTTTCGACACCTGCTCGGAGTCGCGCTCGTTCATCTGGCAGCCGTAAGTTTTAATGTGGACGCTGGGCATTTTGGAGGAGGGGAATTTGCGGTAGACCGGCGCTACGGGCAAGGACAAGTGTATTCAAGCCATGCCGAGAATCCAACCTTCCGTCTCAGCTTGGACGCGCTCGGCGGAGCTCAACTTGGGATGAAAATAACCGCCGAGTTCCTCGAGGGCATCAGTCTCCCTCATCCATCGCGCCGCACTGTAGGCGTCGTGCTGGTCCGGGGTTCGATCCTCGACGGCAAAGTTCCTGCTCGATAGCGAAGGGTAAATTTCCGCAACGACGGATCGGCCTGCCGGTGGGGTCCATCCATCGAATGGCCAGAAATGCACGCGCTGGCCGAGTTGCCGCTGCAGGTGCAGAAGCCAAGGCAGGCCCGCATGGGTTGACTTCGCCACGCTTCCCTGCACATCGAAATGAAAGACCGACTTTGCGCGGGCGCGAAGCTCTGTCAGTCGCCGCCAACGCGAATCGCCGAGACGCGAGGGCGCACGGCCATGGAGTCCACGACGGATGAGTTCCACAGTCATCTCGTCGCCATCTGTGGGCCAGTGGTGATGAAAGTCTTTGAGAAATGCAGGCCAGGCATGCGGGATGCGGTGAACCTCGAAGTAACGAAGCGGAAAGGAAAACGCATGGTCTATGCCGACAAGGGCAGGCGGCCCCTCATGAAGTGCGGTGGAAAGCCACTCGGCAATCCCCCGCCGGGTCCAATACTTGCTGCGACCGGGAGGCGGGCTGACCTCTCTAGGCGGTTGTGTGGGCGTGGCGGAATAAACGCGCAAGCCCCGCAGGCTGGTGGTGGGAGTTGCCGCCCCCGAGTAGTCGATGCCGATGTAGCGTTGGAATTGGGACATGCCGCCGCAGCTTAGGATCGACAGCTGAACAGCGCTTCGCGCTAGAGGCCTGTTTTGCGGTCGAAAACGGCGAGCATCTCCGAGTGACCGCCTCCGGCCTCGTAACAATCGAGTTCGGCGACACGCCGGGCATGGCGTCCCCCGTCGAAGGGTGTCGCAAGCCAGATATCCACGATCTCAAGGGCCAGCTCCAGCGGGATCATGCGCTGACCGATGGAGAGGGCGTTGGCGTTGTTGTGACGGCGGCCGAGTTCGGCGGTTTCATGGCTCCAGCACAGCGAGCAGCGAATGCCTTTGACCTTGTTCGCAGCGATGGCTTCGCCGTTTCCAGATCCACCGATGACGATGGCGCGCTCGGTTTCTTGGCGCAACACGGCTTCCGCAGCGGGGATGATAAAGAGTGGGTAGTCCGTGCTCTCGGCACTGTCTGTTCCGTAGTCCACCACCTCGTGGCCGGCCTTTTTCAGGTGGGCGATGATGGCTTCCTTGTATTCAAATCCGGCGTGGTCGCTTCCTATGGAAATTTTCATAATGTGCAGGCGGGTTGTTGTTGGTCTGAGTAAGGGGCTTGAGGTTCAAGGCCCAGGGATTCCAAGAGCGCACGGTCGTCGTCGACTCCGGGATTCGATGCCGTGAGGAGCTTGTCGCCGTAGAAAATGGAGTTCGCTCCGGCGAAGAGGCAGAGTGCCTGTGCCTCGCGGGTCAGGCGGTCGCGGCCGGCCGAGAGGCGGATTTTTGCCTTCGGAAGAACAATGCGCGCCGTGGCGATCAGGCGGACAAGCTCGAAGACATCAATCGGCGGGGTCTTGGCGAGCGGCGTTCCTTCAATGGGAGTCAGGCAATTGATTGGCACACTCTCTGGCTCGGGGTCGAGTGAGCAGAGGACCTCGAGCATTTTGAGTCGGTCGGTTTCCTTTTCGCCCATGCCGATGATGCCGCCGCAGCAAACGCTCAGACCGGCGCGTTGCACGGATCCAATCGTGTTCAGGCGGTCTTCGAATGTGTGGGTGCTGACGATCTTTTTGTAGTGCTCGGGCGAGGTGTCGATGTTGTGATTGTAAGCAGTGAGACCGGCTTCCTTGAGCTTGCGGGCTTCGATATCACCAAGTTGGCCGAGTGTGACGCAAACCTCCATGCCGAGCTTGCTGACTTCGCGCACAGTTTCGAGCATGGTCTCGAATTTGGGGTCGCCGTCGCGAACGCCTTTCCACGCCGCGCCCATGCAGAAGCGGGTGGAACCATTTTGTCTCGCGCGCTCGGCAACAGGCATCACCTCTTCCGTGGTCATCAAGCGCTCTTTCTGCAGTCCTGTGTTGTAATGTGCACTCTGGGCGCAGTAGCCGCAGTCTTCGCTGCAACCGCCCGTCTTCACGCTGAGCAGCGTGCAAAGCTGGACTTCGTTTTTCGGCCAGAATTCCAGAAATACGCGGCGGCTTTCCTGGATCAGATCAAAGAGGGGACGGTGGTAGATTTGCTCGAGTTTTTCTAAAGTGGGTCTCACAAGGATGCCGTTTTTAGTCTCCCTGTTTGGCGGAGTCAACCGATGGGTGAAACAACCCGCTTGAATGTCTCGCCGTCGTGGCTATTTTGGCGGCTCTTAATTCTCAAAAACTATGCCATTCGAACTCGCTTCTCTTCCTTACGCCGCCACGGCACTTGAACCCAATATCGACGCCCGCACGATGGAAATCCATCACGGCAAGCACCAGGCAACCTATGTTGCAAATCTCAACAAAGCCCTCGAGAGCGCTCCCGAACTGGCTTCGAAGTCCCTCGAAGAACTCATCGGCAACCTTGCCGCTGTGCCGGAAGCAATCCGTGGAGCCGTGCGCAACAACGGCGGTGGACACTGGAACCATACCTTTTTCTGGAATCTCATGGGCCCATCCGCAGGTGGTGCTCCATCCGGCGCTTTGGCTGATGCCATCAACGCCGCATTCGGAAGTTTCGATGACTTCAAAGCCAAATTCGAAGCCGCTGGCCTCGCTCGCTTCGGCAGCGGTTGGGTTTGGCTCTGCGTGAAAGCCGATAAGTCGATCTGCATCTGCTCCACTCCCAACCAAGACAACCCGCTAATGACCGGCGTCGCCGATTGCACTGGCACCCCGATCCTCGGCTGCGATGTCTGGGAACACGCCTACTACTTGAACTACCAAAACCGCCGCGCCGATTATCTGAAGGCTTGGTGGAATACGATCAACTGGTCCGCCGTGGAGAAAAACTTCGCCAACGCCTGATTAACTTTCATTCATAAATTCAAACGCCCGACTGGAAACGGTCGGGCGTTTTTGTTTAAGTCCTCCGCTTTCACCATGGCCCACCTCAATTCAAACTACCTCAAACTCAAAGCCGGCTACCTTTTTCCCGAGATCAATCGCCGCGTCAAAGCCTTCACCGACGCCAATCCCGAAGGTGCGGCCCGCCTCATTCGTTGCGGCATTGGCGATGTGACCGAGCCCCTTCCGCCCGCCGTTCGCGAGGCCATGCACAAGGCCGTCGATGAAATGGGCGAGCGCGGCAGTTTTCGTGGATATGGTCCCGAGCAGGGGTATGAGTTTTTGAGGCACGCCATCGCAGAAAACGACTACCGCTCGCGCGGGCTTGAGGTCGCGGATGACGAGATTTTTGTTTCCGATGGATCCAAATGCGACTGCGGAAACATCCTGGATATCTTTGGTCACAACAATCGCATTGCCGTGATGGACCCAGTTTATCCCGTCTATGTGGATACCAATGTCATGGCCGGACACACCGGCGAGGCCGATGAAAACGGCCTCTACAGCGGTTTGGTCTATCTGCCATGCAATGCGGAGAATGGTTTCGTGCCGGAGATTCCGAAAGAAAAAGTGGATCTCATTTACCTCTGCTACCCGAACAACCCCACAGGCGCCACCGCCACATGCGCCCAGCTCACGGCTTGGGTCGAATACGCCCTCGCCAATGATGCGATCATCCTCTTCGATGCCGCCTATGAGGCCTACATTCGCGATCCCGAGATTCCGCATTCCATCTACGAAATTCCAGGAGCACGCCGATGCTCAATCGAGTTCCGCAGCTTCTCCAAGAATGGTGGATTCACTGGAGTCCGCTGCGCGTTCACCGTCCTTCCAAAAGAACTGAAATGCCGCACCGCCACAGGTGAAATGACGCCGCTGCATCCTCTCTGGAACCGCCGCTTCAGCACGAAATTCAATGGCGTTGGCTATGTGACCCAGCGCGCCGCCGAGGCACTTTACTCGCCCGCCGGCAAAGAACAAGTCACCGCACTCATCGAGCATTACATGGGCAACGCCGCCATCCTCCGCGCGGCGGCAGAGAAATGCGGCCTCGCAACGCTCGGTGGAATCAACGCCCCCTACATCTGGGTCCGCGCTCCCAAGCACCTCACCAGTTGGCAGGTCTTCGATAAAATGCTCCAAGAAGCCAATGTCGTCATCACGCCCGGCAGCGGCTTCGGGCCTGCTGGTGAGGGCTACTTCCGAATCTCGGCCTTCAACAGTCGGGCGAATGTGGAAGAGGTGGCAAAAAGATTGGAAAAAATTTGCTGGACTGGAGCTCTCGCGTAGTGTGTATAGAAATTCTCTTTGGATAAATCTTCAACTGATCCTACCCTAAAAAATATGAAGCTCATAAAAAAACTAACAGCTTTCACCCTCATTGAACTTCTGGTCGTTATTTCGATCATTGCTATTTTGGCTTCCTTGGCACTGCCAGCCATCACTGGGGCGCTGGCCAGAGGACAAATGACACAAGCTGTCAGTAACATGAAGCAGCTCCACCTAGTCGCGCAACAAATTGCTTTGGACGGTTCAACCTCGGGCGATACCAATCTCGCTTGGCCGGGTGATCTCCCAACAAAAACCTGGGCGGCTTGGTCTGGCATTGTCACCAATGGCTATATGACTATAGCTGACCTCGCCAAAATGTGTTCAGCTCCGCCAATAACTGCAAATACAAACAATATTGTAAGTGGTAGCGTTGCTGGAACCTCTCGAGCTGTAATTGCTTATCAGGTGTCGGAGACAAATGACTCAGCAGTTGTGCTCTTCAGTTCATCCAACTTTACCAATCAAGCTACCCCGGTAGCGCCTATAGCTGCTGGCAAGCCTTTTGGTAATAAAGGTTTCGTTGTATTTCGTAAGGGTGGTGATGGTGGCGTTCTTCAAGCTAATCAAGCCACTAATACAAATGTCGTAGGTGGCTTCGCTACTACACTCGACTAATCTAAATCCCAATTTTTCATGACAACAATCCAAAAAATCGAATCCGAACAATTCAAGTCCGACACGACCCCCTTTCAAGTTGGAGACACCATTAAAGTCCACACTCGAGTGGTGGAAGGCGACAAGGAGCGTATCCAGATTTACTCGGGTATCGTGATTGGCCGCAAGGGCGCTGGTATCAATGAAAACTTCACTGTCCGCCGTGTTTCTTACGGCGAGGGTGTGGAGCGCGTTTTCCCAATTCACTCCCCTCGTATCGCCAAGATCGAAGTCGAGCGTCGTGGTGCAGTCCGCCGTGCCAAGCTGAACTACCTCCGTTCACGCAAAGGCAAATCGGCTACCACTGTCAAAGACCGCGCCTAAGACTCAAAGAGGGGGGCACGCCCGTCCCGGCATGGGCGTCAAGTTAGCGGCCCACGGTCTTTCAAAATCGATTTTTTCGGTTTTTTGCGACGGAGTAAAAAAGCGTTTTTGTCCTCGAGGAGCCACTCGAACTCCTCGCCTTT
>JBIIPZ010000075.1:0-3711 GCA_044342325.1 Terrimicrobiaceae bacterium
TCGGGAGCTGGATTTGCGGCATACCCCACTATCAGCACACGAGAGGAAGTCCTTCAATTCGGTTCATTGCGCTTCCTCGAAAGCGGTGCACGCCTCCCGAAGGTCAGGATGTCTGAACCTTGAACGCGCCGCGGTCGGCGTAGGCGGAGAGCGGCTGGCCGGGCTTCGTGGCGAGGAAGGCCCTCAAAATCAGCCCGGCTTTCTCGAGCCAGTGAATGGCATTTTCGTAGTCCCGGGCGCGGGCGGTTTTTTTGAGGGCAGTGAACACGAACTTGCGGTTCTCGCGGGCGAGCTGGGCGGGAATGGAATCCCACACTTGCAGGAGCTTCGGAATGTCGGGCGTGGGGGCGTGCTTGGCGAAGTCCAGCACATAGACGTCGAGGATTTCCTTCTGGATCGCCCGCACTCCGGAAAGATCGCGGGTTTCGACGAAGCACCGCACCGCCTCGGGCATGCCGCCGACTAAAAAGTAGTGCTTCAAAAGCGAGGTCAACTCCTCGTGGAACGGCTCCAGGAAAGGCTCGGCGTCCGATTTGCCATCAAGGAGCCCCCGGTAGCGCGACTCGCCCACCGCATCCAAAAACTCGGGAAACGACATGGGCCGCAGATCCAAAAAATTCACCTTCCCCACTGGGAATGACATGGGTTGGGAAAGTTTGACGCCGAGCAGCGACCCGGCGGCGGCGATGTGGTGCCCGCCCGCGTCCTCCTGAAAATACTTCAGCGCGTTGAGGGCCTCGTTGCAGGCCTGGATTTCATCGAAAAAGATCAAATCCCTCCCGGGGCGGATCGTGGCCTTGCGATAAAGGCCCAGGGCCTCGACCAGGGCGGTCGGCTCGAGACGACCGGTGAAAAATCCCTTCAAGCGTGGATCCTCCTCGAAATTGAAATAGGCGAGGCTCTCGTATTCGCGCCGGCCGAATTCCTTGAGCAAATGGGTTTTGCCGACCTGCCTCGCCCCGCGCAAAACCAACGGCTTGCGCCGAGGCGAGGCTTTCCAGTCGCACAATTGGCGGTAAAGATCTCGCTGCATACGGGGAATTCCTAAAGGAATTGCGGGCGCATGTCAAATATTCATTGGAATAATGTGATGATTTTCTCGAAAAACGAGGGATTGGCGCAGCCGTGCCAGTCGAGACCTAGAGGGATGACCGCTCTCCGAGGCGTAGGATCTACGAGCCGGAGGCCGTGTCGTCCCATTTTTGAACCACGGGCGGCGCGGAATCGCTTTCATACACAACTCTAGGAGAATTCACCACGCAGCATTTGAAGCAGGTTTGGACAGAATCGGAGCGCAGCGGAGAAAGACTGCCTCTGGCAGCCCGAAGGGTGAGCGCAGCGAATCAATTAACAGAATTTTCAGAATTATAGGAGTAGGTGGGAAAGCATTTGATCTGGCCTGAACTCTTCCTTCCCTTGGGCCGAGAGGCTCAACTCAATTTTGTTAATTTTGTCAATTTTGTCTAAAAATCTTTTGCCAGGGTTAAACCTCATTCCAGCACCTCCAATAGTCCAAGAACCCTCCCGTGAATCAAAAAATGCGACGAACAGGCCAAAATCCGCGACGAACAGGCCAGCGGAATGCGAGTGGAGCTTGTCGCCGGTCTTTGTGGACGCCTAAGATGGTCTCGGAAAGGCCATGGTAAAAAAACAAACACACAAGCGCGCGGCGTCGGCAATCCTGCAGTCCGAGTTCATGCACAGGCTCACTTTTTGGCCCTTGCAGATCGGCGGCTGGGCACTCCTCATGGTCTTTCCCTTTGGGATATGGCTAGCTTCGGGGTGCGACGCCTCTCCTTTTCTTTGGCTGGCTTTTGCGAGGCCCCCATCGGGATTTGTGCTCACCTCAGCGCTCCGGTCGCTGTGCGACCGCGTCTTCGATGCGAGGCTGCACTACGCGATTCTTTTTCCAGGGCTCGTTGTCTCCTCGTTGATCCTTGGGTTTCTCGAGCTGGAAGCCACTTGCTGGCTGGGGCGGTCTTTGGGATTTGAGGCTCCGGGTTCTGGCATCATGTATGCGAGTGCCTGGATGATGCGCTCGACCCTCTTGTTCCTGTGGTTTTTGCTCTACTTTGGCATCAAATCGCTGAAGCGGTCTTTGGAGGTGGAGAGGGAATTTCAGAAAGCGGAGGTGCGCCTGCTTCGCTCGCAGATGAACCCGCACTTTCTTTTCAACGCTCTCACCACGATCATGGCTGTGCGCAGGGATGAGGCGAAGGTGGAGTTGGTGACGCAATCGCTCGCCGATTACCTGCGCTTCTCTTTGCAGCAGGAGCAGCAAGAGCAAAACGAGGTGGCAGCGCATCCGCTTGGCGATGAGATCACTGCCCTGGAAAACTACCTGCGGGTGGAGAAGGTGCGGTTCAGCGACGATCTGGAGTGGAGCATCGATGCGGAGGCGGACGCGCTGCGCACGCTCGCTCCCTCGGCCCTGGTGCAACCTTTATTGGAAAACGCTATCAAGTATGGGCAGGAGACCGGGCCGCGGCCCCTGCGCGTCTCGATCACCGCAAAAGTCGTGCAGGGCCATCTCGAAATTGAGGTGTGCAACTCGGGCTATTGGGTCGAGGGCGACCGAACGCACTCGGGCGGCGTGGGATTGCCGAACCTGAGGCGGCGGCTGGAATTAATCTACGGCCACGCCGCCTCGCTGGACATCCGCCATAATCCGTCCAAAGTATCGGTGTGCGTATCACTACCCGCTCGTCTCGTGCCATGAATCCGCCCGCCATCGCTCGCCCGATCCGCGCTGTGCTGGTGGACGATGAGCAAGCCGTGCGCATGCACCTGAGTGAACGCCTCGCCGTGCATCCCAGCATCGAAATCGTCGGCGAGGCCGACCGCGCGAAGTCAGCCATCGATCTGATCGAGCGACTCAAGCCCGATGTGGTCTTTCTCGATGTGCAGATGCCTGGCGGGACGGGTTTTTCCCTGCTGCCCCTCCTCGGCGACATGTGCCCGCCGCCGGAGGTGGTGTTTGTGACAGCCTACGACAAGTATGCGCTGAAGGCCTTCGAAACCAACGCGCTCGATTACCTCACCAAGCCGGTGAGCGCGCCTCGCCTCGCCATCACCGTCCAGCGGTTGCAAAACCGTCTCTTTACCGCCGCTGAAGCCCCAAAGAGCGAGCTGCAGGCAAGTGTGCCGCCACGCGCGTTGGAAATGAGGGATCTCGTCTTGCTACGAGAAAAAGCCTTCTTCCGCATAGTGGAGGCAGGCGAAATCTGCGCGGTGGAGGCCGAGGCCGGTTACACGCACATCTTCTTGGCCGATGGACACAAGGCATTCCTAAGAAAACGCATGAGCCAATGGGAAGAGGAATTGCCCGCCCCACCCTTCTTCAAGATAAGCCGTCGGCTGCTGCTCAACACTCAGCGTATTAAGGAAATCGTAGCGCGCGACCGAGAAAGCGCAGAAATACATTTCCAAGGCATGGAAAAGCCGCTCCTCCTCAGCCGCATCGAACTGCGCCGACTCCGAAGCGCCTACACGCTGTGACATGAAGCCCTGCAACAGGCCCTTACCTTGCCCTGATAGGCGCGAGCTCGGAAGGAGGTATTGTTCAGCTGCGCTGCAGCGCTGAGGGCGGTTGTGGTAGAGTAGGGAGGGAAGCCACGGGATGAGAGCACAAAGGCAATGACCGCCGACTTCCTTCCCCCTCATCAAACCGGACGTGCGGATTTCCCGCATCCGGCTTTCGCAGGGTGTTTT
>JBIIPZ010000003.1:0-100929 GCA_044342325.1 Terrimicrobiaceae bacterium
CTCCTCCCCTGCCCCTTCGGAAATGTCGATCAAGTCAGCGAAGCGGGTGGAACTTGTCCAGGGCTTGTTGTCCTGCGCGAGGACGAGCGGCAGGATGGGAGGGAGTTTCATTGCGCCGGGATTGTTGCGGAGATAGTCGTTCCAGATGCGGACCATGTAGGTGAGCAGGCGCAGGCCGATGAGCGGGTCTTCCTGGTTCTGGTGCTCGAAGAGGATGTAGAGGAAGGCGGGTTGGCCGTCGATTTGCGCGGTGAAGAGGAGATCGCTCGAGGTGGCGGCGAATTCTGGATCGATGAAACTGCCACTGACAAGACTCAACGAGTTCCAATCCATGCGGCGGGTGAGCTTGCGCGGGAGATTGGCTTCCAGAAAGGCCCGGGCGTTATCGGGATCGGAGAAGGTCGACTTGACCAACTTGTCGTGGGGCTGGTGGAGAGGACTCTCGGGCATGCTCGGAGAGAGTTAGGAACAACACGGGGCGTTTCAACGAGTGGAATGTTACGATTTTGACCATATTGAGGTGCCAGGTGGGTTCTGTAGCGGCGTCTCTATGAGCACCGGAGGTGGTTTGACAAAATCATGGATAGCAGAATTATTTTTTGGGGGACCCGCCTACGCACTTCGCGGCTACGGCGTGACACTGGGTTCATCGTCCTCGCATGACCCATTTTTCAGCCGCCCTACGGGTCGGAGAGAAGCGGCGTTTCTGCGGATGCTGGGAATCGTCTACGCGGCGTGATGGGAACGAGACGCCGTGGTAGCGGAGCCGCTCAATCTTGGGCCATGCCAACCGAAGCCCCGGGCGGGGCGGAGGAAGCACATCGCAGATGGCCCGGGGGGCGCAGCAAGCAGGCTTCCTGCTCGGAGAGCATTACAGCTCGGAGAGGCGTGAGAAATGCAAAAAAAAATTTACCCTCCAAATGTTTGCGAGCTTCCGCGCGCGCGGGGGGGGGGGAGGTGGTTTTAATTTTAGCGAATGGGAATGCTGAGCGGCGTGGGGTTGAGGAGCATGATGGCCATGGCAGCGGCGTAGATGGCGAGGCCGAGGAAGACACCGATAGAGCCAAGACGGTAGGCAACGGTTTTGGAATCCCGGCAGACGATGATGGCAGCGAGTGTTTGGACGATGTCCGGCTGGATGCTGCGTGTCAGCACCCATTTCACAGCGAGAACGCGGACGAATATCCAGAAACAGGAGGCCAGGATGAGGGCCATGGCGACGATGATAAGAATCTGGGCATGGGTATTTGTGCCGGCGATAAGCCTGCCGGAGAAGCCTGTGGTGGTGATGGCGACGGCGGCAAAGCCGATTACGACTTGGGAGCGTTGGTGGAGAATGTTCAGCTGGCGCTCGAGAAGGCCGAAAAGAAATGCTTCCTGGCCGGGGAAGGCTTTTACCAAATTTTGGGCTTCTTCCAGGGCTGTCTCAGGGATTTTCATGGAAAAATTTTAGACCTCGCAAGCGGCGAGGTATGGGGCACTGGAATCCCAGTGGACATATTTGGAGAGCATCGTGTCGCCATCGAAGTGGAAGTAGGCACGGAAGGATCCCCCCGCAATCACGCCAGGCAGCCAGTGGATGTCGTCGGCCCACATTTCATGGTAGGGAATGGCATCAATCGCCGTCCAAATCGGAAGGGCTTCGTCGGTTTCTATGAGGGTTCCGGAGAAGGAATCGGCTATGAAAACGGTGCAGTGGAGGCTGTAGCCGTCGACGAATTGGAAATGGAGTTCTCCACGGGACTGGACTCCGTGCGGTGTGATACCGACCTCTTCCTGGGTCTCACGCACGGCGCATTCGTGCGGTTCCTCGCCGGGTTCGATGCGGCCGCCGGGGGCGTTGATTTTTCCGGCCCCGAGACCGCGCTTTTTACGGATGAGTAGGATTTGGGAATCCTTGATAACGAAACACAGGGTGGCCCGCTCGCGCGGTTGCCACTGGTTCCAGAAATCGTCCATTGTAGGAAGCGACTACGGCAGGAAACGGATCAGCAGCTGCGGGTAGAATCCGAGAACGAGGATCAGCAGAGTGCAAAGACCAATGGCCAACTTGGAGAGGGGCGAAACCGCGACCTCGCCGCAACCTTCGGGGGCGGGCTGCCAATACATGGCGCGGATGACCTTGAAGTAGTAGTAGAAGCCGCTGGCCACGGTGACGACACCGATGAGGACGAGCAGGTAGAGCTCTTGATTCATGGCGGCTTCGAAGATGAAGAATTTGCCGAAGAACCCAACTGTGAACGGAACACCAGCCAGCGAGGCTGCGGCGATGAGCATTGCCAAGGCGAGGCCAGGAGAGCGACGGGCGAGACCGTTGAAGTGCGAGAGATCGTCCCCACCGGTGGCCTTGGTGACGGGCACCATGACGAGGAAGGCAAGGAAGGTCATCAGGAAATAGCCACTCAGGTAGAAAACTACCGCGCTACCGGCGAAGGCATCTCCAATGGCGGCGAGACCGACGAGAAGATACCCGGCGTGGGCGATACTGGAGTAGCCAAGCAGGCGCTTGAAATTCGTCTGCGGGATGGCGGCCAAGTTTCCGTAGATGAGCGTGAGGGCGGCCAAGAGAATGAGAACGAGGATCAGTTTATCTTGGAAGGATTCCAGCACGAAGAACGGTTGGAGCACCCGGATCAGAACGACAAATCCAGCGGCTTTCGACGCCACCGCGAGGAAGGCGGTAATGGGCGTTGGCGCGCCTTGATAGACATCTGGAACCCAGAATTGGAATGGGGCAGCGGCAATTTTGAAGCCGATGGCAACCAAGACCATTGCAAGGCCAAACAGGATGGCAGTGTGGTTCGCTTCGGGGACGATGGAGAGGTTATTCTGGATGGAAGCGAGGTTGGTCTCCCCCGTCATGCCGAAAATCCAGGTGATGCCGTAGATGAAGAATCCGGTCGAGAGAGCCCCAAGGACGAGGAACTTCGTGCCGGCTTCGAGGCTGGCGAGGCTGCGGCGGGTGTAGGCCACCTGGATGTAAAGTGAAATCGTGACCAACTCCAAAGCGCAGAAGATCATGATGAAGTCGGAGGCGGAGGCCATCCACATCAAGCCTGCACAAGTGAAGACAGGCAGGATGAAAAACTCGCCTGAACCGGCTTCGGGACGCTCGGCCGGCACGAGGCGCTGGACGATCGGGATGTAGTCGATCGCCAGAATCAGGGTGAGGATGGTTGCGAGGAGAGCGAATCGTTTGAAGAAAAGCGACAGGCTATCTACCACATAGAATCCCGAATCCTGCATACCAACGGGGTTCGTTTCGATGAAGAAGCTGAGGATGAAAACGCAACCCAGACCAAAGATTGCACCGTGTGCGAGAGTGACTTTGTTGGATTTAAAGCTGAAGGATTCCGCCATGAGCAGGAAGATGCCCAGACAGACGACACAGATTTCAAGAGCGACGGGCGGGATCATGGCAGAAGCAAAGCGGGTGTAACGAGGTTCACGAGAATTTGCGGGAAGAATCCGAAGAACAGCATGATGACGAGAAGAATAACGATTGCGGCATGCGGGAATCCGGAGAGATCGGTCAGGCGTGACCAGCGGTCAGATAGCGGCCCCATGAACACGCGGCGGTAGGCGCGGAGCATGTAGATGGCAGAGATCACGATACCCCAGATGGCACAGATGGTTGCAATTTGGTAGCCGTTGAAGCCGAAGACCTCTTTGCCGTCGAGGAAGCCCATTTGCGGTTCGCCTTTGGCGAAGGCTCCGAAGAAAACGAGCAATTCCCCGGCGAAGCCGACGAAGCCGGGGAGGCCGACGGATGCCATGGCAGCGAAGCCGAAAGCGAGGCCGAGTTTTGGCGTCGCTCGGGCCATTCCGCCGAGTTCCGAGAAATCCAAAGTGCCTGTGCGCTCGCGGATTTCACCGCAGAGGGCGAAGAGAACGGCGATGGTGAGGCCGTGGCTGAGGAGCATGAGCGAGGCGCCGGTGAGGCTTACTTGATTCAATGCCACAAATCCAAGGAAGATGTAGCCCATGTGCATGACGCTGGAGTAGCCGAGCATGAGGTCCAGCTTTCGTTGGGCAATCGTGCAATACCCGACATAAAGAATATTGCAGGCGAGCAGAGTCAGAAGGATCGGGGCAAATGCCTGAACGGATTCCGGAAGAATCGGAACAGCCAAGCGGATCAAACCATAAAGGCCGAATTTTTTTAATACACCGGCGTGGAGCATGGATGCCGGAGCGGGAGCGCTTGCGTAGGCCTGCGGTGCCCAGGTGTGGAACGGGAAGAGGGATACAAGGATACCAAACCCAACCAAAAGAAGCAGATAAACAACCGGCGAATCGGGAACTTGTCCCGCTTGGGCATTGGCCACCATCTGGCGGAGATCAAACGAACGGGCGCCCTCTGGTTGAATCAGATACAAGCCGATGATGCCGAGAAGGAGAATGAAACTGCCTGTCGCAAGATAAACGGTGGCTTTCCATGCGGCCGCCTGACGGTCCCCCGAGCCCCAGATGCCGATGAGGAGGAAAGTCGGGATGAGGGCCAACTCATGGAACATGTAGAAGAAGAAGACATCCACCGAAGCGAAAGCACCAACCACACCGGCCGAAATCAAGAGGATGCTGGCGTAGAACCAACGGGCATTTTCAAGCGGCGCACGGGCCACACAAACGGCTGCGAGCGTGACGATCACCGAAAGAAAAAGCATGATCAGGCTCAGTCCGTCGGCTCCCAATGTAAAGCTGATGCCCAGCTGAGGAACAACTGGGAAGCTGGAAACGAATTGGAAGCCTGCCTGCGCGGGATTGAAGAAAACGGCTACTGCCAGAAGGAAGAGCACATTCAACGCCGCGCCGAGGATGGAAGTGAACCTCGGATTGGCTCCGGCCATGACAAGCACGGCCGAGAGGATCGGCACAAGAATGAGGAAGAGAAGCGGGCTGACGGAACTCATTTGGAAATCAGGATGTAAAGAAGACCGACCACACCGGCGCCGAAGAAGAAGGCGTAGGCTTGGATATTACCGAGTTGAAGGAAGCGCAGAGCGAACCCGCAGGCCCAAGTGAGCTTGCTGGGAACTTGAACGACAAGGAGATCAACGATCCATCGATCGGCCCAAGAAAGGAAAGCCGCGCCGCCGCCTTGGATGTTGTTGACGAACCAGAAGTAAACATTGTCGATGTAGAGTCGGTTTGCGAAGAGCGGGATGGAGATGGGATCTTTCTGGGCTTTGAAGTAAAGCAGTGCCGAAAGGCCCGCGCCGCCGAAGAACATGGCGTAGAGGAGCGGGTGCAAGAGGTGTGGAACGAGTTCGTGGTCCGGACGGGCCAACTTGAAGAAGTGGTCTTGAATGAACGGGAACCCGGCAAAAATGGCGAGAACCGAGAGAACGAGCATCGGAACCAGCATGGTGATGGGTTGTTCCTTGGCGTGTTCCGCGTGCTCGCTGCGGGCTTTGCCGAAGAAGATCACAAAGAACTCACGGAAGATGTAGAAGGCGGTAAGACCAGCCGCTGCGGCAACGAGCCAGCCGAGGAACGGAATTTTCACGACAGCCCACTCGATGATAAGGTCTTTGCTGAAATAACCGCTCGTGTAGGGGCAACCGGCAAGGGCAAGCATTCCGAGGAAAAAGCAAAGCATGGTCACCGGGGTCTTCTTGCGAAGTCCACCCATGTGCCACATATCCACCTCGTGGTGCATGGCGATCATGACTGAACCGGCGGCAAGGAAGAGGAGGCACTTGAAGCAGGCGTGGGTGAAGAGATGGAACATCGCGACATCGGATGTCGGAGCGACGCCAATGCCGAGGACCATGTAACCGAGCTGGGAAATGGTGGAATAAGCCAGAATGCGCTTGATGTCACTCTGCTGGGTGGCCATGAGCGCGGCGGCGAAGCAGGTGATGCCACCGACCCAGGCAATGATCTCACGGGCGTCCGGGACGATTTCCAGAATCGGGAAAATGCGAGCCAACATGTAAACACCTGCCGCAACCATCGTCGCAGCGTGAAGAAGGGAAGAAACCGGCGTCGGGCCTTCCATCGAATTCGGCAACCACACATGGAGCGGCATCTGGGCGGATTTGCCGATCGTTCCCATGAAGACGAGCACGCAGGCGACCGTGAGGTAAATCGGTGCTGTGGCAAGACCAGGAATGGCTTCGATCAACTCGCTGAAGACAACCGTGCCTGTTCCAAACCAGAGGAGAAGAATACCGAGCAAGAAACCGAAGTCGCCGATACGGTTCACGATGAACGCCTGTTTTCCGGCATCTGCTGCCGAATCCTTCGAGTAATAGTGTCCGATGAGAATGTAGGAACTCACGCCGACGAGTTCCCAGAAGATAAACATCATCACAAAGTTATCCGCCAGCACGATGCCGAGCATGGAGAAAAGGAAGAGCGAGAGACCGGCAAAAAAGCGGGAATACCCCTCCTCATCGCGCATGTAGCCGAGGGAGTAGGTGAAAACCAAGACGGAAATGGAGGTCACCACCAGAAGCATCACCTTGCTGAGGTGGTCAAGGGTCACGCCGATGGTGAGATTCAGCTCAGGACCAAGAGTCAGCCAATTCAGCGATAGCGTCTTGCCATCAACCGGCTGATTAAAAAGCCACCAACTCAGAACGCACCCTGTGATGGCTGCGATGAGCGCTAGGGAGGCGCTGAGTGTTTTTGAGAATTTCCCGAGGAGGAGGATCAGCGCGGCGCTGACCAGCGGGGTGAAAAGAATAATCCAGGGCGCGGTTTGCGTGCTCATCAGAACTTCAGCGTATTCAAGTCTTCAACATGTGTGGTCTGCTTGGCGCGGAAGAGCGCGACAATGATGGCGAGGCCTACGGCGACCTCGGCTGCGGCGACGGTGATGATGAAAAACACGAGCACTTGGCCGTTGTAGTTCGGCATGCCGTCGGCAAGCAGGTTGAAGCGGGAGAAGGCGACGAGCGAGAGGTTGGCCGCGTTCAGCATGAGTTCGAGACCCATGAAAATGATGAGAATATTCCGACGCAGAAGAACTCCGCCGAGGCCGATGGCGAAGAGGAGTCCGCTGACGATGAGGTAATGCGCTAAGGTTGGCATGGAGAAATCAAAGAATCACTTAAGTTCCTTCTTGCTGAGGAGAACAACCCCGACCGTGGACACGAGAAGGAGGACGCCGATGATTTGGAAGGGCAGGTTGAAATTACGGAAAAGGGCGAAACCGACCAGGGCGACATCATTTGCCATGGGGTGGGAAACAGCGGGTTTCACGACATCCAAGGCTGGGAGGGCGGAAATGACTTGGGTCAGAGCAGAAAGGAAGCCTCCGACCACGATGCCGCCACCAACCCATGCGGACAGGCGGACGCGGCGGCGTTTTTCCTCACGCAGGTCGAGCAACATGATGATAAAAAGGAAAAGCACCATCACGGCGCCGGCATAGACAAGGACCTGGACGACGGCGATGAAATAGGCATCCAGCGTCACAAAGACGGCTGCCAAGGCAACGAACGACATGACGAGGCACATGGCGCAGGAGACGGGGTTTCTCAGCAGGATCACTCCCAGCGCAAAAGCAAGCATGAGGAGGGAGAAGATCGAGAAAAGGGCGAGTTGCATGTGGTGGTGTGAGGTGGCGTTCTAACAGCGTGAGGCGGGTTGTTCTACTTTTTTTCGTTCCACTTGTTGACAAGGCCGGGCATTTCGCCACCGAGTTCGCGGAGTTTGTGGATGTCGTGAACCATCTCGGCGCGGGAGAGGCCAGTGATGGAATAATCCTTGCGGAGATAGATCGCCTGCTCGGGGCAGACCTCTTCGCAGAGGCCGCAGTAGATGCAACGGATCATATCGATATCGAATGTCTTGGGGCGTTTCTCCACCTTGCCCCAGCGCTCGTCGGCGGGGATTTCTTCAGGATGAATGGTGATCGCGCGGGGAGGGCAAATGAATTCACAAAGTTGGCAGCCCACACACTTGTCTCGTCCAAACTCATTACTCACCAGAGTCGGGGCACCGCGATACCAAGAAGGCATCTGAGCGTCCCACTTCTGCTCGGGATATTGCATGGTGACTTTCGTCTGACCCGTCAGGAGGCGGAGCATGTGTTTGAGCGTGATCAGAAGGCCCGCGACAATCGAGGGCAGGTAGATCTTTTCGGCCAAAGTGAGGCGCGGACGCGTGACGGTGTAAGCCATAAAGTTGGGTGGTTCTAACAATGTTCGTTCCGCATGGCAACTTTGGACTCACATTTTTTCGCGAGGCTCAGTAGCGAGGCTCACTTGGAGCATTCCGCGCAGAGCGGGAGCTTCAATTCGCAGGCTGAATCTGAGCGAGGCGGCGCTCGAGAACAGAATCCGGCTCGGCGCCGAGATCCTTGGCTTTTTCGTAATGCTTCTTGGCGAGCTGCAGCGAGGGGGGCTCGGCGTTGGCATACATGACAGCAAGGTTGAAGTGGGCGTTGGCGTAGTTCGGGGCGATGGCGAGACTTTGACGGAAGGATTCCTCCGCCTTGGCGGTGTCACCTTTTTTACCGAGAGCGATGGCAAGGTAATTGTGGGCAACGGCATTTTTCGGGTCGGCAGGAATGACGCGATTGAGCACAGCGATCGATTCGTCGAAGCGGCCTTGGCGGCAGTAGACATTGGCAAGGTTCACCGAAGCGAAGATGTCGTCGGATTTCAGCGACAGGGCTTTTTCCAAGGCGACTTGAGCGGCTGAGAGTTTACCGGCCTGGATTTGAGTGACGGCGAGATTGGCGAGGGCGAAGTGATTTTCCGGCTCGATATCCACGACCTGCTGGTATTTTTTTTCGGCATCCGTGAAGCGCCGCTGCTTGGCGAGTGTCGAGGCCTCGGTAGCGAGTTTTTTTGCCTCATCGGAAAGGGCATCCGCCCCTCCAGAAGAGCGCTTGCGAGAGCTGTTGGCATTTGCGGACTTGACCACGGTCAGGGAGAGCTCTGCACCCTCGACATCGGGATCCTTGAGAACAACGAGGGGATCGCGAAAGAGGGCTCGTTCCTCGTCTTTCACGACTGGCGGAGGGTTTGAGAGAATTCCGATCGAAGAGGCCAGCGCGTCGGATTGAACTTGGAGGCGCACGAGCTCCTTTTCCAAATCCGACACCACTTGAGTGCGCTCGCTTTGTTCGTGGATTTGGCGAATGACAATCTGGCGGAGAAGCTGGCTCTCGGTGAAAAGGCGTTTTTGCTCCTCGCTCGGCTCGGGATTGAGGCGCAGACGAGCCAACTCGCCGGTGGCTTCATCAAGCTGCAACATGAGCGCCTTGACGCTGGCATCCCTCGCCACCAAGTCCTGACGCGAGGCAGCGAGGCGGTCTTGGAGCAATGCAATTTCCTCTTGGAGCCCCTCGGCTTCTGCTTGGGAAAGACCGCCCGAGCTGGAGGCCTCAGCGATTTTCTTTTCCGAGGCGGCCAGTTTTTGAGCGAGGTCTTTGTTATCAGATTCCAGCTTGGCCAAGCGCTCGAGGTCGGGTTTCTGAGTGGTGAGTTGTTTTTGAAGGGCGGCCTTCTCCACTTTGAGGGCGTCGAGTTCGGCGTCATTGTCCTTGAGACGCTTGATGCGCGAGACGGCTTTGTCGCGTTCGGCGGCCACCTTGCGGCGATCCCCATCGGTGGCGGAGAGGGCTTTTTTGCTTTCGGAAATGAAGGCGGCGGCTTTTTCGAGTTTTCCGACGAGGCGGGCGTTCTCCTCCTGAAGGACTTCGTTTTCGGCTTCAGCACGCGCAATGCGATCAGAAAGCTTCTCAATCCGCTTGTCCTGCGGATCACCAGCTTTTTTCTTCAGGGCATCCCTTTCCTGGGTGATGTTCTGAAGAGCCCCGTCGGCCTGAGCGAGATTGGAATTCGTGGCAACAAGCTCGGTCTTTGTTTTTTCGAGCTCCATTTTGACACTGGCGACATCACCCTCCAAAGACTCGCGCTTTTTCTTCTCCTCGGCATGGAGTTTTCGATACTCGGCGACTTGACGCTCCAAGCTGGCGATCTGCTCGCGCGTGATTTCAGAACCCGACTCGGCCTTCTTCGCAGTCTCCGCCTTTTGCTGACGGGGACGGGTCGTGACGGCTGGCTCGGGGATATCGATTTCAAAGCCCCGCGTTGGCAGAGGATCCTCGTGCGAAGGTAGTTTTTCAGGCTCAGAGGCGACCATCGCGCGGAGACGCTCGATATTTTCCTGAGCCTTGCGCATGCGGAAGTTCACCACAATTTCCTGCCAAGAGGGGTCGTCTTTCCGGACCTGCTCCAGAATGGCGACGGTGGAAGCATACGAATTCATGGCATCTCTCAAGCGCCCATCGCGCTCGAATTTCTCTCCGGCTTGATAATCTTGGTAGGCCTTCAGAAAAAAATCCGCCGGGTCTCCTGCAAATGCAGCAAGAGCGGGAAAAAGCACTGCTGCGGAAAAAAGCGCAAGGATTCGGGAGATCATTTCAAGACGGACGGGATGCGCGACATCCTGCCCGAGGCCTTGGAGGATTTCAACCGGAATCAAGGTCTCCGCGATTCCAAAATCGGCCTTGCCTTGGAACCCGTGCGAGACATGATCACGCAATGAGTGAGCTGGAAATTTATGCAGCCGGAGTTCGCCAGCCTGAGAAAATGCTCGGACTGGCTCTGGAATTGGATGTGATTCCGAACCTCTGCTACAAAGTCGATACGAACCATGATATCGTTTACATGGAATTCGGGGGCGGCGTGCCAACAGCGGGCAATCTGGAGTCGATCTTCACAAAGCTCGGCCTGAAGGCGCTCTTTGTCGGGCAAATCCCTCCAGAGGCGAACTCGCTCAAGAAGACTCAGCGCATTTACTGAAGCTCGCCGCCAAAATTCCCATGCCAATTATTGGAGTTTTTTCGAATCTTTACACCGCCTTCCTGACTTTTCTGGGTCAGGTGGCCATGCTGGCGAGCGAAACCATTCTTTCGATCTTCTGCGGCCGCATTCGACCGAAGCTGGTGATCCAACAAATCGCCGAGATTGGATTCCGCTCGCAGTTGGTGGTGATCGTCACCGGAGCGTTTACAGGAGCGGTTTTCACGGCGCAGGCGTATTTCCAATTTGCAAGCTTGAACATGGAAACCGCTGTTGGCCCTGTCGTCGCTGTCTCGATGTTCCGCGAACTCGGCCCAGTGCTGGCGGGGTTGATGGTGGCGGGTCGCGTGGGCGCCGCGATGAGCGCGGAGATCGGCACCATGAGGGTCACGCAACAAATCGACGCCCTGCGCGCTCTGGCCGTGAACCCGGTGGACTACCTTGTGGTGCCACGCGCGATGGCGATGTTTATTTCCATGCCGTTTCTGGTCGTGGAATGCGTCGGCTGCGGCATTCTGGCGAGCTATTATGTCGGCGTGAATGTTCTGAACATTTCCGGCGTTTACTTCCTCGCAAACACCCAGAAGTTCGCAGATTCGAGTGATATCGTCATGGCGCTTGTGAAGGGCTTTTTCTTTGCGGGAGTCATCGTATTCATCAGTTGCCGCGAGGGTCTGAACGCAAAAGATGGAGCCGTGGGAGTCGGACGCGCCACGACATCCACCGTTGTGAATTGTTCGCTCGCCATCCTCATCGTGAATTTTTTCCTTACTATGGCGCTCAATGTCATCTTTCCCGCTGGCCAATGATGAGCACGCCTTTGATCCAAGTCCGGGACCTCGTCCAAAAAATCGGCGGCCAGGAAATCCTGAAGGGCATCTCGTTGGATATCCACAAAGGCGAAACGCTGGTCCTCCTCGGGAAAAGCGGCGGCGGCAAGAGCGTGTTCCTACGGCATCTGATCGGCCTCATGCGCCCGGTTTCGGGCAGCATCTTGTTTGAAGGCAGTGAGGTCACCACGCTCAAGGAACGCCAACTCGAACCTGTCCGCAGAAAAATCGGCATGCTCTTCCAGGACGGCGCGCTTTTTGACTCGATGAATGTTTTTGACAATGTCGCCTTCCCGCTCCGCGAACGCGGAGAACGCGACCCTGCTGTGATCAAGCGGAAGGTCGACGAATCCCTAGCCATGGTCAACATGCGCGGACACGACAAAAAAATGCCAGTGAACCTGAGCGGCGGCATGCGCAAGCGGGTGGCCTTGGCGAGGGCGATCATCTCGCCGCCGGATGTCATCCTCTACGACGAACCCACCGCCGGGCTCGACCCCATCGTTTCAGACAGCATCAACAAATTGATACGCCGTCTACAGGCCGAACTGCATGTGACCTCCGTCGTCGTCACCCATGACATGGTGAGCTGCAACCACATCGCCGACCGGGTGGCGCTGCTGAATGAGGGGCGCATCTATTTCACAGGCACAACAGACGACCTCCGCTCGACCACGGATCCGACGATCCGGGATTTTGTGGATGGAAGATCGGGAGAAACCATTTATTAGAAACCCACACATGAGCAGCGAAGACAGAGGCACACAAATCAAAGTCGGAATTTTCATCCTCATCGGACTGGTGACCGTGGGGCTCATGGTCGTCTATTTCGGACGACTCGGGGAGGGATTGTCCAACTACTACAATGTGAGAGTGGAATTCGCCAATGCCAGTGGACTTCTCCGAGGGTCTGAAGTTCTGCTGGCCGGGGCGAAGGTCGGGCGTATCACTAACGAACCCACGATTCTTCCCGACATGCGAGGGGTCTATGTGGATGTCCGCATTCTCGAACAGGTGCAAATCCCTGTGGGTAGCGTATTTTCCATAGGCAGTTCCGGCCTCCTTGGAGATAAATACATCGAAATCGCCCTCAATGGTAACGGCAAAGAAACCGGCTTCATCAAGCCCGGATCAGTCCTCAAAGGCACCGAAAATAGCGGAGGCATCGCAGGCATGGCGGCCGGAGCGGGGGACTTGATCGCCGATCTGCGAACCACCGTGGGCAATATCAATGCCGTTGTGAAGAAGCTCGACTCGACCGTGCTTTCCAAGGCCGAACTGGATTCCATTTCGGCGACAATGAAGAACCTGCAAACAGCCACAGGACAAATCGCAGAGGCTTCCAAAAATTTCGACACCACATTGGCCAGCGGCAAAGCGACGATGGACTCTGCCAAAAAAGCCGCTGACGAGCTTCAGCAGACACTCTCCGCCATGCACAAACTCGTCGAGCAGGCCAAATCGGGAAGCGGCGTGCTCGGCACACTCATCAGCAATCGGGACATGGCAAACAACCTGCGCGCCCTGGTATTGAACCTCCGCAAGCATGGCATCCTCTGGTATAAAGACACCAGCACGCCTGCAGCCGCAGGGGATGCCACGGAACCTTGATCTCCCATTTCACAGAACCCGACAGCGTTTGACTTGATACCCTGCCAAACTAAACTGCGACATAACGAATGAGCCAGAAATCGAAACGAAGCGTTTTATTCATCTGCACAGGAAATGTCTGCCGGAGCCCGATGGCCGAGGCGCTGTTCCGCAGCATGTCCGCCGGATTGGATGATGTGCGCGTTTTTTCAGCCGGACTCAGCGCCCCTCAAGGAGCCCCAGCCAGCCGCGACGCTGTGGATGTCCTCGCAGCCCAAGGCATCGACCTCTCGAAATTCCGCAGCCAGCCGGTCACCGAGGATTTGCTGGAGAAGGCATCCCACGTCTTCGTCATGACGCGCGAGCACGAGCGTCTGGTGGACATGTTTTTCCCCGAATACATCCACAAAGTCCGCCTGCTCCGCTTCGACGAGCAAGGCGCCCCCGATGTGCCGGACCCGATTGGCCAAGGCCGGACGGTCTATGCTGAGTGCAAACGCAGCATCGAGCAGGCCATGCCATCCGTATTACGAATCATTAATCAAAAACCCATGACGACATCCGCCGAATCCCAAACGGGACTCTCCGCCCTCACTGAAACCGATCCCGAAATCGCAGCAGCCATCGAAAAGGAATACAAACGCCAGTTCGAGCACATCGAGTTAATCGCCTCCGAGAATTTCACCAGCCGCGCCGTCATGGAGGCGCAGGGCTCCTGCCTCACCAACAAATACGCCGAAGGCTATCCCGGACGTCGTTGGTATGGGGGCTGCGAGTATGTGGACATCGTGGAAACACTCGCCATCGAACGCGCGAAGAAGCTCTTTGGAGCACAGCACGTCAATGTGCAGCCCCACAGCGGTAGCCAGGCAAATATGGCCGTTTATTTCAGCGTGCTGACACCCGGCGACAAAATCCTGACGATGGATCTCGCCCACGGCGGCCACCTCACTCACGGCCACAAGGCGAATTTTTCTGGGAAACTCTATGAGGTTCACCACTACGGCGTGAGCCGCGAAACCGAGATCATCGACTACGACGCCCTCGCCCGCCAAGCCGAGGAGGTTCGCCCCAAAATGATCACCGCTGGAGCCTCGGCCTATCCGCGAATCATTGATTTCAAACGCATGCGCGAAATCGCGGATGCCGTGGGAGCCTACCTCTTCGTGGACATGGCCCACATCTCGGGACTCGTTGCCGGCGGCGTGCATCCCTCGCCATTCCCTTACGCAGATTTTGTCACGACAACGACACACAAGAGCCTGCGCGGACCGCGTGCCGGTCTTGTGATGTGCAAAGAAGAATTCGCCAAGAAGATTGACGGTCAGGTTTTCCCAGGCGTTCAAGGCGGACCGCTCATGCATGTCATCGCTGCGAAGGCCGTTTGCTTCCAAGAAGCCCTGCAACCCGATTTCCGCAACTATGCCCAGCAGGTCGTGAACAATGCCAAGTCTCTCGCTGCCCGACTCTCAAAACTCGGCCACCGCATCGTCTCCGGCGGCACCGACAACCATGTCCTCCTTGTTGACCTCCGCCCAGCGGGTCTTACCGGCGCAGAAGCCTCGGTGGTGCTCGACAAGGCCGCGATCACGGTGAACAAAAACGCGATTCCTTTCGATACCGAGTCGATCATGAAAACCGGTGGCATCCGCATTGGCACGCCTGCAATGACTACCCGCGGCCTCCGCGAGGATGACATGATGCAGGTCGCGGACTTCATCCACACAGCGCTCGACGCACGGAACGATGAATCCCGCTTGGCAGCACTGCGCCGCGAGGTGACGAGCTTCACAGCCCGATTCCCACTACCCTGAGCCAGACTCAGGGCCTCTGGGACTGGAGGCGCATCGCCTGCTCCAGAACCTTTCGCGCAGCCTCGTCTTGATTCACATGGGTCGAGTCGAAGCGAAAATCCGCAGCCGATTCGTAAATCGGCCTTCGTGCCAAGAGGAGTTGATCAAATGTCTCACGCGGGTTTGGCGTTTGCAGAAGCGGACGCTTTCCACTCCGGATTGCGCGATCGAAGAGGATATTCGGATCGGAATCGAGCCACACAACGATTCCGATCTTTTTCAATACCTCGCGGTTGGCCTGGCGGAGAATGGCCCCGCCTCCGCTTGAAAGAACCATACCGGCGACGCCGACGAGATCCGCGAGCACCCTTTGTTCGATTTCACGAAAGCCCTCCTCACCGCATGAGGCGAAGATTTCAGGAATACTCCTACCCTCGGCCTTCACGACAAGCTCGTCCGAGTCAACAAAGCGATGTCCTGTGAGGCTCGACAAGCGCCGACCAACACTGGATTTCCCACATCCCATGAACCCTATGAGAACAAAATTTGGCAACATGTGGTGACTCTCTCACAGCGATGCGGTCGCTGAAATCATTTTGAGTCCCGCTGGCATTTCCCGAAGCGGTTGCTATGGTTGTCGAATGTCGCGACCCAAGCTTATTTTCGGATCCCCCGAGACCTGCGCGGACCTGCTTTACGCCACACATTTCCGCGCGCCGGACTCGTTCGCATTTCTGGAGGTCGATGGAAAAAAACATATTCTCCTCAACGACCTGGAAGTCGATCGCGGCCGGGTCGAAGCCAAGGTGGATGAGGTCGAATCCTACTCGGAGATCGAAAAGACAGCGCGCAAATCCCCAGACAAAAGGCCATCCCAAGCCAAAGTCACCGCAGTGTGGATCGCCTCCAAGGGCGTTACAGAGTTGAGGGTTCCTGCAGATTTTCCACTCGGGCTTGCGCGCGAACTCAAAAAAGAAGGCCTGGAATTGAAGCCCGTCCGAGGATCATTTTACCCAGAGCGGGAAATCAAATCCCGACAGGAAATCCCATTACTCGAAAAAGCCGTCCATATCGCCGAAGCCGGCATGACCCGTGGCCTCGAAGTTCTCCGCGCATCGCGCATTCGCAAAGACGGCAGCCTGTCCTTCAATGGCGACACGCTCACCTCGGAACTCCTCCGCATAGAAATGGAGACCGCGGTCCTGCGCAATGGCGGCGAAGCCCGTGGTGATACAATCGTCGCGTGCGGCGAGCAGGCGTGCGACCCCCATTCGCGCGGCTCAGGCCCGCTTTTTGCAAACCAGCTGATCATCCTCGACATCTTTCCCCGCGACGCCCGCACCGGGTGGTTCGGCGACATCACCCGCACGGTGGTGAGAGGCAAGGCGACAGATGCCCAGCGCCATCTTTGGGAGACTTGCCTCGCAGGACAAAAACTCGCCCACGATGCCATGAAGCCCGGCACTGAGGGACGGATCATCCACAACATGGTAAAAAACCATTTCGCCACCCAAGGATACCCTACCGAAATCAAAAACGGACGCTGGCAGGGATTCTTCCACGGCACCGGCCACGGGCTAGGGCTTGAAATTCATGAGTCGCCGCGTTTTTCCGACACTACTTTCCTACCTGGTCAGGTCATCACAGTCGAACCCGGCATCTACATGCCCGGACTCGGCGGCGTGCGCCATGAGGATGTCGCACTCATCACAAAATCCGGCGCCCGGTTCCTGACCACGCTTCCGAAACCCTTTGAAATATGACCACCGCAGAGCGCGAAATCGCGCGCCGGCGAACTTTCGCCATCATCTCGCATCCTGATGCGGGCAAGACCACCCTCACCGAAAAATTCCTTCTCTACGGCGGCGCAGTCCAACTCGCCGGCAGCGTAACCTCCCGCAAAAATGCGCGGGCGACGACCAGCGACTGGATGGAACTCGAAAAACAACGCGGCATCTCGGTGTCATCCACCGTCCTGCAATTCGACTACCGCGACTGCGTGGTGAACCTCCTCGACACGCCAGGCCACAAGGATTTCTCGGAAGATACCTATCGCGTCCTCACCGCTGTCGATGCGGCGGTGATGGTTATCGATGCCGGTAAAGGCATCGAATCCCAGACGCGAAAACTTTTCGAAGTCTGCCGCAAACGGGGAGTCCCGATTTTCACCTTCATGAACAAACTCGACCGCCCCGCGCGCCCCCCGTTGGAGCTGCTCGACGAGTTGGAGTCTGTCCTTGGCATCCACGCGCTCCCCATGAACTGGCCGCTCGGCGATGGACCCGAGTTCCGCGGCGTTTTCGACCGCAAGGAAAAGTCCGTGCACCTCTTCGAGAAGACGCCTGCGGGAGCCTACAGGGCGCCCGTCTCCGTGGCAGGTATTCAAGACGAAACCGTCCGAGCCGCATTGGCGCCGGATGTCCATGCGAAAGTCTGCGACGAACTCGACCTGCTCGACGGCGCCGGGACGGATTTTGATTTCGAGGCCGTCCGTGCCGGGAATGCCACTCCTGTCTTCTTCGGCAGCGCAGCGAACAACTTCGGCGTGCAGCTCCTGCTCGACAATTTCCTGCAGCTCGCACCCCCACCAGCACCCAGAAACAGTTCGAGCAAATTAGTGGACCCTCACTCGGAAGCCTTCTCTGGTTTTGTCTTCAAAATCCAAGCCAACATGAACCCCAAGCACCGCGACCGCGTTTCGTTTATTCGAGTCGTCTCCGGCTGCTTCCGCCGTGACATGGTTGCCACCCACTCGCGTCTGGGAAAAACGATCCGCCTCGGCAATTCCCAGCGACTCTTCGCCCAGGACCGCGAGACGGTAGATGAAGCCTGGGCTGGCGATGTCGTAGGCATCGTCGGGAATTACGATTTTCTCATCGGCGATACGGTCTCGGAAGATCCCTCCCTCGCCTACCATGAGATTCCCCGCTTCGCGCCGGAGTGTTTCGCCTATCTGCGAAACTCCAGCACGGCGAAATTCAAGCGCTTCCGCGAGGGTCTCGACCAACTGCTCAAAGAGGGCGTAGCCCAGCAATTCGAACTCCCCGACGCAGTCCAGCGCGTGCCGCTCCTTGGCGCGGTGGGACCACTCCAATTCGAGGTCATGCAATACCGCCTCGAGACCGAATATAGCGCCGACTGCCGGGTCGAGTCCGCTCCGTGGCAATTCGCCCGCTGGCCACTGAAGGACGGCACTCCACTCACATCGCGCCCGGAGTTGCTCCTGCCATCAGGCTGCGTGCTCGCACAGGATGCCTCCGGATTTTGGGTCGTGCTCCTGCCCAGCAGTTGGACGATCGGCTACCTCGAAGAAAAAAATTCCGCCTTCTCGTTCTCGGCCGAACCGCCGCCGCCAGCGAAGCTCGACGCCTGACGCGTGCAGACTCCATTCGACCTCGCTACGCAGCAGTGCCTCTTCGCGGCCATGGCAGCAGTCTGCGTGGGAATCAGCAAATCCGGCTTCGGCGCGATGGCTATCCCTGGCATTCTTCTGATGACCCAAGTCATGCCCGCGAGGGAATCCACCGGCGTCATCCTCCCCATGCTCATCCTGGCCGACCTCTTCGCCGTTCACGCCTTCCGCAAATTCACCGTGTGGCGGTTGCTTCTCAAAATCCTGCCTGCAGCGGCGCTCGGAGTCGTTGTGGGCTGGTGGCTCATGCCGCTCATCCCAGCAGGTCTTTTCACACCTGTCATCGGCTGGATTATCCTCGCTCTGCTCCTGCTGACGATCCTTCAGAAATGTTCCAGTCAGCTTCAAGAAATCGCCGCAGACCACCCCGCCGTGTCTTGGCCACTCGGTCTTCTCGCTGGTGTCTCGACCATGCTGGCCAACGCAGCCGGACCCGCGATGACGGTTTACCTCCTAGCCAGCCGCCTGCCGAAATACGAATTCGTCGGCACAGCCGCTTGGTTTTTCTTTTTCATCAACATCATCAAAGTCCCCTTCAGCGCCTCGCTGGGCCTGATCACTTCCCAAACCCTACTCTTCAACCTCCTCCTCGCCCCCGCCGTCCTGATCGGCCTTTTCTTGGGCAAATTCCTCTTGGGCAAAATCAATCAAAAAGCCTTCGAGTGGATTCTCATCAGCCTCTCCCTACTCGGCGCGCTGCGATTGATCTGGGCCTGAAGATCGCACACGCGAGCACGAGACGGATGGATGCACGAGCCCGCCACCTCGTAATGGGCGGATCACTACTGCAACTCGAAGTTGATGTTGATGGTGTAGGCGTCGCCGGTGCCGAGGCCGGTGGGGAGGGCGTCGATGCGGGAGACGCGGTTGAGGGCGGCGAGGACGGATTGGTCCATGAGGGGGTTGCCGCTGGGGCGGACGATTTCCGCGCTGGCGATGGTGCCGTCGCGCTTAATTTGGATTTTTACGGTGCAGACGAAGGATTTGTCCTGCTCGAAGATGGAGGTAGGCTGCTCCCATTGGCTGAAGAAGCGGTCGTGGATGAGTTCGTGATACCAGGCGAATTCGCTGGCGGTGCCCCCCGCTCCGCCTCTGCCAGTGCCGCTGGCTGCTGTGCCGCCTCCCCCACCGGATGCACCGGGTTTTCCCGTGCCTAGGCTGGCAGGTTTTCCATCGCCGGGCGATGCCGAGGGCTTTGCTTCACCGGCTGCCGCTCCTGGTGAAGACGAGGGGGAGGCTTTGGGCGAAGCACCCGGGGAGGCCTTAGGCGAGGCACCGGGTGAAGCTTTGGGCGTGGCTTTTGAAGAGGCGGATGGGGACGGCTTGGGTTTAGGACTGGTGGACGGCTTCGGAGAGGGGGTGGCTGATGGTTTCGGCTTCGGTGTGGGCGTCGGACTGGGCTTGGGTTTGGGAGTGGGCGTGGCGGTTGGCTTAGGTTTTGGGGTCGGCGTTGGAGTTGGTTTAGGCTTGGGCGTTGGAGTGGGGGTTGGCGTCGCCTCGACAAGATCGGACTTTTCGGTTGTTGGCTCCGGGGTGGGCTCTGGAGTTGGTTCCGGAGTCGGTTCGGGAGTGGGTGGCGGGGTCGGTTTGGGTTCTGGTGTTGGTTCGGGCTCCTCTTCGACTTCCTGCGCTGGGTTTCCTCCGACGGCGGCGGCAGCGGCGGCAAAGGAACCCGGATTCACCCAAGTGATGTCGCCCTGTGGCTTTTTGATTTCGCGCTTGGTAAAATACAGGATTGCTCCAATGAGGAGAAGGTGAAGAGCGGCGACGACGATCAGGTTCCGCCTGAAATGCGGATTTTCCATGTCAGCGGGCTTGGGCTGGTGCGTCGGGACCGTCTTTGAGAGTCATGACTCCGACTTTGGTGATTCCGACGCGCTGGAGAATATCCATGACGGAAATAAATTTCTGAATCGGGAGTTCAAAATGGGGGCGGACGATGACAGCGGTTTCCGGCTTGTCGACTTTGAGAGCGACGAGGCGGGCTTCGAGGTCAGTGGGTGTGACAACCGTATTGTCGATCTTGAGTATATTGTTTTTATCGATCGAGATATTGAATGCCTGTGAGGGATTCGACGAACCAGCCGCTGTGGAGCTTTTTGGCACGACCAGATCCATGCTGTTCTCGATCAAGGGGGTGGTAATCATAAAAATGATCAACAACACAAAGACCAGATCGAGCATGGGGGTAATGTTCAACTCCGTGAGGCCGTGCAGCCCGTTTTTCGAAGAGTAGCGTCGCATGCGGTGTCAGAGGATCGGACGCCTTGATTCGCGGGAGCCGAAATCGACATAGCGGTGCTCGATTTCGGAGGATAGCTCGGCCGCGAAGTTATCGGCCTGAACGAGAAGCGAGCGCAGCGTCGTGACAAGGAAATTGTAGCCAAACATGGCCGGTATGGCCACGAGAAGACTGATGATGGTGGTGATGAGCGATCCGGAAATACCGGGCGCCATCGCGGCGAGGTTGGCATTTCCCGAGGCGGCGATGCCTGCGAAGGCGTCCATAACGCCCCAGACGGTGCCAAGCAGGCCAAGAAATGGAGCGCCACTGACAGCTGTCGAGAGCACGATCATTTTGGACTCGAGCCGAAGGGCGGATTCCCCGACGGCGCGCTCCATGGCAGCTTGGACGGCGCGCATCTGCGCCGGGGTGATTTTTTCAGCAGTCTTGAGACGAGAGGAGAAGCTTTCATCGACCTCGATGGAGCCCAGCATTTGAAAACAGAGTTCGTTGGCGCCGGCTTCGTAGATTTCGAAAATGTTCGATCCCTCGAAGGCAACGCCCGCCTCGAAGATTCGAAGCGGTTGACGATCCTGGTGGAAGAGATCTTGGAAACGGTCGTTCTGGCGTTTGCAAAAACTCAGGAAGCGAATCTTGGTCACCATGACGGACCAGCTGAAGATCGATGCGAGAAATAGCACAAGGAGGATCAACTTCCCCTCCAGAGTGCTTTCCGTAAAAGCGTAGATAATACCTGCTGCGATCATCATATGAAAACCATGCCCTAAAACCGGAGACGCGATGTGAAATTGCCATCCATAACGGACACATAAAGACACCCGTCGCCTTGGAAATGCAAAACGATTCTTTTGCCAGAGCCGGAGGGCGAGGGATATAAGAGCTTATGCGCATATTTCTTCCCATGCTGGCCATGACTCTCGCCCTTGCTTCTCCGCTTTGGGCGCAGCAGCCAGCGCCTCGTGAGAATCCGTATGATGTCATTGCAAAAATTTTCCAACCGCTCTGGGGGGTGCTTCTCTCGGAATCGAATGACAACAACCGCGCCGCCACAATTGAGTTTGAGATAACCGAAGTCAGTGGACGGCTTCCGCAGGAAATGAAAGGCGCCACCCTGCAAGCGGCGGTGCAATTTCCAGACAAGGTGAAACTGGTTGCTCCCGTCCTCGGAGAAACTTTCACGGTCTGCCGCAATGGCGATGAGGTGTGGGCGACTCCAGGAGGCAAAGTGGAATACCTCATCTCGCAATTCAAAGTCGTGCCAAAAAAAGGCACGAAACTGAAAACTCCGATCTTTCTACCGATCACTCCCCAGCAAGCGATCTTCCTACCTGCACTCTTCTCCGTGAGCCGCCCCGATGTCGCCGAGGTCGAGGAACTGCGTGGCGAGAACTGCCGGGTCCTCACAGCGGGGCTTATGCCGGAACTGGCGAAAGCCACGAAGGCGGAGGATTTCCAGACACGCGTCTGGGTCGCTCCAGGTCATAAAGTAAGGCGCATCGAGGTGAAGCGGCGGGATTTTTCAGCCGTCGTCGATGTGCGGGAAATGACCTTCTCCCCTACCCTGCCGGCATCAACATGGGAACCACCGGCGACGACGGCGGATGTCTTCCGCACCTCGCCGGATATGCTCGAGGGGTTGATCTACATCGTGATGAACTCGCTGAAGTCCGGTGCGCAAAGCACTCCTTGGCTTTCGGCCAAGTAGGCACGGATCGTCAATCAGAGCGGTTTCAAAGCCGCTTGGTGCGGGATTTGACCACGGTTGCGAAAAGTTTTTTCAAATGCTGTCAGCACGGTTTCGCGTCCATCGTCCCATGGAATTTCCGTCCAGCCTTCGCGGGTGAGTTCACGCATCTCGCCGAAGTAGGGCTCGTCGTCGGTCATGAGCCGGAGAACGCCATCCGAACGAAGAATGCGACGGATCTCGGTGAGGAAATTTTTTTGAAAGACTCGGCGACTGGAGTGCCTGCGTTTTGGCCAAGGGTCGGGAAAATAGAGATGAAAGATCGACACGCTCGCTGTCGGCAGGGGCTGAAGCGCCTCGGCTCCCAAGCCTTGAATGGCGGCGGCATTGTTCAATCCGAGCCGGACGGCGCGGGCATTGCATTTGTCCACGCGGTCGGACTGTTTTTCGATACCAAGAAAATTGGATGAGGGATGCAGACCGGCCATGCCGATGAGAAACGCGCCTCGATGGCAGCCGAAGTCGATCTCCAGCGGCGGAGCCGAGGGGACGAGCCAAGACGAAGGAATGGAGTGTTGGTTTTCCGGTGTGGACATGAAGCGCGATGTCTATGAATTCAGGATGTTTTTAAAGCACCGCTGTGGCGCTGACGAGGGCGGGTTTGAGAAGCGGCGCGGAACTGCCGTTCAAAAGAGCCGAGGCCGCAGTGCGCCCGAGGCGGCGAAAATCATACCGCAGACGACTGATCGGCGCCGACAGGATGCCGGTGCCTTGCGTGGCGATGAGTGGAAAGACTGCGCCGACCTTGTGCAAAGGCGCGATTTTTTCGGCCAGAGCGCGCGCCACATAGTCCTCGGGACACACAAACAGGAAGCCCTTGCCGCAAAGTTGATCGGCCTGCCTCATTGCTTCAGAGAAATCCATGCGCGATGGTTTCTTTTCCGCCAATTCCGTCTCGAGAAGATCAATCGCATGGTCAATGACCGCATCACCCCGAAATGGAACAACCAGTATGACTCCCGCAAAGTTGCTGCGGTCGATCAATCCCCTCACGAGACGGGCACCATGCTTCTGATCGATGCTGACCGGAGCGCTTCTAAGCAATTGCAGCTTCGCTCCACCCGTGAACGGGGCTTCTTCAATGACCTCGGGAGCCCACAAATGGTCGAAGAGAAAACCACAACATCCACGCGGGGCATTTTTCAAGATCGCATCAAGCTCGCGCCGCTGAATTTCTAGTGATGCGAATTGCGGGGGTTCCAGCGAATCGCCCTGCCGCAGCAAAGACGGCGCGGAACACAAAACAAAACTCCCCGCATTCGCCGAACACGCCTCCGAGACGCCTGAGAGGATTTCCTGATAGAGACGGCTCCAATGGCACATTTCGCGACCGATGAAGCAAAGCGGCTTGCCCCGCACTTGCTCAGCGCGGGCTGCAGCAGAATAAAACCTGCCACTCGGACTTTGCCAAACCACACCCTCCGCAGCCATGTCCTTTAGAATTCGAAAAATTGTGGAAGCGTGGAGATTCAGATCCTTGGAAAGCACTGCCAAAGTTGGCAGGCACTGGCTGGAATCAGCGGCAGCGGCCATTTCAACAAGCCGCTCGCGGGCTTGCCTGGCAAGAATTGTTGGTTTTCTGGGCACGCTGGAATCCTCGCGAAGGCAAATCTATTTGCAATAGAAATAAGCATTGCGAATAAAAACCACCTCAAATTTAATGCACGCAGGCAGTGCGGAGACTTTCAGTTTGGACTGATCAAAGCCTGATCAGAAAATTCCTGAACCACCTCGTTCGATACCTAATTTTAAGCATTTCCCATGACAACATCAACCCCGGTAGCAGATATCATCAATGGATTCCGAGTTCATGGATCCTTTCTGGAAAGTAGCCCCTATGGCGGTGGCCACATCAATGACACCTTCGTCGCGGCATTCAGCCAGGCAGGCACGCGCGTGCGCTACATTTTCCAGCGAATCAACGAGCGCATTTTCACCAATCCCGTGGCACTTATGGAAAACATCCAGCGCGTCACCGAGGAAGCTCACAGGCAGCTTGGAATCGCCGGAGTGCCCGATGCCTCACGGCGCGCCTTGACAGTGCTCTCCGCAGAGGAAGGCCTTCCTTACCACCGCGACCAAGAAGGCAAATACTGGCGGGGATATTTGTTCATCGAGGGAGCCAGAACCTACGACATTATTAAGAGCGAGCGCCAGGCCTACGAGGCAGCGAAGGCTTTTGGCGGATTCCAAGGCCTCGTCGCTGCGCTTCCAGGTGCCCGGCTTCATGAGACGATCCTAAATTTCCACAACACCCGCTCGCGTTTGGAGCGCTTGAAACAGGCCGTAGCGGCGGATGCCAAGGGTCGGCTTGCCGAGGTTAAGGCCGAGTGGGATTTCATCCAGCGCCGCGAAGACATTGTGGACCGCCTGATCGATCTCTGCGCCAAGGGAGAAATTCCTGAGCGGGTCACACACAACGACACGAAGCTCAACAATGTGATGATCGACGACGCCACGGAGACGGGGATCTGCGTTGTCGATCTCGACACCGTCATGCCAGGCCTCGCTCTCTACGACTTCGGCGACATGGTGCGCACCGCCACTAGTCCCGCGCTGGAAGATGAGCCCGATGTTTCGAAGGTTCGCATGCAGATGCCCATGTTCGAGGCGCTCGTCGGCGGCTACCTGTCCTCGGCGCGTTCGTTCCTGAACGAAGCCGAAATCGCCCACCTCGCCTTCTCCGGCAAGCTCATCACACTCGAGATCGGCATTCGTTTCCTCACCGACTACCTCGAGGGCGATGTGTATTTCAAAATCAAGCACCCCACGCACAACCTCGACCGCCTTCGCACCCAACTCGCACTGGTGAAAAGCATCGAGGATCAAGAAGAAGCCATGAACAACTTTGTTCGAAAGGTCACAAAATGAAAATTCTCATCACAGGCGGAAGCGGGTTCATCGGCAGTCATGTCGTGGAGTATTATCAGGACATCGCAGAGGTGGTTGTTTTGGACAACCTGCGCAGCGGACACCGCAAAAACCTCGACGGTCTCAAGTGCCGGTTCGTGGAGGGATCCATCATGGACAAACCGCTTCTCGACGAAGTCATGCAAGGGGTGGATTACATCTTCCACCTCGCTGCCCTCATCAGTGTGCCGGAATCCATGCAGCGACCGGATGAAACTGTGGAACTCAATGTGCGCGGGCTTCTCAATGTCCTCGAAGCAGGCCGCAAGCACGGCGTGAAGAAACTCTGCTTCGCCAGCTCCGCCGCCGTGTATGGCGAAAATCCCATCCAGCCCAAGGTGGAAAGCATGACGCCGGATCCCCGGAGTCCCTATGCCATCACCAAGCTCGACGGCGAATACTACTGCAGCCTCTATGCCCGCGAGGGCTGGTTGCAGACGGCATGCATCCGTTTTTTCAATGTCTTCGGCCCTCGCCAGGACCCACGCAGCGCCTATGCCGCCGCCGTGCCGATTTTCCTCCACCGCGCCCTCAGCGGAGAGCCCATCACGGTCTATGGTGACGGTAGCCAGACGAGGGATTTCATTTTCGTGAAGGACATCGTGGGAGCGCTCACTTTTGCGGCGGAAACCCCGCACGCAACTGGCGTCTTCAACGCGGGCTACGGCAAATCCATTACCATCCTCGAGCTGGTTCAGGAAATCCTGCGACTCACCGGCTCGAAATCTGAAATCCGCTTCGAACCAGTTCGAGCGGGAGATATCCGCCACTCCACATCAGATCCCTCGAAGCTGATGGCCGCTGGATGGAAGCCACGCTTTGATGTCCCAGCTGGCCTGCAGGCTTGTCAGGAATACAAATAAGTCGGTCAATTTTTCTCATCGAACAGGCAAGGCATTCTGATAACCGCATAACCATGACATCCCTAAACGCTCTCCTGATCGGCATGCCACACTACTTGCCGCAGGCCTACCCCGAGGCTCTGCGCGCGGAAATTGGCAGCAAGGTCCGACTTTTTCCTGATGCCATCAACGGAGCCGATTGGAAAAACCACACTACAGCCCTGGCAGAAGCAGATGTTCTTTTTGCGACTTGGGGAATGCCAAAGCTCTATGCGGAATTCCTCGCCGCCGCACCGCGATTGAAAGCGGTCTTTTACGCGGCAGGTTCGGTCAAAGGCTTTGCAACTCCCGAGTCCTACAAGCGAGGAATCCTGATTTCAAGCGCCTGGCAGGCGAATGCCATTCCCGTGGCCGAGTATTCCCATGCCACGATTCTTTTAGGTCTGAAGGGGTTCTGGTCTAGCCAACGCCTAGCACCGGCAGGCAAATTCAGCCACCAACATTCCCCTGTGGCAGGAGCATTTCATTCAAATGTCGGCCTCGTCTCCCTCGGGGCGATCGGACGCCTTGTAGCGGGACATCTGGCGAAACACGAAATCAACATCCTGGCCTACGACCCCTTCGCCACACCTGCCGCTACTGCCTCGCTCGGCGTTTCTCTGGTTTCCCTCGAGGAGCTTTTTGCGAAGAGCAATGTGGTGAGCATCCACACGCCTTGGCTGCCGGAAACTGAAAAAATGATCAACGGCCCGCTCCTCCGCGCGATGCCCCAAGGCGCTACCCTCATCAACACCTCGCGCGGCGCGGTCATCGATGAAGCCGATCTCTGCGAAGTGCTCGCCGAGCGACAAGACATCACGGCCATTCTGGATGTGACCCATCCCGAACCACCGCTGCCGGACTCGCCTTTGCGGACTCTGGAAAATGTTGTCCTCACCCCGCACATCGCCGGCAGCATTGGCGGTGAAATCGCTCGTATGGGTTACTGGATGAAAGACGAACTCGACCTTTATCTGGCTGGGAAAGCCCTTCAACACGCAGTCTCCGAGGACATGCTCGCCCGAATGGCCTGACACATCTTTTTATGCTTCCCGGCCTCGTCTCCATCACCTTCCGTCAACTCACACCGCAGCAAATCGTCGAGCTGTGCTGCAAAAACCAACTTCAAGTCATCGAGTGGGGCGGCGATGTGCATGTGCCCCATGGCGACATCGACACAGCCACGCAAGTCGGCCGATTGACGCGCGAGCAGGGGCTGGATGTCGCCGCGTATGGCTCCTACTACCGGCTTGCGGCGAGTCCTGCCGATGGATTGCATTTCTCCGCCGTGCTGGCATCCGCCGTGGCGCTGGAGACTAAGGCGATCCGGATTTGGGCGGGTAACCGGGGTTCGGCGGATGCCGATTCCGCCTGGCGAAACGAAGTCATTCAAGATGCCTTGCGCTGCGCAGATCTTGCTGCCGAAAAAGGCATCACCCTTTGCTACGAATTCCATGGCGGCACGCTCACCGACACACTGGAGTCCACCTGCGACCTGCTCGCGGCGACAGAGCATCCGTTCATCAAAACCCTCTGGCAACCGCCTCATGGCCGTCCGCTGGAAGAATGCCTCACCGGCCTGCGAACTCTGGCACCGAGACTTCATCACATCCATGGATTCCATTGGTGGCCGGATCTCTCGCACCGCCTACCATTGCGAACCGGTAAGGATCGCTGGACCGCCTATGTCTCAGAACTTCGCTCTCTTGGCCTGACTCCAAATATCCTTCTTGAATTTGTCGTTGGTGACTCCCCCGAGGCACTCACCGACGATGCCTTGTTTCTCAACGAAATCCTGAACGAACAGGGGTAGCTACTCGTGCGCCTCTCGCAGGCGGCGGACTTGGAGAAGTGTTATGAGGTTGAGCAGAAAAAGGGCAGCAAAGTAGATGCTGTGGCGTTTCCAGTGGAGGGCGCCTGTGACGACTTCATAGGTGCCGATGAAGTCGAGCGAAATACCCCAGACGACCGGTGCAGCGCCCAGGCCGAGGCTGCTGATCACTGTGAAGAGGGCAAAAAAGTGATTACGCCCCATCTGAGGCATGGTTGCGAAGATGATCCTTGCGTTGGCTACATTGAAAGCAGCTCCGGCGACGCCACAGATGAAGTTCAAAAGACAAATGACATGCCATTTGCAAGGTATGATGCCGGCAGCAACTAAGAACCAACCGGCTATGGCTCCACCAAAAAGAATGAGCGCCGCCGCAAGCACGGGCTTGCCGCCAAGACGCTCCAGCATTTTTCCGAGAAAGGGCAGGCTCGCGAGCGCCCCGATGAAGGAAACACCAGTAAGATAAAGGACCTTGGAGACACTAAATTCCGGAAACTCGTGTAGATACTCCACGGTGAAAACTCCCAAACTGCCGACCACGATGACGAAGGACAGGTTGAAGAGCAGAAGGGAAAAAAACGGGGGGTAAAAAAGAATCTGCTTCCAAGGCACAGGCTCGGAGGATTTCCGCATCTGCTCGCTGCCACACACATCAGGGATTCGCTTGATGAAAAAAAGAGCTGCGGTGCCAGACAAGGCGCTCACCAGAAAGACAAGCGAGTATTCCACGGAGGCCACGCTGCCGGACATGAGTAGTGCCGAACAGAGAAGCGCCATCAGCGAGCCACCGAACATGAAAATCTGATCACGGGACAAGAAAACCGGCTTCTCGTCTTCGGGTATGAGAGCGGCGATCCATGGCATCCAGGCGGTGGACGCTATGCCTCGCAAGAAATTGAACACGAAGAGCGACGCAACCAAGAGAACGATTTTTGCGACTTCATTGAGAAAAAGAAGTATTGGCACAGCAGCCACAATAAAAATGAAAATAGTCCGCAGTCCCCAACCCATTAAAACGAAACGCTTGTAGCCGTAAACCGGCAGCCACTTGGCGGCTGGCAACTGGAGCACCGTCATGAGAGGAGTGAATGCGGCGAGAATGCCGATCACACTGGATGTGGCCCCGATGCTCTTCGCGTAAAGGATCATAGGCGCTCCCAGGATGATCTGAAAAGACAACGCGTTCAGGAGTGAGAACCAGTGGATACTGTAGAATCCCGAAGATGTCTGCTGTTTCAATGGTCGAGTGACGACGCTTGCAAGCACCGTCGGAAAGGCATCACTAAGCGGTTACTGGGGGAGCGCAGGCTGTGACTCAGCGCCAGCGGCCAGGGATGGCAAAATGTAAGGCGCTCCCGGGCGATAGATCGGAGCATCGGTCTTGGGAGGCTGGATGAGACTGCGCTGGATGTAAACTGGGTTTGGCGCAGCCGTGAGATTGTAGCTTCCCTTGCCGTCCGGCATCATCGGCGTTCCCCAGCGTGTGCGGCAGACGACCTCTTGGGCTTTGACGGGCGTTCCGTTGAGTGTGTGGTTCTTCATCTCAGGCAATTCAGGCGCTGTGAATGTGCTGATGATGGAACCGCCGGCGATGAGCAGAGGGATCATGATGAGAAACACGATAAGGCCATTCTGCAGCGAAATGCAATGTCGTCGCTTGAGGCTCATGAAGTTTTCTTCGTGATCCGGCGGCGATATTTTGAGTTTCTTAAAAAATGAACGCCATCCTTGTTTCAGGCCTGCTCCCGTTTGCCCTTGCTTCCAGCCCGGCGGAGGGTTGGATCAATGCCGCATTGCGCTTGGCCTCCCTGCTCGGTGGCATCTGGCTACTGTGGGCGGCGATCGCTGCGGCTGTGGGAGTCATGCTTGTGCCAAGGCCAACATCGAGCCTGCTGACGAGGTGGCTTTCCAAGGGCATGTATGTCTTTTTCCACTTCTGCGCTTCACGGATGAGGAACTACGAGATGCTCGACAGGTTCCTCGCTGTGCAAGGCCCCTCAACCGTTTTGTTTTTTCTGGCAGTCTTTCTCGGGATTTTTGTGGCTGCCTTTGCGTTCATTTTCTATGGCATCACCGGCCTGGCTTTCTCCCAAGCCCTAAGTCAGGCAGGCTCAGGACTCACGGCACTGGGCATCACGGAATCACTCGGACCCTGGGGACTCGCGGTGGTTTTTGTAGCGGCATTCATGGGCAGCACGGTGATCTGCGTATTCATCGGCTACCTGCTAACCCTCTACTCGGCCTACACGGCGAGGGAGACCACCATGAGCGAACTCGCACTGCTCTGCGGCGAGCCGTCCTGGGGCCCCGAGTTTCTTGTCCGTCTCAAACTCATCCAAGGATCGGTCGACGCGACATCCAGCGAAAAGCTGATCGACTGGATGTGCGGCCTGCGCGTTACGCATTACATTTATTCGATCCTGAATCATTTCCGTTCACCAACTCCAAACCGACATTGGGTCATTACACTTCTGAGCGTTCTGGATGCCGCGGCGATCCGTCTCGCGGCGACGCGCGAGGAACCGGACCTGAAACTTGTGCGACTGATTGCCGAGGGGGCGGACACACTCCACATGCTCCGACTCAGCGAGCTTGCACGCACAAATGCTCGAATTGACGGTCAGGGCATGAGCACATGGCGTATTGAATCCGCAATCCTCCACCGCCAGGCGGAGTCTGACGAATCGGCTCAGGATCCAGGCATCACTCGCAGCGAGTGGGACTGGGCGATGGGATTTCTAGTCGAGAACGGAATTACCCTGCGGGATGACTGCGAGGCATCATGGAAGATTTTCTGCCGGCTAAGGTCGCACTACTACGAACCCGCCTACTTCCTCGCGGAGACGCTTTTTGCTGTTCACGCCCCGTGGTCAGGCCCTCGAAGCCTGAAAGCTGCCTCCGGCTCGACCAATCTATGGCCGCAATTGGCTGGGCAGAGGCTGCGCACGAATCCCATCGCCTGATGTAGAGTCAGTTTTTCGAGCGGGTCAGCACGAATGTTTCCTGATCCCTCGTGCTGAACGGCACGGCATCCGAGTAGAAGCCGACAAGGGTGTTTCCCTTCTTCTTCAAAACCGCAGAGTAATAGGCCCAGCCATTTTCGGACATGACCAGATAAACATCCTCGCCCTTCACATGGCCCTCGACGGTGTAGAGACCGATTGTTCCAGTGATGCGGCTGGCGCTTTGCTGAAATTTCGCCTCGCCCCAGCCTTCGTCGTCAGGCGTCCAGTTTCCCGCGACGCGCATGTGGCCGGAGGAGGAATTGGCGGCGAGCCAGGCTTGGGCGGCGGTATTGTTTTTGGCGTAGCGCTCCTTGGTATTGCAACCGACGAGACCAATCGAGAGCACGAGGGAGGTGAGGCAGAGGAACTTCAACATGCGTTTTATATCCGCCGTGTTTTGCCGAAGGACAAGTGGAATGATGCAAATCCCCGCGAATTTTGACGGGCGGGTTGCGCCAACGCGATTCCTCGGGTTTAAATACCCGCCTTCATCATGATTGAACGCTACTCACTGCCCGGCATGCGGTCCGTATGGACCGAACAGCGCAAACTCGAAATCTGGCTCGAAATTGAAACCCTCGCCTGCGAGGCCATGGCCGAACTCGGCACGATCCCCAAGGAGGACGCCGCCACGATCCGCGCCAAGGGCGCCTTCGACATCCACGCCGTCCGCGAAATCGAAAAACGCACGAACCACGATGTCATCGCCTTTATCGAAGATGTCGCCTCCCGCGTGGGTCCGGCAGCCCGCTGGATTCACCAGGGCCTGACCTCTTCCGACCTGCTCGACACCACACTCGCGGTGCAGATGCTCGAGTCCTGCGACATTTTGGAAAAAGACCTTCTCGCCCTGCGCGAAGCCGTGGCCGTTCGTGCCAAGGAATTCCAATTCACTCCCATGATCGGCCGTAGCCATGGCATCCACGCCGAACCGATCAGCTTCGGCCTGAAAATGGCCCTCATGTATGACGAGTTCACCCGCAGCCTTGAGCGCCTGCGCGAAATGCGCGAGCGCATCCGAGTCGGAAAAATCAGCGGAGCCGTGGGAACCCACGCCCACCTTGACCCCGAGGTCGAGCGGATCGTTTGCGAGCGACTGAATCTCAAGCCGGCCGCGCTTTCGACCCAGATCTTGCAGCGCGACCGCCATGCGGAGTTCATGACCAATCTCGCCCTCATCGCCTCCAGCATCGACCGCTGGGCGACGGAATTCCGCCACCTGCAACGCACCGAGGTGCTCGAGGTGGAGGAGTATTTCAGCGAGGGGCAGAAAGGCAGCAGCGCCATGCCGCACAAACGCAATCCCATCACTGGCGAGCGCCTGAGCGGACTCGCCCGCGTGATTCGCGGAAATGCCATGGCCGCCCTTGAAAATGTCGCCCTCTGGCACGAGCGGGATATCAGTCACAGCTCGGTCGAACGCATCATCCTGCCGGATAGCTGCACGCTTCTCGACTACATGCTCGTGACGCTCACCAAGCTGGTTTCCAAGCTCATCGTCTATCCCGAAAACATGCGGCGCAACATGGAGCTCACCGGCGGACTCTATGCCAGCCAGTCCGCGCTCCTCATGCTCACCGAAAAAGGCATGGAGCGCAAAGACGCCTACGAAGCCGTTCAGCGCGCCGCGATGAAGACCTGGAAGGACAAGGGCGGACTCGCGAAGAACCTCGCCGAAGAGCCAACCGTCTCGGCTCACCTCTCCGCCGAGGAAATCGAAGATGCCTGCGCGCCCGACCGCCACTTCCGCCATGTCGAAGCCAAGTTCCGAGCCGTTGGAATTGTTTGACCACTCGGCAACCCGGGCCTCCACAAGGGTCCGGGAACTGCGGGAACAGATCGAGCGCCACAACCGCCTCTATTACGAGCATGCGGCGCCGGAGATTTCGGATCGCGAGTTCGACGCATTACTGCGCGAACTCGCCGATCTGGAACTCGCCCACCCCGAGCTCGCCAGCGAGGATTCCCCCACCCGCCGGGTCGGGGGAAAGCCACTCGAGGAATTTGCCCGGGCCACGCACATCGTGCCGATGCAGAGCCTCGACAACACCTACTCGCCAGAGGAACTCCGCGAGTTTGTAACCCGCATCCGCAAGCTCGCCGAGGAGAGATCGATCCACTTCACCATCGAGCCAAAGGTCGATGGCGTCGCCATTTCTCTCCTTTACGAAAATGGCCGCCTCGTTCGCGCCGCCACACGGGGAGATGGAGTAACGGGTGATGATGTCACACAAAATGTCCTCACCATTTCGAACATTCCGCACAAGCTCCGCGGCGAAGCGCCCGGGCAGATCGAGATTCGCGGTGAGGTTTACTTGCCCAAAGCCATTTTCGCCCGCCTGAACGCCGAACGCGACGAGGAGGGTCTGCCGCCTTTTGCCAATCCGAGAAATGCCGCCGCCGGGTCTATCAAACAACTCGACCCCGCCGTCACCGCATCCCGCAAGCTCGCTGCAGTTTTCTACGGGACGGGCAGCTGGACTGGCGACCAACCCGCCACAGGCCGCGAGATGTTTTCCATGCTCCAAAAGTGGGGCCTCCCGATTTCAGAGAAGATCCTCGAGGGCTCGAACGAAGATTCTGTGAACGCCGCTGTGCAAAAAATGGGAGAACTGCGGCATGATTTCGCCTACGAGACCGACGGAGCGGTCGTAAAACTCGACAGCCTCTCCATGCGCCGCGAATTCGGGTCCACCGCCAAGGCACCCCGCTGGGCGATTGCTTACAAATACGAGCCCGAGCGCGCCGAAACCAAACTCCTCGATATCACCATTCAAGTCGGCCGCACCGGAACCCTCACCCCGGTTGCGGAGCTTCAGCCCGTCTTCGTCTCAGGCAGCACCGTCTCCCGCGCGACTCTCCACAATGAAGAGGAAATCCAGCGAAAGGACATCCGCATCGGCGACACCGTTCTCATCGAGAAAGCCGGCGAGGTCATCCCGGCGGTCGTTGAAGTAAAAAAAGACATGCGCAATGGCTCGGAGAGGGTCTTCGAAATGCCACAGCACTGCCCTTCTTGTGGAGCGCTTGTTTCAAAAGATGGTGTCGCTTGGAAATGCACCAGCCAATCGTGCGGGGCGCAGGTGCGTCGGCGCATCGAGCACTTTGCCTCCAAGCAAGCGATGGACATCGAAGGTCTCGGCGAGGCGCTTGTCGCCCAACTCGTCGAAGCGGGACTTCTTAAGGGAATTTCCGATATCTACCGGATCGATCGCGAATCCCTACTGAATCTGGAGCGCATGGGCGAAAAGAGCGCGTCCAACCTCCTTGCCGCGATCGAGGAAAGCCGTGTGCAGCCACTCTGGAGGCTACTGCACGGCCTGGGCATCCCGCACATTGGCGCCACCTCCGCGCGCGACCTTGCCAACCGCTTCCATACCCTCGACGCCTTGGCATCGGCGACAGAGGAAACCCTGCTCGGCATCCACTCGATCGGTGAGATCATGGCAACGGCCATCCACACCTGGTTCCAGAATCCGGAAAACCGTGCCTTGCTTAAATCCCTACGAACCGCAGGCCTCAACTTCGGCGAGGCCGACACCACCGCTGCACCCACCGATCAACGGCTCCAAGACACCATTTGGGTTCTCACAGGCACCCTCTCAATTTCGCGGGAGGAAGCCTCGGAAATGATTCGTAGCCTCGGCGGCAAAGTCACTGGCAGCGTCAGCAAAAAGACCACCCACCTCCTGGCAGGGGATGACGCCGGCAGCAAACTCGACAAGGCCCGCGAACTCGGCGTGCCGGTGCTGGACGACGCCGCATTCAGGGAACTCTGCGGGTAGAAAATGAGCTCATCGCTGGACCTTCTCCACATCATGCTCCCGGTATTTCTGGTCTTCGCATCCGGATACGCCCTGCGCCGGGCCGGAGTTTTAACCGAGGAGGGCGATCGCTCTTTGCTCGGCGTTCATGTGAATCTCTTCGTCCCCTGCCTCGCGCTGGATGTCATTATTGGCAATGAGGCTCTGGAGCGACCGGCCAACTGGATTTTACCGCCGCTCCTCGGATTTCTTGTGCCCGCTATGGGTTACATGGTCTGCCTCGCGGGCGGTCGGCTGTTTTTGAAGGATAGCAAAACGGCACGCACATTCGCATCCGTCGCAGGACTTCAGAATTACGGCTACATCGCACTCCCAATCTGTCTGGCACTTTTCGACCGCGATGTCATGGGCGTGCTGATGGCGTTCAATCTGGGAGTGGACATCGCAATGTGGACTTTGGGCCTCGCGCTCCTGCCTGGCGGGGATACGAAAAGAGATTGGAAAAAAATCCTCCTCAGCCCGCCGATTATTTCAGTCGCTACCGGCATTGCCTTGAACGCAATGGGAGCCGGGCGTTGGGTGCCGCAGGCAGTAGACGGAGCCTGGCACATGCTCGGAATCTGCGCCGTTCCCGTTGGGCTTCTTGTTACCGGCGCAGTGCTTGCGGATCACATGAGCCCAGGGATTTTGCGAAGCGGATGGAAAACAATTGGCCTCGCGCTGGTGCTGCGCCTTGGTTTGTTGCCAGCATTAATCCTTGCTCTTGGCCTCTGGCTTCCACTCGACCCTTCGCTCCGTAAAGTCCTTGTGGTTCAATCCGCCATGCCAAGCGCCATTTTTCCCGTGGTGCTCGCCAAAATGCATGGCGCCGACATGCCCACCGCCCTGCGAATCGTCGTAGGGACTTCACTCGCCAGCCTTGTCACCATTCCGTTCTGGCTGGACTGGGCGATGAAATTCCTTCATTAGACCGATACACACTCAACGAACCACACGGAAGTGGCGCTGACGGTATTTGACCCAGCAGAAACCAGCGAGCGCGCCGCCAATGTGAGCGCCGTTGCCGATGTCGTTGAAGAGGCCTGTCAGCAGAAAGAAGAGGGAAAGCCCGACGACCATAATGCCAAGCCACATGGCCTGCATACGGACGGGTATAACAAAGAAGAGCAGAGCAGTTATGGGCATTCGCGGGTAGAGCGTGGAGAAGGCTGCGACTAGTCCTGAAACCGCTCCAGAAGCTCCGATCAAGGTCGGACCAGGGTTGATCATCAATTGCAACACGCCGCCGGCGACACCGCAGAGAAGGTAGAGAAAAACAAAACTCCGCGCTCCCAGAACGCGCTCGAGGATATTTCCCGTGAACCAAAGGCCCATCATATTCACGGCGAGGTGGAGAATTCCTGCATGAAGAAACTGATAGGTGATAAACTGCCACAGCATCCCCTCCCCCAGTCCGGCGCCACTCAAACCGAGGAGATGGTCAGCCGCCGCCTGCTGCCGCTGCGGCAGGATTTCTATAAAAACAAAGGCCAGAATATTCAGGCCGATGAGGGCCTTTACCGGTGTGAGTTGGATGTTTCGGTAGCGGTTTAGCACGGGCGGAAAGTAGTAGCCGCATGGAGGAATGTCCATACGGAGACAGCCTGCCTGGGCGGGTTAGGATTTTCCAAACGGCAAATGGAATCGCGCGCCCTTGGTGCTGGTGGAATGGGCTCCGGGATTCAAGCGCTGCTCGGTGTAGCGGGCGAGGCGCACGAATGGCAGGCCGATGAGGAGATAGAAAGCCGCAACCAACAACCCCGCGCCGAAGTAGTCGAATGTCTGGGTGGCGATTTGCTTATAGGCACCGGTGAGGTCGACCAGCGTGACCATGGAGACGAGAGAGGAGTCTTTGAGGAGGCTGATGAAGTCGTTCGTCACGGGCGGCAACACGAGACGGAAGGACTGCGGAATCACGACATGGAAGAGACCCTGCCGCTGCGTCATGCCAAGCGCGCGGGCGGCTTCCATTTGGCCCTTGGGGATGGCGAGCAAACCGGCGCGGTAGTTTTCGGCTTCGTAGGCGGCGTAGTTCAGGGCAAGGCCGAGCACACCGGCCACGAATGGCTCGAGTTTGATGCCGATATTCGGCAGTCCATAGAAAAGGATGAGCAACTGAATGAGCAGCGGAGTGCCGCGAATCAGCTCGATATAGAGTGTGGCGAGCCACCTGATAGGAAATGGGCCGTAGACCCTCATAATGGCGAGAGTGAACCCCAGCAGGACGGCTCCAACCATGCCGAGGAGGCTGACTTCGACCGTCAAAAGCGAGGCCTCCAGCAGCAGTGGCCAGAAGCGGGTGTAGCCGATGATGCGGTTCAAAAGGGTGGGTTGCTCGGCCGTGGAGGCCACAAAGGCCCGATACTCGGTGTCGGGAAGCGAGGGATCCTCCGGTTGTCCGAATGTGTCGGCGACCATCGCGGTCCAGAGTCCCCAGCGCGAGAGGATGTCGCGCATTTCTCCGCTGGCGATGACACGGGCGAGCGCGGCGTTCATTTCAGCCACGAGGGCGGAGTTCCCCTTCGAGAGGGCGATCCCGTAGCTGATCTGGCCGAACGGCGGGCCGGTGAATTTCAGGTTCGGATTGGCAAAGGCGTAATATTTCGCAATCGGATAATCGAGGAGCACACCGAAGATACGGCCGTTCGCAACATCCGCATAGGCGTTCACCTCCTCGTCGTAGGTTTTGACGATGACTCCGGGAGTTTTGGAGAGCATGTTGAACGAGGCCGTCTGACTGAGGGTGCCGACTGGTTTGCCTATGAGCTGCTCGAGGCTGGTGACCGGATCGGTGCCTTTCTTCACGACGAATTGCTCGTAGGTCACATAGTAGGGATTTGTGAAAAGCACCTCCTGCGCCTTGTCAGGAGTCACCTCGATACCGCAGATGACACAGTCGTAGAGTCCTCGGCCGAGGCCGGGAATGAGGCCGTCCCAGTCATTGGGCACGAAAACAGGCTCGCGCCCCATCTCGCGGGCGATGGCCTGGATGACCTCGTATTCAAAGCCGGTCAGCTTGTTGCCGGGGCCATAGAAGGCATAGGGCGCGTTGCTGTCAGTCGCCGCCGCCCAGCGGAGAGTCTTGGTGTCGGCCAGCGCGGAGGATTGCAGAATGACAGCCAGTGCCAGCAACAGAAGTAGGGTGATTTTTTTCATCAGATGAACCTCCTGAGGAACCTGCGGGTGCGCTCGTCTTTGGGGTTTTCGAAAATTTCGTCTTCGTCGGAGATCTCTACGATGTGCCCGCCCTCCATGTAGATAATGTAGTCGCTGGCATCGCGGGCGAACCGCATCTCATGCGTCACGACGATCTGCGTCATGCCCTCGGCATCCAGCGCCTTCATAACATGGAGAACCTCATCAACCAGCTCGGGATCCAACGCGCTGGTCGGCTCGTCGTAGAGCATGACCTTCGGCTGCATGGCCAGTGCCCGCGCGATGGCGGCACGCTGCTGCTGACCGCCGGAGAGGTTCGCAGGATACCTGTCCACATGCGCACCGAGACCGACCTTTTCAAGCAGGGCGCGACCGGTTTTCTCCGCATCCTCGCGGGGAATGCCCCGAACAATAACGGGAGCCATCATGGTGTTTTGCAAAAGCGTGCGGTGCGGGAAGAGATTGAATTGCTGAAAAACCATGCCGACGCGCTGGCGCAAGATGTGGGCATTTTTCTCGAAGTCCCCATTCAACTTGGTGCCAGGCATGCGGGAAATGCACGCACCGGCAGCTCTGATGACGCCAGAATCCAGCGTTTCCAGGCCGTTGATGCAGCGCAGCATCGTGCTTTTGCCGCATCCCGATGGGCCAATGACCGAAACCAAATCGCCCTCTTCGATGGAAAAACTCACGCCCTTGAGAATGGGTGTTTGATCAAAGCTCTTGTGGAGGTCCTGAATTGAAAGGATCGAGGTAGAGGCGTCCATTGGTGGCGATGTCCTATGCTGGGCCTTGGCAGGAAACAAGGTCTGAAATGTGACCAATTTGTTGAAAATGCGGAGGCACTCTTAGGAATACAGCCTTTCCATTCCCTGCCACAGTCCTTTAGCGTTACATCATGAAATACGCGTTTCTCGGAGCAGGAAAAATGGCATCCGCCATCATTCAAGGAATGTTGCGCGGCAAGGTCTGCAATGCGGAGGACATCATCGCCTCATGTCCAGAAGTGTCGATTCTGCAAAGCCTTCAGGATGCCACCTCGGTGCGCGTAACAACCTCAAATGAACAGGCCGCAGGCGCAGCTCCCGTTTTGATCCTTTGCGTTAAGCCGCAGGAGGCCGCGACCGCCATTGGACAGGCCGGTGCGGCCCTTGATGGAAAACTCCTCATCTCGATTGCTGCGGGACTTAGTCTGGCAACCTTGGAAAAAATGGCACCGAAATGCCGCATCATTCGTGCCATGCCAAATACGCCCGCCCTCATCGGCCGAGCCGCGACGGCATTCACGGGTGCTGACAACGCCACTCAAGCCGACAGAGACTGCGCCGAGGCGATCTTCGCGAGTGTGGGGGTTGTTTCCTATGTTCAGGAAAAACTCCTCGATGCCGTCACCGGCCTGAGCGGGAGCGGCCCGGCTTATATTTTTCTGGTCATCGAAGCCCTCACAGATGGCGGAGTTTCTTGCGGACTTCCTACGAACTTGGCGCGCCAACTCGCCATCCAAACCGTGCTGGGAGCGGCCGAACTCGCCAAGGAAACCGGCGAGCATCCCGCTATTCTGCGCGAAATGGTGACGAGCCCCGGAGGAACCACTGCTGCTGCTCTCGGCGAACTGGAACAGCACGGAGTCCGCGCTGCGTTCATCCAAGCCGTCCGCGCCGCTGACCGGCGCTCGAAGGAACTCTCCGGACAATGATCCGCCGCGCTGCCGTTCGCTTGCTTCTAGCGGCATGCTCAATGGGAATTGCACACAGCCTGTCTGCCGGAGAATCGGAGAAAAATTTTAGCCCTCGCACTCTAGCTGCAGCTATTGCGGAAGGGAATGTGGCTTTTGAACGGAAGGATTACAGCGCTGCACGAAACGCCTACTCCCGCGTTCTTGCTCTGGATCCGGACAACCTCATGGGTCTTGTGAACCTCGGCATGGTGGAATTTTATTCAGGCCATCCCGACAAGGCGGAGGAACTACTGAAGAAGGCCGTCCGTCAGCGCCTCGAATCCGCTCCAGCCTGGCTCACGCTTGGCATGATCTACATGGACCGCAATGAACCGGACGCCGCCCTAGCCGCACTCTCACAAGCCATGGTGCAGGATCCGCTGAACGCCCGGACTCGCAATTTCCTCGGGGTTGTCATGGGGCGACGGGGTTGGATCGAAGGAGCCCAGCACGAACTCCGCCGCGCCGTCGAACTCGACCCCTCGTATGCGGATGCCCACTACAACCTAGCCGTTTTTTATCTGGAGGAAAAACCGCCCGCGATCGAGCTTTCCCGCCGACATTATCAGAAGGCTCTCGAACTCGGGGTTGAAAAAAATCCCGAAATGGAAAAGTTATTCAGCACACCGCCAAAAAAACCTTAACTTCACGACATGACCGCCCGCCTGCTTCCAGCATTTCTTTGCCTCCTCGCCATCATCCCACTTCAAGCCGCACCCGTTCCAGAGATCAGCGCCAAGTCGGCGATTCTGGTGGATGCGAACACCGGCAAGGTCCTCTTCTCAAAAAACGACACCGCACAGCGCGCAGTCGCAAGCACTCAAAAGCTCCTCACTGCCCTCATCGTCGCCGAGGCTGGTGATCTGGACAAACGAGTCGAAGTCGAAGCTACGGACACAAACTGCGAGCCCACTAAAATCTATGTCAAACCAGGACAGAGCTACACACGGCGTGAACTTCTGAACGCCCTCCTAGTGAAGAGCGGCAATGATGTCGCCCGCACTCTTGCTCGCGATAATGCCGGAAGCGTGAGCGCGTTTGCCGATAAAATGACTCAGCGCGTTCGCAGTCTTGGTGGGTCGAATTCAAATTTCGAGAATCCCAACGGACTGCCAGCCAAGGGGCAGTATTCTACCGCCCGCGATATGGCCCGCGTTGCCCGCATGGCCTACCGCAATCCAGCGCTTCGCGAGATCATGAGGACGAAAAATTATAACTTCCGCTTTTCTTCAGGAAATGTCGTGCCTCTCCGCAACACAAACCGCGTCCTTCGCACCTACTCGTTCTGCAATGGAATGAAGACAGGTTACACACACCTGGCCGGCCATTGCCTCATCTCCAGCGGATCCTATAACGGGCGAGATGTCATAGCCGTCGTTCTCGGGAGCACAAAATCACGCATCGCCGACGAGTCGGCAAAACTTCTCGCCTACGGACTGAACATCCCTTCATCCAAGCTCGGCGCGCTGCGCATCTCGCAAAACTAAAACCGGCGTGGCCCGCTCCTACACACTGCAAGCGCCTCCGGCCTCCTCCAGCGGCATCGACTACCCCTCGGAACTCAATGACCAGCAACTCGCCGCTGTGACATCTCCCGGCGGCCCGGCGCTGGTCATTGCCGGCGCTGGCAGTGGAAAAACACGCACACTGACCTACCGCGTGGCTTGGATTCTGGAACAAGGCGTTCCCGCCCGCTCCATCCTGCTCCTCACTTTCACGAACAAAGCCGCGCGTGAAATGACCGAGCGGGTGCACACACTCATCCCCGGCGCCGCCGATGGACTCTGGGGTGGCACATTCCACTCGATCGGCAACCGCATCCTCCGCCGACACGCCGAGGCCGTCGGGTTCCGCCAAGGATTCAGCATTATGGACCGCGAGGATGCCGAGGACATGATCGCCTCCGTTGTGGCCCAGGAGGGCATTGTTTCCACCGACAAGCGATTCCCAAAAGCTGGCGTGCTCTCCGACATCTTCAGCTATTCGATCAACACCGGCCTTCCAATTTCAAAAGTGCTCGTCGAGAAATACCGCTACTTCATTCCCCTCGCCCAAGACATCGAACGCGTTCAGACCGCCTACGAATCGAGAAAAAAGGAGGCGAACTCGATGGACTTCGACGACCTCCTCGCTAAGACCCTCGAGCTTTTCCTGACGAATCCCGAGATCGCTGCGCAATACCAACGCCAATTCCAACACATCCTCGTCGATGAGTATCAAGACACCAACCGACTCCAGTCCGAACTCATCGACCTCCTCGCTGCACACCATGGGAATGTGATGGTCGTAGGCGACGATGCGCAGAGCATCTACTCGTGGCGCGGGGCGAATTTTGAAAACATCCTGCGTTTTCCCGAGACACACCCCGGCGCACAGGTCTTTAAAATCGAAACAAACTACCGCAGCGTGCCCGGCGTTCTGGATGTCGCCAACGCCGCCATTCTCACAAACGAAAACCAATTTCCAAAAAACCTCGCGCCCGTGCGCAAGCCGCATGCGGTGAAGCCCGCCCTCGTTGCCTTGCCGAACAACAACCAGCAGGCAGCCTTCGTCGCGCAGCGCATCATTGAACTCTCGGACGAGGGCGTGCCGCTCGAGCAGATCGCCGTCCTCTACCGCGCCCACTACCACTCGATGGAGATGCAGCTCGAGTTCACACGGCGAGGCATCCCCTTTAGTATCACCAGCGGGCTTCGATTTTTCGAGCAGGCCCATATCAAGGATGTCGCCGCATTCCTCAAATTCACCGTCAACCCGCGCGATGAAACCGCCTTCAAGCGCATGATCCGCATGCAACCGGGCATCGGCAACAAAACCGCCGAGACGCTCTGGCAAAAGACCTCGGCGATCCTCGATGGGAAAACCAATTTCAAAGACCTCGCTGGCCTCAAGATTCCTGCCAAAGCTCAAAAGTCGTGGGACCAATTTATTCACACCCTTGGAGACCTCGCTCCTGCCGAGGGCCCCATGAAGCCAGCCGAGATGATCTCCTGCGTCCTCTTCGCCGTTTACGAGGACTACATGAAGGAGAAATTCCCGAACTACGACGCCCGCCATGAGGATCTCGTCACGCTGCAGGAATTCGCCGGGCAATTTGAAACGACATCCGACTTCCTCTCCCAACTCGCCCTGCTGGGCAGTTTGGAAACGGCCAACGCCTTCGCCGAAGCGGGTGAAACCGAGAAAGTGACCCTCTCCACACTCCACCAAGCCAAAGGCCTCGAGTGGAAAGTCGTCTTCCTCATCTGGCTCGCCGACGGAATGTTTCCAAGCAGCCGCAGCATCGAGGACCCTCGCGCGCTCGAGGAGGAACGCCGTCTTTTCTATGTCGGCGTGACCCGCTGCATGGACGAACTCTACCTCACCTACCCCGAGATGCGCCTCGCCGCCGGCTACGACCAGTCATTCTACTCCCCCTCGCGCTTCCTCCGCGAAGTCCCGGAATCCCTGTTTGAATGCTGGGAAGTCAATCAAGCACCGCGCACCTTCTCCTCCACCCGCCACGAAGACGGCGAAATCCCGTTTTAAAAAGGGCTCGCGCAAGGCACATCCGGCTTGGCAGGAGTGCCCCGACCTTTTGCCAAGACAGGTTGCATGGCTCTCCATGCAGGACAACAGCCGAGGTTCGATCTATCAGATAGAATCAGAAACTGAAAGCTGCTGCTCGACCCACTTTGGCTTCCGGCGGCAATCCAAAACTCGATAGACAACGATATCGTCGCCTCTGACCTTGTAGTAGATGGCGTAAGGAAATCGTCTTGCAATTAGCCTGAAAAATCCCAGGTGAAGCGAATGGATTCCTGCAAAGACCAATAGGGAATCGATTTCAGAAAAGAAGCTGTCAAAAAAGTAATCTCCGAGACCATCGCCTTGGAGGTCATAAAATTTTCGCCCCTGAGAAAGATCCTCGATGGCGGAGGTTAGAACCCGCAGGTTCATTCAAATTCTTTTCTGAGCTTTCTTTTGGCCTCTTCCCAGTCGATCGCCTGGACTCTCCCAAGTTTGAAGTCCCTTTCTGTCTTTCGGAGTTCTTCGCCATGCCAAGAAGGGCTTTGAAAAAGCGCGTCCTCATCCGCAAGGTCAGACCAAAGAGCCTCGACAATTTGAAGCTTTTCCCGGCGGGGGAGTTGGCGCAACTCGGCGATGCTCATGGGCTGAAATTTATGCCATCTGTCAACAGATGCAAGGCAATCTCGGACATCACCTCCTCTGTGTTCCCTGTGCGCTCTGTGGTCAATCCATCCAGACGCCGGTTTACCCACCACTCGTATCGGTTTGCAGGAGCGGACTGTTCCACATAAGATCCGCCTTTTTCCAAAATGAGCACGCAGCGCAAGCAGTATCCGTTCACTGAATTCGAAACCCGTTGGCAACAGCACTGGCTGGAAGCTGGAGCATTCCGCGCAGCCAATCCGGGCGATGCCAATTTCGACGCCTCCAAGCCGAAATACTACATTCTCGACATGTTCCCCTACCCCAGCGGCGATGGCTTGCATGTCGGCCATGTCGAGGGATACACAGCCACTGACATCCTTGCGCGCTTCCACCGCATGCAAGGCTTCAATGTTCTCCATCCCATGGGCTGGGACGCCTTCGGATTGCCTGCGGAACAATACGCCATCAAAACTGGACAACACCCGCGCGTCACCACGGCCCGAAACATCGACAACTTCCGCCGTCAACTCCAGGCCGTGGGTTTTAGCTACGATTGGGATCGCGAAGTCAGCACCACCGACCCCGGCTACTTCCGGTGGACGCAGTGGATTTTCCTCCAACTCTACAACGCCTGGTTCAACCCCACGACACACAAGGCCGAACCCATCTCCACCTACACCGGCAATGATACCGACTCCGTGCGCCTCGCCTATGTCGCCGAAATGCCGGTGAACTGGTGCCCACAACTCGGCACCGTGCTGGCCAACGAGGAAGTCGTCGACGGCAAGAGCGAAGTCGGGGGATTCCCCGTCGAGCGCCGTCCACTCCGCCAATGGATGCTCCGCATCACCGCCTTCGCAGAGCGCCTTCTGGATGGACTCGATGGACTCGATTGGCCTGAGGGCATCAAACTTCTCCAGCGAAACTGGATCGGCCGTAGCGAGGGAGCCTTGGTTAAATTCCAAATCGAAAACGCGCCGTGCGAAGTGGAAGTCTTCACGACACGCCCCGACACTCTCTTCGGCGCGACCTACATGATCCTCGCGCCCGAGCATCCGCTCGTTACCGCCATCACCACTCCCGAACAACGCGAAGCCGTCGAAAAATACAAAGCCTCCGTCGCCTCCAAGAGCGACCTCGACCGCACAGAACTCAACAAGGAAAAAAGCGGCGTCTTCACCGGCGCCTTCGCCATTAATCCCGTCAACGGCGACAAAATCCCTGTCTGGATCGCCGACTATGTGCTCATGGGCTACGGCACAGGAGCCATCATGGCAGTCCCCGCGCACGACGAGCGCGACTTCGAATTCGCCACAAAATTCCAACTCCCCATCCGCGAGGTGGTGCGTGGCAGCTCAGCAAATGAAGCCTCCTCCTGCTTTGCAGGCGAGGGAGTGGCTGTGAACTCGGGATTTCTCGAAGGCCTGCCGACCTCCGAGGCCAAGCAAAAGATCACTGTTTGGCTGGAGGAAAAGGCCCTCGGCCGAGGCACTGTGAACTACAAACTTCGCGACTGGCTTTTCTCCCGCCAGCGCTACTGGGGCGAGCCATTCCCCATCGTGTGGGAAGGCGGACGCCATCGCGCACTGACCCAGGACGAACTTCCCGTCATCCAGCCGGACATGGAGGATTTCAAACCCACTGGCACGCCGGAGCCACCACTCAGCAAGGCTCTCGAATGGTTGAAATACTCGAACTCCGCACAGCGTGAGACCAACACCATGCCTCAATGGGCCGGTTCCTGCTGGTATTACCTGCGCTTCTGCGATGCCACAAATTCCGACCGCTTCATCGGCAAAGAAGCCGACGAATACTGGATGGCGCGCAATGAGAAGCCCGGCGGCGTCGACCTGTATGTCGGCGGCACCGAGCACGCCGTGCTGCATCTCCTCTACGCCCGCTTCTGGCACAAAGTCCTCCATGACCTCGGCCATGTGGCGACGCCCGAACCATTCCAGCGTTTGGTCAACCAAGGCATGATCCTCGGACCCGACGGCCAAAAAATGTCCAAGAGCCGGGGCAATGTCATCACGCCCGACAGTGTGATCTCGGAATACGGCGCCGACTCGCTGCGTCTCTACGAAATGTTCATGGGCCCACTCGAACAAATGAAACCCTGGAGCATGAAAGGCGTTGAAGGAGTTTACCGCTTCCTCGCCCGCGTCTGGCGCTTGGCCATGGAGGAAAACCAGGAAGGCGAATGGATCCTCTCGAGCGACCTCGCCGAGATTCCGCTCACCTCGCAGCAACTCCGCATCGCCCACGCGACCATCAAGAAGGTGACATCCGACATCCGCCTGCTCGCCTTCAACACAGCGATCTCGCAAATGATGGTTTTCACAAACGAATTCGTGAACGCCAAGCCACGTCCACTCGAAGCGCTGCGCATCCTCCTGCCACTCCTGAGCCCCTTCGCGCCGCACCTCGCCGAAGAACTTTGGAGCCGGCTTGGTTTCTCAGGCCTCGCCTCCAAGCAAACTTGGCCCGTGCACGACGAATCCCTCCTCGTCGAAAACGAAGTCGAACTCGCCGTGCAGGTGAACGGCAAAGTCCGCGAGCGACTTGTCATTTCAAAAGAGGCCACCAAGGAGGAAATCGAAAAAGCCGCCCTCGAGAGCCCAAAAATCCAAGAAGCCACCGCAGGACAAAGCATCGTCAAAGTCGTCGTTGTCCCCGGAAAACTCGTAAACATCGTCGCCAAATAAAACCTACCAAGCAACCAGCGCCGCTCGCAAAAAACAGGATTTTTCCCCTTGTCAAAGCGGCTCCGGCGCTTAGTTTCTTCCTCCCCAACACGGCGCCTTCGTCTAGCGGTTAGGACACAGCCCTCTCACGGCTGGTGCACGGGTTCGATTCCCGTAGGCGTCGCCATTTTTTTACCCTCCACTTTCACCCCATCAACCGCGCAACAAAATTAGTTCAGCCGGTGACTCTGCATAGTTTTGAGAGTTTCTTGAAGTTCGGTCTTCTTTGAAATTTTTTTCATGAAGCTGTGACAAAACTGGCCTGAGAGTTAGGCAGTCGAAAGTCGCGATCTTCGGCCAAGATTGGTCCAAGGTTACGAATTTGTAACATGCGTCCCATTGCAATCGAGGTGGCACACAATAATTCAACAGGGTGCACTTGGTGTGAGAATCAGTGCAACAGGAACAGGCGGGGGCAGCGCCTCCGCCTGTTTCACAACTCCGCGAAGATCCCAGTTTGTATTCTCGGCAACTCGTCTTTTGACTGAAGAACCAGTCAACCCAAAACAACAGATCAAGCCCGTTTCCTTTGTGACAAGATTGTAACATTACTCCGGTTGCCGGGTCTGGGTCCGACTGCTGACCTACTGCGCTCAATGATTCGGAGTTCTCACACCATCCGCTTCAGACGCTTGATCCTTCACTTGGTATTGGGAGTCTTTGTCGCCCTGTCTGCCCGCCTGGCCGCACAGGACGCGAATCCTTTTATCGATGAGGAACCGCCGCCAGTCGTGGATCCCGAGCCTCCGCAGACATTTTCCATACGCGAATTCCGCGTGGTGGGCGCCAAGACACTTCCGACCGGAGCGGTGGACAAGGCGCTCTACAGCCACACCGGGCCGGGCCGCACGCCGGAGGATGTCGAAAATGCCCGTATGGCCCTCGAGAAGGCCTACCATGATGAAGGCTACCAGACCGTTTCCGTCTCCGTGCCGCCTCAAGGCGTGAATACCGGCGTCATTGTGCTGCAGGTCACCGAGGCGACCGTTGGACGCCTACGCGTAAAGGGTTCCCGCTTTTTTGACATCGAGAGGATCAAAAAAATGGCACCGGCGCTTGCAGAGGGCACGGTGCCGAATTTTAACGATGTGCAGCGCGACATCATCGCCCTCAACCAGACAGCCGATCTCCAAGTCACTCCATCACTGGCTATTGGAAAAACACCGGGAACTGTCGATGTCGATCTGACGGTGAAGAACAAGTTTCCCCTGCACGGCAGCGTGGAGCTGAACAACCGCTACAGCACGAATACAACGCCCCTCCGCCTCGACGCCTCAGTGCGCTATGACAATTTATGGCAGATGGGTCACACGATCGGCGCAGGCTTCCAGATCGCCCCGCAGCGCCCGAGCGACGCCCTGATTTTCTCCGGTTATTATATAGCACGCACGCCATCCATCGACTGGGTTGCGCTCATGCTCCAAGCCACACGCCAGAACAGCGAGGTCTCCACACTCGGCGGCACCGACTCGCTCGGAAACGGCGAAATCTACGGCGGGCGCTTCCTTTTCAACCTCCCCGCCAAGACCGGATTCTACCACTCGGCCAGTATGGGCATTGACTACAAGGACTTTGCTCAAGATCTCGTTGTGGGCAACCAAACGGTTTCCAGTCCCCTCACCTACTGGCCGTTTTCGATCAACTACAACGCCAGCTCGATCGGCAAACACTACGAAACCGAGTTCGGTGCCGGCGTGACCTTCTCTTTCCGTGGAACAGGCACGCAGGAGGCGATTGATTTCGACAACCGCCGCTACAATGCGAATGCGAATTTTTTCTACCTGCGCGGCAATCTGGCCCACACGCAGAAGCTGCCTTGGGATTTCCAACTCTTCGGCGAGGTGCAGGGCCAGGCGACGGCGAATCCCCTCGTGGACACCGAGCAATACAGCCTCGGCGGGCAATCCACCGTTCGCGGTTACCTCGAATCCGTCGTCACGGGCGACAATGCCATCGCCGGCACGCTGGAATTCCGCACTCCATCGCTCCTCGGTTGGCTTCCGAAAGGGAACGAGTGGCGCTTTTTCGTCTTCATCGACGCCGGCTACGCCATGCTCAACGATCCCCTCCCCGAGCAGACCTCGACCTTCAACCTCTGGAGTTACGGCGTCGGCACCAGCATTCGTCTCGTGGACCACATCAATGGCGATTTCTTCATCGGCATTCCTCAGATCACCCAATCACCCTCCGAGGCCTACCAACCGCTCTTCTCCTTCAGCATCTCCGCAGAACTTTAACCGCACGATATGAAAACAACCGCATTCATCCGAACAGCCCTTCTCGCCGCCACGGCCCTTGTTTCCGTCACAGCGAACTCACACGCCTGGTGGAACAAAGATTGGACCGCCCGCAGGCCCGTCACAATCGATACCACCAAGACCGGATTTGAAATCAGCGAACCGGTCGGCACCGCCACCATCCTCCTGCGCCTCCACCAAGGAAACTTCGATTTCTCGACCGCCAAAGAGGACGGCACCGACATCCGCTTTGTCACCGAGGATGACAAGACACCCCTCGAATCCCGCGTGGAAAAATGGGACGCCCTCATGAACGAAGGCTTCGTCTGGGTCAAAGTCCCCGACATCAAGCCCGGCGCCCAAACCAAAATCTGGCTCTACAGCGGCAACCCCGAAATCACCGCTGAGGAAGCCGCAGACCCGCTCGCAGCCCACGACACCGACACCATCCTCGCCTACAACTTCACCGTCGCCACCCCAAAAGACGCCACAAAAAATGCCAATAACGCCACCTCCGGCGGCACGCTCTCCGAGGGTGCCCTCATCGGCCCTGGCATGCGTCTCTTGGGCAATACCGCTACCAAGATTCCCGGTTCGGAAACCCTCCGCGCCGATGCTGGCCAGCCCTTCACCCTCTCGACATGGTTGAAACAATCTAGCCTCAACGAAAAAGGCGTCCTCTTTGATTGGGGTGATGACTCCGCCCGCTTCCAGGTTGTTTTCCAATCCGGCGCGCCGGTCGTTGTCATCAAATCCGCTTCCGGCACTTCCAAATCCACACCCGCCGACCCAGTCGCTCCCAATGTCTGGAAACACATTGCCGTGGTCTCCGACGGTTCGAGCACGAAACTCTTCGTCGATGGCAAGGAATATTCCTCCGTCGCGGCAGGTCTCCCCGCCATCGTGGGCGACGCGACACTCGGCGCCGATGCGGATGGCAAAAACGGCCTCATTGGCGAAATTGACGAGTTCAGCCTCTCGAAAACCGCCCGCCCCGCAGGCTGGGTCCAACTCGCCTACACCGGCCAAGCCGGCAACGACGCCAGCACCAAGCTCGTCGCCCTCGGCGAAGGTGAAGGCGGGGCCAGCGCAGGCGGTCACGGCGGCGCGATGGAGCATGTCATGCTTTTCGGCGACATCGCCAAGAACATGATGTTCGACGGCTGGATCGCCATCGGAGTCTGCGTGATCATGATGGCAGCCGGCTGGACCGTTGCCGTCGTCAAATTCATTAACCTCGACAAAATCAAAAAAGGCAACGCCGAGTTCCTGCGCCTCTGGAAAGATGTCGCCACCGACCTCACCGCGATGGATCTCGACAACCCCGAATCCTCAAAAACATTCGGCGGCAAGATTGGCAAAAAAGGTCTCACCCTCCTCGCCGACTCCCCCCTCTACCACATCTACCATGTCGGCTCGGAGGAAATCCGCCACCGCCTCGGCTTCGGCAAAAACAAGGGCCAAGGTCTCTCCGCCCGCTCGATCCAAGCCATCCGCGCCTCGTTGGATGCCGCCCTCGTGCATGAACAGCACCGCTTGGGCAACGGCCTCGTCTACCTCACCACCAGCATCGCCGGCGGCCCCTATGTCGGCCTGCTCGGAACTGTCGTGGGCGTTATGATCACCTTCGCCATCATCGCGAAATCGGGCGAGGTGGATGTGAACTCGATAGCCCCCGGTATCGCCAGCGCGCTCCTCGCCACCACAGTCGGCCTGCTGGTCGCGATTCCCGCGCTTTTCATGTATAGCTTCCTGAATACCAGCATCAAACACACCGTTTCAGCCATGCAGGTATTCATCGACGAGTTCGTCGCCAAGGTCGCCGAATTCTACCCCACCCCAGGAGATTCGGCCCTCACGGTTCCCATTCGCCAAATCCGCACCCCAGAAGAGGCCGCCCGCTACGAGGAAACCAAAGGCGATGAGAATGCCGCCATCATGGACGGCCTCATCAAACGCAAATAACCAATTATGGACGCTGGCGACGACAAATCCTTCGACGACATCAATGTGACCCCGATGGTAGACCTCTACCTCGTGCTTTTGTTGATTTTTATCATCATGACCACAGCCGGAGTCCAGGGAGTGAAAATCGATCTCCCGAAAGGCAGCAAGGCCCCGGCTCTCGGCGGCCCCAAGGGAAAATCCATCACCATCAACAACGAGGGCAAGCTCTTCCTCGACACCGTGCCGGTGACCATCGCCGAACTCGAGGCCAAGCTCAATGAGCACAAATCCAAGGTGCCCGAGTTCCCCGTCGTCGTCCGTGGCGACCGCGCCACGCAATACATGATGGTCATGGAAGTCCTCGATGTGCTCGGACGCCTCGACATCAAGCAAATCGGCCTTGCCACCCAAGCGCCCAAGTAACCCAAGACCATGCCCGACGAAGAAGACGACGAGCCAAGTTTCTTTGCGAAGCACAAAATCAAGATCATCCTTGGTGGCGTTCTCATCGTTGCGTTGGGCATTTACTTCATTGGCGCACCAAAATCGGCTCCGAAGAAAAAATCCTCCGGCCCGGTCATGATTTCCCTGCCGCCGCCTCCGCCACCACCTCCCCCGCCACCACCTCCTCCGCCACCCAAGGAGCAACCGCCCGAGCCCGACACGGTGAAAGAGGAAAAATTCACACCCGAGGAGGTTTCCGAGCCCGAACCTCAAGCCGCACCCGAACCCGCCCCGATGGGCACGAACCTCGAGGGCAACGGCCCAGACGCCTTCGGCCTCGCCAAAGGCGGCGGCAGCGGCATGATTGGAGGCACCGGCACAGGGAAAGGCGGCAAGAGTTCGAAATTCGGCGGCTATGCCTCCCAAGTCCAAGGCTCCGTCGTCCAAGCCCTCCGCAACCACAAAAAAACCAAAGCCGCCGCCCTCAATGTCACCGCCCGTATCTGGCTGGACGCCACCGGCCGCGTGACCCGCGCCACCATCTCCGGTTCCTCCGGCGACCCCGCCACCGACGCCGCCCTCCGTAACGAAATTCTCACCGGTCTGCAAATGCAGGCTCCCCCACCGGAAGGCATGCCGATGCCCATCGTCATGCGACTCAAAGCCACTCGACCCAACTGATCCCATGAGCCTGCCCACCACACTTCGCCAACTCTCCGCAGCCACGCTGCTGGCCACCACCATCCCGCTCAGCGCGCAGGACTACACAGTTAGCGAACCCGCAAAAAACAAGATCGTCATCGACTACGCGCAGAATACGGCACCAGCCCCCACGCCTGCTCCAGTCGCTCAGCCGATCACCGACGCCCCTCTCCCGCCGGTTCCAATTTCAACTCCAACGCCGCAACCATCGCCGACTCCCGCTCCTGAGCCTGCACCGGCAGCGACGCCTGAACCCAAGCCGATCAACACCACCGTCCAAGAAACCCAATCGAACGCCGCGCCACTTCCCGTTGTCGACTCCCCGCTTCCCTCGACTCCATCCACCCCCACCGGCAATGTCACCATCAACCTCATCCAAAAACTCGTGAAACGCGGCATCCTCACCCAAGAGGAAGCTAACGAAATGATCCGCCAGTCGGAAGCCGAGGCCGAGGCCGTCCGCGCCCAGAGCCAGACCGACATGGTGGCCATCGCCCAGGCCGCCGCCGTTCAGGTCGTCGCCACATCCGCCCCCGCAGGTTCCGACCTCCCACCCTCCTCACCGGATGACATCCGCGTGACGCACATCCCCCAACCCGTCAAGGATCAGATCAAAGAAGAGATCAAACTCGAACTCGCCACCAACCGCACACCTCGAGAAATCAACGCCGCACTGCGCCTTCCGAAGTGGGTTGAAAATGGCAAAGCCGCTTACGACCTCCGCGTGCGTTACGCCGGCACCTTCTTCCCGACCGGCAACGACGCCTCGGGCGCCTTCCCGAATTTCAATGCCATTAACACCGGCGCTCCCTTCGATACCACCGGCACCCAGTTCGCACCCCAGCTGAATGTTGACCAGAACCGCAACCAGTATCTCCTCCGCGCCCGCTTCGGCATGGACTTCGCCATGAGCGAAAACTTCTCCTCTGGCTTCCGCGTGGCCACCGGCAGCAACAACTCACCCGTCTCTACCAACCAAGGCATGGGCGTCGCCAACTCTGCCACCCAAGGCCAAGGCGGCAACTTCAGCAAATACGCCATCTGGCTCGACCGCGCCTTCATGCGCTACGATTTCAATGTCACCGAGGCCATCAAGACCACCGCGTGGGCCGGTCGTTTCGAGAACCCGTTCTTCAGCACCCGCCTGACCTGGGATGACGACCTCGGCTTCGACGGCGCCGCCCTAACCACCAAAGCCAATATCACAGAAAACTTCGCCCTCTTCGGCACTGGCGGCGCGTTCGTTGTTTACAACACCGACTTCAACTTCTCCTCCAACCAGCCAGCAAAATTCGCCAGTTACGACAAATACCTCATCGGTGGACAGGCTGGCTTCGAGTGGAAAATCGGCGAAGACCTGACATGGAAAACAGCCGTCGCCATTTACTACTTCGACAATATCGAAGGCCAACTCTCCGATCCCTACACGCCCCTCACCGTCAACGACGCCGGCAACACGGATAACAGCCGTCCCTCCTTCGCCCAAAAGGGAAACACCTACATGGCCATCCGCGACATCGTTCCAGATGCCAGCAACGACTTCGGCGCGATCAACCAGTGGCAATACTACGGCCTTGCCACTGAGTTTACGGAACTCGCCCTCACCTCCCAGATCGACTACGATGGCTTTGAGCCCGTTCGCATTTCCCTCGTCGGCGAATATGTGCAGAACGTCGCCTATAACGAAACCGACATCAGCGCCATCGCCGTCAACAATCGCGGCGCGATCGACGAGAACGGTCTCACCGACATCGGAGCCTTCGAGGGCAGCCCCTACGGCTGGTTTGTCGATCTCCGCGTCGGCACGCCTGCCCTTACCAAACGCTGGGACTGGCTCCTCTCCGTCGGCTACCGCTGGATCGGTTCCGACTCCGTGGTTGACGGCTTCAACGACTCCGACTTCGGCGGAGGCGGCACCAACATGCAGGGCTTCACAGCAGCCGGCTTCCTCTCCCTCTCCGAGAATGTCTACCTCGGCCTGCGCTGGATGGGCTCCGAAAGCATCGCCGGACCGCAATACGACACCAATATCTTCTACCTCGAGCTCAACTCCAAATTCTAACGCCACATGAAAATCAAAACTTACGCCCTCCTGGCCGCAGCCGCCGTCCTCCTCGCGCCTATCCTCCTCGCGCCTATCCTCCACGCCGCCGAGGAAGACCCCACCGCAAAGTTCCGCGAAGCCCTCAAGGACACCATGCTCAAGCTCCGCGCCGCGCAAACCGACCTCGCCAACGCCCAAGCCGCCCAATACGCCGCCGAGGCCAAGGCGACCGAACTCACCGCGAAAACCGAGTCCCTCAACAAGGAACTCGCCAACGAGCGCAACACCTCCACCAACATGATCGCCGATCTCAATAAAAAGATCGCCGACCGCGACGGCTCGATCCTTGAACTCAACGCCGCCCTCGCCAAATGGAAAAAATCCTACGGCGAAGTCGCCAAACTCGCCTCCAAACGCGAAGGCCAACGTGCCACACTCGACACCAAACGCATCGAACTCGAACGCAAAGTCCAAGACGAACAACAAAAAAACATCGAGATGTATCAAGCCGGCATGGAAATCCTCGACCGCTACGAGAAATTCGGCCTCGGCGACGCCATCCTCGCCCGCGAACCCTTCACCGCCGCCAAACGCGTCAAATTCCAAAACCTCGTCCAAGACCTCTCCGACAAACTCACCGACGCCCGCATCCCCGCCGACGCCCCTGAAAAGTAACCAGATCCGTCCAATCAGCCCGATCCGTCCAATCCAAAAACCCACCATGCTCCGCCAAACCACCCTCGCCCTCCTCGCCGCCACCTCACTCACCCTCCCAGCCCGTGCAGCCGACTCCGTCATCGCCCGTGCCGGCGACCGCGACATCACCGTCGCGCAAATCCAGCCCTACCTCTCCAGCCTTAGCGAAGCCGACCGCGCCGCCCTCAAGCAAAACCCCGCCGCCCTCAGCCAAGCAGTCCGAACCCTCATTCTCCAACAAGTCCTCCTCAAAGAAGCCAGCAACGCCGACTGGGACGATAAGCCCGACAACCAGGCCCTCCTCGCCCGCGTGCGCGACGCCGCCATCGCCGAGAGCTACCTCGAATCCGTCACCAAAGTCCCCGCCGACTTCCCCTCGGATGCCGAAGTCAAGGAAGTCTACGACGCCCGCAAGGCCGAACTCACCCTCCCCAAGCAATACCGCCTCGCCCAAATCTTCATCGCCAACGGCACCGACCCCGCCAAAGCCAAGGCCAAAGCCGACGCCCTCGCCAAACAGGTAAAATCCGGCGACTTCGCCGCCCTCGCCAAAACCAACAGCGACGAACCCCGCAGCGCTGCCAACGGTGGCGAGATCGGACTCCTCCCCGAAGACTCTATCCAGCCCGCCATCCGCAAAGCTCTCACCGGCCTGGCCAAAGGCGCCACCGCCGGCCCCATCGAGCTCGGCGATGGACTCTACTTCGTCAAAATCCTCGACATCCAAGAACCCCGCACCGCCACCCTCGACGAGATCAAACCCCAAATCATCCGCGCCCTCCGCACCGAGCGCCAGAACCTAAACCGCCAAGCCTACCTCCAACGCCTCCAAGCCCAAGCCCCCATCACCCTCGACGAAATCGCCTTACCCGCCCTCCTCAAACCAGACGACAAAAAATAACCCCGCAAGTTACAAAATCGTCACACAACCAACCCTAAACCCAAACCCAACCCCGCCGATCCTAAACCCTCACGATCCATCCACCGTCAATAAGGTCACCAAGGTCAATCAGGTCATCCCGCTCCGTCAGACTTGCCCGATCCGCCCAATCCATAAAACTCACCACCCATGTTGAAAACCGGCCACCGCACCAAATACCACCTCCGCGCATTCGAGTTCCTCGCAGCGCGTAGGCGTTCGCGTGCCGTTCTCACATGCACCCTCCTCGCCTCCTTCCTCGCCACCATGCCCACCGCTGGTCTGCAAGCCGGCGACATCCTCCGTGGGGGAGCCAGCGGCGGTAACGCCAAGCGAAACTCCGAAGCTCGTGCCAACGCCGGAGCCGCTGCAGCCGAAGCCGCCAAAGTCCGCGCCCAAGACCGCCTCGCCCGCACCACGAAGGCCGTCAACGACATGCGCGCTCTCCAAGCCTCCGCCCGCGCCGCAGCCGCAGCAAATACCATACCCAACGGCCTCATAGAAGGCGGCTTGAACCCGATTGTGGGAGGCACATGGACAGGAGCCAACCCGGCAACAGCCTCGGGCAACAATGTCAACATCAAGCAAACTGCCGCCCAAGCCCTTCTCCACTGGAGAACCTTCAATGTCGGCAGCCAGACCACCCTCAACTTCGACCAATCCGCTGGCGGAGCCGACTCTGGCAAATGGATCGCCTTCAACAAAGTCTTCGATCCGGACGCCAAACCCTCCCAAATCCGAGGCAAAATTAACGCCCAAGGCCAAGTCTACATCATCAACCAGAACGGCATCGTCTTCGGCGCCGGATCCCAAGTCAACGCCCGCACCCTCGTCGCTTCTGCCCTTCCCATCAACGACAATCTGGTCGCCAACGGCCTCCTCAACAACCGTAATGCCGAGTTCCTATTCTCCAAGGATTTCGCAAATGATCCCACCGCCACATTCGGCGATATCGTCGTTGAACGCGGGGCTCTCTTGAGCAGCCCCGAAGGCGAAGGCGGCAACGGCGGACGCATCATGCTCTTAGGCGCGAATGTCCGGAATGCCGGTGAAATTTCCACCCCCTCGGGCCAGTCAATCCTCGCCGCAGGCCTCCAAGTCGGTGTCGCAGCGCACGCCGAATCCGACCCCAGCCTTCGAGGGCTTGATGTATGGGTTGGAGATGTTGGAAGTTACGGCGGCACTGTCGCCAATTCAGGCTTAGTCGAGTCCCAGCGCGGATCCATCGTCGCTGTCGGCAAGCAAATCACCCAATCAGGCGCCCTGGAAAGCTCTACCTCCGTAAACCTCAACGGCCGCATCGATCTCCTCGCTAGCTATGGCGCGGTGGGCTTTCCGGGATACGATTCCTCCTTCCAACCTCCATTCTTGAATCGCTCGACCGGAATCGTGGAGTTTTCGTCTGGCAGCACAACTCGAATCCTTCCAGATTTCTCCTCCAACAAAAAAATCCCTGGCACCAAGCTCGCCCAGTCATCCCAAGTAAATATTGAGGGCTTGGGAATCCACTTTGCGGGAGGCTCTTCCCTCATCGCAACCGCGGGTGCCGTCGGCATCCGCGCGGGAATCTGGCCGTTTGTGGACACCAACAACGACGGCATTGTCACAAACGCTACTGAAGCCTCTCAGCAAATCAGCAACGGACGCCAACGCTTCCTCCTATCCGGGGGGCAGGTCAATATCGCCTCCAGCGCACTGCTCGATGCCAGCGGAACGATGGATGCCTTTGTGCCGCTTGCGAATAATTTCCTCGCCGTCCAACTCCGCGGTTCCGAACTCGCCGACTCTCCCCTCCAGCGCTCCGGCGGCCTTCGAGGCAAACCTCTCTTGGTCGATCTACGTCGCTCAGGCAGTTACGGAGGACGCGGCTGGATCGGCACGCCGCTCGGCGACCTGACCGGTTTTGCCAATATCACTGAACGCGACATCGCCCAACTAACTACTCACGGTGGATCGATCTCTATCTCCGCCGGCGATTCGGTCAGTGCCGCCACCGGGGCCACCATTGATGTATCGGGAGGCTATTTCACCCACGAGGGAGGGGCTGTCAGAACTTCACGCCTGTTGCGCGACGCCAATATTGTAGACATGCACAACGCCACCCCGGATGTCGAGTATGATGGCGTCTATGACGGCCTCTCGACTTTCGGCTCCTCAAAATGGGGAGCTACCGAAACCTACACCCACCCGCTTGCCCCGCTGGGTGGTGGAAACGAACGCTCTCATGTTGAAGGCGCTGCCGCTGGAACATTGTCCATTACAGCGCCAAAAATGGCTCTGGCTGCCGAACTCCTCGGCCAATCGATCACCGGCCCTCGCCAGCAACTCCTGCCGGCAGCCCAAGGAACGCTCCAAATCAAATTCCAAGGAGAGACCAAGTTTTCGACCGGTGGTTCCAACTTTGTTTTCCTGAACCAATCACCGGCATCACCGAATGTCGTGTTTACCAACAACTCTCCAAGCGCAGCGCCTTTTGATTTCAAGGTGGTCGACGGAACTCCAACAGAGATGCCCTTCAGCGCAGGGGCCACTTTTGCGGTTTCGTCGGACTGGTGGGAGGAAGAGGAAGGAGGTTTCGGAAACATCGAAATCGAAAACACCGAAGGAGACATTACGGTGCCCTCTAGCAATCCCCTCGCCCTCCCCGCTGGCGGCTCGTTGAAAATCGCCGGTCGCAACATTTCGGTGAACTCGAATGTTTCCGCTCCCGGCGGATCAATCCTCATGACCGCCTACAACTACACGCCGATGGCCTATGCCCGGGCAGCGGCGGAAGGCTTGTTCCAAAATGTCGCCGCCCCGGCCGCCATCGCAGGCCAAGGAACGGTCCGTGTCGCAAAAGGCGTATATTTGGATGTTGCTGGACAATTTGCTGATGAACGCCCCTCCTCGATCAATCCTTATCAAAACAAGGTTCTTCTTTCGGGCGGCACGGTCTCTCTCACGGGCTACTCGGTCTTGCTTGAACCCGGATCGCTGGTGGATGCCTCCGGTGGCGTTCGAGGCAGACCAAGTGGCAAATTCCAATACGGCAACGGTGGCTCGATTTCCATACTGGCCGGAAAGGATCCATCCCTCTCGACCACGACGGGCGGCAAGCTACAGCTCGATGGCACGCTCCAAGCCTACTCGGTTGCCAAGGGCGGTTCCCTCTCGCTTCAGGCAAATACAGTTCAAATCGGCGGCACCTCTGCGCCCGAAGGCACGTTTTTCCTACAACCTGACTTTTTCCGTAAAGGAGGCTTTACGAATTACTCGGTCCAAGGCATTGGAGCTCGCGCCACAGATGGATCTTATGTGCCCGGCGTGAAAGTAGTCTCGGGAACCGTCATCGAGCCAGTGGCAGAACAATGGCGTCACTTGCCCATGGCAGATGCGAAAAAACTATCAAATGCCATTGCTCGTCTCGGCGATCAGGAAAGCGCGCAAACCGCATCAATTTTGGCCGAAGCGGGATCATACTCGGATTTGAGCAGCTTGGGATTCCGCCGAATGGGCATGGATGCCCTGTTCCCTGTGCTTTTGCCCGAGGGTCTGCGCCAACCAGCCAGCCTGACACTTTCCGCTTCAGGTTATGACGATGCCTTCACCGAGGATCGGGTGGAAGCCCTCGGCATAGTGGATTTCCAAGAAGAAGCCAAGATTCTCACCGATGCAGGTGCAACTGTTCGGATGTCGGGTGATTTTGTTCGAGTCGCCGGAGAAATCAGCGCGCCGGGTGGCACGATAGAAATAACCGGTCGGTCTTCATTCCGCCTCCCCCAAACGACCGTGGCCAGCTTTGCTTTGCCTACTGTCCACCTGACACCCTCCGCCAAGCTTTCTGTGGCGGGCAAAACAGTCCAACTCGATGACCCCTACACATGGAACGCCGGCATCATCCACCCCGGCGGCACAATCAAGATCTCGGGCAACATCCTCGCCGAATCCGGATCTCTGCTCGACGCTTCAGGCACATCGGCCGTTCTGGATTTTCACCCCTCGCGCCTTGACCCGGAGCTTGTCGGCAAAGCTCCCGCCAACTCCGGTTTGAACTCGGCCCCATGGCAACGCCAGGCCGTTGCGGTTAGAGTGGACAGCGATGGCGGTCGCATCGAACTCTCGGGCTCGCAATTTCTTTATGCAGACTCGACACTTCTGGCAAAAGCCGGTGGCGAAACGGCGGTTGGTGGAACTCTTTCAGTTTCCTCGGGGAGGTTCTACGCCTCGGGCGAATCCCGAACCGGCGCTGACACCAATCTCTTCCTGGCGGCAAGCGGCCAAGCCTCGCGCATTGCTTCCACCTCCACACTGTCGAATATTTCCAGCGGCCTGCTCGCCAGCTCAACGCCGGACGCCTACCTTGCCTCCACACTCCTATCGGCCACGACAGGCTCTCAAGGCGTCGGGTTCTTCGCCATGGATCGTTTCATAAGCGGTGGATTCGACTTCCTCGACCTCGGATTCAAATATTTCAAGGACGCCTCGCCGATTCCATACGGCGGCAATTTGGAATTTCTCGAATCTGTATCGATCAATGCCAAAGGTGCGGTTCGTCTCGCCGGTGGCGGGGTCATTCGCTCCACATTCCCTGTCTCCGTCTCGGCCCCCTATGTTGCCATCGGCCAGGAATTCCTCGCACCACTCAACCCCGCAGACCCCTACCAACCTTTCCGCGAATTCAACGCAGGCACAGGAGGAACTCCATCCTACAACTTCGCGCCTTCTTTGGGTGACGGCTCTCTCACCGTCTCAGCGAAGCTGATCGATATCGGAACACTCGTCACCAGGGGAATCTCAAACACCAAGTTCACCTCGGAAGGCGATATCCGGGGCAACGGCATCGTCAGCGTTGCAGGCAAGCTCTCTTTCCAAGCCGCCCAGATGTATCCCACCACCGGCTCTCGCTTTGATGTGTTCGCCTACGACAGCGGTGCCACGAAAGGCTCGATCTCCGTCACCTCGACATCCACCCCCTCCCTTCCTCTTTCCGCCGGAGGCCGACTCCGCATGTTCGCCGACTCCATCCAGATCGCCGGAAATCTCCGCGCCCCGATGGGGTCGATTGTCTTGGGTTGGGATGGAACCGCCTCCTCCAAGCCAGAAAACATTGTTGTCGGCAGCACAGCCACCCTCTCAGCCACTTCCAGCTTGAGCTTGGCCAAGGGAGCATCCATTTCCGTATCGGGCGTCGATCCCACAACAGGAACTGAAATTCTTGTTCCCTACGGCATCAGCCCGGATGGCCTAACTTGGATCGATCCACGCGGCGTCGATATCACTGTTTCGGGCCTCCCAGACCGCGGTGTCAGCCTTGCAGGAAATAGCGTCGCCATGGATTCCAGCGCCACCATCGACCTGCGCGGCGGAGGCGATTTATTGGCCTACCGCTGGATTCCAGGCATCGGTGGATCGGCTGACCCTCTCGGCACTGCCACGCGCTCTTGGTCTTCGGGCTCGGAATACAATGCTGGCGACCTCGTGAGCCACAGCGGGAAAACATGGTCGGCCCGCCGCGATATCGACCCGACCGACTTCACATCCTCTCCCACGCCCTCCGAAAGCGTCTATTGGAGTCTCGTTCCCGAATCCTACGCCGTCTTGCCGGGAACAGCCCTTAACTTCTCTCCTTTCAACCCCTTCAACTCCGGCGTGAACTCTGGCAGCCTCTCGGGCGATCCAGGATTTGTCTCAAGCTCCTTGCGGGTTGGCGAGCAGGTCGAACTCCCCGCTTCAAGCGGACTTGCCGCGGGATCGCACACACTCCTGCCCAGACGCTATGCGATCCTTCCCGGAGCCTTCCTGGTTGTGCCTCAAAGCGGATCACTCACAAACACAAGCGCCGTCAGGTCCACCCGCAGCCCTGGGGCACTTAAATCAGCTCCTTCGAATACCCAAGCAGTCGAGATGGCGGAAGGCTCGCGCTTTGTCTCGGGGCGGACTCTCAATGGACTTACCTCAACCACCGAAACCTCGCCCGTGCTCTCCCGCTTCGAGGTAGTCCCTCCGACCGTCATCGCTGACCGCGTGCAGTTCGACACCTACAAGGCCAATGAATTCCTCGCAGCGGCAGCAGCCCGACTTGACCTGCCTGAAACCCAAATGCTCCCAAAGGACTCGGCTCCGCTCCACATCCAAGGAAACCACCGCCTCTCTCTCGAAGGAACAGTCCTCTCCCCCAGCGTTGTCGGAGGTCGAGGCGCGCGCGTGGACATAGGGAGTGATGCTAATATATATATCATTGGTGGAGAAGGAACAGCTCCGGGAGGAATCTCCGCCATTCTCTCAACGCCGATCCTGAACTCCTGGAAAGCGGACAGCCTATTCATTGGCGGTCTCCGTGAAAAATCCTCCACTGGAACGACTGCCAGCATCCGGACCAATTCGATCACTGTTGCCAATGCCGGGGATACTCTCGAGGCACCAGAAATCACCTTGGCATCAAAGTCCAGCATCACCCTCTATGCCGGTTCCTCTCTCGCAAGCTCCGCACCTCCTTCGACTTCAGCTGAAAACATAGCCATCGCGGGCGATGGAAGTCTCCTGCGGGTTTCAGGGGATTCCTCCGCCTCCATCACTCGCACAGGCGCAACCTCCTCCTCGGCACCATCACTTTCCATCGGGGCCAATGCCCGCATTACAGGAAAAGGAGTGATATTGGATTCGACGAACGCCTCGATTATTGCCCCATCGTTGAACCTGGCAGCCTCGGCCCTTACTCTCGGAAGCGGTCAAATCAGCGTTCTTTTCGAGCCACAGCCCACCGGATTGGCGGGTTCTGTAGTAAACAATCATCTAACTCTTCAAGGCGATTTCCTGAGAAACGCCTTTGCCTCGAATGCACTCACGCTACAAAGCTACCGCACGATCGACGTGTATGGCTCCGCAGCGTCCACTCATCAACTAAACTCGCTCAAACTGCTCTCTTCCGGTGTCCGTGGCTACACATCCGCAGGCACAAACATCCAACTCAACGCATCGGATGTCCTCTTCTCCAATCCGAACAGCGCTGCTGGACTTGCCAATCCCAGCACCAACACGGGGCTCCTTGCCATCACAGCACAGAACATCCGCTTCGGGGAGAACGGATTTGCAATCGCCGGATTCAACTCTCTTGATCTGGCATCAACCAACGGTGCCAAAGCCGACTCCAAGGGGTCGTTCTCGACAACAGGAAGTCTTTCGCTCTCCACTCCGCTTCTGACAGCCTCCCAAGGTATATCCTACAGCCTCACGGCATCTTCTGCGTTATCGATGCTCGCATCAGGCCATTCCTCAACCATCACTCCGGGTCTTGGAGCAACGCTAAATCTCGCAGGTTCCTCGGTGAGTTTAGCGTCAAATATAGCTCTACCAAGCGGCTCACTCATTGCAACCGCCTCATCGGGAGACATCATTGTTTCAGGAACCCTGATGGCAGAGGGAACTGCGAAAAATTTTTATGATGTGACCCGATTTACCGATGCAGGAGCCATCGAGTTGAACGCCAAGGCCGGTAAAGTGACACTCGCCAACGGCAGTCGTGTTTCGGTCGCCGCTTCTTCCGCAGGCGGCAACGCAGGTTCGCTGACTATCAAATCTCCGAGCGGAATTTTTGTGAATGATGGGCTCATCTCCGGTGCCGCAGGTCTCGCCGGACTCGCTGGCACATTCTCACTCGATGCAGGAACAATCGCCTCATTTGCCGATCTTTCAACCGATCTTGCCTCATCCGGCTTCAGCCGCGAACAAAACCTGCGAGTGCGCAATGGCGATATAGCAATTGATCAAAATCTGACCGTTCAGAAATTCACCCTTTCCACAGATAATGGCGGAATTGTTGTGAATGCTCGCATTGACGCATCAGGTCAGACTGGTGGTCGGATCGAACTCATTGCGCGGAACAATCTAACCCTTTCGCCAACTGGAAGCCTGACCGTGGCGGCCCAGCGCTTCAGCAATGCCGGAAAAGGTGGCCACATCCACCTGGAGGCAGGCTCGGCGGTCAATGGATCTCCAAACACCGCCGCCCTCCTCGATCTCCAATCTGGTTCTAACATCAACCTCTCAGTCTCCGAGTTCGTCGCGGGCGATTACCTCACCGCCGGGTCCAGCGCCTTCAGCGGCAAATTCCAAGGAACCCTCCACCTCCGCGCTCCACGAAGCGGCAACGATGTCCGCATCGACCGGATAGACTCCACCATCACCGGAGCCTCAGCCATCTCGGTGGAACCATTCCGAGTCTACGAACCGGCTGGCGGCACCATGAACATTGTCTTGAGGAATACTATCAACACAGACAACACCTCGTTCATGAACGCTGGCGAAGCTGCGATGCTTGCCCGTCTTCTCCCCAGTGGGAGCACATTGGGAAGCGCTCTAGCCATCACTCCAGGTGTTGAAATCCTCAACCGCACCGGCGACCTCACTCTAGGCCTGGCCAACAACTCAAACGCAGGAAGCACCAATGTGGAAGCCCTCTCGGGAGCGGACTGGGATCTTTCCTCCTTCCGTTATGGAACCCGCCAAGCCCCTGGTGTCCTGACTCTCAGAGCAAAGAACGATTTGGTTTTCAACAACACCCTCAGCGACGGGTTCACACCCATCGCGCAAGGATCAGCCGCGAATTTCGCGGACATTGGTCATTCCCAAATGTGGCTTGCCACACCCCAATCCATCAACACCCTGCTCCCAATAAACCTTCAGTCCTGGCGCTACCGCTTCGCTGCGGGCTCGGATTTGGCATCCACAGCCCACCGCCGCACAGTGTCTGCGGACACCCTGGCCGCCGGCAAGGGATCAATTCTCGTAGGAGAATTTTATTCCACTGTTCCAAACACCGCCACCTCGGGAGCCAACGCCGCGATCGGCAAGGACGGCCAGACGGCTGATTCTATTCGGATATCCAGCACAACATCAGATCGCGGCACGCGTTATGAAGTCGTTCGCACCGGCACTGGAGATATTGACATCGCCGCTGCCAAAGATGTCCAGCTTCGCAACGCTTTCGCCACCATCTACACTTCCGGCGTCGCCTTGCCCGATCCCACACGGATTTTCAAAACAGGCGATTTTTCCCTGCCGATTGTAGTGCGTGCCAGCCGACACCCCGATCAAGGCAATCTCGGCGCGATTCAACAAGCCACCAATCCCTCTTATACCATGGCAGGCGGCCTCGTTGCCATCTCCGCAGGCAATGACATCGGCCGCTTCACTCGGATCAGCGGACAAACTGTAGCCGACGCCAGTCGTCAGATCCCCACAAACTGGCTCTACCGCCGCGGACAGGTGGACTCCGCAACGGGGCTTTTCGTTGAAGGCGGCGTCGGAAATCCCGGAAGCCTTGGTTCGTTCACAGACCAGTCGGCCTCCACCACGTGGTGGGTTGATTTCAGCAATTACTTCGGCGGCTTTGGAGCTTTAGGTGGAGGAGGCGTTACGCTTGCCGCAGGCAGGGACTTGATAAATGCCGATGCCTCCGTGCCAACGAACGCCCGCATGGCCGGCTTGGACAACAACCAACGGATTGCTCCGTCACTGGAAAAACTCCAGCAACTCGGTGGCGGCGATCTTTCCATTACTGCCGGGCGCAACATCGACGGTGGTTCGTTCCTCGTCGACCGGGGAGGCGCATTGCTCGTAGCTGGGGCTGAAGTCACGACGAATTCCGCCCAATCCCCCTCGCGCGGCAATATGGGAACCTCCGGCCAATCTTCCTTGGTTTACGACGAACTTGTCTGGCAACCCGTCACCCTCTTCGGATCGGACTCGACATTTACCATCAACGCCCGGGGAGACATCTTGGTCGGCGCCGCCACAAATCCTTTTCTCATGCCTCAAGGTGTGAACAACAAATTCTGGTATAAAACCCAGTTCAATACGGTGAACCCAACTGCTGCCGTATCCGTCAATTCCTTTGGCGGAGCCATCACCCACCGCCTCGCAGTCACTCTTCCAGGCGACTCACTCGCCATTCCAGTCCTTGAGGCAGCCTATCGGCAAACCTCTGCAATTTCACCCCAGTCCGCAGGATACTTCCGCCCATGGTTGCGACTCTCCGAATTGAACACCAACATGTTCCGGACAGCGGCCACAGTGGCGCTGCCATCCCTCAAGTCGAATGCGTTCGGTGGGGATATCAATATCGTCGGACCACTCAACCTCTTCCCATCCCCTCAGGGCGGATTGGAACTCCTCTCCTCCGGGACCCTCAATGGTCTCAACCCTTCCGGCATCACTACCACGACAGTGGATGGGGCCAGCAAACAGGTCACCGCTTGGACCGCCACCAGCCTCAACCTCTCCGACGCGAATCCCGCAGCACTCGCACGCTCCACGACTCCCTATTCGATCCAAGCCTCACTTGGTGTTCGCGATGCCCTGACCCTCCGCGACACCACCTTGAACCCATTTGCGGATTTTGATGCTGCTTTCTCGGAGACCGGAGCATTCACGGGCGAGGCGGCAGCCATCGATATCAAGAGCGCTTTGCACAATCCATCGCCTCTCCACTCAGGCAACCCGAACCCACTACGCCTCTATGCGACCGGCGGAGATCTTACCGGGGTGACCCTCTACTCGGCAAAAAAAGTCCAGACGATGGCCATGCGCGATGTTACAGATATTGCTTTTTACTTGCAGCATACTGGATCGGAGGATGTCTCCATCGTCTCGGCCGGGCGGGATATCATACCGTTCAATGAAAACTCCAGCCGCCGTGCGACAGCTGGCGATCTGACACTGGGTAACCTCATTGTTGACGAGGCGATGGATACAGCGCTCGATGATTCCAACGGCACTCCTGTGCAAACCAAAGCCCTTCCTGGCGACATCCAAATCGGTGGCAGGGGAGTTCTGGAGGTTCTTGCTGGGCGCAATGTGGATCTCGGCACCGGCCCCAACCTCGTTGATGGACGAGGCAAAGGCATCACAAGTATTGGGCGCTCCAGAAACCCGTTCCTGCCATTCGAGGGAGCCGAACTCGTCGTCCTCGCAGGAGTGGGTGGCACCTCAGGCGGTCCGGCGATCGGCTTGGCCAAGAGCATTTTGAATTTCTCTGCTCTCAAGGGCGGGACGCCCACCACAGAGTTCGCCGCTGTCACTGCCCTTAAGGGCCTGTTTGTGGAACTCGCCCGAATCGGCGAGTCTGCCTTGGAATCAAGCGACTACTCCGAAGGCTATGCCTTGGTAAATAAACTCTTCGGATCCGCCGTATCCACCGGCGACCTCTTCACCCGCGCCCGCGATATCCGCACCGGCAACGGCGGAGCCATAACCATCGCCACACCTGGCGGCGGCGTCACCATGGCCTCGGACATCTTTGGCAATCCCCTTACCCCTCCGGGTATTGTGACGGAATACGGTGGTGCGGTTTCAATTCTGACAGACGGTGATGTAAACATCGGCCAGGCCCGTATCTTCACCCTGCGCGGTGGAGACCTCACCATTTGGTCCTCCAACGGCGACATTGCCGCAGGCAACGCCCCAAAAACTGTCGTCACCGCCCCTCCGACTCGTGTGTTGATCGACGCCACGAGTGCCGACATCCAAACCGACCTCGGCGGTCTTGCCACCGGTGGTGGTATCGGCGTTCTTGCAGCCGTTGAAGGCGTTGAAGAAGGGGCCGTCAACCTCATCGCCCCTGGCGGAACGGTGGATGCGGGCGATGCAGGCATCCGCGCCACAGGCGACATCAAAATCGCTGCCGCCGCTGTAGTAAATGCTGACAACATCTCCGCAGGAGGGACTTCAGCAGGCGTTCCCTCCTCGCCCACCGTCGCCGCACCGAACATCGGCGGCCTGACTTCCGGTTCATCGTCATCCGCCGCAGCGAGCAGTGCCGCCAGCCAAGTCAGCCAACAATCCAAACCGGAAGAGAAACCTGTCGAGGAAACCCCGTCTCTCATAACCGTCGAGGTCCTCGGCTACGGCGGCGGTGACAGCTCATCCGAAAAAGAGGATGAGGAGACTTCGGCGGAGGGCTAAGTGGATAAATCTCCTCGCTGGATTTCGTTTTCCCTTCTTGCCTGCTTGGTGGTTGTCCTAGCCACAATCGCTCTCGACAGCGCAGCCCGTCTTGGCAGCGTCGAGAAAATCTCCGCGGTCACTTTTTCGGAAACCCCGCCGAATTCGCAACCACTACCTCCCGGATGCCGTCAGGAAACCATTCTTCTGCCCCAGGCCTCGGTGGATGGCCGTTGGTGGGTGATCCACACGCGAGAGATGCTCCGCGAAGGAGCTTGGAGGGTTCGCCACAGCGATTTGGACAACGCGCCTGCGGGCCGCGAAGTTCACTGGAGTTCTTTCCTCATGTGGGTTCTGTCGGGCTTGGCATGGCTTCGCTCATGGGGCACCGGCGAGCCTATCCATCACTTCGTTGCGGATGCCGCGCTGGCAGCCGGCCCCTTTTTGATGGTCGCGCTTCTGAGCGGATTGGCTCTCATAGCCTCTCGCGCTTGGGGATGGTCGACCGCTCTCTTTTACCTCTTGGTTCTGCTAACAACCCGCGCCGTGATGCGCACCTTTTTCCTTGGCGAGGCCGATCACCACGGGATCGTGCTGGCCTTTGCATCGGCGTGTCCGCTGGCCCTCCTTGCGGGGGGATGTGGTTTTTTCAAAACACAAAAATCCAAGCGGGAAAAACGGCCTGAGAAATCAAGCCTGCACTGTTGGGTTGTCGTCTCCGGCATCGCTGGCGCGGTGGCCTTGTGGGTGAGCGCCTCCACCACCCTGCCGATCCTTGCGGGCACCGGGTTGGGAATCCTCGCCTGCGTCCTGCTGCTCAAACCCGAACCCGGCTCGCGGCAAGAGCCGGGAATTTGGTTACTCTGGGGTCTCTCGGGATGTCTGGCGAGTCTAGCATTTTACCTTTTGGAATATTTCCCAAGCCACATGGGGTGGCGGCTGGAGGTGAACCATCCCCTCTACGCACTCGCATGGCTCGGCGGCGGTTGGATTCTCGACCAAGTTGTAGCTTGGCGCTCGACGGGACGATTTCCCGTCAGAGGATTCGGCGGTTCCCTTCGCTTGATTCTCGCTTTGGTGGTTTGCACCGCCCCGCTGGCCGCCATCCTATTCGCAGGAGACCGCGTCTTTTGGGTTTCGGACAAATTTCTTCTCTCCCTTCACAAGGAATACATCCTCGAGTTCCAGAGCCTTTTTGGTCTCTACGGGAAAGAAAAACAGTCTCTGTGGATTCCGCTTTTCTACCACTTCTGGATTTTTGCCATTGCCGCCGGGATCACCTTTTTGGGAATCCGTCGATCCATCGACTGGAGGCTTCGTTGCGATCTGTGCCTTCTGGCTCCGCCAGTTTTCGTGATGCAGGTGCTCGCCATCTGGCAAGTGCGCTGGGGATCCGCCGCTGCGGCGCTTTGGGCACTCGTGGCACTTGCCGTCTTCGCCGCATTCCTGCGCTTGCCAATAGGCAATTCCACACGCACTTTCGGGGTCATGGGAGCCTTGGCCTCCATTGCGGTCGCATTTTTCAGCGCCACGCTCCCGACCGCTGTCGCCAGCTACCACGAGGAGACCATCGCCCTGAACTCGCCCATGGCGGAGTCGATCGGAGGCAATCTCCTCCTGCGTGATGTGGCCCGCCGCATTTCGGAGTCGTCGCCGGGCGCCGTGCCAACCGTCTTAAGCGGCCCGAATTCCTCGACCGAGCTTTCCTACCAAGCCGGACTCAAAACACTCGGCACCCTCTACTGGGAAAACATGCCGGGGCTCAAGGCCGCCGCCCGCATTTTTGCCGTTCCTGACGGTGACGAAGCCCTACGGTTGCTCACCGCCTCCGGAGTCACACACATCGTTGTGCCTTCTTGGGACAACTTCGCCGCTGCCTACGACGATCTTTTGGCGAAAACCGAGGGACGCCCCGGCGGCATGGCGTTTTTCAAATCCATTCTGGAAAACGAGGAATATCCGACATGGCTTCGCCCATTTGCCTACCCCATCCCCAGCGGCTCGGGCATCGATTCCCAATCGGTGAGAATCTTCGCCGTTCTCCCTTCGCAAAACGCCTTCGAGTCTTGGTTCTACAGAGGCGTCTATCATTTCGAGTCCGGTCAGCCGGAAAAAGCGAAGCGGGCCTTCGAGCAAGCGGCACTCCTTCGCCCCGCCGATGCACGCGTGAAAAGCTACCTTGAGAATCTCCCAACCTCTCCTTCAAACTCCACACAGCCATGAAAACCACACACCTCCTCGCCTCGATCCTGCTCCTTGGCCAACTACATGCCGCCGACCCGACACCGGCGGTTTCCGAATTGGATGCCGCCGCATCCTCGGGAAACGCCACCGCACAATTTCAACTCGGCCGCGCTTATTTTCGCGGTGACGGCGTCACCGCCGACAAAGCCAAGGCCCACGAATGGATTTTGAAATCCGCCGAACAAGGCAACCCCGATGCCATCACCAGCATGGGGTATTTTTATTCCCAGGGAGTCGTCCTTGAAAAAGACGAAGCCAAGGCCATCGAGTGGTTCCGCAAAGGTGCCGAGGCCGGATCCCCCAAGGCCCAAATGAACCTTGGTCTCATGCTCCGCCAATCCAAGACGCTCGACCGCAACCATGATGAAAGCATGGAATGGCTGGAGAAAGCCGCCGCCACCGGCGACCCCGATGCCGTCCGCACCCTCGGCCAACTCTACTTTCTTGGTGATTCCCTCCTGATGCCGGCGCCGGCCAAATCGATTCCCTATCTCACAAAAGCCGCCGAAGCGGGCGACCCCGCCTCCATGAACATGCTCGGTGTGGCCTACCGCGAAGGCCACACAGGAAGCATCGACAAGGAACAAGCCAAGGAATGGTTTCGGAAAGCCGCCCAACTTGGTGAAGTCAAGGCCCAGTCGAACCTCGGTCATATCCTCGGAGTGGAATCGCCCACAAGCCCAGACCGCAAGGAGGCGCTCAAGTGGCTACTCATAGCCAAAGAACAGGGCGAAGCCACATCCACCAAAACCTACAAGGAACTTCTCCATACATTTCCGCCAGTCCTTCTCGCCGCTGCCCAAAAGGAAGCCAACAAATTCCTCCTCTTCGCCCGAGCCAAATCCTCCAAGCCAACCGCTTCCCCAGAAGAAAAACAGCCCGCGAATGACGCGAATCCTCGCGAATAGAATGGCGATCCGATTCAAGCGGAATCTTGACAGATAAGCTCGAAGACATATGTTGTGACATATGAAAGCCGTAACCATTCATTTGGATGAATCTGTTTATTCTGAATTTCAAACGTTAGCCAGAAAATCCAAGCGAACTGCCTCGGAGTTGATCCGTGAGGCAATGGATTTGTATCGGCAAAAAGTCAAAAAAAACACCCACTCCCTTATTGATTCGCCCCCGGCTGCCTCCGTGGGAAGCGTTCTTCAACCCTGGTCCGACCGCTCCGAGATGATTGACAACTTTTTTAACCGCGAATGATCGGTCTCGATACCACAGTCTTGATCGCCCATGAACTCACTGAAGCTCCCCTGCATCGGCAGGTGAGGAATCACATTGCCTTGCTCTGCCGCGAAAGGGGCACCCGCTTAGGATTGGCTCCCCAAGTGCTTCAAGAGTTCATACATGTGTCCACAGATCCTCGCCGTTTCCAGCAGCCTCTGACGATGGAACAGGCCTTGTCGCGCGCCAACTTCTGGTGGGATGCTTCCGAGGTGGTTCATTGCCACATCACCGACAAGGCTTGGCATCATGCCATGAGCTGGATGGAAAAGTATTCCTTGGGGCGAAAACGCATTCTGGATACCACATTGGCTGCCACCTACCACGATTGCGGCATCCAATTATTGGCTACTGCAAATCCCGCCGATTTCGCAGTTTTTGGTGTTTTTCAATTTGAATCTTGGGCCCGAGCTTGTTGACACGCTTAAGCCCGAAGCCAGCAGAATTAACCACAACCGGAAAGGTGGGACCCTTGGAGGAAGAGCAACCAAACGTTGGCCCCGAAGGGGTGAGACGAGCGGGAGCGAGCGAATCAAAGGACACAGAGGATGAATTAAAGTGAATCCCATTGGGTAGTTTTGTGCGGTTCGCCACTTTCGGAAACCGCTCCTGTTAATATTGTAACTCCTGTGCTCTTGTCTAAAAATCTGTTTTCGGAGTCGATGGCAACTCGATTTGCCTCTCACCGAGTCACAAAGTCACAAAGATAGACTTACCACTCCTCCGTGCTCTCCGTGGTAAAATTTTAGTCAAGGGGCCTTGGGATTGGCGCGCTTTTCCTTCAGCGCCTCCTTGGCGGCTTTGATATGATATTGATTGTAAGCTTGATATCCGAAAAGGGTCATATAGCGCTCGTCGGCGATTAACCTCGCCGCATCCCAAACCTCTTCTTGGGTCATCCCTTCGGGAATTTCACTTACATTTTGCTCAAACTCGCTGGCAATACGATCCAAGGCCTTCATTTGCTGAGGAGGCTTGGGCGCGTCGTCCTGAAAAAGGGCCGGCACCTTCGCCCCTGCGGGAACCGGAATGGTTATTTCGCGAATCGGTCCACCAGCCCCCCCCCCACCGACAAATGGCCCGTCATCCACCCCATAGACGGCGGTGGGAATTTGTGTCGCCTCGCTGCCCGAAGCCCCGTCGCTCTTTGAGCTACCACCCGAAGCCCCACCAGCCACTCCGGGAGTCGTTGCCAATCGCGGCGGCGGCATCGGCTGGAGTGGAGCAGCCATCGACCCTGTGCCAGAGATGGTTGCCATCACAGCCGGGGACGCCTTCCCCTCCGTCTTGTTAGCCCGCTCAACCGAGGGCCGTGGCGTTGTAGCTCCTGTGGCTCCTAGCTTCGTCTCCCGAACCGGTCGATCCACCACCGCCTCCGACTGCACTGTCGGCATCGAGAGCAAAGCCCATCCACCCGCCCCCGCGATGACAATAAGACTAAAGAGAATAATAAGTTTCATAGGGTATCTGGAAAATTCATACTGTATTGGCTCACTATAGAGGCAGGAAAATGAATTGTTGTAGCGGCGGTCTATGACCGACGAATTCGTTTCGCCCCTCGGCGGTCATAGACCGCCGCTACAGTGCCCCCTGGAACCAACGCTTTCTCCTTCCATTCAGTAAATTAAGATATTTCAGTCAAAACCTCCTGTCTCTCTTGCCAATCTTGTCCTCCTGTCAAAATTCCCTGCTCTGCTAAAATGAAGGAAGCCGACACCTTGCGGTGTCGGCTTCCAGCAGGTTGAGGGTTCGATTAGAGCGGAGCCACGATGGGGAAACCATCATCCGGACGGGTCACAGTCACATCGCCGAGGCGCACGCCATTGGCTGTGATCTGAAGACCAGAAGGAAGATAGGTGTTCTTCATGGAGTCATACCAAGCTTGCTCGTTGGCACTCAATGATCCGTGGTAGTAGAGATGCTGATAGCTCCATGCGGAGTAGGCACCCGTGGCGATTTTCTTGAAATCAGCCTCATTGAATCCACTGCTCTGGTAGCTTCCTGCCGCAGCGATCGGAGTGACTTTTACACCATTGTAGCCAAGAATTTTGGCGCCGGCGGTTGCTGCATTGAGGCAGTCTGCGGTGGAGAGCCAAGTCAGTAGAACAATGTCTTGATTTTCCATATCGGGAGCCTCATCCACACCATTGTAGATAGTCACATTCGAGGATGTGTAACCCATGAGTGTGCGGAGCGCCGAGGAACTGCTGTAGCCACCATTGCCGACATTTGTGTTGCCCCAAAGCGTGGAGGCATCGCTGGTGCGATTGGTTGAGAATGCTCCGGAACCAATGCCGTTGGCAGGAACAAGGGTGAGCTTGCTGATGCTGCCATTTCCACTGGAGCTGGTGCCACCATTCACAGCCGTGTATTGATTCACAAGGTTCGCCACACCAAAAGTCCACTCCGTAAGATAGGCAGACCGCGTTCCGGATCCGTCGTTACGACCAGTTGCCAGCACATATTTGGTATCCGCAGGATCGCCAGTGAATAGCGAAAGGGGCTGGATACCATTGGTCCAAAGTTGGCGGCATTGCTGAATTGTCACATTTTCCAAATTCGAAGGAGCACCTTCGTTGGCGATCATGGCGAAGGTCACGATGCCGACTGCGGATGCACCGACTGGATTCAGAACCTCATTATCCACGGGTGAAGTGGATTGATAAACATCCGAGAAGCTGAACTTCGGACGGAGCGTCTCAGTTGGCGAGGTCGTAAGATCCTTGATCCCAGCCGTAAAGTTGCCAGACGTCAGCGCCGCTTGGGTTAGGAATGTCGGATTGTTGTTGCCAGCAATAGCGTTAAGCCCCTCGGTTGATCCGTTGAAAGAAGTGCGGATCACCGTGGTTCCCGTGATGCCAGGGAAACTGCCGCTGAAGATGGCCCGGTTGGAGGCGATCAACTGGCTGATGTTCGCCCCGTTGAAATCGTGGGCGACATTGAATGTTGTTCCGGCGGCACCTGCTGAAGCATAGGCATCATAGATGGCACGCATGGTGGCTTGGCGGAACGCTGTGGCGCCCGTGATGGTGATTTCGGTGGTCGTCTGGGCCGAAGCCGACGCCGCTAGCCCGGCAAAAAGAGTGCCGGCAAGGATGTTTTTGATTTTCATCTTATTTTATTATTTAGTTGGTTTGTTTGGGTTATGTTTTGCTGGTTTGCGTTACTTCTTGGCTTTCTTTTTGCCTCCGGCTTTTTTTCCCGAAGATTTTTTGGCGTCGGACTTCTTAGCGCCCGAGGACTTCTTGGCACTCGAGGACTTGCCCTTCTTTTGAACTTGTCCAGAGCTGCTACCTCCACCACCGCCTCCAGATGGGGCTCCTCCGCCTCCGCCGGTAGATGGAGATCCGCCGCCGCCGCCGCTCACTGTGACTGACACATTGCCGGTCACACTGTTGTAATTTGCACTATCCGTTGGCGTGAAAGTAAACGAATGTTGTGCAGTGCCAACTGGGGGCACTGTGCTTGGCGTCGTGAAGGCAAAGGTGCCAGCAACGCTCCCGACACCACCACTCAATGTCGAACTCGCAAGAGTCTGGCCAGAAGTGATTGCGCTTGCTGTAGGTTGCGTCGTGATCGTTGGAGTTGCCTTACTTATGGTGATCGTTAGCGTTCCATTTCCTGTGCCTCCGGCATTGGTGGCACTGATCGCTACGGCAGATATCCCTTCGCTTGTTGGCGTGCCGCTGATCACACCAGTTGCGCTATTGATGGTGAGTCCAAGAGGAAGGCCTGTTGCCGCATACAATGTCGGGCTGTTGCTTGCTGTGATCGTGTAGGGTGTGAAAACTGTCCCTACCGTGCCACTTATCGACTCGCTGGTGACCACCGGAACGGCAACCGATTCTCGAACATCAAGGGTCAGTGTTTTCGAGTCACTTCCCCCTGCGTTTGTGGCTGTCAGAGTGACACTGAAGTTTCCAGCCGTTGTTGGCGTGCCGCTGATCACACCGGTTGTGGAATTCAGCGTAAGGCCAGAGGGAAGAGTTTCGGCCTTGAATGATGTTGGCTTATTGGAAGCTGTAATCGGATAGCTAAAAGTGGCTCCTACATCACCGCTGGCTGTCGTTTCGCTGGTGATAAGTGGAGGCTGACCAACGGACGCAATCACTGAAACAAATCGGACAGATCCATCTGCCAAAAGCGTCAAAGTTCCCAAGAAGTCGGCTCGTGCACCATTGTTAGCTGGATAAGTTTTGCTTGAGTATGTTGCCGTTTTAAAATTTTCGGCGTGCCATGTTGTGTCCAAATCGGCATTCGCGCCTGTGGTCTTGGTCACCCGGTAGAGGTCCAGCATCGCAACCACATTTTCCACATCCGCGAAAGTTGTCGCTGTGGTAAGCGGGCCTTGGATGCCACCGGCAACCGCCCCGTAAGCGGTAGAGGGATTGCCGTTGCTGAACGGGTTATTAATGGAAAGGGGGCCGCCAACCGCTACTGCACCGGGTTGAGTCATTCCAGCGATATTATTTGCTCCGGCGATGGTATTTGCCACAGCAGTTTGTGCGGGATCGAACAGCGGGGACGCGGAATTGGCCTCGCCTGCCGTGCCTACCGCCGCGCGAGGCTTGGTCACATACACCGTGCGGGCGTAGTCGCCGTTGGTGATTCCAGTCGAGAGCGCGCTGGTCGCGCCGTTCTGGCCAGCAGCACCAATGAAGATCGTGGAAGCTTTGTTTGTCCAGTCAGCACCAAATGTCGTTGTCAATTGGGTATTAATGTTTCCTAAATCCGTAATCGTTGATTCTGGCCCATCGCGGAATACATCCACCACGCTACCTAAGCTATAATAAACCACCTGGTCGGTTCCGATTGCTCCACCGGGATTTTGTAAAAACATAAGTAGATCATTTGGATCGTATGAGTCATCAGCTCCAGCGACAGGCTCGGCAGTAAATTGAGAGACAAAATTCAAGTCTCCAGTTGATGAAATCGTTATCGTTCCAAGATAGTCCGCTCGTGCACCGTTGTTTCCAGGGTATGAGTCGTTGAAATAAGTTGCTTTTTTGTAGTTGCTGATGTGCCAAAGATCGCTGCTGTAGGAATCCGGCGTCGTGGTTTTGGTAACGCGGTAGAGGTCCAACATGGCCACAACATTTTCCACATCCGCGAAAGTTGTCGCTGTTGCAAGCGGGCCCTGGATGCCCCCGGCAATTGCCCCGTAAGCGGTAGAGGGATTGCCGTTGCTGAACGGGTTATTAATTGAAAGGGGGCCACCAACTGCTACTGCACCGGGTTGAGTCATTCCAGCGATATTATTTGCTCCGGCGATGGTATTTGCCACAGCAGTTTGTGCGGGATCGAACAGCGGGGACGCGGAATTGGCCTCGCCTGTCGTGCCTACCGCCGCGCGAGGCTTGGTTACATACACCGTGCGGGCGTAGTCGCCGTTGGTGATTCCAGTCGAGAGCGCGCTGGTCGCGCCGTTCTGGCCAGCAGCACCAGCGAAGATCGTGGCAGCCTTGTTTGTCCAGTCGGCACCAAATGTCGTTGTCAACTGGGCATTGAGATTGCCCAGTGGTGTTGCCGTCCCCTGAGGTGCATCGCGGAAGACATCCACCGCGCTGCCAAGGCTGAAGTAGACCACTTGATCCGTCCCTAAGGTTCCCGCCGGGTTTTGGAGGAACAGGAGAACATCGTTGGCGGTGTAGGCATCGTCTTGTGCGGCGATGACTGAACTGGGCATTGCGAACGAAGCCGCAAGAAATGCGGTGCATCCGAGCTTGGATAGGATTGATTTCATGTCTTGTTATTCTTTCTTGTTTAAAATTGGAGCGCGCCAACTCGGCTTGGCCGCCGATTGGATGCCTCGCGTTCTCTCAATGACTCGGCAATCGACCAACAAAAGTTTTGTGACAATTCCGTAACAAGGCGTTTTTATGTTTTTTTGATCGCCCCGCAGAAGCCCATGGAATCAAGATGTGAGCCATGCAATCCCGTTCGCAAAATCACTCCGTTGTGTCAGTGGTCATGCCTGTTTTCAACGAGTGCGCCACGCTGGAAACCGTGTTGAGTGAGGTTTTGAATCAGACCTGCGTGGCAGAAGTGATCGCGGTGGATGACCATTCGACGGATGGCTCGTTTGAGCTTCTGGAGCGCCTCGCCACGCGGGAGGCACGTATCAAGGTTCTGCGCCACGAGCGCAATCAGGGAAAGGGCGCTGCCCTGCGAACCGGCATCAGCAAAGCCTCTGCGGACATCGTGCTCATCCAGGATGCGGATCTCGAATACGACCCGGCGGACTACGCTGCCTTGCTGAAGCCCATTCTCAGCGGCAAGGCGGACGCTGTCTTCGGCTCCCGCTTCATCGGGTCGCACGAGCACCGCGTTCTCTATTTCTGGCACTCCCTCGGCAACCAATTCCTCACGCTCCTGTCGAACATGACGACCAATCTCAACCTCACCGACATGGAGGCCTGCTACAAAGTTTTCAAACGCGAGTTGATCCAATCCGTCACCATCGAAGAAAACCGCTTCGGCTTCGAACCCGAGATCGTCGCCAAGATCGCCCGCACCGGGGCGCGCATCTACGAGGTCGCCATCTCCTACCACGGCCGCACCTACGCCGAGGGCAAGAAAATCGGCTGGAAAGACGGTGTCAGCGCCATCCGCTGCATCCTCAAATACGGCCTCCTGCGCTGACCTGCGGGAGGGCAATCCTTTAGACGAGGAGCATTCCAGCAGATGGCGCCCATCGTTCGTATGGGAGGGGCTTCGGTTCGCATGACCCAAGCTTCAGCCGCGCAGCGGCGTCTCCGCGAGGCGTGAAATTGCCCAACAATGCGCGGAACCAAAGTGACGAATTTTGAAATGAAGCCGAGACACTGAAATGCCTGTCTATGTCTGCCGATTTCCCATCGATCCGGAAGTCGCAAAACGGCGCTCCAGTTTTTACGCTAAAAACCAGGTTACCAAACAGTCACTCCCTGTGACTTGCGCCAATCAAGGCAGTGTGTATCGTTCCCGCCATGCGCTACTTGGATCCAAAGAACGATCTCACCTTCAAGAAGGTGTTTGGCCAGCATCCGCACCTGCTCAAGAGCTTCCTCAACGCGCTGCTACCGCTGGAGCCTGATGCCCAGATCGTCAATTTGGAGTATCTCCCCAGCGAGCTGGTTCCGGAAATCCCAGAGGTGCGCAACAGCATTGTCGATGTTCGCTGCATAGACCAAAAAAAGCGGCAGTTCATCGTCGAGATGCAGATGCTTTGGACCGACAGTTTCATGAACCGGGTTCTCTTCAACGCCTCGAAGGCCTATGTGAAGCAGTTGAAAACCGGTCAGGAATATCACCTACTGCAGCCTGTTTACTCACTCAACCTCGTCGATGACACATTCATCAAGGACAGCCCGGAATGGTATCACCACTACCGGATCGTCCACGCCTTGGACACGGGACGACGGATCGAGGGACTGGAATTTGTTTTTGTCGAGCTGCCGAAATTCCGTCCACAGACGATGCCCGAAAAACGCCTGCAGGTTCTCTGGCTGAGGTATCTGACAGAAGTGGGTGAAAAGTCGGCTGAGATTTCCAAAGACCTCCTCGAGCAGCGGGAAGTGCGAGAGGCGGTTGAATATGTGAAGGAATCGGGATTCAGCGAGGGCGAGCTTGCTGCCTACGACAAATACTGGGACGGCGTGAGCGTCGAACGCACACTCCTCGCCGATGCGGTTGCCGAAGGTGAAGCCAAGGGGCGTGCCGAGGGTGAAGCAAAAGGCCGTGCCGAGGGTGAAGCAAAAGGCCGTGCCGAGGGTGAAGCGAAGGGCCGTGCCGAGGGCGAAGCGAAGGGCCTCGCCGAGGGCGAGATGCTCGGACAACAAAAGGTGGCCCTAAAAATGTTGCGCAAGGGACTCGGAGTTCAAGATGTTTCGGCTCTCGCCGAGATCGATGAGGATGAAGTTCTCCGGCTTTCGAGATTACTCGAAAAGTTCGGCTCGTCTGCCGAAGAACATTGCGCCAGCTGAGGATTGGAGCGGCTTTCCTGCCGTGGGCAAAATCTGAATTTAGAACTCCACCTTCACGCCGGCATACCAGTTACGCGGCGCGGCGGGGTCGATGCCGTCGGCGCGGATGCGGGCGTAGTAGTCTTTGTTGAAGACATTGTTCACGCCGGCGATGACGCTCACGGTGTCTTTGTAGACCTTGGCCTCCACCGTCAAATCCCAGACGTTGTAGGCGGGGATAAAGCGGTTGGCGGGATTGTTGTCGGCGGCATAGGTGGAGCCCATGAAATTACCCATGAAGGCGGCTTTGATGCGGTCGCGCCAGTTGTAGGTGAGGCCGAGGCGGAGGATGTAGTCGGAGAGATACTGGGGAGTTTTTCCATCGTTCGGGCCGTTGATGAATTGTCCCTTTTGCAGAGTGAGCGCGGTGTAGGCGGAAATGGAACCGTAGCGGTCCACCCAACCCTTGCCGTCGTCTTTGTTCCAAGCGGCATTGGCAGCGCCAACGAAGTCGACTTCTGTGTAGAGGTCCCAGCCATAGACAATCGAGCGTCCGGAATTTTCGATGACGGTTGTGATCTGGCCGTCATTTACAGCGCGGGAGCCGATCTGGTCGGAATTGTCGATGAGGAAAAAGCTCGTGTCCCAGGTGATCCAATCCGCGGGCTCGCCTTGGAAGCCGATTTCATAGTTCACGATGTTGCTCTCCTGCAAATTGCCAACGACAGCGACATTCGGCGAGGTGGGCACGGCCTGCGTGAAGATCGGCGGACGGTAGGCCTGCGAGACATTCGCGTAAACGGCCACCTCGGGCGTGAAGTCATACTCGAGGCCGAGGCCAAAGAGCGGGGCGAAATTATAAGTCGTCTCGTCCTGGAGCGGCTTGCCGGTCTGGAAGGAGGATTTGTTCACGAGCTCGCGCACGCTTTGCCAGATGTTCTCGAGACGGAAGCCGGGAGTGATAGAGAAGCTGCCGAATTGAAAAAGATTCTCGGCGAAGAGGCTGTAGTAAACACTCTCGCGGTTGCTTTGGTTCACCGTGCTGCCGGTCATCGCTGTGGGCGAATTGCCGGTCTGATCCACGCGTGGCGACCAGTCGTAGTAGAACATCATGCCGCCGGTGAGCGTGTGGGTATTGTCGAGCCAGTCCCAATTGTAGCTCATGCGCGGCTCGGCGCCGTAGGTGTAAAATTGCTGGTTCTCGATCTGGTTGGTCTGGGCTTTGGGCCCTGTTGGCAGAGTGCCGAAGCCACCACCATTCTGACGGCGGCTGAAGCGCAAGTAGTAGTCGAACCAAGTGCGGAAGGTGAAGAGCGTGCGATCCGAGATGTCCCACTCGTTAATGATGGAAACGGCATAGCGGCTCACCCGCATGCGGTCGAAAAAGCGCGAAGTGCCGTTGCGGTCGGTGTTGTAATTGACGGTATTCGGACCGTTTTCCAGCGTGAGTCCACCGGGTTCACCATGGGTTTCGTCATACGCGGTGGAATTCAAATACCAGCGCACGGGGCCTGTGGCCTCGAGAGCAAATGTGCCGCCCCAGGCGTTGAGAAAAAAGTCGCTGTTCGCCTCGCGGAAGCCGTCCGTTTGCTGGTGGTCATAGTAACCATAGTAGCCAAACTTCCCGATTGTTCCGCCGAAGGAGGTGAAATTCGAATACATGTCGAAGCTGCCGAGAATGTTTGTGGACTCGATGGTGAACGGCGTATCAAGCGGCGGCTTTTTCATCACAAAATTGATCGCGCCGGCAGGCTGCGGACCATACATGAGCGCCGCTCCGCCACGCACCACCTCGACGCTCTCCACAGCATCAAGGGGCGGTGTGTAGTAGGCCTCGGGATATCCCACCATGTCGGCATGGATCGGGATGCCATCCTCGAGGACTTGAAAAAACTGCGTCCGGTGCGGATCGTAACCGCGATACCCGATGCTCAGCAGCGGCGTGTTTTCCTCGGCGAGGACGAGACCCGGCGTCTTAGAAATAACCTGCCGGTAGTTGTCCATGCTGATCTCTGGGATCTGCTCCAAATCGATATTCGAGGTTTTTTTCCCTGCGTGGATTTTTGTGCCATCCACATCCGGCAAAAAGGCGCCGCTGACCTCACGGTCGTAGTCGGCGCGCACCTGGACTTCGTCCATTTGTTGAACTGGAGTTTCAGCACGAAGGACGCCGAGAGTGAATGCGGCCAATAGGGCTGAAACTAAAAATGTCCGGTGACTGATGATCTGTTTTCGCATAACGGCGAGCAGATTTAGTGAGACAGAGTCTCATTAGCAAGTTTTATTTTGAGACTGCGTCTCATTTTCGACATGACTCCGTGAGTTCCTTGTGCTTAAAACAGGCTCTATGGAAACACTGATGGACTATTTCATTCGAGGTGGGGAGCTGATGTGGGTGCTGCTGGCCTTTTCGGTGGTGGGTGCGGCGGTGATTGTCGAGCGGGCTGTGGTTTACCTTTCATATGGTTTCGGAGCGGATCGATGGCTTGATCGAGTGCTCGTCGAGATGGAGGCCGGACGCACACCCGAGGCGCTTCAGATGGCACGAGCGAGTCGGCATCCCGTCGCGCGGGTGGTGCAGGTTTATTTGGAAAATCTCGAACGGCCCGCAAAGGTTCGTGTGGACAATGTGAAGCGGGAGGGCAGCCTCGTGCTGGAATCGGTCGAAAAACGCCTGCGAGTCCTGGCCTCGATCGCACATCTCTCGCCGCTGGTCGGCTTGCTCGGAACTGTCTTGGGAATGGTGGTGGCCTTTGCAAGCATCGAAACTCTTGCGGGAGCGCCAAAGCCATCAGACCTCGCCGGCGGCATCTGGGAGGCGCTTCTCACGACCGTTTTCGGGCTGGTGGTGGCAATCCCATGCATGGCTGCCTACCATGCGTATGAGAGCCACGCAGACAAAATCGCCCGCCGCATGGAACTGGCCGTCACTGCACTTGATGACGCCCTACAACCAACATGCTCCTCGGTTTGCGCGGTGAGTGGAAAGACGATGCCGCTCAGACCGGAAGCGGCCCGCGACATGAACTCCGTAGCCTGATTCGCCATGTTCAGCCGTCCCAAACGCCCCACGCTCTCGATCGATATGGCACCGTTGATCGATGTCGTATTTTTGCTGCTGATTTTTTTCATGCTCACATCGAGCTTCATGCCGCCATCAGTTCCGCTCACGCTGCCGCAGGCATCGTCCAAAGACAGTTCGGATTCGGCGAAGGTGGTGGTATCCCTCGACGGGGAAGGCCGAGTTTCCATCTCAGAAACAGTTATTGCTGACGGTGACTTCGAGAACTTGCTGAAAATCGAACTCCAGAAAAATGCAACCACCACTGTGCATTTCCGGGGTGACAAGTCGGTAGACTACGGAATTTTCCTTCAACTCATGAGCCGTGCACGAACCGCCGGAGCGCAGCAGTTTCAGTTGGTTCACGAGCCGCTCGGAGTGAGCAGACCTTGAAGTTTTAACCACGGAGGACACAGAGATCACAGAGTGAGAGGCAAAGGAATGAATGCGTCTTGGGGATTTCGGGCATGGCTTTTCCCCGTGCTGCTCGGCATTTCGGCGCTTGCGCATTTTGTGCTCGTGAAAAATTTCCTCGTTCCTTCGAGCCCGCAAAAGATCGAGTTCTCAAGCGGAGAAACAACGGAAGTTTTGATCATTGAGGAAGCCCCTCCCCTGCCAGAGCCAATTCCCGAACCGGCGCCAACTCCAGAACCAGTGCCCGAAGAACCAGCACCTCCTAAACCTGAAGAAATTCTCACAACCACCCAGAGCGAAGAGGTTGCCGCTCCGCAGCCAACTCCAGAGCCCAAGAGGGTCGAAAAAAAGCCCATCCCGCAACGCCCGACACCCGTGGCGGCGGCAAAGACGGCCAATGTTCCGCAACCCGTGGTGATCCGCAATACGCCTCCTATCTATCCAGAGACAGCCAGACGCGCCGGTTGGGAAGGCCGGGTCACCGTGCGCGTGGAAGTCTCCGCCGATGGCTTGCCAATGAGTGTCGCGCTCCAAAAAAGCTCAGGCTACGGCGTGTTGGACCAAGCCGCGCTGCGAGCGGTCAAAACTTGGAGATTCCAACCCCGCACAATGGGCGGCGTTGCCATGGCAGGAACGGTGGATGTTCCCGTAAACTTCACCCTCAGCCGCTGACCAAAAATTTGGACGATCGTCCAAATTTTTGGTCGAAGTCGTGCGGGATTTTTTGAGGGGAGGCTTAGGCGAGAGTTTTTTCGAGGAGGGCGGTAGCGAGGGGCTCGGTGATGGTGTCGAGTTCGCGGAGGAGGGTTTTGAGATCCGCAGTGGAGCGGGCTTCCAGGGCGGCGCGGATTTTTTGGACGAGGCCTGAGATGGCGGTGCGGATTTCGGCCGGAACTTCCTCTCCGAGTGCTTCGAGTGCGGAGTCCACCGCTGGAAGCATTTCGTCGGCCTTGAGTTTGGCCTCGGTGAAAATGCGTTCGTCCATGTCCTCGAAGGCGTGTTCCAGCGAGTCGCCGAGCATTTTCTCGACGGCTTCATCGGAAACTTCGACCGCGCTTTGGATGTTGATGACGGTGTCGAGACCGGTGCTGGTGTCGCGGGCGAGGACATGAAGGATGCCGTTCGCATCGAGTTCGAATTGCACACCGACGCGGGCTTGGCCCTTTGGCACGGGCGGGAAGGCGACATCCATGCGACCGAGCGGCCAGTTGTCGCGGGCCATTTCGCGCTCGCCTTGCAGGACCGTAATGCTCATGGCGGATTGGTTAGCCACGGCGTTTGTGAACATCTCGCCCGCCTTGCGTGGGATCGTCGTATTGCGGGGAATGATGACATTCATGAGGCCACCAAAGGTCTCGATGCCAAGCGAGAGCGGAGTCACATCGAGGAGGGTGAGATTTTGAAGTCCCCCTTCGAGGATGCCCGCCTGGATTGTGGCACCGAGGGCAACGGCTTCGTCGGGATGCTGACTCACATCAGGTTCGCGCCCGAAGATTTCAGCGACGAACTTTCGAACCACCGGCATGCGCGTGGCCCCGCCGACCAAAACAACGGCATCCAGCGCAGAGGTCTCGAGATGGGCATCCGAGAGCGAACGCAGACAATGCCGACGGGTTCTTTCGATAATCGGCAAGCAAGCAGTCTCCAAATCGGAGCGATGATAGGTGCGACCATCGAACTCAACACTCTCCGCATCGGTGAGTGCGCGTTTGATTTTTTCGGCCTCGAAGCGGGAGAGGTTCCAGATTTTAGAGAGAGCGACATCGAGATCATCGCCACCGAGACTGGTGTCGCCGTTTGTGGAGAGCACTTCAAAGACTCCGCAATTCAACTCAAGCACAGAGACATCGAATGTGCCGCCACCGAGATCGTAGACGGCGACCTTCGCCCGCTCGCCGAGGCGGTCGAGTCCATAGGCCAATGCGGCAGCCGTTGGTTCACTGAGAATCCGCTCCACGGTGAAGCCTGCCAACTCCCCTGCCTTCTTGGTGGCGGCGCGCTGGGCGTCGTTGAAGTAGGCAGGAACTGTAATGACTGCGCGGTTCACGGGAACGCCGCAGGATTGCTCGAGATCGGTTTTGAGTTTTGAGAGAATGATCGCGGAAATTTCCTCGGGCCGAAGAGAACGCCCTCCCACCAAGACCCGAAGCTCCCCATCCGGCCCTGCTTCTACGGCGCACCCCGGCGATGAAGCCGCTGTCTCGCCAACCCGGCGGCCGATGAGGCGCTTCACAGAGGTCACGACCTGCGCGGGATGCGTGGCTTTTTTTTCCAGCGCTTCCCAACCGACGACAGGCTCCCCTTCTTCAGGAAACCATACGGCGGAGGGCGTGAGGCGACGACCCTCTGCATCGGCGATGAGAACCGGGAAGCCGCTTTCCATCACGCCCACGAGGGAATGAGTGGTTCCTAGATCGATTCCTGCAATCATGATTTGGAAAAGATTTTTCCCCTCAGAGCAGGCCAATCAGCGCTGGGGAGGAGGGGATCCGGATTCGCGGAAAGTGATGCGACCCTTGGTGAGATCGTAGGGAGAAATTTCGACGGTGACACGATCCCCCGGAACAATGCGGATGAAGTGCTTTCTCATTTTTCCAGAGATGTGGCAGAGGAGAACATGGTCGTTAGCCAACTTGACCCGAAAAAGCGTTCCAGGAAGCACATCCACTACTACTCCATTACTTGTGATACAGTCGTCTTTGGCCATGTCGTGTCTTTCATAGGTCAGGAAGGAAAGGCATGCAACCCTTGGGCGAATGAAATCGGCCTCTAAAAAGTTGAAGCCCGTCGCAACGAGTGTCGCAACGGGCTTCTGTTCCCCCCAGAACAATTTCAAAGTAACATGAGATCGGTGGTGCGCAATACTTTTTTTACTTTTTTTTCGCTGTCGGGTAGCGGCTTTTTTTATGGCTGACGAAGCGTGTAGTAACCGGTCTTTTTTCCGCCGATTTTCTCCACAACGCCAGCGTCCAACAAGGGACGGAGCAAGTCCATCGCGCCCTGTCGGGATATTTTCATGGTAGCCCAGATTTCCGCAGGAGCCATGCGGCCATGATCCCGGAGGAGCTGAAGCAGCCATTCCTGTTTGGGACGAAGCACCAATTTCTCCGGCAATCTCACCTCCAGCGCCTGCACACGGAGCCATGCATTCTCTAGCGTTAACCGAACACCCTCGGCACAGTATTCGAGCCATCCAGTGAGGTCTTCGCCAACCATCCGAACCGCATACAGCGCGGCATAGTATCCGGGGCGATCCTCCCAATAGTATTCATCCACGGAGAAAATGTGATGGCTGTCGAATCCACGCCGATAGAGTTCCCACAACGCCAATGCGCGACCAGTTCGCCCATTGCCATCGGCAAAAGGATGAATGTCCTCGAAACGATAGTGCAGGATGGCGGAACTGAGCACCGGCGAGAGTTTGGAGGACTCTTTGTTCCACCAGTCCAGAAGCTCAAACATGAGGCCAGAGACATCCGCTGCGGCAGGCGGAAAATGGTTGCCTACCCGCACGGCGATCATTCGATAACTTCCGGCGATGCCTTGATCCATGACCTCACCCGCCAGAATCCTGTGCAACTCGAAGAGATCCTCGTGGCAGATTCGCTCCTTCATGGCGTGCTTCTCCACATAACGCAATCCGGCGAAGTAATTGAGCACCTCCCGCCGCGATCGAGTATCCGAGGCCACGACTTCCCGTCCCTCCTCCAGCGCACGGACCTGCTCCAGCGTCAACGGATTGCCTTCGATTGCCGTCGAAGCGTGAACATTACGAGTTCGGGTGTCTTTTTGCAACGCAGGAATCCACGAAACCTCCACAGCGGCACCTTGAATGCGTTCACGCAATGCCGCTATCGTTTCCACCAGAGAAAGCAGGTGCGGAGTGATGGTAAAATGCGGGATGTAGGGCATCCGATGAGTCAAGTATAAGTCAACTCATTAGTCAAGCCATCAGCGGAGAGCTTGTATGCGTGGAAGCGGGCGGGGCGTTTTTTTCAGAGGCTGCAAGCCGCATCGATCGCGGTGAGTTCCTCGGGGGTGATGTGTGTTTTTTCCAAAGTGACTACATTTTCCTGAATCTGCTGGAGGCTGCTGGCTCCGATGAGAACGGATGTGACTGCGGGGCGGGTGAGCACCCATGCTAGGGCGAGTTGGGCGAGCGTCTGACCGCGATTCGCGGCGATCTCTGCGAGGGAGCGAATGCGTTGCATTTTTTCCTCGGTGACCTGGTCTGGCTTGAGGAATCCATGGGGCTTGCTGGCTCTGGATCCGTCTTCGATTCCGTTCAGATAGCGGCTTGTGAGAAGACCCTGTGCGAGCGGGCAGAATGCGATGCAGCCGGCGCCCACATGGAGGAGGACATCTGAGAGGCCGTCCTCTACCCAGCGGTTGAATAAATTATACTGGGGTTGGTGGATCAGGAGCGGAACGCCGGCGGATGCGAGAAGATCAGCGGCGCGGCGAGTCATGTCGGCAGGATAGTTTGAAACGCCTGCGTAAAGTGCCTTACCCGAGCGCACGGCTTGCACAAGAGCGCCGATAGTTTCCTCTAACGGAGTTTCCGTATCGGGACGGTGACTGTAGAAAATATCCACATAATCGAGTCCGAGGCGCTTGAGACTTTGGTCCAGACTGGCGAGAAGGTATTTCCGGGAACCCCACTCTCCGTGCGGGCCGGGCCACATGCGGTAACCGGCCTTGGTCGAGACAACGAGCTCGTCGCGATGTGCACGCAGGTCGTTTTTTAAAATCCGTCCGAATGTCTCTTCGGCACTGCCGGGCACGGGGCCGTAGTTGTTAGCGAGATCGAAATGCGTGATGCCAAGGTCGAAGGAACCAAGGATCATTTCCTGGCAGTTTTCAAACACATCGACACTGCCGAAGTTATGCCACAAACCGAGCGAGATTGCAGGTAGGAGGAGGCCGCTCCGTCCACAGCGTCTGTAAGGCATGTGGTCGTATCGGGTGGTGGATGGGATATGGGACATCATAGGGTTTTTTCAAAAAGACCCCACTCGCGGTCGGGCTCGCCGCCGACGATTTGGCATACATCGATGATTTCGGCGTTGGTGTCTTCGAGCCAGCCGAGTATGGCGTGGGTGTGGTGTTTTTTGGCTTCGCTGAATTGCTCATGCACGAGCCAGGCGTGGAGGCCCTTGTCGCGAAATTCCGGAACCACGCCGAGCACGGTCTGGCGGCAGGTTTTGATCTTCCGGGTTTTCATCAGGAAAAAAATATGGAGCAAGCGCAGCCAATGCGGCGTGTTTTTAGCTGCGGCGAGGATTTCGTTGAAGTTCGGCAGAGTGATGGCCACGCCGGCGTCACGGCCTTTCGATTCGCCGATGAGCAGCAGGCGGGGATCGGCGATGGCGCGAATATCTTCCGCCGAGTCGAGCAAGTCCTCCATGCCGATGGGAACGAATCCCCAGTTCCTCTCGAGGGTGGCATTGTAAACTTCGCGGACGATTTTAAGTTCCTCGTCGAGCCGCTTGAGTTGGAAGGGGCGGGTCGTGAGGTTGGCGCGTTTTTTCAAGCGCTCCACGATGCGGGTAAACCTCTCCGGAGGATTGAGCTGGTGGAGAGGGAGACTGAGCACATAGAGGGTGCGGACTTTTTTGAAGCCCAGATCTTCGAGCAGGCTGGCGTAGTAGGAAGGATTCCATGGCAAGCCGATGACGGGCTGTTTTTCGAAGCCGTTCAGGAGAACCCCACAGTCGTCATTGATGCTGGGATTGTAAGGTCCGCGCAAGGTATCGAGGCCCGCTTCCCGGAGAACCTCGGCGGCCTTCTCAAAAAGCGCGCGGGCCACAGCAGGTTCATTCAGACAGTCAAAAAAACCAAAGAAGCCGACCTTGTCTTTGTGATATTCGTTGTGCGAGCGGTTCACGACCGCCGCGATGCGGCCGATGGGTCGTCCATCGCGCTCGGCGATGAAAGCTGTGATGGTGCCGTGGCGACGCTGGAATGTGGAATCAGGCGCGAGAAACTTTGCGACGCTACCGGGAAACGGCGGCACGAAGGCCGGATCCGTTTTGTGAATGCTCTCCGCCGTTCTCTCGAACCGCATCCTCTGCGACGGCGTCTGGCAAACGGAAATCGAAAACATTTTTACGGCGTCCTGGATTGGCATAGGCAGGGTCATCAAAGGTTCCCAACTCGCGGGCGAGTTTCTCAAAAATTTCCAACACGCGATCAAGGTCTTCATCCGTGTGTGTGGCCATGAAGCTGGTGCGAACGATGGCTTCACCATAACGCACGGCGGGATAGATGGCTGGCGTGGCGAATATTCCCTCCTCAAAAAGACGCTGGGTGAAGACAAAGGCCTTCGCCTCACTGCCAATGAGAATAGGCACAATCGGCGTTTTGGTTTCGCCGATATTGAACCCGATGCGCTTGAAACCCTCGTGCATCTTGCGGGTATTACGCCAAAGTTGTTCGATGCGCCACTCCTCCTCTTGCATGAGTTCCAGAGCCTTTTTCACGCCGCCAACAACGGCTGGGGCAAGGGCGGCTGTGAAAATCAAACATCGGGCGCGGTGCTTCAGATACTCGACCATCTGGCCATTTCCAGCGATGAAGCCGCCCATGGAGCCAAGCGATTTCGAGAAAGTGCCCATGGTGATGTCCACCTGGTCTTGCACACCGAAATGATCCACGGTGCCGCGCCCTTGGCGGCCCAGCACGCCGAGCGAGTGGGCCTCATCCACATAAACAAAGGCACCGTGGCGCTTCGACACAGGGATGATTTCAGGCAGGTTGGCGATGTCGCCCGACATGCTGAAAACGCCATCCAGGATGACCAAGCGACCGGATTCGTCCGGCACGCGCTTGAGGCGGTTTTCGAGAGATGTGGCGGAGTTGTGACGGAAAGGAATCAACTTCGCAGGCGCAAACTGGCAACCATCGATGATGCTGGCGTGGTTCTCGCGGTCGCAGAGGATGGAGTCTCCCTCCTCCGTGAGCGCGATCAAGGCACCTTGATTGGCAAAAAAACCGGTGGAGAAAAGAATGGCGTCCTCGCAGCCAAGAAAATCGGCAATGGCCTCCTCCAACTCCACATGCAGCTTGATCGTGCCATTCAGGAGTCGAGAACCAGTGCAGCCGGCACCATATCGTCGCGTCGCCTCGCAGGCTGCCTCAACTACGCGCGCATCTTGAGCAAGACCGAGGTAATTGTTCGACCCGATCATGATCTTTCGCTCACCGTCACAGATCACATAATTGCCGTGCGGTTCCTCGATAGATCGGAAATAGGGATAAAACCCTTGGGCGCGCGCATCCGCACTGTCCCTATATTCCCTGCATTTTTGAAAGAGATCTCTCGGTCCGTTAGCCATCAAATTAGTGAGCAAGATTTGCACCTGCACATGAGAAGTAAATCATTTTCCCATCCTCAAGAGAGTAGGTGCGGTTTGAGATTTCTACGAGCAAAGCCAATGGGAAGGTGCAAAAAAAATTAGCATCCTACTCAAGTGAGTAGCTGCGCCCCGACTCCGGAACGATCACCTCGGTGCCGCCGAGTTCACGGAAGAGCGCCAGTTGAAACCAATCGAGTGCCGGGCGGTCACCGTGAACGAGAAGGATTTTCGACGGCCGCAGGAGGGCGGCATAGTTTCTGATCGTTTCCCGGTTTGTGTGTGCGCTGAAACTGAACTCACGGACATCGCACTTCAGCGAAATCGCAGGGTGGTCCTTGTCGAGCATGATCTCATCCCCCGGCGAGGCTTTTCGGATGCGGGCCGAAGGTGAGTCGGGATCGGAATAGCCGACGAAGAACAAATGCTGCGAGGCGTCTCCAAGAATCCGGCGGGCAAAAATATTTGAGAGCGTGTGCTCGGTCATCATACCGCTCGACAACGCATAGATCGCGCGCTTGCGGGGCTGCACATTTTGAATTTCGCGGCCCGAAAGCACGTAGGGAGCCATTTCCTGCAGCAGTTGCAACTCGGGATGGTTCCGCACCGAGGTCGCTGCCATGGCATCATACGCGGTCGTGACCTTCACGCTGAGGCCACCGATATAGACGGGAATGTTGCCGATTTCCCCGCGCAGCCGCATTTGCCAGAGCAGGGCCAGAACCTCTTGGGTCTTGCCAAGGGCGAAAACAGGAATCGTCACAGTGCCACCATTGGCAATCGCCTCGCTCACGGAGCGCGAGAATCGCTCCTCCTCATTCGCGCGGGAAAAACCCACCGGTGTCGGCGAGTCGCCGCGGGTTGTTTCCATGAGCAGGTAGTCGACACCCTCCTCCGGAAAGTCAGCCCCCGTCATGATCGTCTGGTTCTCGAAATTCACATCACCCGTGTAGAAAAACGACTTTCCTGCATGGCGGATGAGCACCCCCACCGAGCCGAGAATATGCCCCGCGTGGTAGAACTCGAAAGTGACTTCATGGTCATCATCGCACAGATCGCCCAGGAGGTTGCGACGCTGGCGCAGCGGGCATCGCACCCAAGCCTGCTGGCAAAAATCCACACCACGGTGTGTGTAGAGCGGATACTCCATGAGCTTCAACTCCTCGCGCTGGCGCGTCATGACATTCACGGAATTGTGCAGCATGATGTCTGCGATATTCGCCGTGCCCTCGGTCATGAAAACCGGACACTGCGGCTCACGGCGCGTCAGCACCGGCAATGAGCCGATGTGGTCTTGGTGCGCATGGGTGATGATGATGGCATCCACCGTTCCCTGCGGAACGGTCGCCAGATTCGGAGTGGAGCCCAGCCCATCGACCTTCGGATCCGCCCCCGCATCAAGAATGATATTTTTGCCCCCGACACGCAGCCAGTAACAATTTGAGCCGATCCCGAGGTGGCGGGTGAGGTTGACGAAATCCATGTGGAGCGAAGGTGGGTGAGGAATGGCGGTTCCTCAATGTTTAAATCCGGCCGCCAAAACAAAAGCGGGACGGGGATTACATCCGTCCCTCATCCGCATCGATGTAATGGAACATCGTTTGGATATCGTCGCGGTTTTCGAATCCGCTCTCTTTTTTGCGACTGACAAGGCGCTCACTGAGTTCATCGCTCCAACCGCGCTTCACCATGAAGTTGTTCCAAATCTCGATTTGCTCCTCCGTGGGACGCGTGCCTTTTTGGAAGCACCACTCGAGCACCTCTTCATCGGTCCCACCCGCAAGCACGCGGTTTTTCAAATCAGAGTAACTCACGGCGAGAAATGTTGAGATGCGTTCATCGAAGCCTTGGCCGAGATTCGCATGGAGATCCGAATGCAACTCCTCGGCAGCCATGAGGCGGATTTTATCCACCATGCGTCCGAAGTAGACGATTCCACCGACCTGATCCTTGGGTGAGCGCGGGTATTTCATGAGGCCATGCTGTCAGCGCCCCGACAGGCATGAAAGGCTGAAAAACAAGACCCCTGATAAAAGTTGAAGCCCGTCGCAACGAATGCTGCAACGGGCTTCTGTTCCCCCCAGAACAGGATCAACATAACACTCGAGTCCGGAACTGCAACAACTTTTTTAATTTTTTTTGTGACCCGCAAGGACTGGTCTTTTCAAGAGAAGCGAATCACTCCGCGCGGCGCGCCCAGCGGAGTTTGGCTGATGTGGCGCGGGGGTTGGTTCGGCACTCGTCGGACGAGGCTCGCGTAACCTCATCGGCGATGGAGCTGAAAATCCCCTCGCGGAACCCAGCTTGGAATGCCTTTTTGACACGACGATCCTCGCCGGAGTGGAAGGTCAGGATGGCCACACGCCCGCCGGGACTCATGCAGGGGGGCAAGGCACGCAAGAGAGCATCCAAGGCGCTGAACTCTTCGTTTACGGCAATTCGCACGGCTTGAAAAACACGCCGGATCGCTTTCTCCACTAGTTCGGCAGGCCGGTGCGGAAGAGCGCTTCGGATGGCATCGGCCAAGTCTGTCGTGGTTTCGAGGCATTTCCCGGCAAGCCCCGCCGCGAGCGCGGCGGCATCCGGTTCATCGGCATTTTCAATCAATGCCTCCTCCAGCGCGGGCGGCCTTATTTTCAAGAGCCACTGGGCGGCGGAAACACCCCTCGAGGGGTTCATCCTCATATCAAGAGGTCCAGCGGATTTCCAAGTGAAGCCCCTTGCGGGATTATCCAACTGCATCGAGGAAACTCCCAAGTCAGCCAGGATCACATTCGCTCCCGAAAAACCTGAATCCGCCAGGGCGGCAGGAAGTCCGGCGAAATTCGATTTCCTTGCGGTGAAAATCCCTTCACCAAAGCCCTCGGCACGCAAAGCGGCCTCGGTCTTGGGAAGCTCCAGCGGGTCGGCATCGAGTCCGATGACATGCCCGCCTGGAGCGACACGCGAGAGAAGACGGCGCGTGTGCCCACCGAAGCCCAGCGTGCAATCGACAGCGGTGTCGCCGGGACGAGGATCAAGGATCTCGAGGATTTCCTCCACCATGATTGGCACATGGCTGCCGGCTGGCGTCTTGCCTGAAGCGAGCACGCGGGCGAGCGTGTCGGGATTCCCCGAGAGTTCCTTGTATTTTTGATCAAACCGTCGCGGGTATTTGCCCGAATAGCGTGGTCGGCGGCGGTGCGGCGTCTCTTCGCTCAAAGCTCGTTGTATTTTTTATTTGAGCCCCGCGCCTTGGAAACGGCATACCGCTCCTCGTTCCGAGCCAACTTCGCCCGCATCGCGGCAGCAAGATCCACTTCACAATTGGCCGCCATCTCAAAAAGCAAAATCGCCACATCAGCCATCTCGGATTCGATCTCCGCCCGGCGCGCCGAAATCCTCTCGAGCGATTGCCCCGCATCCTGCCAAACAAAGTGCTGAAGCAACTCGCCTGCTTCCGCAGCGATGGCCACTGCCATTTCCTTCGGATTGTGAAATTGGGCCCAGTCCCGCGCATCGCGGAAGGCGCAGATTTCCGCAGTGAGTTCCTTGATACTGTCGCTCATGCCGAAATGTTATCTCCGGAAATAGGAAAACCGGCAACCAAACCAACCAATTTTTTTCAGGCAACTTGAAGAGGCGTCACATTCGAGCACCATCGTCCTCGCATGGCCCATTTTTCAGCCAAGCGGGACGGAGGAAGCACATCGCAAATGGCCCGAAAGGCGAAGCGAGCTGGCTTCCTGCTCGGAGAGCGATACAACTCGGAGAGGCGCGAGCAAAGCAAAAGTGGCCCCTCCAAGGGTCTGCGCGCTGCCGCGCAGGTCTGCCGGGCTGCGTAGGCTTAAAGTTCGGCTGCGAAGGATTCGATGTCGGCGCTGCGGATTGCGGCGCGGAGAAGTGATTGCAACCTGGCAGTGTCGGCGATCGACTCGATTTCCTCGCGCAGACCCTCCGGAACTCGTTCGAAACGGATTTCCAGCGCTTCGAGGATGTCTTGTTGTTTGGAGAGGATCAAACCTTCCTGACGACCTTCCTGACGACCTTCCTGACGACCTTCCTGACGACCTTCCTGACGACCTTCCTGACGACCTTCGTGACGACCTTCTTGGCGGCCCTCCTGACGACCTTCTTGGCGGAATTGTTCGGCGAGTGACATGGCGTTTTTGCTCAGTTTTGGGTTGTGCAGCGTTTGTAGTTTCCGACGAAAGGCGGGCTTGTCAAGGTCGCGGTCCAGGATGTAGCGCATCAGCATTTCGAAGCACGCCGGGGACAACTGGACCAGTAATGATTCGTCCCAGACGGAGTCATCAAGGAGGGCTTGGAGTTTTTCGGCTTTGAGCGCTCGCAGGGTGAGGATCCCCATCGGCGTGCCGAGAATTTTTTCATACGGCATGCGGAACAACTCCACGAGCTGGAATTCAAAGTCGGGGATGTGTTTTCTGATGTCCTCCCCTGCCCCTTCGGAAATGTCGATCAAGTCAGCGAAGCGGGTGGAACTTGTCCAGGGCTTGTTGTCCTGCGCGAGGACGAGCGGCAGGATGGGAGGGAGTTTCGTGGCGCCGGGATTGTTGCGGAGATAGTCGTTCCAGATGCGGACCATGTAGGTGAGCAGGCGCAGGCCGATGAGCGGGTCTTCCTGGTTCTGGTGCTCGAAGAGGATGTAGAGGAAGGCAGGTTGGCCGTCGATTTTCGCAGTAAATAGTAGGTCGCTCGAGGTGGCGGCGAATTCCGGGTCGATGAAAGTGCCACTGACCAGAGTCAACGAGCTCCAATCCATGCGGCGGGTGAGCTTGCGCGGTAGATTGGCTTCCAGAAAGGCCCGGGCGTTGTCGGAGTCCGAAAAGGTGGACTTGACGAGCTTGTCGTGGGGTTGGTGGAGAGGACTCTCGGGCATGCTGGGAGAGAGTTGGGAACAACACGGGGCGTTTCAACGGGTGGAATGTGACGATTTTGACAGATTGTGGCGCCGTGCGGGTTCTGTAGCAGCGTCTCTATGAGCACCGGAGGTGGTTTGACAAAATCATGGATAGCAAAATCATTTTTTATATGGAGTGGCGCGCGGCAGCGCGAATCGTAACCAGGGAGGGTTCATCGTCCTCGCATGACCCAAACTTCAGCGGCGTTTCTCTTTTCCCTCCACCAGATTTTGTCTTTCTGTCTGAAAGGCCGATTTTATCCGCTAATTCTGTAAATTTTGTCTTAAAAAGCTTTCCGTGCTAGAAATTTGTGTCATGCGGGCCGATGACCCTGCAAAAGTTTTCGTTTGGCTCTGCGGCGGAGGTATTGGATGACGAGGCCGGCGAGGAGGGCGACGGCGTAGAAGTAGGTTTCGGTTTCGGGGACGGCTATGATTTGGCTGCCACCGCCAGAGAAGCCACTGACTTCGAATCCGCTTCCAACGAAGCTGTTGCCTGAGTCGCTGTAAAAACTGATGTTTGCGAGATTGGAAGTGAGGGTCGAGTTGTTGGAGAAGACGAGATTGCTGGGGGTTGCATAATTGTTGACTTGTGTTCCCCAATAGGTGGTTCCGCTCCAGTTCCAGATGGCGAGGTTGGCGCCGGTTGCCCAGGAGCCTATGCCACTGAAGCGGAGGGTGCCGACGAAGCCGGAGAAGTCGAGGGTCGAGTTGGCACTGAGGGTGAGGGCACCGACCGTTTCATTGAAGGTTCCACTCACAGCCATGCGGCCGCCACCGAGATTGATGGCGGTGTTGTCGTTGACGGCGTTCTCTGCCGTGACGAGGAAGGAGCCGCCGGTGACATTGATGACTGTGCTATTGCCCATGGCTCCGGCTGAGGCGGCGGTGAGGGTTCCGCTGGAGATGGTTGTGGTGCCAGTGAAGCCGCTGTTGTTGCCTGTGAGGACTTGGGTGCTGGCGCCGTCCTTCACGAGGGCGGAGCTGGAGCTTCCAGTGATGCGGCCGGCGTAGGTGGTGTTGCCGCTCGTGGTGCCAAGTGTGAGGGTATTAGAACCGAGGGTGACGGTGGAGGTGGTGTTGCCGGTGAGGGAGGCGATGGATTGGCTGGCGCCGAGGGCGAGTGTGGAGCTGCCGGTGCCGGTGGCGTCGATGGAGATAGCGCTGCGACCATTCGCGGTCGGGAGGGCGTTAGTGATATTGGCACTTAGCGTCGCGCCGTTAACGAGGGATGTCGGGCCGTTGTAGGTGTTCGTGCCAGTGAGGTTCACTGTGCCGCCATCGATGACGAGGTCGGAGTTCGCGCTTGAGCCACTGATGGCATTACTGACCGTGATGCCGTTGCTGCCGCCTGCGAGGGTGAGTGTGGTGCCATTTTTGCTAAGGCCGCCGGAGAGGGTGAGGAGTCCGCTGCCGCTGTTGCGGATGGTGCCGGTGCCGCTGGTGACCGAGATCAAGCGGTCGAGGGTGGCGGCGGAGCCGGTGTAGGCGAGAGTGGTGGAGTTGGCGAGGTTGACGCCGGAGGTCGCACTGAGTGCTGTGACCGTGCTGAGCGAGAGGGTGCCGGCGCTGATGGTGGTGGCTCCGGTGTAAGTGTTTGTGCTACCTAGGACGAGTGTGCCGCTGCCTGCTTGCGTGAGATTTCCCGTGCCGCTGATGCTGTTGGCGAAATCCGTGCCTTGCGTGAGGGTATTGGAGCGCTTGAAGACCAGCGTTCCGTTGTTGGTGATCGTGCCGCTGGCCGAAAGCCCCCCGCTTGTGCCGCCATTGCCGATCTGCAGCGTGCCTGCATTGATGGTGGTGGACCCAGAGTAGGTGCTGTTGCCGGTCAGGATAAGCGTGCCAGCGCCGATCTTTGTGACAGTAACGTTGCCGGTGGAGATGAGGGAGCTTGCAAATGAAGTGGTGTTTAGGACGTTGAATGTTTTGCTACCTGTTGACGCGAAGGTGGCAGTGCCTGTGTCTGTAAATGTGAGGTTGCCTGTGCCCCCGTTGGCTTGGCCGAATGTATAGGACCAGGTTCCGCTGAGTCCGCCCACATTATTCGATATGGTGCGGTCTGTGCCATCGGTGCTGGCGATAGTCCCGCCGAGTCTGAGTATGCCGGTGCCGAAGGCTTTGTCATGTCCTACCAGGACCGTTCCGGTAGTGATGGTGGTTCCACCCGAGTAGGTATTGTTGCCAGAGAGAGTCAGGGTGCTGTTGCTGTTCTTGGTGAGTGCGCCAGCACCGCTAACGACTCCACTGATAGTCGTGCTGCTATTGCCCAGCATGGTGAGTGTGGCGTTGGCTGCGACGGCCACATTTCCGCCAAAAACAAGGCTACCCGTGTTGCCGGAGATTGTCTGGTTGGCGGCGAAGCTTGTGGCGACATTGATCGTCTGGGTTACAATAGAGTTGTTTGTGACCCCCCCGCCGATGGCGAGGGCTGAAGCGGAGTTGTAACCCGCCGACCCGGAGTTTGCCCCCAGCGTGTAGGAATTTATGCCGTCAAAAGTGAGGCCGCCGATACTGGAGAGCGTCGCTGAGGCGATGTCGTTCGTCGCAGTTCCTCCCAAGCCAGCAAAGGTGGCATTGCCGCCGGTTGTAATGGCTGGGCTGAATCCCGTGGACCAGTTGCCCGTGCCGCCTGTGTAGGTCGGCGTATTCGCAGTGTAGGTGTAGGTCAAACGCAGCGTGCTGCCCGTATCGGTAAGGGCCCATGCGGAGGATTGGGCATCCAGATCACCTTGGAAAGCCGATGTGTTGAGAGTGAAGTAGGATGCGTTGAAACCATTGATTGTTCCGTAATCAATGATGTCCCACGACTGGTTGGAGGTGGTGTAAATCCAGTTTGACGGATTGCCAGAGGATGTGATGGCAATCGTGAATGTCGAGGTGGCATTCGAGCCGATGGTGAGGAGGCCGGTTGCGTTGATCTGGTCCCAACCGGTGCCGGCTGCGCCGGTTGCGTCCGCCATTTCCCACGAGTAGGTGGCGCCGCCATTGAGCGTCAGGTTGCCCACGGTGAGTATGCCAGGAGAGCTGCTGGGGCCGATCTTGCCACCGCTGTTGATCGTGGTGGCTCCGCCCGTGCCGCTTCCGGCGAGCGTGCCGCCACTGTTGACCGTGATGGCACTGTTGGAATTCGTGCCGTTCAGCACAAGAGTTCCCGCGCTGATGGTAGTCGACCCAGTGTAGGTGTTGGCACCGGAAAGCGTGAGCGAACCGGAACCCACCTTGATGAGGCTGCCGCCAGAACCAGCGAGGATGCCGGTGAAGCTCGTGGTGGCATTGTTGGCACCGACACTGATTGTGTTACTTCCAAAATCCAAGGTGTCGCCGCCTTGGATGGCTCCGATGTTATAGGTGTTGGCGCCAGCCACGCCGAATGTCACCGCCTGCGACCCAGAGATGCCGGTATCGAGTGTGCTGTTTTGAAGAGCGTTTAAGTTGCCGAGAGAAAGTGTGCCCTGATTGATGGTGGCCGTGCCGCTGAAGGTGTTGGCCGCAGAGAGGGTCATGGTGCCGGTGCCGTTTTTGGTCAGGCCGCCAGAAGAGTTGGAGGAGACGACCGCCCAGCCGATATTCATGTTTGCGGAAGCCCCGATATCGAAGACTTGGGTCGACCCCTCCAAACTGATGCGACCAAGGCCCGTAGAAGCGTTGGTGAAGTTGGCCGTGGTATCAGCATCTACAGCCAGACCGCTGAGCAAGATTAGCCCCTTTGAGGCATTGCTTGCGTTGCTATAGGAAAAGGTGGCATTTCCAAGCGTAGTCTGCCCTGTGGTAATGATGCTACCGCCCGCGACAGTCATCGAAATCGTGCCGCCCGTGAAGCCAGCATTGGAAGAAAGAGTCAAGATGCCGCTACTCATGGACAGGGCTCCCCCAGACATGGCTATCGCGCCGATGGTTTCGTCTCTGTTTGCCAATACGAAGCTGCCGCTACTGAGCGTGACTGTGGCGGAGTTTGAAATTTGGTCATTCACCGTCGTTGCGTAGTTCAGCGTTCCGCCATTGATCAGGATGTCGCCTGAGATGGTGGAGTTGTTGCTGACGGCGTTGCCGAGGCGGATTGTGCCGCCGGAGATGGTAGTGGTGCCGGTGTAGCTATTGTTGCCGGAGAGCGTGAACGCGCCGGAACCCACCTTGGTGAGGTTGCCGCCGGAACCGGCGAGGGTGCCTGTGAAGCTCGTGGCAGCGTTATTGGCGCCAACGCTGATTGTATTGTTTCCAAAATCCAAGGTGTCGCCGCCTTGGATGGCCCCGATGTTGTAGGTGTTGGCACCGGCTACGCTGAAGGCCAGTGCCTGCGACCCGGAGGTGCCGGTATCGAGTGTGCTATTTTGGAGGGCGTTTACATTGTTGAGCGAAACCGTGCCTGCATTGACTGTGGTGGTTCCGGTGTAGGTGTTTGCCGCAGAAAGGGTCAGAGTTCCGGTGCCGTTTTTGGTGAGGGCGCCGGAAGAGTTGGTGGAGGCGAGTGCCCAGCCGATATTCATGTTTGCGGAGGCCCCGACATCGAAGACTTGGGTCGATCCCTCCAAACTGATCCGACCAACACCGGTGGAAGCATTGGTGAAGTTGGCTGTCGTGTTGGCGTCCACAATCAGACCACTCGAAAAGATCAGACCCTTTGTGGCATTGCTTGCGTTGCTATAGGAGAAGGTCACATTTCCGAGGGTGGTCTGCCCTGCGGTAACGATACTACCACCCGCGACAGTCATCGAGATCGTGCCGCCCGTGAAGCCTGCATCGGAAGATAGGGTCAAGACGCCGCTGGTCATGGACAAAGCTCCCCCGGACATGGCTATCGTGCCGATGGTTTCGTCTCTGTTTACCAATGCGAAGCTGCCGCTGCTGAGAGTGACCGTAGCGGAGTTGGAAATTTGGTCGCTGATCGCGCTTCCGTAGTTCAGCGTTCCGCCGTTGATTAGGATGTTGCCCGAGATCGTGGAGTTGTTGCTGGCAGAACTGTTGAGGGCAAGAGTGCCGGCTGAGATCGTGGTGGTGCCGGTGTAACTGTTGGTGCCATTGAAGGTGAGGGTGCCGGTGCCGGCTTGAGTGACATTGCCGGTGCCGGAAATGCCGCTGGCGAAATTCGTGCCTTGCGTGATGGCATTTGAGCGATTGAAGACGAGGGTGCCGTTGTTGGTGATCGCGCTGGAAGAGGATAGCGCCCCGGTGGTGCCGCCATTTCCGATCTGGAGTGTCCCGGCATTGATTGTTGTGGCACCGGAGTAGGTGTTCGCAGCGGAGAGCGTGACGGTGCCGGATGTGGTTTTATTGACACCGACTGTTCCTGCCAGAATGGCCGCTGCCGTTCCGTTTTCCAAAATGAAGTCGCTGGTTGAGGTCAGGATGGGGTTTGTGCCGCTGATTGTTCCGTTCGCCGAAAGAATTACCCCGGCCACGGTATCGTTGAAAGTGGCCATATTAAAGGTGCCTCCATTGACGCGGAGGGTGCTGGAGTCGCTGATGCGATTGTTGGCTCCTATTTGAAGGATACCGCTGTTAACCGTAGTATCGCCGGTGTAGTTATTGCTGCCAGCAAGCAGAAGCGTGCCGCTACCGTTTTTAGTCAGGCCGCCTGTTGTCGTTGTGGCAGTTCCAGAGATAGTGAGAGTGGTGCCTGCCGAAGAAACATCGATCACGCTGGTTGTGGCGTTCGAGAGCGTGAAGTTGCGGTCGGTCGAGCCGTTGCTGCCTGTGTAGAGGAGCGTTCCGCCACCGAGCACGAGGTTGGCTGCGGCGTTCGTGGAGTTACCCAAGGCCCCTGCCACACCGCCATTGGTGATGGCCGCGATGCTCAGCGTGCCGGCATTGATGGTTGTGGCCCCAGTGTAGGTATTTGAAGCGTTGAGGGTCAATGTGCCGCTGCCGTTTTTAGTAAGGCCGCCGCTATTACTGGAATCCAAGATACTGGCAAAGGTCACGCTTTGTCCGTTGGTATCAATCGACATGGCGCTACCGCTGTTTTTGATGCGACCGGAGAGATCGACCGTAATGCCGCTACCGTATTGAAGGGCTCCACCACCAAATGTAATGTTTCCCGAAGTGCCAAGCGCATTTGCGTTGCCGATCTGAAGGATGCCGGCGCTGATGGTTGAGTTGCCAGTGTAGGTGTTTGAAGCATTGAGGGTCAATGTGCCGCTACCGGTTTTAGTGAGGCCTGCGCTATTGCTGGAATCCAAGACGCTGTTAAGGGACACACTTTGCCCGTTGGTATCAATAAACATGGCGCTGGCGCTGTTTTTGATGCGACCGGAGAGATCGACCGTAATGCCGCTACCGTATTGAAGGG